>JANMHS010000127.1:0-7167 GCA_031375385.1 Synechococcales cyanobacterium OTE_70_metabat_200 | reverse complement strand
TTGATTTTTTCGATCTGATGCAGTATGAGTGGTACATCATCAACTCGTTCATTCCCAATCAGTTGTACCATTGGCTTTCTCCTTGAGGCACCCTACTTTTCTATTCTACATTCTCTTGAATTTTTTCCGCGAACCATGAGTTCAAGGGGATTTCGCCTTATTTACTCGCCCAGAATTTTCTGCTGAGCGCGTTAGTTACACCGTAATGACTCCTAGTGCCGCCCGTGGCATTCTGGAAAGCATTTTCTGGAAACCAGAAATGCGGTGGCGCGTGGAGAAGATTTTGGTGTTGAACCCGATTCGGCATTTCTCAACCCTACGAAATGAAATCAATACGCTGCAAAGTGATCGAGCAGCCAAAAGCTGGAAGGATTCGGGGGGTGGATATTTTGCGGAAGACGATCGTGCTCAACGGCACAGCCTATGTTTGCGGGATGTCGCCTACATCATTCAAGCGCAGATTGATCTAAAAGCTCATGCTACTGCCCGTGACGCTTCTGTCAATGTCGCAAAGTATCGAGATCAATTTCGGCGACGAGTAGATCGAGGACAGTGTTTTAATCAGCCCTATCTGGGGACGCGGGAGTTCAGTACTGCATTTATGCCAGTGACTGGGGATGAACAACCGATCGACCATTCTGAAGATCTCGGCTGGATGCTGTTTGACATCGAGTTTACCGAAGTCCCTCACAAGAGCAAGGTGAGTTACTACGCACATAACGCGGAGGGTGCCAGAGTTGCCCAAGGAACAGCCATGCCTAAATTCTTTCATGCAGAGTTAAAGAGTGGTGTACTGGAAGTACCTCAATCGCTTTACGCATCCTTGGGAGACCAATTATGATTTTGACTAAGCTGTATGAGCTATCACAGCGTAATTCTGAGGGAACTCTAGTTCCATCTATGTACAACCGTGTCAGAATTCGCTGGTTAGTTGAAATTGACGCTCAGGGGAATTTCAAAGGTTTCTTAGGACCATTAGATGATGCAGACAAGAAGCGCAAGGGGCACGAATACACTATGCCAGATCTCATTCGAGCAGCAGGCATCAAACCTAAGCTCTTGGCTGACAACGGAGAATATGTGTTAGGGCTGGTGAGGGAAGGCGGTGATGCCAAAAAAGTGGCCGATCGACATCAGCAGTTCAAAAACTTAGTGTCTAAGTGTGCCGAAGCAACTCAAGATAGATCAGTACAAGCAGTCGCTGGATTTCTTGAAAATTGGAGTCCAGAGCAAGAAGTGCCCGCAGACCTCGATCCTACAGACAATATCACCTTTACAGTTCGGGGGATCTCCGAGACAGGTAATGTTATTCCGGCTAGTGCTGCTGAAAATTGGATTACGGTGCAAGAGTTTTGGGCTAAATACACCACTGGTGAAGATAGTCCAATTATGACTTGTCTGGTAACAGGAAATGAAGCACCCGTAGATGCCCGATTGCCAGTGAAAATCAAAGGCATTCCCAATGGTCAAACGGCTGGAACATCCTTGGTTTCAGCAAATGCTGCTCCATTTATGTCCTATGGGCTAGAAAATTCTTTGACTTCTCCAATTTCAAGAGAAGCTGGAGAAGGTTTTGGCAAAGCCCTAAATGAATTGATATTTTCACCCGATCATCATTGGCGTTGTGATCCGGTAATGTATGTATTCTGGACAAAAGAACCCGTGGGCTATGCCTATGGACAAGCATACAAACGCGATCAGCCTAAAACAATTAAAACGCTACTTCAGTCAGCAAAGCGTGGCGATCAACAAATCATTGGCTCTAAGCAGAACCGCTTTTATGGATTGTCATTAACAGCAAGTGGGGGGAGAGCCGTTGTCCGCAACTGGTTGGAACTAACGATTCCACAAGCAGCAAATGCACTCGATCGCTGGTTTGATGCACAAGATATTGTTGATAGCTTTGGGAAGACCACAGATAGTTATTTAAATACCTATCGATTGGCTTCAGCAATGTATCGCGATGCTTCTACGGAAATGGAAGCATCAGCACTATGTGAATTCAATGAAGTCGCCATGAAAGGTGGCAAGTTAGGACTTCATTGGTTGGCCAAGGTGGTGAAACGCTGTGTAATTGAACCTAGTCCACTCTATGAATCAACTGTTTATGAACGAGCTGCTCTGATTAAATTAATTCTAACGACACAAATGCAAACCAAAGAGGCAAATCCGATGGCAGATCTCCAAGAACTCAATCTCGATCCACAGTTTGAAGGATATCCAGAAGCAGATCGTCCAATAGTGAAAGCAGCTTATCAATTGGGACGATTGTTAGCACAACTAGGCAATTTGCAAAAAGCAGCACTAGGAGATATAAACACAACTCTCACTGATCGTTACTATAGTGCAGCAGCAGCTACTCCTGGTAAAGTTTTTGGCGAGTTGCTCAAGGATTCACAAGCTCATTTGCGCAAACTGCGAGTAACTAAACCAGCTGTATATGAAGCTTTACAGCAAAAGCTGGAAGAAGTACTATGCAAGATCCCGGCGGACAAATGGCCAAATACTCTGACAATGCAGCAGCAAAGTTTGTTTTCATTAGGCTATTACCATCAACGAGCATACAACCGAAAACAGGCAATTGACCGAAAGGCCGAAAATGCGGAAAAAGCGGCAGTAAAAGCCGCTGAGTCAGACTCAACACCCCTAGCTTGAAGTTCAAATATTTGCACTGTTTCCGTTAATTAATTCTTTGGAGTATTGACCATGACAAATTATCTCAACCCTCAATTACGTCACGATTTCGTTTTGCTGTTTGACATCACCGATGGTAATCCCAATGGTGATCCTGATGGTGGAAACCTACCTCGCACCGACCCGGAAACCATGGAAGGTTTAGTGACTGATGTATGTTTGAAGCGCAAGGTGCGAAATTACATTGATTTGCATTATGGCAAGGATGAAGTAAATAAAATTTACATCCAAAATCAGGGAATTGCACTAAATGACATGAACAAACGTGCTTATGATGATTTAAAGCTAAAACCTACTGGCACTAAGCAGAAGCGTGAAGAGGTAGATCAAACACGCGATTGGATGTGCAAGAATTTTTATGATATTCGGATGTTTGGAGCTGTAATGACAACAGGAGTAAATTGTGGCCAAGTGCGGGGGCCAATTCAACTGACGTTTGCTCGATCGCAAGATCCAATCATGCCAATGGATGTGGCAATTACTCGGATCGCAATTACTAAATCGGAGGATGCTACTGTGGTGGTAACTGATGAAAAAGGTGCTGGTGGCAAAACAACAGAGATTGGACGTAAGGCCATGATTCCCTACGGTTTATATCGCTGCTCAGGGTTTTTCTCCCCTCATTTGGCAATACAGACGGGTGTGACAGAAACAGATCTCAAGCTGTTTTGGGAAGCTTTGGTTAATATGTGGGATTTTGATCGCTCCGCCTCCCGTGGACTAATGGCACCCCGTGGCCTATATGTTTTTTCCCATGAAAGCAAGCTTGGTAATGCCCCGGCTCATAAGCTGTTCGATCGCATTACAGCCAAGCTGAACAACCCCAATGATCCTCCTCGTAAATTTAGCGATTATACGGTGTCGATCAATAAAACTGAGTTGCCTCAAGGTGTAACACTGACTCCATTAACAGAGGGATGAGTAGAAGGCTTCGGGTGTAATTGCCTGAGATTACGCCCGAATTTTCATCGAGATGTACCATTCGTCTAGAAAGCTTCATGCAGTGAAGAAATACAGGGTTTAAAATGCAACCATGCGAAATTGAGTACACAAATGAATTTGATGAATGGTGGACAACGCTTGCAGAACAGCAACAAGATGATGCTGCCGCTATTATCGACTTGTTAGCCGACCGTGGCACATCCTTAGGGTTTCCCCATTCATCAGGGATTAATAACTCTCGTCATTCTCATATGCGTGAGCTACGAATCCAGAGTGCCGGAAAACCAGTTCGGATTTTTTATGCATTCGATCCCCGTCGTAGTGCTATCTTGCTGATTGGCGGAGATAAGACAGGAAACAATCGATTTTATGAGGAATACATTCCCATCGCTGATAGGCTGTATGATATCTATTTAGAAGAGCTTAAACAGGAAGGCTTAATACTATGAGTGGACATAAATCTTTTCGAGAATTAGTCAAAGATTTCCCCCCGGAAAGAATTGAGAGAATCAACCAAAAGAAACAAGCTCTGGCGCAATTTGAATTGAGGGAGCTACTGAAAGCAGCGGCTTCTGATTGGGAGATCGATCCATTATCAGCGCCGATAGATCGTGTTGAAGCCTGTTTGGGCTATTTACGTCAAGTCGTCAACGAGATGGGTGGAGAATTAGCAATCACAGCCAAGTTTCCCAATGATATTGAAGTCAGTATTATTTCTTGGCCAAACACTGATTAGTGGTTAGGAGCATTGCCTCATGGTTTCCCAAGTTGAAAAATCTGCTACCTCTATGGTAGCACTGCCACAGCTATATTCTTCAGAGGAGTATTTAGAGATGGAGGTGCGATCGGAAGATCGTCATGAATATCGTGATGGAGAAATTGTACTGATGACTGGTGCAACGCCCAACCGCAATCGAATTGCTCGTAACCTTTGTACCTCAATGACTGTCGGCCTGAAGGGACAATCTTTGGAAATCTTTGTCGCCGATCAACGGCTCTGGATTCCTCGGATGAGGTTGTATACCTATCCTGATATGATGGTAATTGAGGGGACTTTAGCACTGCAACCCGGACGCAAAGATATCATCATGAATCCGATCTTGGTGATTGAGGTGCTGTCGAAATCCACTCAGTCCTACGATCGAGGCGATAAATTTGCGGCCTACCGTACAATTCCCGATTTCCGGGAGTACTTGTTAATAGACCAATACAGTCAACATATTGAGCATTATGTCAAAATCAGTGCCAAGAAATGGGATTTTCAGGAATATGATGAGACGGATATCGTGGTGCCCTTGAGATCAATTTCTTTGGAAGTATTGATCGCAGATATCTACGACAAGGTGGAATTTGCTGCCTCCGTTGAAGTGGAATGACTTCGTGGGTACGCTACTATTGTCGGTTCACGGTAGCAAAATTGTGGAAACCACTGATGAATATGTGATGCTGAGTGCCCTGCAGCACTTTGTTTACTGTCCGCGCCAGTTTGCGCTGATCCATTTAGAGCAGGTCTGGCAAGAAAATATTTATACCCTGCGGGGTTTACGAGTTCATGAGCGAGTTGATGCCCCTAGCCATGAGTTGATAGAAGGTGTGCGCGTGGAGCGATCGCTGACCCTCATTAGCCATCGCCATCAGCTGCGGGGCATTGCGGACGTAGTGGAATTTTTGACCGATGGCACTCCTTACCCGGTGGAATACAAATCGGGGGCGCGGAAAGCCAAGGATGCCGATGCCGTTCAGCTTTGCGCCCAGGCTATGTGTCTAGAAGA
The DNA here is from genome assembly GCA_031375385.1 of Synechococcales cyanobacterium OTE_70_metabat_200. Classification (GTDB taxonomy): domain Bacteria; phylum Cyanobacteriota; class Cyanobacteriia; order Cyanobacteriales; family Chamaesiphonaceae; genus JAAFHZ01. The sequence continues at coordinate 1,759 of JANMHS010000127.1, read as the reverse complement.
AATGTTCGATCGCCCGGTCACCACCGGAGCCTTGTTTTATAGCGCCTCGAAGCGGCGGCGGATAGTGGAATTTGATGACCGGCTGCGATCGCTGGTAACCGCCACAGTGCAAGCAGTCCAAAGCACTTTGCAAAATCAGGCCATGCCTCCGCCCATTGCTGATGCTCGCTGTGATGACTGTTCGCTGTTGGAAGCTTGTCTGCCACAATCGTTACGGAAATTTCCGCAGCTCTGGGATCCCCACGCTGCTTTTCGGATCGATGAATTACCTGACTCAGTGGAGCATGAAGCACGATGAAACAAATTTTGAACACGCTGTACGTCCAAACCCAAGGGACTTATTTGCAGCTCGATCATGAGACCTTAAAAGTGAAAATTGAGGAGGAAACAAAGCAACTGCCTTTGCATCATTTAGGCTCAATCGTGGCTTTTGGCAATGTGCTATTCAGTCCATTTTTGCTTCATCGCTGTGCGGCAGATGGTCGATCGGTTGTTTGGCTCTCCCAGAGCGGTCGGTTTCAGGGCCGACTGGCGGGGCCGACAACGGGAAATGTCTTGCTGCGGCGGGCACAGCATGAAGCGATTACAAATCCTGAAGCGACGCTGAATATTGCCCGGTATGTGGTGGCGGGAAAGCTACAGAATACCCGAAATATATTGATGCGAGCTGCCCGCGAAGCTAAAGATGGCGCAGATGAAACAAAGCTGCGATCTGCTGCCCAGGTTCATGCGGATGGCATTTTAGCAGCAGAAAAATCGGGGGATATTGATCAGTTGCGGGGCATTGAGGGCTATGCTGCCAAGGCTTATTTTGGGACGTTTAGCGAAATGATTCGGATGAATCGGGAAGGATTTGCGTTTAAGGAGCGATCAAAGCGACCGCCGAAGGATGGTATTAATGCGCTGTTATCTTTTGCCTATACGCTGCTGGCCAATGAGTGTGTGGCGGCTTGTGAGGGAGTGGGGCTAGATCCGCAGATGGGTTTTTCTCATGTGCTGCGTCCGGGGCGACCTTCGCTGGCTTTGGATTTGATGGAGGAGCTGCGATCGGTGGTGGCCGATCGGTTGGTTCTGAGTTTGGTGAATCGGGGGCAAATTAAGCCAACGGATTTTGTCGATCGCCCCGGCGGTGGGGTCTATCTGACGGATGATGCCCGGCGAGATTTTTTGGCGGCCTATCAGAAACGCAAGCAGGAGGAGGTGGCTCATCCAATTTTGGAATCCAAGGTGCCGGTGGGTTTGTTGTGCCATGTACAGGCTCGTTTGCTAGCTAGACATTTGCGCGGAGATATTCCGCAGTATCCACCGTTTATTTTGCGAGGTTAAGGATGAATATTTTGGTGACCTATGATGTGGGGGAGACGGAATCGAAGGATGGGGCGCGGCGGCTGCGGAAGGTGGCGATTCTTTGTAAGGATTATGGCCAAAGGGTACAGTTTTCGGTGTTTGAATGTGAGATTGATGAGATGCAGTTTGAGGTGTTTCGGGCGAAGCTGCTGAAGGTCATTGATCTGAAGCTGGATAGTTTGCGTTTCTATAAACTCATGGGTGGACGAGATCGAGCAGTGGAAGCCTATGGCATCGATAAATATGTGGATTTCAATGAGCCGCTGATTTTTTGACATACTCCCCGGCCTGAAGGCACGGGGATTCTAATTGCTGGTTCATCGAAGTCCACTTGCTGCATCAAATTGCTTCTCAGCAGTAGAGGCGGTCTTCTCCCCAGCCTTTCCGCCTTCCGGCGCAGATCCTTCATGCC
>JANMHS010000111.1:0-4055 GCA_031375385.1 Synechococcales cyanobacterium OTE_70_metabat_200 | reverse complement strand
GACAAGGTGATAATTGCCTTTAGTCATGCTTTGGATTGGGATGCTTTAGGTGTTCACCCGAAAGATGTTGACCCCACGACTTACGAAATCAAGCTAGCCGCTCTTCAGCCTGCGAAGTAGGGAGTATAGTCCCTTCTCTCTAAAAAATCAAGGGTAGTCCAATTTAGTAAAGGATAGAGAAAATAGCCTTATTCGGGGATGATCATGACTTTATTTCTATTGGTATATAACTTAGCCCGGCGACAATTATGAAAAGCTTTGAATAAGCGAGGAGAAAATATTCTAAATCAACTGGGTAAGTCGACAGCGAATCCAATATTAAGATGAGTTTTCCAGTATTTTATACTAGTTCATCTAGCAAAACTATTTCTGACAATGAATTTATCCACTATTGGTTGCAAATCCACTCAACCAATAGAAACTGTGACCTGCGCAGAGCATTCAGTGTAGCCTCTGCCTTAGCAGAAGGGGGCATTTTTGATGGGTAAAACCTTTCATGGAGATCTCCTTACACCCTGGCAATTCGTCAGGTCAGCGATCGCTTTGGTGTTTGCTTCAGTCCCTTTAGCCAGGGCATCGATCGATCTACTGTTAGCATCGATCGCGGTCTTCAATTCCCGAATATCTTGATCTGTGGCTTGTGTCATGGTTGTTCACTCAAGGCAACACCTGAATGGGATTACTTTTATTATGTGTGCAATTCACTTCGGCTTTGTCGAACAAACACCAACAGCTTATGATGGAAAGGTTGTTACCCGGCTTTTCTCTCCATGGCTGCTTCAGCCCCTACATCGATGTCGATCGATCGCCTCCCGCTGGCTGTCTACCTAGAACTGGTCGCCCATCTCCAGCAATTGGCTGGCGTGCAAGCAGAGTTGTTGCCCCAGACCGATCGCACCTTTGATTACCGCCAAAGCCAAGTGGGTGGTATTCTGGTGAATCTCAGTAGTGCAAAGCTGCCAGATCAGCAACGCGCCCAGGAAATCCTGGACTACTACGGTCGCCGTTACGGACAGTGGAATAGCCACACAAACCCCTAGACATCATGCCTCTCAACGCCCCTACCCGCTACCAGCTCAGCAACGGACTTACGATCATCGCCGAGCAGATCCCGATCGAAGCAGTCAATTTTGGCATTTGGCTAAACATTGGTTCGCGGATCGAGTCCGACAGCATCAATGGGATGGCCCACTTTCTGGAGCACATGATTTTCAAGGGAACGCCCCGGCTCCCCCTGGGCGAATTCGAGCGGCGAGTAGAGAACAAAGGAGCCATTACTAACGCCGCAACCAGTCAGGACTATACCAACTACTACATCACCACAGCTCCCCAAGATTTTGCGGAACTAGGCCCATTGCAAATCGATGTATTATTGAATCCCAGCCTCCAATCTAGCGACTTTCAGCAAGAGCGACCGGTGATTCTAGAAGAAATTTATCGATCGGCCGACAACGTCCAGCGCCGGATTTATCAAAAATCCACCGAAATGGCCTTTAAACGTCTGCCCTACCGGCGACCAGTGTTGGGTACCAGCGAAGTAATTGAACAACTGACCGAACAGCAGATGCGGTACTTCCATGCCACCAACTACCAACCCCGCGCCATGACAGCGGTAGCCGTCGGCAACCTGCCCACCCAAGAACTGATCGATATCGTTGCCGATGGCTTTGCGGCCTATTCCCACCAAGATGCCGCTCCAGATTTCGCCGGAGCCAATCATGATCTCTTACCCGAAGAACCTTTTCGTACTATCCAGCGCCAAGAGATCGTAGATCCCGATCTCCAGCAAACGCGCCTGATCCTAATGTGGCGAGTACCTGGTACCCAGCAGCTAGCCAATACCTATGCTCTGGATGTGGCAGCGGCGATTCTAGGTCAGGGGCGCACTTCCAGGTTGGTAGCTGACTTGCGAGAAGAACGACAATTGGTAACTGGGATTAGTGCTAGTAATAGCAGCTACGCTCTACAAGGCATTTTTAGTATCAGCGCCCAACTGCCCACAGCCAATTTAGCGGAAGTAGAAGAGCGCATTCTGGCTCATATTGCTAACTTAGGTCACCAGCCCATCGAGGCAGCGGAGATCGATCGAATCCGGCGGCAAGTGGCCAATCGCCATATTTTTGGCAATGAAACTCCCAGCGCCCGCGGTAGTATGTATGGCTATTATCAAGCTGTCACGGGCGATTTTCAAGCGGGTATCGACTATCCAGCCAACATCCAAGCGGTGGAAACTGCCGATATCCAAGCAGCCGTGTGTCAATATCTCAATCCCCAAGCCTATGCAGTTCTGACCGTACTGCCTAGCGAAATGAAGAAGTAGATTTATTCTTGCCCCATCCGGATTTCAAACCCTCCCCGTTGTTCCGGACAAAGTTGCATCTTCTCCAGCGGCACTAACACCCAGAAAAGCTTGGTTGGCCAATCTTTTCTGGGGCAAGTTCCAGGAGTTATCCGCTGCCAATACAATCTGCGAAGTACATTTTCCCTAGGTTCAGCTCCCGTTGGTACAATCAAGGACTAGTCTACGTCCTTGATTGCCACCAATGTATGAACCAACAGCCTACCATCGCCGCGATCGCCACGGCCATCGTGCCCCAGCAGGGTAGCGTCGGGATCATCCGTCTCTCCGGAGCCACGGCCTTGGCGATCGCCCAACAGCTCTTCCAGGCTCCCGGCCAGCAAAAATGGGAGAGCCATCGGATTCTTTATGGCTATATCCGGCATCCCCAGACCAAGGTGGTAGTCGATGAAGCGCTATTACTAATTATGGCAGCACCCCGCTCTTTCACTCGCGAAGACGTGGTAGAATTCCATTGTCATGGGGGTTTGATGCCCGTGCAACAAGTGCTGCGTCTGTGCCTGGAGGCCGGAGCTAGATTAGCTCAGCCGGGGGAATTCACTTTGCGGGCCTTTTTGAATGGCCGGATCGATCTAACCCAAGCAGAAAGCGTTGCAGACCTAGTAGGTGCCCAGTCGCCCCAAGCCGCTGCAGTAGCCTTGGCCGGATTGCGCGGGAAGCTGCGCCAACCAATTCAGGCAGTGCGATCGACCGGTATCGATATCTTGGCCGAGATCGAGGCGCGGATTGACTTCGCTGATGATCTACCACCCTTGGATGTCCCGGCCTTAATCGAGCAAATCGATGAATTGGCCCTGACCCTGAAAAATGTGTTGGCTACCGCAGAGCAAGGCGAGTTGCTCAGAACCGGTTTGCAAGTGGTGATCGTCGGTCATCCCAATGTGGGGAAATCGAGCCTATTGAATGCTTGGAGCCGCAGTGATCGAGCGATCGTCACCGATCTACCGGGGACAACTAGGGATGTGGTGGAATCGAACTTGGTAGTGGGCGGCATTCCGGTCAAGGTCTTGGATACAGCAGGCATCCGAGAAACCGCCGATCGAGTGGAACAAATGGGCGTAGCCCGCTCGAAAGACGCCGCCCAGCAGGCAGACTTGGTACTATTAACGATCGATGCTCAACGGGGTTGGACGGCGGCAGAAGCCGAAATCTATGGCCAGGTGGCGGAGAGACCGATTATCTTGGTGATTAATAAGATCGACCTAGTAAAAGTGGCTCCATCATTACCACCGGAAATCGCTGATTTACCCAGAGTCGAACTATCGGCTCTGCAGCAACAAGGGATCGATCGGTTGGAGCAGGCGATTATGGAAATCGTGAATGCTGGTAACTTGGCAGCAGCTAACTTGGATTTTACGGTCAACCAGCGCCAAGCGGAGGTATTAACGCGGGCAGTGTTAGCCCTAGCCAATGTGCGAGAATCGATCGGTAACGATCTGCCTTGGGATTTCTGGACGATCGATCTGCGGGCCGCTATTCAAGCATTGGGCGAAGTGACTGGGGAGGATTTAGTGGAATCGGTGCTCGATCGAATCTTTAGCCGATTCTGTATTGGTAAATAACGTCAGTTCGGGTTAAGAAACCGACAGGATAAGCTTGCAGTCTACAACCTTTCTAAACTGATCCCTCTAAAATTCTCATTCTTCTCCGGTTCCCCCCAGAATTGGGGGGTTAGGGGGGCGAAGTTGACCGGATA
>JANMHS010000100.1:0-2776 GCA_031375385.1 Synechococcales cyanobacterium OTE_70_metabat_200 | reverse complement strand
CGAGGAGTTGGGTTCTAGCGGCGGCGGCGTTGTCGGCGAGATCGGCAAATTCAATTAGGCGCACGAGTTCTTTTTTGAGTAAATTACGTTCGATCGCGAGTGTATCTCGGTCTAGTTCTGGTGGCAGAACGACCATATCATAGAGAGTAGCGCGGTCTTTGCCGACATCTGGGCGGAGAATCCGCCCTCGGCGTTGGATAAATTGACGCGGATTGGTGCTGCTGGCAAGAATGACGGCATGTTTGATGGCGGGAATATCGATGCCTTCATCTAAACAGCGGATCGCGACTAGTCCTTGGAGTGCGCCAGATTCAAACTGGTGGCGGAGTTGTTCGCGATCTGGTAGGGATGTGGCGGCGGTATATGTATTGACGCGGTAGCCGAGTTCGGTACCGAGTAAGTGCGTGACGGCGGCGAGTTGTTGGGTACTATCGCTGCTGCCATCACCGCAGTAGAAGAGGGTGTGACTGGTATCGAGGCGATCTTGCATTAAGGTTTTGAGCGCGACGAGTTTGTTAGCCGCAGCACCGATCAGTCGGGAGCGTTGCATGAGTAAGGGTGTGAGATCTGGGTTGTCGAATTCATTGGAGTTGGCACCGCGATCGGAATTATTGTAAAGGAGTTTGCGGGCGATCGCGCGACTGAGTTGGAGATAGCGATCGCTTTCGTCCGGAGTCAGTTCGACGAGGATCGGGTAGTATAAATAATGGACGAGGGCACCACAATCGATCGCGTCTTTGAGTGTAAATTCGGGCTGGAGGATATCTCCAAAGTAGTCGATGATATTTTGGGTGCCGATGTCGTCATAGTGGCGTTCGGGAGTGGCTGAGAGGGCAAGTCGCAAGCCGACATTTCGGGGGAGGCTGGATTCGCGCTTTTTGGCACCGAGGTTATGCACTTCGTCGCCAATAATCAGGGTACGGTCGGGTAAATATTTGAGCTGAGATTGAAATCCGGCGGTGATTAGGGTTTCGTTGGTAGTAACGATCGTCAGAAATTTTTGTTGTCCGGTATGGATTCTGGCAAGTTGGTGGGAAAATTTGCCTTGCCATTTATGGATGCTTTCGCAGGCGAGAATCGGCTGAAGATGAAATTTTTCGCACTCTCTGCCCCATTGATTGACGAGATGCCGAAACGGGCAGATGATAATTAGAACTTGCAGTCCGATCTGTTGGTACAATTGATGCGCGATCGCCAGAGCAGTAATAGTCTTACCGCTACCAGTCGCCATTTTGAGCGTGCCACGACCCTGATTTTTGAACCAGTTGGTAACTGCTTGCTGTTGGTACGATCGCAGTTGCAATAGTGTGGGTAATTGCGGACATCCCGGCGGCACTGGCTCGACTTGGTAGCGCACCTGTGCTTCGGCAACGGCGACCAGTCGATTGATGCTCGTCAATCCCGCACCTGAATGCGCTGCCATCTGAAGCGCGGGGACTTTCGCTACTCGATAGATATTTTGTGAGTCGATCGACACCACCAATCACCGAACGATGTGCCTTTTGATACTATCACAGCCAGACTTAGATCGGCAGTTTGCCATGAATAACTTCAAGTCTCGACAGCTTAGTGCCAATTACCGTTGACATCCACAGTCCAGTCGATGCTCGATCGATCTACCTAAAATGGTCGTTCTGCTTTTCTTGTCAATGTTGGATAATAAATCTTAATAGCCGATCGTCGATCGCGTCGTCAGAGGTACGTTCGTTACCACAAGTTTTCATTGCTCGATCGGTTCGATCCTCACCAGACATAGACTACTCACGATTTTGCTCGGACATAACGGTAACAGCAAGTTTGACTTAAAACAGGAGTAAATCATGACCAAACTCGATCGCCAATCTGCCGATAAAACCGATCTCCCGCTGACTCCCGTCACGGTACCAAAACGCACGGGTCGCCGTCGGTGGGCGTGGTTGAACAATTTTTTATATCTGTTTCCGACAGTGGGATTGGGGACGATTGGGCTGTGCATCGCTTTGGCGGTGCTAAATCCGGTAGCAATGCCCGATCCAGCAGATCCCTTTGCGACACCCGAGCATTTGCTGCCGGAGTGGTATCTGCTCCCGGTATATCAGCTCGTGCGGCTGATTCCCTACAAGATCGTGGGCATCGTGACGATGGTGTCCTTTGCGACGGGATTGTTACTCTTACCCATCATTGAAAATCTCGTGCGGTTCGATCCGCGCTTGCGGCGAGGGGTGTCGATCGCGATTTTCTCAGTTAGTACGATTGTCACGCTGTGGCTGGGTTTTGGTGCGCGGTTGCCGATCGAAGATGCGTTTTCACTAGGTCTATTTTAGGAGTTGGCAATGACGATCGAAAATACTACTATTATCAAGCTGCAAAAACTAGCTACCATCATCGCGGTATCTCTGCTCTCGCTGGTACTTACTGCGGCAATTTCTGGCTTGCTGATAGCATTTTACTACGAGCCGAGTGCGGGTGGGGCTTACACTTCACTCAAACAGATCGATACCCAAATTAATTTTGGCTGGTTGATTCTGACGGTGCATCACTTGGCGGGAAATGGCTTTACGATCTTGGCATTGATTCAAATTGTCGTTATGTTTTTTAGCGAGCAATTTCGTCCGGCGTGGATCGTCGCTTGGGTAAGTGGGATTTTATTAACGCTCAGTGCGGTGGGTTTAGGCTGGACATCGATGATTCTCGACTGGTCGCAGCAGGGCTTCTGGCGGTTTAAGATCGAGCTAGGCACGATCGAAGCCATTCCCCTCATCGGCTCGACGCTCAGCACCATTCTGACTGGTGGCGA
>JANMHS010000079.1:0-4499 GCA_031375385.1 Synechococcales cyanobacterium OTE_70_metabat_200 | reverse complement strand
TTTAGACTTTTTAAAATCCCCAGACGATGCCGAAACAGCGGGCCAAATTGCCAAGGTTCTGAATGCCAACTTTAGTCTTAATGGTGGCAAAGGATCCGAAGATCCCTTCTTCCAACTCTCCGGCGACCAACTGATCAAAGCTACCCTGCAATTGGCCAAACTCAGCGAATATCCGGATTTACTGACCTGCCAAAAAATCCTGGCCCTGGATCCTTCAGAATTGATCGATCGAGTCAAAGCCTCAAACATCAGCCCCTGGGTCAGAACGAGCTGGGACCAATTTATGTCCATGCGCGAATCAGAGAAAACCGCTGCCAGCGTCGCCGCCATTTCTTCTCTGATGTTCACTAATTTTGTCTCGCCCGATATTCTGCCCTGCCTCTGTGGAGAATCCACGATTCCCCTAGATCTAGAAGGTAAGCAGATGATTATTTTCGGAATGGATCAGACTCGCCGGGATATTGTGGGGCCAATTTTGGCCACGGTGCTCCATATGATCGTCACGCGCAATATTGCCAAGAAGCGCATCGATCCCCTGGCCGTGTTTTTGGATGAGCTGCCTACCCTCTCTTTACCAAAGTTGGTAAACTGGTTGAATGAAAGTCGATCTGCGGGATTCTGTGGTGTACTAGGCTACCAAAATATGACGCAGTTGGAAAAAGCTTACGATAAAGAAACGGCGAGAGCCATTATGTCCGGCTGCAACACCAAGTTCATCTTCAATCCCGGCGAATACGAATCGGCCAAGTATTTCTCAGATTACCTGGGCGATGAGGAAGTGCATTACCGGCAACGGAGCCGATCGAGCAGTAAAGACGGCGGCAGTCGCAGTACTTCGGACCAAGACAAAACCAAGAAAATATTTTCCCCCGAAGAAATTCTCAAACTCCCGCCAGGCAGTTGTCTTTTCATCAACCCAGCCTACTCTAACGGAGACGAAGCCAGTATTCCCCTGAAAATGAAGGTGCATGTGGGCGAGGGCGAGATGCAGCGTCGGGCCTTTGGCGAAAAGCATTTTGGCTTATTGATCAAGCAGCTCCAGAAGAATTCGAATCATTCAGTGATCAATCAAGACAGTATTCAGCAAAGAATCGATAAACTGAGTCTTGTTATACCTTCCACAAAGGAGAAACAAGCTCAAATCGATGCAGAAGTTCAGCGGCTAACACAGGAATTTCTGAGCCAAATGAATGCAGAGAAACAAGATGTGTGAAACCTAATAATGAGCTGTTCGCCAAATATGCCGCTACTTTTAGATTGGATCTTGCTTAATTCTTTCAAAAGAGATGTCTATATTGACTTTCATCTTTGGATGGAAAAAAGTTGATCCCATAGTGTAATTTATGTATGCATATCAAATTCTTGTTGATCATTTCTGTAAATACATGCTATTCTTAAGTTGAATATTTTATGGTGTTTGCATATGTCGTCCAACAATCCAACAACTGATAGTCAAAACGTCGATACTAACCTTGTTGCATCCCGGAAAACAGGTAACACTTGGGGAGGAATAAGGATCGACAGCAGAACCGATGCCTACAAAGATATGACTGATGAGAGTCGTCAAAGAGTTGATAAGCTTGTGAAACAGATAGGGGATTTGGAAAAGGCTGGTCAGACACCCGAAAATAAAGTTAAAGCAGCCAAACTTGTTAGAGAGCTTTCTGACATATATTCTACAGAAGCGAATACAGCCACCACACCGGAAATTGCAAAGCAAAGCAGAGATGTAGCAGCTTACTGGTCTAATTATGCTGACGGACTTGAAGAAAACAAAGGTAAGAACAAGAAATTGATTCCAAATGAGGGCACTGCCACTCATGTAAACAATGGTAATCTTAATAAAGATATTGCATCTACGTCTAATGAGCCTGCAAGTACTGCAACTGTATCTGAGCAGATAGTTGCTACAGCACTGGGTAGTAAATTAACATCTGATCGAGTGAAGAACTTTCAAGAGTTTGCAAAACTCCAGAATGGAAAGCTTGATTCAACAACACTTGAGCAGATAGGCGAAAAGTATCTGGCGGGATACACAGAAAAACCGTTGGAAACAGCCAAGATTGCTGTTAATTCAGCTACTAACCAGATGCAAGCTCAAGCATAAAGCAACCTTTAGTAATAATATTTATCCCTTATGTCCTTCGCCCCTTTTTACATGAGGAGTGGAGGGTATAGGGAATATGGTCTATTGTTCATTGGTGGGAGAAAAGCTGAATGGATAAATTCAGCGTTGATCTATAGCTTTGTCGTAAGTTCAAAAGTGCCTAGATAATTCAAGTAGAAAAAACACCATGAGAAACATTGTCTCAGTGCTACTTCTAGTACCAATCATTGTGAATGTTGCTTTCTATAAAGATTGTTTCGCTAAACCTCCCACTGCTAAAACCCTGCTTTGGGAAATATCTGGTAATGGGCTTGGCCAACCCTCATATATTTTTGGTACTATCCATGAGGGCTGTGCTAAGCAGCTTGCATTATCCTTAGAGCAGGGAGCTGCTCTTGCTAGAACTCGTCAGCTTTACACTGAAACCAGCTATGCCAGTATTAAGAGTGTGGACAAAAGCTTGAAAGAGAAAAAGCAAAGACTGCTAAAGGATTTGATTAAACCTACTCAGTATAAAATCATTGAAGACTTTTTTGGTAAAAGTTACTTGGATTTCGAGCAGAGCCAAAAGGGTGACCCTAAAGATTTAATTGCCTCTTTGCAAATAGCTATTCGCAAAGAGGCAACTTATAAGTTTTTTGGGAGGAGATGTACGGAAATCACCTCTAAGGAACGGGTTTTAATAGCAGCAGCAAATCGCCATGGTATTAGACTTGATGGTATTGAAACAAATAATGATAGAAGCAATGTTTTGCAAGATACTTCTTTGCAAGCAATCGTAGATCAGCTGATCAGTATGATCGACGAATATCTGACAACGCCTGATTCTGTTGATGAGAAATTAGCTGAGAGCCAACGTTCTTATATTGAACAAGATATTTATGCAATGAGTACTAGTGGTGATGCAGCAAATGATATTTTGCAGAAGCCATTGGTTGAAGAACGCAACCGTCTCTGGATTTCACGGATGCAAAATGCTATGAAGCAGAACCCTACTTTCTTTGCTTTTGGTGCGGCTCATCTTGGTGGTAATACTGGTGTGATTGCTTTGCTAGAATCCAAAGGCTATCGATTACGCCCAATATTTGATAAGCCTGTTGTTAACCCATTGGCAGCTCAGCCTCAATCATCACAACGAGTATTGAAAGCCTCGGACTACTTTGACATAGGCAAAAAAAAGGAAGAAGAGAGAGAGTATTTGGAAGCGATTGATAATTACAGTCAAGCAATTATTCTCAATCCCCAATATGTTGAAGCCTATAAACGTCGAGCTGATCTAAGGCTTAATAATATTAACGATACTCAAGGGGCCATGAAGGATCTGAACCAGGCGATTGCTATTACCCCGAAAGATACCAATCTTTATTATAGTAGAGCTAGACTCAAACAAGGAAAGCTAAAGGATTTCAAAAGTGCTCTGGCAGATCTAAATAAAATCATTGAAATCAATCCACAGGCTTCCACAGCTTATTTTAATCGGGGAATGCTAAAGAAACAGAGATTAAATGACCTACAGTCTGCATTACTTGATTTCAATAACCACCTATTACTAGAGCCTCAATCAGTAGATGGTTATGTTGAGCGGGGCTTGCTAAAGTATATACAGCTTGCCGATAAAAATGGAGGGATTGCCGACCTTCGCAGGGCAATCTACCTGGCTCGTATTAATGCAGTTAAAAGTTCAAGTTATGAAAGTCAACAAGAAGTCGACAAAATCCAAACTATTCTTCAAACTATGGGAGATAAACTATAACTAGGTGAAGTGATCTGACGCGGGCCAATGATGGGATCGTGAAGGAGAATATGAGCCGGGTGATGCGCCAGTCGTTCGCGAAGCGTCGCCTTTGGCGAATCGCGGCGCAGAATCAGTCGGCGAAGAGTGCGAATATTGATGTGGGTGCTGCTATCCGGCAGCGGAAGGCGTTCACGAAGTGTCTGTGAAACAGATTCGCGGCGCAGGAGGCGATGTATGAGGGGTCCTTGCCGTTGCAGGTGGCTGTGGTGCTGCTGGTGCATCGGCGGAGCTTGAGCGATCTGGATTCGGCCTGTCGGTATTTACAGAATTGTTTCCGTCGTCCGGTTTGGGTAGACCGGGAAAGTGAGTATGCCTGGAAGATTTGGCTGCAAACTCTGCCGACGACTTGGGAGAAGCTGTTGTCTACGCCATTTGACCGAAGATTGATCTATTTGACTGGGGAAGCTCCGGCTTTTATGTCTTTGGTGCAACCCACGCCGGTCGATCGGGTGGGGCTGGAGTTGGTGAGTGATGAGGGTGGGGTGCCGCTGTTTTTGGATCTTTATCAACAGCACCGCAACATTGCTTTATTCGCCACCACGCGGGCCGGTAAATCGGTGATGGTTTCCGGGATGCTAGTGCCAGCGATGGCCCAGG
>JANMHS010000045.1:0-43189 GCA_031375385.1 Synechococcales cyanobacterium OTE_70_metabat_200 | reverse complement strand
GCTCCGAACGACAACCAGGATATTCCTTGAAAGATAATTCCTTGGTATTCCTCATCATGAAATGAATTGAACTACTGGTGGCCTGTTGGCTTTTGCTATCTCAGCTAGTTCTTCTCGAAATATTGAACGACCGGCATCAATCCAACTCTGTACCTCTTTCAAAAGATTCTCTAATGTGAATTTCTCGAATCTTGTGTTCAGTGTTGCCAACACCGTCATGATTGTGCTTCGTCGCTCCGCTCCTTTTTCACTCTTGCTTGTTCTGCCTCCCTTCCGAATTTCTGCTTCACGACGTACATTTCTCTCACTCCTGTTATTTGTTGGCTCTACTTCCGGGTATAGAACAAATGTGAACAGTGCATCGATTCCTTTTACTAGCTCATTTTGCAACTTTACAAAAGTCCCTTCATGCCCAGTCATCTTTTCTTCATCAACCTTCTCTTTCGCTCGAATGCATAGATTGATGATTCGCTCTTGCAGTCGCTCAGCTTTTTCGGCCCTTCCTTCGCTTAGCCTCTTGTCTTTTTGGCATCTTACAGCCTCCCTGTAGATGTTCATTAGCTCTTTGAAGAATTCTCTGTAACTCTCCTCTTCAGGGTTTTCCAGCATTAGCTTGATTGCTTTCCTTAGCAGATGTGCCCAACATAGCTGATGGTCTGCAAACAAATTATTGTAAGCATTATAATTATCCGAAACTCCAATCCCCCAAAATTTCTCTCCTAGTATTTCTTCTGCTTCAGCCTTTCCCCGACTTACGCCACAGCGGAACAAAACATGCTCCATTGTTGAAAATGCCCATGTGTAGCAGTTTCTCTGCCCTACTCTCCAACCGGTTTCATCAATGTACACGACCAGTTGCAAAGCCAATAAGTTAGCAATGCTTTCGTATTCTTTTGCCCAGTCTGTACTTAGTTGATTCAGCAATGAATTTGCTTGGGATTTAGTCAGTTCTAAATCCGTGAAATATCCCAAGATGTTGCAAGCATTATCTTGAGACACTCCTGTCCAATAATGCAGGAATGCGACTGTTAAAATGATCTCTAATCCATATTCACTTCTACTATTTCTTGTCCCTGGTACCAGGGGTAAATCCAGGCTGCCGGGCTTTGCATAAATGTCATAGCATACATACTTTGCTTTTCCATCAATAATTCTCCATACATATTGCTGACGATGAAGAATACAATCTCCTTTCTTAACTCCCTCAGGATAAATATCTTCTCTCTCATCAACCTGACTGCTTTTTTGTTCCTTCTTGTACCGCCCAGTGGCAGCCTTTCCTCTCTTGCTTTTTCTTTGTGTTTTATCAATGCTGTAATTGATTTTGAATTTAGGCTTCTTTGAGCCTTTCGACTTTCCTTTTGCAGCTAGCAAATCTTTGAGGCGCTTGATCTCTTCCTCCAGCACCTTGAGACGTTCCAATAGCTCAGCTATTTGCTGGTCGCGCTTTAGTAATTCAGCTTCATGGTCTATAGTCAAGAGCCTACTCATATGCAGTTGCTACTATCTGATCTGGAACTAATTATACACGAAAATAGACACTTACTGTTTTTCTGGCTGATTTTGAAATGCGCTGTCTCAGTGTATTGTTCAATCTTTCGATTAGGCTTGTCAACGCCGTCTCTTTGCCTACCGCGAAACGCCTCTTGCTTGAACCACTGTTTTATTGCTTCCTGGTAATTAGTGTACACTCTCGCGTATTGTCGATACACTTTTGGCAACGAATTCCACAATTCTTGTGCTGATTCCCTTGACCTGTATGCTAATATAGCATCCAATGATTTCTCTTGTGATTGCATCCATTGCCAGCCAGACCCATTGTTTGTTTCCTTTATTGCCCACAAATAAATGACCACAGCTCATCCATTTGTACAACCAACTTCCCATTATCTTTGGGTAATACCTCTACTTCTTGAGGGACAGTTTCATGGAAATCTTTGACGTGATTTTGCAACCAGCTCTCTGACAATGATACTTTATCTCTATCTTTTGGCTTCCATTGAGAATCTTCTACGAACTGACGACCACAGTCTTTGCATTTATGGTTTTGTTTGCTGCGGCGGGTTGTGCCGTTTTTCATGATGTCATGAGATCCACAAGTAGGACAACTTTGTTCGATCTTCATTCTCGCTCCTCCTTTGTGTACAACAAAGGCTTCTTCTATTTTCCTCTACCCTTTACAAAAAGTCACTACCCTTTTCTGATATACGTTGACACTGCCCCTACCTGTGGAATATAATCTCTACATGCTAACACGACGCACCACCTTCAGGCTCTATCCTTCTGTTAATCAAGCAAAACAACTGCATGATTGGCGACGGATGTACCAGGCTTTATATGACGCTTCTCTGTGTAATCGCAAAACCCAATATCAAAAGTTTGGGCACTCTGTTGATTATTTTGAGCAGCAAAATTGCTTGCCTGAATTCAAACAGGTTTGGCCAGAGTACAAAGCAATGGGTTCTCAAGCATTGCAATCCACTCTCAAACGAGTAAACTTAGCCTTTCTATGCTTCTTTAGTGGGCTAGGAGGCTACCCTGAATTTAAATCTGCTCGACATTACCGAGGATGGACTTATCCTGGTATTGCAGGCTGGAAAGTAGAAGGTCAGGGTGGCAATGGGCATCTAACTATCTCGAAGTTAAGTCGAATCCAAATACTTGGGCAAGCTCGATCTTGGGGCACTCATACTACTTGTACTGTGTTCTTTGAGTATGGTAATTGGTATGCGTCAATTACCGTTTTATGTACACCAATTAAATTGACTGATGTTGGTTCCGTCGGTATCGATCTTGGATGCAAAGAAGCGGTAACTCTTTGCTGGAAGTTGGATTCACTCCGATTAGCAAAATGTTGGCTTGCAAATCCGCTGAGGCTGGTGGATTCTACCTAGAGTCGCCTACTCGAGAGTTGAAGCCATTCCAACGTTGTGCTAAATGTTGGGAGCTAACGCCGAAAACTCTTGCCGATAGAGTTTACATTTGCCAGCATTGTGGACTTACTGAAGATCGTGATGTCAATGACGCTCAAGTCAATTTGATTTAGGCAAGGGGGCAGGAACTGTCCTCTCTCTAGGCGCAGAGTCGCCAAGCTCTACTTCACGCGGAAGCATGAAGCAACTTGGGGCGTTGAAGCGTCAGAAACTACAAGCTAATGGCGAAGCGGAAACTACCCGTCTCTCTAAAGGAGACGCTTCGCGAACAGCATGCGGCGGGTAGTAGTTCATTTACTAAGTTATTCAATCCTAGTAGAATTTAAAAAACAATCATGTGGAAATTACTTAAGTATATACCCCCCAGTTTTCTGAATTTCATCAAACACAACACCACCGGACAATTTCGTTACATGCTCCGTCAACAATTGGGTGCAGACTATCGAAATATTCCTGAAACAGTTTTTACAATAGACGATGGTCGAAAATTTCAGATAGGACCTGATGCTGTATATTGGGGCATATATTATGGGGTGGGCTATGAACCAGAGGTGACGAGCGTAGTATCGAAATTAGTTAAACCAGGTTATGTTGTCTTTGATGTTGGAACTAACTTTGGATGGTATACGACTTTGTTTGTTCCATTGGTTGGAACCAATGGCCAAACTCACTCATTTGAGCCTTCACCAAAAACTTTGGAACTCTTGCATAAAAATCTCGATATAAATAATTGTACCGATCAAGTTATTGTCAACCCGATAGCAATTGGTGACGAGGTTGGCACGGCCAAGATTCATGTCTTCAATAAACGTTCTCACTCTTTTGCATCCCTTTCACCTTTAGGCGAAACTGACTACACGACATTTGAAGTTCCGTTGATAACATTGGATCTGTATATGTCACAGCGAGGGATAGAAAAAATAGATTTTATTAAGATAGATGTTGAAGGATCGGAATTGGCTGTTTTAAAGGGATCTCCAAATCTATTTCAGTCTCCAATGGCACCACCAATGCTAATCGAGATTAATAATGCTACGTACAGTTCTTTTGGCTATAGTGCTACACAAATTTGGGATCAGTTATCTGAATATGGATACGATCAGTTTTACACCATTACTTCAGGTAATAAGTTGACTGCAATAACTGAGGTAGGTGAGTTTGAAAGGTTAGCTGATATTCATGCTGTACATGGTATGGATGAAGGTATCAAATCCACAGAGAAATCTATTTTCGATCACCGGAAAGGAGTTCCTGCAATGGCAATAATTGGCAAAGGAGATATGATTAGAAAAAGACTAGAATCAACGAATATTGAAGTGATTGACTAGGGCATTATTGTTCTTCTTGGGGAGATAATAAACAACTGATATTGATCGAGTGACGCGATGTGTCTTGAGATTTTAATTTCCGAAATCATTTAACCCCAATACTCTCAATATGGTTCGGGTAAACTCCTCATTATCTTTGTTGACAGCCTAGATACCGCCGTTTCTCGTTAAGTGAACATGGTGATTTTGGTCTAACCGAACCATATTATAAATACTCTACCTTTCTAAAAAATACCGGAGACTAATCAAATGACTTTAGGGTGGCAAAAACTCAATAACTGTCCACTATGTAATTCCTCGGAGCTAGAGAATTTATATCACACATCTGATCGCCATTACGGAATTAAGGGAATATATGATGTTGCACAATGCAAAACATGTAGCTTGGTATTCCTGAATCCTATGCCAGACGATTCGATTTTAGCTAATCTATACCCTGACAGTTACTACTCATATCAAAACTTTGACTCAAATTCCATCTTTAGCAAAATTAAGAACCTTTTAATCTTAATATTGTTCCCTGCAAGAGGAACGAAAGACCCTAAGTTTACTACACCTTGCAAAGTTCTCGATCTTGGCTGCGGTAGTGGACGTTTTCTGTCTAAGGCAAAGGAAAATGGATGGGAAACGTATGGGGTAGAAGTAAGTGAGGATGCTGCTAAAATTGGGAGAAAGGAAGAGGACTTGGATATTTTCAATGGTACACTTTTAGATGCCTCTTATCCATCTGTGAATTTTGATTATGTTCGAGCTAATCATTCTTTAGAACATATTTATAACCCCAACGAAACGCTACAAGAGGTCAACCGAATTCTTAAGCCAGGTGGTAAGCTGTTAATTGGTGTTCCGAATATTGATAGCTTAACAGCTAAGTTATTCAAAGACTATTGGTGGTATCTTTGTCCTCCAGTTCATACTTTCAACTATTCAACTAAAACCTTGTCCGAGATGCTAGAGAAGCATGGATTCAAGATAGAAAGAATTAGGTACAATTCTAATTTTGGCGGTATTTTCGGTAGTTTATTGTTAATTATGAATAGTAAATCAGGTAGGATGACGATGGGGACGATTGACAATGCATTGTTTGTGTTGCCAATGATGCTGAGTCACTATGTTGCCAAGGTGTTTGACCTTTTGAAATTGGGAGATGCTATCGAAATCACATGTGTAAAGCAATGAGTAAATCAATATTTACAAGCCGTCATTCTCAATATTAAGCATTCTTTTGTTTCATTACCTACCTGTGCTAACTTACTTTTTGAATTTTAGATGAAGGGAGGTTTGTCCTAGAGAAAGTTTCAAAATGGACAACTAAAAATATTTTATGAAGATACTTATTACTGGTGGTGCAGGTTTTGTCGGTCGTTATCTCACCACTTTACTGCGAGATCGCCATCATCAAGTCATCTGGTTAGATAATCTAGATCAGCAGGTTCATGGTGCAATTTCCGATTCTCAGCGGTACTCATTAGACTCTAAAGTCAAATTAATCATCGGTAACGTCTGCGATCGATCTGCTTGGCTTCAAGCTATAAAAGGCGTTGATTCGATCGTCCATTTCGCTGCCCAAACAGGTACCGGACAATCAATGTACCAAATCGCCCGCTATACTGATGAAAATATTGGCGGTACAGGCTTGATGTGGGATATTCTCGCCAACGAAACCCATCAAGTTAAAAAAGTCCTCGTCGCCTCTTCCCGCTCCATTTATGGCGAAGGCACCTATCGTTGCAGTGCCAACTGTGGCAACGTAGTCCCCAAACCCCGCACCAAAATTCAACTAGATAGACACGAATGGTCGCCCATCTGCCCCAAATGTCATGCTACAACAGTAGAGCCGATTGCCACACCCGAAGACAGCATCCCCCAGCCAGCCTCACTCTATGCCTGTACAAAACTCGCCCAAGAACAAATGTCCCTGACAATGGGCAAAGCCTTGGGTATTTCCACAGTAGCACTCAGGTTCCAGAATGTCTTTGGCCCTGGACAGTCCCTCCGCAATCCCTACACCGGAATTATTTCCATCTTCAGCAATCAGATGCGCCAAAATCTCCCCATCAACATCTATGAAGATGGCGAAGAAACCAGAGACTTTATCCTAGTCGATGACGTAGCCCAAGCTTGCGCCCTCGCCCTCTCCACCGATTGTGACACCCTAGTTCTAAACGTTGGCAGCGGTGTCGCAACCAAAGTAATCGATCTCGCCCACCAACTAAAAACTCTATGGAAAAGTGATAGTGAAATTTACATCACTGGCGACTCCCGCGTCGGCGATATTCGCCACAACTGGGCAGACTTACAAGCCTTACAGCGAATATTCCCAGCGTGGAAACCAACACCCCTACCTGTAGGGCTAGAAAAATTTGTCGATTGGGCTGCAGCTCAAGGCATCTATGAAGATAAATCAAAGATGGCAGCACAGGAGCTAAAGCAAAGAAACTTATAATTGCCCAATTTGTGTTACGTTAAGCCAACACACTCTACTATCGAAACCCTAACTTCTGAGTATATCTGCGAGCCAACCACCGATCGAATAACCCGCAAGAGTTTTTTCTGGTACCTGTAAAGATTTATCCGAGAAAAAATCCAAGTTGAGAGCTGCAGTTGGATTAGCCCGATCAATCACGACTACATTCTCTGGGTTGTAAAAATCATACTCTTTGATTTTGTCATTTGTTGTGATTAACTTCTTGCCAGATCCCAATGTCTCTAATGTCCGCATCGTCAATCCAGTCTGTTTAGGATGTTGAATGTCCAGTACTACCTTGGAAGCTGCGAAAACCTTGACTATTTCAGATGCAGTCATCTTGGTAAATGAAACCTCGGATAACTGTGCCGTAATGCCTTTGTCTTTTAATTTATTGAAATAATAAAGAACTCGATCATGCATAAATAAGTGGAAAAAAGACTGCAACTCATTTTGACAGCACCAATCCTTTATCGCTTTTGCAATTGCATATCGGTCAGAATGAATCGTAGCCATAAAACACAGATCGTATTCGATCGGTTGCGAGCTTTGACGAATCGATGAGTATAGATCCAAGTAGAATAATGACCTGAAGTGAAAGTCAGGTAATTCTGCGTCATCTCGATCAAACGTAAATACTCGGTCGCAGAATGGGATGAATTCTAAAGTGTGCTTGCGATTTTTGATCGAATCCCACATGTACATCACATACAAAGCATCGTTCCAGCGAGATTTGCACATCTCCAGGAAAGAGACGGGCAAGGCTTCCGGATTCAATAGGAATATTATATCAAACTCTTTGTCGGAAATGTCTTCGGAAATTTTAGCGTAGTATTCCAGAATTTTGGTTTCAAATAACTTTTTGTTGATTCGGATCAAACTTTTTGCTATCAACCCATTATTTGGTCTGTCATCAAACAAAGTGACATTGGCACCCATTTCAATAAGTTTATCTCTTACTGCTGTTTCATATCCAAAGAATTCAGGAGATATTAATAAAACAGATTTCCTATTTAAAAAAGTTGCTTCCATTAAGTGAGCTGATTAGAGTGGATCCTAGGCAGGATATTTTGAAGAGTGTACCTTAAAACGTTTCTCCTGTAAACTTTGAGGTGAATTACTGAGCCAATCAACAATCAACAATCAACCCTCTCTGACTCTTCCGGAAAGGTCAATCCCATGAATATTTTCATCACCGGACACACAGGCTTCATTGGTCGTCACCTCACCCCAGCCCTCATTGCCCAAAACCACACCATCATTGGCATCAGCCGCCACACTGATTCCACTCTCTCCTCCCCCCAACTCCAACAAATCCAGACCCCCTCCCTTGACACATACCCCGACTGGCAGCAAACTCTCATAGGTGTCGATGCTATCATCCACCTCGCCGCCAGAGCCCACATCCTCCAAGACACCGCCCTCGACCCCACCGCCGAATTCTTCAAAATCAACACCCAAGCCACCATCAATCTTGCCCAAGCCGCTATCCAAGCCGGAGTCAATCACTTCATCTTCATTAGCTCCATCGGAGCGATGACCACCCTCAGCAACGACACCCTCACCGAAACCTCCCCCTGCGAGCCCGACACCCCCTACGGCAAAAGCAAGCTAGCCGCCGAAACCGCCCTGATCGAACTCTGCCAAAACACCCCCATGCAATGGACGATCGTTCGTCCCACCCTAGTCTACGGCCCTGGCAACCCCGGCAACATGGAACGCCTCATCAAACTCTTCAATTCCAATCTCCCCCTCCCCCTCGGTTCCATCAATAACCAGCGCAGCCTCATCTACATCGAAAACCTCATCGATGCGATCATTACCTGTCTCCATCACCCCAACGCCAAAAACCAAACCTTCCTCCTCAGCGACGGCAAAAACATCTCCACCTCCGACCTAATTCGCTATCTCGCCCACTCCCTCAACACCCGGTCAATTCTCCTCCCCATCCCCCCAGCCTTACTCCAATTCCTCGGTAAACTCACTGGCAAATCCTCAGCAGTCGAAAGACTCCTCGGCTCCCTCACCGTCAGCACCGAAAAAATCACCACTATCCTCAACTGGCAGCCACCATACACCGTAGAACAAGGACTAGACTCGACCGCGAAGTGGTACAAATCAACGCCATGATCTACCTGCTTCTTTGATGGCTGATTGGCTAGGACGGCGGAAAGTCGTTTTGAATTTGTAATTGCTGGAGCCAATGCCTTTCTCCAAGTAACGATAGCAAGCCATTTGCTCAGACCGATTGCGGCTAATTTGCCAGATGACTATTGTCTGATGCTTTTTCATGGACTCGTACAATGCCGCCCCCTTTTTACCAGCCTGGGATCTCCAAAGGCTTTTTTCCGACTTGTTCGGGGTGCATTAGGATGGAATTGTTCATGGTTCTCTAGTTTGTTTAAGTCCTCAAACCCAGTCTAGCTGGACTTGTGTATACACGTTAGCCAGAATTGGGGGGCGAAGTTGACCGAATACAAAGCTACAAGTAGGTTACAGCTCCATAGCTTATTCCGTTAGCATAGCCTCTCCGCAAGGAGATACTCACGTTATCTAGATCGATCTCGAATAAATTTTAGACCAACTTTTTCCTGAGAAAGCTTGTGAAATACAAAATAGGGGGAGCAAAACAATCGTTTTGCTCCCCCTATTTTGTATTCCTATTTAATTGACTTTCCTCCACATCCGCAAAAATGACTAGCTTCATCTATCCCCTACTCTCCCTCATTATTAGCCTCGTCACCGTTAAACTCATCAAAGACAAATTCAGCCACATCCTTCAAGATATCCCCAACGATCGCTCATCCCACACCCAACCAACCCCACGCGGCGGCGGACTCGGCTTTATCATCGCCTTCGCTCTCACCAGCCTCATCTCCAACTACCAAAACCCCACCAACATCACCTGGTGGTGGCTCATCCTCACCCCCCTCGTAATCGTAGGCATTGCCGATGATCGCTACAACCTCTCCGCTAAAATCCGTTACCCCGTCCAACTCCTCACCGCCACCACCGCAACCCTTACCCTCCAACCTTTCCCCCAACCCTGGCTCACCCCCCTCGGCACTCTCAGTCACCCCATTGCCATCCTCCTCACCATCATTGGCTTCACCGCTATCATCAACTTCTATAATTTCCTAGATGGACTCGATGGCCTTGTAGCCAGCACCACCGCCATCCAACTCGCCTTCCTGGCTATCTACACCCAACAACCCATTCTCTGGCTATTAGTCACCGCCATCCTCGGCTTTTTATATTACAACTGGTCACCCGCCAAAATCTTCATGGGCGATGCCGGTAGCACATTCCTCGGCGCAATCATTGCCCTCAGCCTCCTCCAAGCCCACCTCACCCCCAGCTATAGCTGGACAGCCCTCAGTATCACCACCCCCCTCCTCTTCGATGCTATCTACACCATCACCCGCCGCCTCCTCAACAAAGAAAACATCTTCCAGGCCCACCGCAGCCACATCTACCAACGCCTCCAACAAACCGGCCTAGCCCACAGCACCATCGCCCTCCTATATCCCCTCCTCACCATCCTCACCGCCACCTTGATCTTCACCCTCCAAGAATGGGGTGCAATCATCAGCGTTGTCACCTCAATAGCTTTAATTCCCATCAGCGAATACTACATCAAATCCCAACAAACCGCCCAAATCTAACTACTGCGATCGACCCCCAATAAATTTGGCTGCGACAGAGAAACCATCCGCACCACCCTTGCCAGCCAAAACATCGAAACCCATGTACCTCCAACCCATCTTCCGAAAATACGAAACTATTGGTGGTGATGTAGCAGCAGACAGCAGACCTATTCGATCGAGGACTTTGCCTTCCCTCCGGCTCCAATCTTACCGAGGCTGAACTTAACGGAAAAACTTACGATAAATCCAAAAGCTCCGATCGAGACATATCTAGTAGCATCCTAGTGTATTCACGACTTTTCAACCCCGTCAGCTTAGGAATCACCCCCGCCAACTCACTATCAATCTCGCCAAACCGAGCTAACAACAAACCTTCGATCGCCGATCGCTTTTCTTGCTCTATTCCTCGATCCTCCCCGCGAGCTTCACCACGCGCCTCCCCCCGGGCCTCGGTTTGCCTTTCCCACTCAACGTAAACCTGTGAAAGTGCCATAATAATTCTCCTTTCCTCTAATTCAACTTGTTCAGTTACTTCCATATTAATACGCCAGGACACTAATAAGTCCAACGCTGGTCCACGCTTCGGATCAGATTCTGGCATCATCAACAGGTCCGCGATTTCCGTACCGGAACGCTCCGCGAACGCCATTTCCTGGGTACGCCCCTTCCCCAACAACCGCAACGTCTCAGGTACTACCAGCAACTCATTAATTGCCACAATAGTCGTACCTAATCCTTTCCGCAACGGATACAAACCTTCCTGGAAAACGGTTTCAGCCCACTTGGTGTTACATTTAACTAGCCACGGCTACTTAACATTATTAATCTTGCCCCAGCGCCAATAGCTCCGATTTAGTAGCATTCAAAAGGATCTTCGTATAATCCTTACTTTCCAT
Organism: Synechococcales cyanobacterium OTE_70_metabat_200; assembly: GCA_031375385.1. Lineage (GTDB taxonomy): Bacteria > Cyanobacteriota > Cyanobacteriia > Cyanobacteriales > Chamaesiphonaceae > JAAFHZ01. The sequence goes on along the minus strand of JANMHS010000045.1, from coordinate 31,918 downwards.
CGCCATTAGTTTGGGCACTACTGCCGCCAACTCACCATCAATTTGCCCGAAACGCGCCAAAAGAAGACTTTCAATCACCTCTCTACGCTCCTGCTCCAAACCTTGCTCTAATCCCTGAGCTTTGCCGCGAGTCTCCCCGCGAGCCTCACCACGAGCCTCAGTTTGCTTTTCCCACTCAACATACGCCTGTGAAAGTGCCATCAGAATTCTCCTTTCTTCTAGCTCAACTTGATCCATTATCTCCATATTAATACGCCAAGCCACCATTAGGTCAAGACCGATGCTTCGCCTTGGATCAGATTCAGGCAACATGAGCAAATCAGCGATCGCGTCGTCCTGAGTTCGACCTTTCCCCATTAATCGCAACCACAAGGTTTCTGGTACTGCCGGTAACTCCTCAATCGCTATAATGGTAGTGTGCAAGCCGGTGCGCAGTGGATAAATACCCTCCATCAGTGCCGTGCTAGGCGACTCCACAAAATCATTTAACAACCGATCCGACACCTCCGCCGCCAAAATCCATAAATGAGGACTGTCAGAAACCTCCACTGTCGGACGTTCTCGCTGTAAATCAGCAAAAACCAGAAAAAGCTTCAACATACAACTGTGAACATCCCGATCGAGCAAAGCCCCTCGAAAAGGCTCTAACAAAGCAGGTCGCTGAGATATTTCAGCCAAATAACCCAGCTCTTCCTCATCTGCGGTAGCCCCCGTATCAGGAACAAAATACACATCTACAGCCCGTTCTTCACCCGGCACCGCAAAATTAGGAAGAACTCTACCAACCGGCGAAAGCAACGTCCTAAACAAACTTTTATTGAATTGATCAAAGGGCTTATCAGTCATCTTCAAATTTTACCCTTAGACGTCCTGTTTGCTTCAACATCTCAGTCGCCTCCCTCGCCACACTGCTTCCATCCCTAAAGCATTAATACCAGTAAGCTACTGTCAACAATCATAGAAACCAATAGGGGGGAGTAAAGCGATCGCTTTGCTCCCCTATTTTTCGTGTCAATTTTTATTCTGCCGTAGAAAAAAGTCCTCAGGATTGTTCTTAGGGACTCCCGATCCCCTAGGATGTGTGCTCCCTGATCGCCGATAATATCCCTGAACTCGATTCTGTTTCCACAGACACTTCGTGAACGCAACAGCACTATGACCAGAGAAAATATCGCCACCGGTTCCAAATGGGAACCAATCATCGGCTACTCCCGTGCCGTGAAAATCGGCAACCACATTGCCATCTCCGGCACCACCGGCACCGATGCCGAGGGCCAACTGGCCGACAACGTTTACGACCAGACCCGCCAAGCCCTGATGACGATCGAAGCCGCCTTAGCCAAAACCGGAGCCAGCCTGAAAGACGTAGTACGTACCCGCATGTACATGACCAACATCGCCGACTGGGAGCAAGCCGGCAAAGCCCATGGCGAATTTTTTGGCGAAATCCGTCCCGCCACTACCATGGTGGAAGTCAGTCGTCTGATCGACCCCCAGATGCTGATCGAAATTGAAGCCGATGCTATCATTGCCGCTGGCCCTAGCCTGGGCTAAAGCCCATCGCGATCCCTGTAGATCGATCGCTTTGTAGTGGGAACTCTAGCAAGGAAGTCTTCCCTCGGAACCGTTCTTTGCTAGCCACCAAATTTTCTAAATATTTAGCCCTTGGCTTAATGGTCGCCATTGGGATCGGCATCTTCGCTGGTTGGCCGTCGAGTAATATTGCCACCCCCGTTCCGCTGGCTATTTCCCAAAATACGCCTTTCCCCGAGCAAATCGCTCAATTTTTGCCAGAACTGCCACCAGAGTCAACAATTGAGCAAGCGACACTCTACGTACCTAGTAATAATCGCTCCCTGGCACCGCAATCTTCAGGAGCTAGCAATATTGTCTCTGCGCCCATAAGTGCTGTGGATGTGCCAAAGCTTGCGGCCACCCGCAGCTCAATTGCTGCACTTCAGAAATTAGCCCCAAATTCTGGGGCTAACAAAACAGTCGAGATTCCCAAAGGTGAAGCCCCACAAAACAAAGCTGCCGTTGACATTAGCTTGTCTCGATCTATTAGTCCGATCGCCCGTCGCTACAATTCGATCGCCAAGGCCGCAGGCTATGTAGAAATTTATCCAGAAGCCCTCGGCGCTCAACTGGTTTCCTACCAAGGCCAACAGCTCCAAATCGATGCGGCACGGGCTTTCGATCGAATGCGCACCGCTGCTGCTGCCGAGAGCATTGAATTACGGGTAGTCTCTGGCTTCCGCAGCCTCCAAACCCAAGTCCAAATCTTTGATGGTAAGGGTGGTGGACTGCCCGCTGCCGAATATTCTGCCCCTCCTGGCCACAGCCAACATCATACTGGCCTGGCGATCGATATCAATTCCTTGAAACCCAGTTTCCGCGAAACCAAAGCCTTTGCTTGGCTGCGCCGTCGGGCCAGCTCCTATGGCTTTATGCTGCCCTACGGAGAAAACTCTGGTGACCTTGGGCCTAAAGCCGAGCCATGGCATTGGGTCTATGTGGGCAAGCCCTCTGCCATGAAATTAATGGCCAGTTTTGTGCAACGGGCCCGCCAAAATTCTCATAATCCCCTGTTAGGCGATCGCCAGCTGGAAGAAATTTATCGATCAATCAGCTAAAGATTCTGATTAACCGCATAGCTCAATCCCTTCAAATGCCGATCGCAAAATCCCTAAAATCGCTGTACGCCATTGCTATTTCCTCCTTATCCTAACTCTTGACCATCCATGTTAAAATCCCCAAGATCCGATCGACTGGTAGCAAAGGATACTCGGTTACATCGATCGTGGCTACCTGTTCCCTTAATTGCAAAAACTGCCAGAGAGTACCACTAGTGACTGCTCCATAGACCGCCGGAATTGTTTGGCGGTGAGCTAAGTTAAATCGCTGGGCTGCAACCATCTCCGCAATGCATTGACCCCAGCCCAGACCAAGATCTCCCTTCTTTGCCTCCACCAGAACTACTACCGGGGCCTCGATCGTGAACTGAGCTGTAGAGCGACTGATCAAGAAATCGCAGAAGCCATTCAGGCCTTGCTTTCGATCGACTGTAAAATCTGTGCCAGAAAATAATTCAATACTGCCATTTAGCTGCTTACGCACCTCTGTCAACACAGGACTAACCAATAGCTCCGATTTGGCTTTTTCCGATCGTGCCCTTTGAGCTAAAGGCAACCACTCCCGTAAGATCTCCTCTAAAAATTTACTGGGTACAGCCAATGGCAGATCCGCACAAAAAGCACTTTCTACCAGCTCGATCTGAAACTGGTCGCGTACCTTCTCCAGCGTAAAATTGTTGTATGCCATAGATCTCTCTAAATCAAGAAGCCACTGGTTTAAGGACGTATTGCATTCCCCCACCAATGGCTTCCACTATACTATACCAGAGATTTCCTACGGAGCTAAGGCGTTACCACGCAGTAAACTACCGATCGTCTTAGCCGTGATCTTCATTTGGATCAGCGGATTGGCTGGTACCACAGTCTTGTACAGATAGCTATCAAAAGTCAGCTTCTGAACATCGATGTCATCGCACATTTCCACAAAGGCTTCACGGGCCGCATCAGAGCGATAGAAAACCTTTTGCAGAATATCCAGCACCCGATAGGTCAGGCCGTAAGCCTTGTCCCAACGCTTGATATAGGTGTTCTTAATCTCCTGCTCCGTCGGAATCCTCGTGCCATTCTCCGCCAGCTCTACGATCGCCTCCGCACACATCCGCCCGGACTTAGCTGCGAAATAAATCCCTTCGCCGGAAGACTTGGTCACATAACCGGCGGCATCACCAACTAAGGCGACCCGACCGACTACCCGGCGGGGGCGAGGATGTTCAGGGATGGGATGTGCTTCCACCTTGATGATTTTGCCACCTTCCAAACGATGGGCTGCTCTGGCCCGAATGCCTGCTTGCAGACGCTTAATACTGTCCTTATTGGGACTCATGGTGCCGGTACCGACGGCTACGTGATCATACTTGGGGAATACCCAAGCATAGAAATCTGGGGAAACATCGTCACCCACATACATTTCTGCCAGCTCTTCGTAGTAGGCCAGCTTGTCCTCGGGCAACCTGATTCTTTCTTGAAAAGCGATCGCATACTTATAGTCACCGGCATCGATCGCCTTGGCCACCCGTGAATTTGCTCCATCGGCCCCGACGATCATATCGACCTTCAGGGTCTGGGCGTTACCAGTAACTGCCCCAGAACTGTGATCTGCATAGTGCAGTACGTAGGGGTCCTTGTCGTTGCCAGGAATCTCAATTTTGTGCACGGTGCCATTGATCAGCTTGGCTCCGCATTTAGCAGCGCGTTCCCGCAAGAAGCTATCCATCACTTCCCGCCGACACATGCCAATGTATTCGTCATCTTTCAGGGTCTGGCCGATGTTGACTTCTACATTGGAAGGAGAAATCATTTTCATCTTGCGCACTTTCCGATCGATAATCTCTGGCGGCAGCTGGAACTCTTCCACCATGCAGAGAGGAATGGCCCCGCCGCAGGGCTTGGCGTTATCTAGTTTCCGTTCGATCAAATAGGTCTCAATACCAGCCTGTGCCAGTGTTTCTGCGGCACATGAGCCAGCCGGGCCACCACCCACAACAGCAATTTTTAATACCACGGCTTTTCTCTGTATAAAAATATCTTACAGTGGGTCATCGTAACACCACTTTCCTTTCTGGTGGGCCATACAGCAGCTCTGAAGCTAAAAAATGAAACATTCCTTAACTTTTCTGGATCGCAGGTACTCCTCAAAAACTTGCTCGTCCCAGAGTTGTAACTACGGGGATGAGCAAGTTTCGATCAAAAACTAGACTGAGCTTAGGGACTAGAGTAGGTTGAAAGAATTAACGAAACGAGTTAGATCCTTGGGATTACCGACGGAGATCAGGGTATAGACGCGAGTACCGATCACATAGATGCGGCCTTTGCCTGGCGTTTCTTTGCCACTGACCGGCATCAGAAAATCGAATTCTTGACCAGGGTTTTTGCGGAGAGTGATTTTTCTGTTGCCGACCAATTTGCCATTGATCGATTTCACCAGATCCACAGGCATTTTCTGGAGAATTTCTCGCACTCCGTTGGGAGGGAGCTGCTGGAGAGTGGCAATATCGATGTGGCTAATTACATAGAAATCCTCATCTCGTTCCACCTTGTAGATGTAGGAAACGTCGCCATCAGAGTCTTTTTCACTGCTTTCGATCGGTTTTTGGGGCAAGGCAACTGTGAAGCGACCTTCGGGAAAACGGAACTTCTGCCAACTACCAACTTGTGTTGGTGGCTGGTTCCTAGGTGCTGCCGTAGGCGCAGGCTGAGATTGACCGGATTGAGGCGGCCTGCTGGGTTGGGTATGGCCGATCGGGGCAATACTTAGAGTACTAGTAGCCAAGAAAGCGATTGGAAGGATATACCCAAAGGCTGTCCGCGCAGAACGAGAGGAAAAGTTCATGATGATTTGGCAAAGTGGTTTGCGCAGAGTTTCGATAGATGACGTTGTTCTTCTAGGAAATTGTTTCTGCGATTGCCATGTTACTAGATGACAAAGCGGTCTGTCGATGACCATCGATCCTAAGACACTAGTGATAAATTGATGGCCGAAACCCTCCACCTTTTTCTGTACCGCCCAGGACCGGGATCGTGCTACGATTAATCTCATAGCATGTGTCAACTGATACTCAAATATTTTATTTACTATTGTTAGGAAAACCAACTATGGATTTCGACTTCCGAATTTTGATCGTTCTTGCTCCTTTGCTGGCTGCTGCTGGCTGGGCAGGATTCAATATTTTTTCTGCCGCTCTACGCCAAATTCAGGGTTTGGGTAAATAGTTTTACCTAAGATCGCCAAAAAGCCCGAAGGGATTAGCACCTCGGGCTTTTTGCGTGGAACCATTGCTAGTCTAGAACCTAGAGTAAACCAGCTAGATGTAGCGGGCCTCGCCCGGAGACAATTTCGATCGCCAGTAGCAAGAAGCCCAGCATCGCCATCCGCCCATTCCAAACCTCTGCAGCTGTGGTCAGACCCCATTCCCATTTTTCTTGGGGATACATCTTAGTTTTGCGTAGCATTTGGGGCACATCAGAGAGAGCCAATGCCGGTTTCGCCGCCGCTTCTAGCACTAGATCAGCCATGGCTGTAATAAAGGTAGGATTAGTATCCAGCGCTGGTACGCGGTTGAAAGTATGAATCCCCGCTTCTTCAGCCAGCTCCCGGTATTCGATATCGATTTCTTCCAGGGTTTCGATATGCTCGGAAACAAAGCTAATCGGTACTACTACCAGATCCTTGATGCCCTGTTGGGCCAACTCCACGATCGCATCTTCGGTGTATGGCTGAAGCCATTCTACGGGGCCAACCTTGCTTTGATAAGCTAAGGTGTATTGATTGGGTCGATCGAGCTTGTCCATGATCGCGGCAGCGCAGTTTTCGATCTCTTGTTGATAGGGATCGCCACCTTCGGTGACATAGCTGACCGGTACGCCATGCGCACTAAAGAACACGCGGGCATCATTGGGGTCGGGACATTTATCAATTTCTTGGGCGACTAGGTCGGCCATGGCTTGGAGGTAGCCCGGTTTCTCGTACCAGGATGGCACTACAGTGTATTTTAGGGGTTTCAGGCTGGGATTCTCTTGCCAAATCCGATCGATTAACCGGAAGCTGGAGCCACTGGTGCTGATCGAAAACTGGGGGTAGAGCGGCAGAATTACCAGATCTTCAATGCCATCCCGACGAATGGCTTCGAGGGCTTCTTTGGTAAAGGGGTTCCAGTAGCGCATCCCAATGTATACGCGGGCATCGGTGCCTCGCCCTTGGAGTTCTTGCTCGATGGCGATCGCCTGTTCTTCGGTGATTCGGCGCAGGGGAGAGCCACCACCAATTTTTTCGTAGTTGGCTTGGGATTTCCGGAAACGGCTGCTGGAAATCAGCCAAGCTAGGGGTTTTTGGAGTGCCGGAATTGGAATCCGGATAATCTCTGGGTCAGAAAAGAGATTGAACAGGAAAGGTCGCACGTCGGAGAGTTGCTCCGGCCCACCCAAATTTAATAGCAAAACCCCAAGACGACCCATGATGGCTATGTTTCCCTAGATATTTTTCTTCAGGTAATCTTAACAATTATAAAGGATTAATGGCAAAGTGTTGCAGTTATTAATTACAGAAGTCTCTGGGGGTCGAGCTAGACTAGATGCTATTGCAGGATGGTTTTGGAGACAATCCTGGTCATTTTCCGATCGCCTTCGGACAGTTCCTGGCCGGATTCTAGCTGGGTGGCACTGGATTGCAGCACGGTGGCTGCGCCGGTGTCACCCATTTGTAGGGCGGTTTTGGCAGCAGTTTGCAGCATGGTGGCTGCGCCCGAGCGATCGCCTTGCTGGAGTCTCTGTTCGGCCATCTGGGTCTGGCGGTATTTGGCCAAGGCTAAGGCATGTTGTTGGACGGTGGGTTCGATGCTGGGTTGCCAGTTATTGACAGCTTCGGCATTCAGAGCGATCGGGGCCGACCATTGGCTGACTTGTCCGGCGGCAGGATTGTCGTAGGCTACCCGCAGTTCCATGAGGGGGGCATTACCGAGGTCAAAGCGACCGGCATAGATATTCATCAACACTACGCGAGAAACATTAGTCATGAGGTCGCCAAGGCGCACTAAGTACTTGTCTCCTTCGGTTTGGACTGGTAACTCGATCGTGTCTGGAAAAACTTGGGCGATCGGCTTCAATTCGGCCAGCCGCACTTTGGGCGTGAGGGATATTTGCAAATAGGCATTGGTGAGTCCTACGGACTGAATCCGGCTAAAGATCCGAGAAAATTCCGAGATGGCGTTTTCGGGTCGTTCGATGTAAGCCAAGGTACCTGCTCCCACATCGGCAATTTTTTCTAGGATATTTTGGTTCCAGTGTTCGCCAAAGCCTAGGGTGTGGAGAGTGACTTTGTTTTCCGTAGAAAACCCAGCTAGCTTGATGCAGCGATCGTTGTCGCCATGCTCGTTTTCACCATCGGTGAGCACGAAGGCGTGGGAAGTGCTGTTGGTGGATGCGGAAATAATTTCGCGCAGGCCCATTTTGATGCCTTCATCGATCGAAGTACCACCTCCGGCCTGAAGCCGATCAAGCTTCGCTACGAGCGCATTAGCTGATTCACCTACTTGCTGATTGGGAATGAGGGTATTGGCCTGGTGGTCGAAGGTGACTACGGAGATGCGGTCTTGGGGGCGCAGTTGGGAAATTAGTTGTTGGGCGGCTTTTTTGACTGTTTCTAGGGGCAATCCTTTCATGGAGCCGCTGCAATCCAGAATTAGGCCCAGGTTGATTGGCAATTGTTGGTTGCCTGCCACTCCAGCCAAGTCGGCGATCGCCGAGATCGACACGGAAACCTGGCGTTGGCTGCTGCTCTGGGTCGCATCCAAGCGAGAGTCACTGAGCAACGGTTGGATACTTACTTGCATAATTTTTCCTTGGCAATATTAATTTAAGGATAGCTAACAACGGTGCGACTAGATATTCCACATACTTCGGATTGAAATACATGCAATATTTTTTTACCCTAGGTGGCTTGTGTATCGCGCTCGAAGCGCCTGACCAAATAGGCAGCGGCGAAGTCTCCATGGGGCTGATCTTGGAGAGTTTCGGCTAGTTCGAAGACTTGTTGGGCAATGTCGATGCCGAGTTTTTCGATGACGGCTTCCTGTTCGCTGATCAGCATCTGGGCGGCTCGGACTTGGCTCTGCCAACTGGGAGCACTGAGCATTTCGATTCGATCGTGGAGTTTGAGTTGCCGCAGCACAGCAGCTTCATCTCGATCGAACCAGATACCGTTGCAGGAAAGACACTGTTCTAAGTAGAAAAATGGTTTGGTCGGGACGCGAGTCCGGGAGAGGATCCGCTGGCACTGAGGACAGAGTCCGGTTTTGGTATCTAGCTCTGCGGGGACTTGGTAGACTCCCAAGTTGGCTTTGAGCACCTTGGCTGGATCGACGTTGGCGCGGGTCTGTTGCTGCCGCCACTCTTGGTAATCGTCACCATCTACCCATTGACCGAGGCAGGTCGCGCATGCTTGGCTATTCAGGGAGTCAAATAGTTGCTGCGGGGCCAGTGGATCTTTGCATTTAGGACATCTCATGGGTTTTCTGAAAGTGCTGCAATGCGGTTACCTTAGCATAGATCCTACCCCCTACCGGGTTGTGCCAAATTCTTGAATTTGGTGAGGGCCGGATCGAAGACTAATTTGACTACTCCGGTGGGTCCATTGCGGTGTTTGGTGATGATCAGTTCGGTGATGTCTCGATCGGGTGTATCTGGGTTGTAGTAGGCATCCCGATAGAGCATGATGACTAGGTCTGCATCCTGTTCGATCGAACCAGAATTATGACTGACAATGCCATCGGCCAACCAAGACTCTACGCCGGGAACTGTTAGGTCGAAAACTTCTTCTTCCCCTACGGGGACAACATCAATGACCTCATCCCAAAACAAGTCCGAAGAAGCTTTTTGAGCTAAGTCCTGGCTATTGAGAAGTTTGGCATAGTCTAAAACGGTTTCTCGTGAAGGAGCGAATTTGAAGTGAGCAGAACCGCCATAGGCTGTTCCCCGGAGCTTGGACATTTGACGGGTTGTAATATTACAGTCCTGCATCTGATCGCGAATGGTTTTAAATACTTCTTTAGGTAAGGTGTCTCGATTGGGATTTGCCTTGATTCCGGCAAGAGCTACCTTCAACTTCTCTGCATCATTTACTTTGCAACCTACGGAACCAATTTTTTCTAAGAAGTTATCCTGCATGGATTTACCAGAAATATCCACATTGTAAACAGGTCGGTAATCTTGTTGCTGAGTGGTATGAATTCTAGCCACGATGTTGAATCTGAGGAGCAGTACCGCTACGCCTTCAGCTAGCTCACGACTACAAGTGGCAAGGCTAATTTTGGTAGCGCTTTTTCCAGACTTAGGGACATGGTAGGTTCCATCGGTAGCCCAAAGATGAGCAAGAAACTTAGCAACTTGCTGATTGTTTAATTGGAAGACTTCCGGTGGAATCTGCTTTTCGTGAGATCGTTGGTCAAAAACTCCCAGATTGCGCAGCCATAAATTAATTCCCTTGGGTTCCCAACGGTTGCCATTACCACTGAAGACTAATTGGTGCCAGTTGCCCTTACTTTCATGTCTATTAACCTGAACACCGAAGTACTGAGCAGCATTCTTGACAATTTCACTGTTTTCTTCAGAAGCAGTAGTGTATCGGAGTGGTTGGCCCTTTAGATAGCTACCGTCTCCCATTAGATGGGCCAACAAAGAAATTTCTTGCTCTTGCCAGTTGATGGGCTTTGGCGGCTCAGGGATGAATCTGGCGATCGCTACTCGACTGCCGACTTTTACTGACTGTAATTCTTGCCAACCTCGCTCGGTATAGATCCGGTGTTGGGCTGTAGCTTTCAAAATTCTGCCACTAGCCAACTTGATGGCAAAAACTGGCTTTACTCCAACCCTCCAAACTTTGTCACTTTTCGCTACCACGATCTTTTCAGCGCAATCCATAGCCAGTACTCTTGGCTTTTGGCCAACCAGTTTGACAATAGGGACGCGACGACCATCAGCTAGCAGTACTGGCGTGTCGCCAGTAACACATTCCCGTAAATCCGACATCATTGGTCGCTTGTTGTTGCGGGATTCGACGCTCCGACTGAGCTGGGAGAGGGCAATGATCGGGACGTGGAGTTCGCGGGCTAGACCTTTGAGGCTGCGGGTGATCTTGGAAATTTCTTGGACGCGGTTGTCGCTGCTACCTTCCATCAGCTGTAGATAGTCCAGCATGATCAGGCCCAATGGTTTGCCGGTTTCGGCTTGCAGGCGGCGGGCTTGGCTGCGCATCTGCATCACCATCATGTTGGGAGTGTCATCTATATAAATGGGGAGGTCGGCAATCTTAGCGATCGCGGCATAGACTTGCTCCCATTCGTTCTGACTGATCCGCCCAGCCCGCAGCCGATTGCTATCGATCCGGGCCTCGCCAGCCAGCATTCGCTGCACTAACTGCTCCTTGGACATTTCTAAGCTAAAGACTAGAATGGGTAACTTGTGAAGTATACTCATATTATAGGCTATGTTTAATGTTATAGCGGTTTTGCCCATGGACGGACGTCCAGCTAGGACAATCAAGTCCGATCGCTGAAAACCCCCAGTCATGGCATCCAAATCCGCAAAATCGCAGGTCAATCCCGGTGGAGTCAGTTCTTGGTTGCGGGCCTCAATATCCTCATAGGTCTTCATTACGATTTCGCTGACCGGCGTGAGGCCGGACTGGGGACGCACCTGGGTGATATTTAGCACCTGTTGCTCAGCTTGATCTAGGACGTTTTCTAAGGATTGGCTGGTATCGTAGCCCAGTTTGCCCACGGTGTTACCAGCTTGGATCAGCTCTCGCCGCATGAATTTGTCCATCAGCAGCACGGCTAGGGCATCTACGTTCACGGCGCTGACTGTGCGTTCTACCAGTTGCACCAGCTTGGCCTGGCCGCCGATTTTGTCTAGGAGCTGATTGTCTGACAGCCAATTAGAAACGTTCAGCAAGTCCGTGGGCTTGCCGTTGGTGTGCAGATCGATCGCTGCCTGATAGATGTGGCCGTGGGCCGGAATATAAAAAGCTTTGGGCACCAGGAGTTCTGCCACCCGGCCGTAAGCTTCGGGGTCTAGCAAAATACCCCCCAAAATCGCTTCTTCTACTTCGATGTTTTGGGGGGGCAGCAGGTTTGCGGCCATATTTAGGGGCGCAGAAGCGGAAAAATCGCCGGGACCCGACGATTTTGTTCCTTGTCTGGCGTTGTTTTCCTCGGACATGACACCGCTGTCCAATGATGGTGGTGAACTTGGCTACTACTCGGCGACGACGTTGAATGGCACGTCTACGGTGATTTCCGGATGTAGTTCGATCTGAGCTTTATATTCGCCGATCAGCTTGACATCGGGGATGGTGATGTCCCGCTTGTCTACTTCCACATTGGCTGCAATCTTCAGGGCCGCAGCGATTTCGGCGGTGGTAACGGTGCCAAAAATTGCTTCGTTTTCGCCAACTTTCTTGCTGATGGAAAGAGCGCCAGCTTTTTCGATCGCTATTTTGCTGACTTCGGCTTGGGCTTTCAGTTCGGCGAGGCGCTGAAGTTCTGCTTCTTTGCGCTTGGCCACTTGCCGCAAAATGCCGGGGGTGACGGGTAGGCCGATGCCCTGGGGCACCAGGTAGTTGCGGGCGAAGCCGGGAGCTACTTCCACTACGTCACCGAGCTTGCCCAGCTTTCGCACGTCTTGATTCAATACTAACTGTGTACGCTTTGCCATGATCCTAGGTAAATATTTTTACAACCAAATGCCAGACTCACGATTTTAGCATAAGTGGTGCTGTTGCGATCTAGCAAAATCTAGCAAAGCTGACGGTTGCTGTTCAAATGCTGGAGTTCTGGAAAGCCTGGTGGATAGGTCAGATTGAAATGGAGGGGCACGATCGTGATGTAGTTATCTTTAATGGCCTGCACATCGGTCTCAATCTCTGGGGGTAAATTGAGGTGAGCCGGTTGTTCTAAATCTTGTAACACCTCCCCCGACAGCCAATAGTAAGTTTTGCCGCGCGGGTCTACCCGCGTCTGGAAAGTATCAAAGTAGCGGCGGAGACCCTGCCGAGTCACCTTTACTCCGGCCAGCTGCTCGGCGGGTACCGCTGGAATATTGATGTTCAACAACAGCGGTTCGCCCATGGGCTTAGCCGCAAAATGGTTCACTAATTTCAAGGCAAAGTCCGCAGCGGGTTGAAATTCTCTGCTGGTAAAACTGGTCAGGCTCAGGGCCATGCTAGGAATGCCTTCAATTACTCCCTCCATGGCTGCCGAGACTGTACCAGAATAAAGGACGTCGGTACCCAAGTTAGCGCCGTGGTTAATCCCCGACAACACAAAATCTGGTGGCTCCGGCAGCAGGGCACCGAGGGCCAGCTTCACACAGTCCGAAGGCGTGCCCGAGCAAGACCAGGCCCGCACCATGGGATCGAAGATGGCTCCTACTTCCTCGGCGCGGATCGGGTCGTGCAACGTCAGTCCGTGGCCCGTGGCCGATCGCTCTCGATCGGGGCAAACTACCATCACCTCATGCCCGCCTTGGGCCAGGGTATTTGCCAGAGTACGGATTCCTTGGGCAAAAATGCCATCGTCATTACCGATCAGTAGGCGCATAGGGAGAAGATTAGTTTTTCTACATTCTCTGATATCTAGGTACAATATGGGTCGGGCAATTTTGAGCAATAGACAAACCATGAGTGATTTCCAGCAGCAACTTCAAGCACTGCAAGCAGCGGCCACCGCAGCGATCGATCGTTGTGAGGATCTAGATAGCTTAGAAAAGCTGCGAGTTGAGTATTTAGGCAAGAAAGGCCAACTGTCCCAGATTCTAGGCGGCATGGGCAAACTCTCTGCCGAAGAAAGACCGGCGATCGGGGCAGTGGCTAATGAGGTGAAAAATGTCATCCAAGGACGCTTAGATAGCCAAAAAGAAACTTTCCTGGCGGCCCAGATCCAAGCCCAGTTGGCAGCGGAAACCATCGATGTCACCATGCCGGGAGTTTATTTACCGATCGGGCGGATCCATCCCCTGAATAGCATTATCGATCGGGTGACGGATATTTTTGTGGGCATGGGCTATACGGTGGCTACGGGGCCAGAGATGGAGACCGATTACTACAACTTCGAGGCCCTGAACACCCCCGCAGACCACCCGGCGCGGGATATGCAGGATACTTTCTACTTGCCCGATGGCAATTTGCTGCGCACCCATACTTCGGCGGTGCAGATTCATTACATGGAAGAAAACGAGCCGCCGATCCGCATTTTGGCTCCGGGCCGCTGTTACCGTCGGGATACGGTGGATGCCACTCACTCGGCGGTGTTCCATCAGCTAGAGTTGTTAGCGGTCGATCGAGACCTGACTTTTACGGATCTCAAGGGCACGATCGTGGAATTCTTGGCTCAGCTCTTCGGTGAAGATTTGCCGATCCGCTTCCGCGCTAGCTATTTCCCTTTCACGGAGCCATCGGCGGAGGTGGATGTGCAATGGCAGGGCAAGTGGCTGGAAATCATGGGCTGCGGGATGGTGGACCCCAATGTATTAACGAAGGTGGGCTATGACCCAGAGGTCTACAGCGGTTTCGCGGCTGGCTTTGGTGCCGAGCGATTGGCCATGGTGCTTCACGAAATTGACGACATTCGTCGTCTGTATACTAGTGATATTCGATTTCTGCGCCAGTTCTAGTTGAGCGAACCAGTATTGGAATCATAGCTAAGGGCAATAGGTTTCACCCCATTTTGGCTTTTGGGAGCTGCCAGCTTCGATGCAAGTAAATTGGATGACTTTTCCTTTTTTGAGACCATAGACGCTGCCTGCATCTGTTTGATCAACGCCGAAGCTGACCGATGCTATTTTGCTACAGCTATTTATTACGCGAGTGGCGCTCGATTTACGTATAGATTCTGCTGGATATTCTTCAAAACCCTTGAAAGTAATATCCAAAGCTTGAGAGCGGCCAGGTGGCTGCCCCATATTGCCTATTTTTCTCTGCTTGAAACTTACTATTCCAGTCAGAGAATTCTGGACTGACCGGAGAGTGTTGCTACAGCTGGGGCGGGAGCTGGCGATTGAGGGAGTAACGATACTACCGATCAACATAAATGAAGATACCAAGTAAATAGAAAATAGTTTATACATTTGCTTAATAATAAAATAACTGCTGATCTCGACAGTCCGCAGGGAGAAATTGTTTCGCCCATGGCTGTAATAAAGGCAGTAAAGCTAAAATATAGCCTTGCGGCCTGCATCTTAGGGGCGGCGAATCTCCTGGAGCGAGGAAAACATTGAACGCAGCGATGCCCTATAGTTACAAAGTTGGTGGCACCCTCGCTGCCAACGCCCCCAGCTACGTCATTCGCAGCAGCGACGACCAGCTCTATAAAGCCCTGAGCAGTGGCGAATTTTGCTACGTCCTCAACGCTCGCCAAATGGGCAAATCCAGCCTCGGCGTGCGCACCATGGATCGGTTGCGCCAAGCCGGAGCCGCCTGCGCCTTCCTGGAAATGACCAAACCGGGCAACGAACAAGTCTCGATCGACCAATGGTACAACGGCGTCATCGCCGAACTAGTGCGGGGCTTCCGGCTCAAATTCAACTTCAAAGAATGGCGACAGAGCCAGCAACAGCTCTCGCCCGTCAAACAATTCAACCAATTCATTGAAGAAGTATTGCTCGTCATGCTGCCCGATCGCCCGATCGTGATCTTCCTCGACGAAATCGACAGCGTCAAAAGCCTCAGCTTCAATACGGACGACTTCTTCGCCAGCCTGCGCTCCTACTACAACCAGCGCGCTCACCAACCCGAATACCAGCGCCTCACCTTTTGCCTGCTGGGCGTCACCACCCCCTCCGAACTAATCCAAGACAAACAGCGCACCCCCTTCAACATCGGCCAAGCCATCACCCTTTCCAACTTCCAAGAAGCCGCCGCTCAAGCCGCATTGCTACCGGGACTTCAAGGCCAAGTCGCCCAGCCCGATCGAGTCCTGGCCGAAATCCTAGAATATACCGGTGGTCAGCCCTTCCTCACCCAGAAAATCTGCAAACTGCTGCTCCAATCTCCCGTTTGCGTTCGCGAAGCGTCTCAAAGAGAAGCGTCTCCGCAGGAGAATCGATCGGTGGCCGATATTGTCCAGAAACAAGTCATCGCCAACTGGGAAGTCCAAGACGAACCGGCCCACTTTAAAACCATCCGCGATCGGCTGCTTGGTAACCCCCAGATCCAAGGCAAAGTCCTCGGCCTCTATCTCGAAATCCTGCGCCAAGGCTCCACCACCTTCGCCGATAGCCCTGCCCACCAGCAGCTCCAGCTCTCCGGCATCGTCCGTCAACAGGATGGACAGATGCGCTGTTATAACCAAATTTATCGAGCTATTTTTAGCAAAGATTGGGCGATCGGCGAGCTGAATAAAATCCGCCCCTATGCCGATCAAATAAATCATTGGTTAGTCAGTCGGGATCCCCAATATCTATTGCGCGATCGAGAACTATGGGCCGCATTGGCTTGGGCGGGCGATCGATCCCTGAGCGAAGCAGACTTGCTATTTCTCTCCAGCAGCCAGACTATCGCCCTGCAAACTGCCACCACCGAGCTAGAGGTTTCCCAGAAACGCGCCCAACAAATCGAACGACGCACCCGCAGTCAAATCCGCTGGGGTAGTGCCATCCTGGCCCTATCGCTGCTGGGTGCTGGCGGTGCCGAATGGCTCAGAGAAAGTGCTAGTCAGACCACTCGCCTAGAATTATCTAGCCTCAACGCCCTGCGGGAATTTCAAAACAACGGTCAAATCGAAGCCTTAATCGCTGCCATGCAATCCGGCTGGGAACTGAAAAAAATTGTGGGCGATCGACCCCTCTCCCAATATCCGATCTATGGCCCGTTGTTTAATTTACAGACTATCTTACTGAATATTAGAGAGCGCCAGCGGCTGAGCGGTCACGATGGAGCAGTTATCGATTTGAGCTGGCAATCCGTAAAGACTGAGCGTAAACCCGAAGAGCCAGGCACTAACGGCACCCTAATCGCCACAGCAGGAGCTGATCAGACCATCCGACTCTGGGATAATCGCACTTTTAAAACCCAAGCCATTCTGCGCGGCCATCGCAGTAAAGTCAATAGCATCCACTTCAGTCCCGATGGCCAGCTCTTGGTCTCCGCCGATGGTGCGGGAGTGGTGAAACTCTGGACTGCTAAAGGTCAACCCTGGGGCGACCTGACCGGTGCGAGTATGGCGGTGAATAGCGTGTTGTTTAGTCCCGATGGTAAATTAGTAGCTGCCGCTGGCGAAGATCGAAAAATTCATCTCTGGTCCGTGCAAAATCGGCAATATCAACCCCCGTTGATCGGACATAGCGATAGCATTTATCAACTACGTTTTAGTCCCGATGGTCGATGGCTGGCTGCGGCTAGCAACGACCGCACGGTCAAAATCTGGGAGGTGGCCACGGGTAAACTTCGCCAAACCCTAGATGGCCATAGCGATGGGGTCTATGGACTGGATTTCAGCGCCGATGGCAAAACTATTGCTACGGCCAGCGCCGATAACGAAGTGCATCTATGGGACTGGGCCAAGGGTAATCAATTAAGCACCCTCAAAGGCCATCGCGATCGCATTAATGATGTGCGCTTCAGTCCCGATGGCAAAACCATTGCCACTGCCAGTAACGATAATACCATCAGGCTTTGGGATCGGCGCGACGGCACGGCGATCGCCTCCTTGATCGGTCATCGATCGCGAGTATATCGAGCCATCTTTAGTCCCGATGGAAAAACTCTGAGTAGTGCCAGCGCCGATGGCACCGTGCGGCTCTGGCAGATGAACACCAATAAAGAACTGCTGGTGCCGCTGCGCCATGGACAAGCGGTGAACAGTGCGATCTTTAGTGCCGATGGTAAAATGATTGCTTCGGCCAGTACTGATCGAACCGTGAAAATAAAAAATCTTGATACCGGTACTACCACCACTATCAATGGTAGTTATCGGCGGATTAACAGTGCTAAATTTAGTCCCAACAGGCAATTCCTAGCCTTTGGTGGATTCGATCAAACGGTGAAAATATGGGATGTATTATCTAACAAACAGGCCGCGATCTTTAGTGGCCATGCGGCTAAGGTCAACAGTTTGAATTTCGATCCCCAGGGCCAAGTTGTAGCCTCTGCTAGTGTGGATGGACATATCTATCTCTGGGCTACGGCGACGGGCCAGAAAATTGGTGATCTCACGGGTCACCAGCAATCAGTCACCCATGTATCTTTCAGTCCCAATGGCAAATTCCTAGCTTCGGCCAGTGAAGATAATACGGTGAAAATATGGTCTGTGGAAAAACAGCAGGAAATCACTACTCTCCGCAGCCACGATAAGCGAGTGAACTATGCCATCTTTAGTCCCGATGGCAAGTATCTCGCTACGGCTAGTAATGATGGCACCGTCAAACTATGGAACACCAATAACTGGAAATTGCTCCGAACGCTCGATGCTCATCACAATACGGTAGTCGGCGTTGCGTTTAGTCCCGATAGCCAGATCCTAGCTTCTGCCAGCACCGATAGCACTATTAATCTATGGCGCTTAGATGGCAGCCTCATTAGCACTCTTAGCGAACACAATGCAGCGGTCTTAAGCGTCAACTTTAAGCCAGTGGATCCCAGTGGCCGTGAAGGTCTGACCTTGATTTCTAGTAGCGCTGATCGCACAGTGCTCCTCTGGCCTTTGAGTTTAGATCGGTTGCTCGATCGGAGTTGCGAATGGCTGAAAGATCGTCCGCGCACTCCCCAAAACAAATTGGCCCAAATCTGCCCTAATGTCCCTTAATCCGTGAACTTTCCAAACATGATCGCTGAGAATCCCTCCAAAGTAGCTAAGATCGAAGTGTTATCGGAGGTTTCAATATGGTCGATGCTGCCAAGTTCTCTACCCCAGGCCATGGATTGACAACAGTCGACCAAGAGCGATTGGATAGTTTTTTCCAGGCCATGGAGCAAGAAGCCGAACACTTCTTGGGTTATCCCTGTAACCGATTGTTCGACTACAGCCCCCTATTCCGCTTTCTCCAGTTTCCGCTGAACAACGTTGGTGACCCCTATCTGCCCAGCAACGTCCATCTGAACACCCATGAATTTGAGTGCGAGGTATTGGCTATTTTTCAGCAGCTGACCGCCGCCCCGATCGATAACACCTGGGGTTACGTTACCAACGGCGGCACTGAGGGCAACCACTATGGTCTATTTCTCGCCCGCGAACTGCTCCCCCAGGGCATTGTGTATTATTCCCAAGATGCCCACTACTCGATCGACAAAGTGCTGCGCTGCCTCAAACTTAGTAGCATCACGATTCGCAGCCACCCCGATGGTTCCATGGATCTGGATGACCTCCGGGCCACTTTGAAGATTCACCGAGATTTGCCAGCGATCATCTGTGCCAACATCGGCACCACCATGAAAGGCGCGATCGATCACATCCCTGGTATCCATGCCATCTTGCAAGAACTAGAGATTACCGAGCACTATATTCATGCGGATGCGGCACTCAGCGGAGCCATTCTACCCTTTTTGCCCGCAGCCCCACCTTGGAATTTCCAAGCTGGCATCGATAGCATTGCGATTAGCGGCCACAAAATGATTGGCTCGCCGGTGCCCTGCGGGATCGTGCTCGCAAAAAAGAGCAATGTGGATCGGATTGCTCAGAGTGTCGAATACATCGGCACTCTTGATACTACTTTGAGCGGCTCTCGTAATGCCTTCAGCCCCTTGTTGCTATGGTATGCATTTCGTACCGTTGGTCTGGATGGTTTCCGTACAATCGTCCCAGCTTGCCTGGAAGTGGCCGACTACGCGATCGACTCCCTCAATAAGATTGGACTCCATGCTTGGCGACATCCCTACTCCAATACGGTGGTCTTCGATCGACCAGCTGCGGCCATTACCCAACAATGGCAACTGGCCTGCCAAGGAGACCTCTCCCATCTCATTACCATGCCCCATGTCACCAGAGCGTCGATCGATTCTCTGGTGCAAAGCATTCTAGCCGCAGCACCGCCAGTCCGCCAGTATGCCCCGGCCTTGGCCCTGACTTCCACTGCTGCCGATATTACCTTGGTGGGCAGTGCGGAGGGTCAGCTCCTGGAGCAGGTCTCCCAAGCCCTAGCCACAGCAGGACTCTCCATCCGCGCCTTGGCTGCCACCGAAGACCAAGGGCTAGAAGTGATTCGGTTGCGCGTGGACGATCGAGATTTAGCCCTGCAAATTCTGAATCAAACATTGGATATTGGCCGCCGCTATGGGCGCTCCAATGATGGTGACTACCCTGCTGCCACTGAAATCCTCCGCCAATTAGACTATCAGCCCGTCAGCGAACAGAGCTGTTTGGCCTCTTTGCCCGATCGGGTTGGTGGCCTAGCTCAGTTCCTGCAATCTTGCCAAAAGTCCGCAATTCCGGTTCAGGGTGTGCGGATGCTCTGGCAAGGCCAAGGCCGGGCCGTGGTTGCTGTCTCTACTCCCCAGCCCGATCGATTGCAAGAAATGCTCCCGGCAGAATACAAAGTCAATCTTGGCTAACGACAAAAATCCGACCTGGATCGTCGGTCGGATGTCTCCGGCTAAACGGAGTGGATAAAAAGTTGCACAAGTTATTTTTGCAACTTTCCATAGCTAGGGTAGGGTTGGATATCCCCAACACGATTGAGGGGCCAAAAGCGTACCAAGGCTTTGCCCACAATTCGATCGCGTGGTACATAGCCCCAAGACCGACCATCTAAGCTACCACTCCGGTTATCGCCCAATACTAGGTATTCATTAGGGGGCACCGTACCTTCCCAAGTAGTGCCAGAATTCTCTGGCCGACCTTCAAACCAGTGTTGACCCTCTATTGCATTAGGGTCTTTTTCCCGCTTTTTACTATAGATTTCGGTCATTTCTTTGACGTGAGTGCCGCTGGGATAATTTTCGCTCAGTGGTTCGCCATTAATGGTTACCTTATCGTTGATGACCGCGACTTTATCACCGGGCAGACCGATGATCCGCTTGATGAAGGCTTCTTTGTAGTCCATCTTCAGCAGATTATCTGTGGGATCGAAGACAATAATGTCGCCCCGTTTTGGGTTGCTCACTCGATAGCTAACCTTATCGATAATGAGCCGATCGTCTACTTGTAACGTAGGCTCCATGGAGCCGGAGGGAATGAAGCGGGCTTCGGCCACAAACTGGCGCATGCCCAGGGCCAATACCACAGCTACCCCAATAGTTTTGAGCAACTCAACCCAAAAATCTTCATGTTTGGGGGAATCCTTAGCAATAATCGGAGAATCTTGTTCTGGTTCTGTGGACATAGATTTTTAGTAAGCTGAAGTAGGTCGATGAACTTTGATGATTGAAAATCTCTTCTCAATTATATACAAAGGAGTTACGGAGAGAATTGATCGGTAGCTGCAGCATACTCTCTGGTGGAAAATATGGCTAGTAACTCCTTTCTCATGCATCAGGCCCAAGTGCTACAAACCGACGGCAGCTTGCAACTGGGAGATATGTTGGTGGTCGATCGCACCATCGAAGCCGTAGCAGATCGGATCGATCAGACTGCGGATTTAGAGATAGACGGCAGGGGCCTGACTTTGTTGCCGGGAGTCATCGATCCCCCTTACCATTAGCGGCGGCAGGATAGGGGATAACGATTTCCGCGCCAAGTGGTGTAGCCGGTGGCAACTCGGCTATTTGAGTTGTAACGTAGTACCCAATTATCTTGCTCTCGGCCTAAGTAACGGATGCCTACTTCGTTGGGCCGATTGTAGCGAACGGACAAAGGAACCCAAGCACTACCATTGTCGCTGAAGCGACCTACGACCTTAACGCCAGAAGTACTTTGGCAAATATTTCCATCGCATTGAGTTTGAGAGTCATCCACCACTTTCCATTGCATCTTGGCCGGTCGGCCATCGATTTTACAGTCGTTCCAGTTGCCGAAATACCATTGGCTAGCAGCCTGAGAAGCATGGGCACTGTTGGTACCGGGCAGGATAGCCAGGATGGCCAATAGGGGCATCAGAGTTTTGCGAATCATGGGTTGGAATTGAATAAGTATATGTATAATTTACAACAAACCAGTCGAACTTTCCAGATGTCGATTCGGCCAAACTGCTCTGCGGTGTTAGCGGAACCTCTGGGATGCTGGAGTCTGAAAATAGCCTGCGGCAAGATGGGTCTCTCTCGCTGATTTAACGTAGTAGTTCACGGGAGCTTTTTCTCCCAGAAAAGGGCTTTGCCCATGGTGGGATTTAGCTCGTAGCCACCGAAGCCAGCAGACTTGTAGGCAGCTTGGGCGATTTTATTGCCGGCCAAGACTTCCAGCGTAATTTTGCAACAGCCCTGGGTGATCGCCAATTCCTCAGCTTTTTGTAGCAGCAACTTGGCAATACCCTGGCCGCGATGTTGATGGGACACAATAACATCGTGAATATTGAGCAACGGCCGACAGGCAAAAGTGGAAAAGCCTTCGATGCAGACGATCAAGCCCACCGCAGCATCAGCTTGCCAAGCTAATAGGGCATGAACTGCTGGACGTTGGGTCAATTCTGCAATCAAGTTGGCTTTGACATACTCCGAAAGTCCGGTGCCGCCACCCATGGGGTCGCGGGCATATTCATCCATCAGCTGCACCACTGCTAGACCATGGGTGGGAATACTTAGATCTGCGGGAGAAACTTCAATCATCGATGGCCCTAGCTAGAAAGCTCCGCTAGTTTAGCGCGACCTGTAGCCGATAGCCACTGGCATCCAGATTTTGAGGGATTTCACCAGCAGCTAGACATTCGACGATCAGTAATGGATCGGATTTACATTCAATCTCCACACTTTTTCTGAGATTAATCGATCGAATCTGGGCTTGCTCGTAGGCCAAAATATCCGATAAATAAGGAATATCTAAATGGCAAGACTGTAAATAATTAGTGAAATCGGCGGCTTCTTCACCACCAAACATCCTCGGTGGCGACACTTGCCAAAATTCCTGGAGAATTTCTTGATAGGCGGGGCCACCAATGGCTAGAAACAGCAGCTCGCTCGTCCAAGGTAACGCATTCACTACCGTCCCTGATCGAGCAGCGGCAATTAGATGCTGTAAAACCCCCAGACCGGGATCTGCTGCCAATCTTTTCTCCAAACTCCGTTGGGGATTAACTGTGCGAGTAGCCATCGCACCCAAAATTTGAGTCCATTGATCGATTTCGATCTCGCTATGGGGTTTCTGACCCAGGGTGCGCTGGGGGCAAACAAAAGGCTCCGTAGACCGTAAAGCCCATATTTCCTGAATTTCCAGCAGCTGCCGATGAATTGCCTCCAAGCCTACTTTTTCAATGAGCAGGGGCGATACTTCAAAGACAATCGCCCGCAAATTAGGTAGCTGTGGTACCACCCGGCGGGCTATCTCCATTAACTCTGGCTGCACTAATCCATTGTGAGCATCTAACCAATAACCTGCGTACTCTTCACCGCCGGCCACATGGATTTCTAATACGCGCTCCAGGGGCAACTGAGCCAAAAATTCGGCCACCGATTGACGGCCATTACGTTGATTCGTCCAAATATTATGCAAATCCAATAAAATTCCACAATCAGCTTCAGTGGCCACCGCAGCCATGAATTCACCATCGCTCCAATCCTCGGCATGAGGCTGTAAATAATTGACCCCAGTCTCGATCGACAGTGGTACTTGGAGTTGGGCTTGCAATGCTCTGATATTTGCTACAGCAGCTGCCAGACCGGCTTGGTTTTGGAGTGGTGGCAACAAAAATCCCGTATCCCAACTGCCACTGGCTTCCTCTACCCGGTTGAAACTTAGATGCTCGCTGGCCCAGAGCGCTCCAATCTCTTCACAAAAATGACTTAGCAACGTTAGTTGCTCTGGGTTTGGTAAGCTCTGTCCGCCCACCGGCAAACCCACACTATGCAAAATCTTTTTTTGGGGGATGAATTGCAGGCGATCGATCACATGGTCTCCCACCACGTAGGGGGATTGGGCATCGGCTACCTTATACCAGAGGGTTTGGGGTTCCACCTCAATCAGGTCGATCGGCGAATCGGGGGCGAATAGGAGTGGGTCTAAAGTAGGCCAATAGACCATGCCTACTCCTAAAGCCGGTAATCGATCGAGGTGGGCAAGCAGCATGGAAAACCTCTGATGGATAAAAATCTATTATCTGGTTTGTGGCTGAACTACAACAGGCTTAGCTCTGTCTATGAACCGGGGATCCAGACCAGAACGACAAGTAGGACAGCCGCCGATACCCAATTGGTTGACATCGATCTGTGCGACAGGCTTGCGTTCAACTGGCACGGGCGGCTTTGGTGCGCTAGCAGCAATAGTTGCACTGCTGGCAACTGGAGGCTGAGCCTGAGCGACACTACCGAAGGCTAATAGGGCAGGTACGGCCAAGCTAATGGTCATTAATAGACGGCTGTTCAGAGAAATTTGGGGGGAATTCATGGTGGTATACCTCTTGTGAATAAATAGTTTTGGCTAGAGAGCAGCGATTTTGCTGCGAGGCTAAAACCTACAGGTAGGCACCTAAGGATTCCCGAAGTTTAGCGGCATTAATTTACCGCTATCCAGCTCCTGGCTCGTCTCGCAGATGTTGGAGCAGGCCGAAAAGTTCCTCATCGCTGAGCAAAGAACTAGCACGCTTATTGTATAGGGATACCATGTAGTCACGACCCTGTTCCCGCGACCAGTTCAGCCGCTTCAGCTCCATGTTAATGAGTGGAATAATATCAGTGACGCTCAATGGGGCTACTTCATCACTGGGAGTTGCTGGTAGTGGGGATTCTACTGGCGGCGCTGGAGCTTTTTTTGATCGGGTTTTAGCCGGTGTGGCAACTATGGATTCTTCACTGACCCTTGGTGCTGGACTGACCTCCGGTTCCAGGAGCGCCGGGGCGATTATCTCCGGCTGGGCTGGGGTGGAGCCATTGCTGGATGAAGGTTCCATGGATAGATCAGCAGATGGCAATGATGCGGATTCATCGATCGGCTCTGGATCCACGGGCAGTTTCTCGGGTTCTTTGGTTGTTAGGGGTTCTGCAATTGTCTCGGTGCTTGCTGGTGCCGCCACCACTGAATTTTCTTGAGCGATCGGTTCTGGGTGGCTGGGCTGGGTGGCTGGGGCTGACTGGGCCGGAGTTGGTTCTGGCCAGAGCCTTGGTTCTAATTCGATCTCCGGTGCCGCGTTGGTGGAGCCTTCTGGTAGGGAGATCGCTTCGGGTGGCAAGGCTGCCACCGTTTCTCCGCAGCCCAGAATTTGCATCGCGTGCTCTCTGGCTTCCGATTCGGCAGTTTCTAACCGATCGGCTGCGGCTAAGGTTGCCACTAAGGGCTGACCACCGGAGGCCAGAGTGACTTTGACCACATAGAGATCCTCATGAATTTGCACCAAGTCGCTGAGGATGCTGCCTTGGGGATATTGCTGCCAGAATCGATCGAACATAGGAAGGATATGAAAGGGGGTAGATTTTTATTATAGTACAAAAATATTGTGCTGACGACCAATCGGCAAGAGGTATTCTACCCAGCCAAATCCACAATTACCGGCGTGTGATCGCTGGGCTGCGTCAACTCCCTCGGAGCCTTGTCGATCGTGCAGCCTGTGGCCCGCTTGATCGCCTCTGCACTCAAGTAAATATGGTCGATCCGCCAACCACGATTCTTGCTGTAACCACCTTGGCGGTAATCCCACCAACTAAAGTGACCGCCTTCGGCAGTGAAGTGGCGGAAAACATCCTGGAGTCCTCGATCGAACACCGCTGCTTGCAGGGCCGATCGCTCTGCTGGCGAAGCCATAATGTGTTGATCGTTCTTCTTAGCATAAATATCCAGCGGACTCATCGCAATATTGAAATCCCCACAGACACAGAGCTGTTGATCTCCTTGAACCGTCAGATACTTTTGCAACAGGGCCAGCCAGCGCAGCTTGTATGCATATTTTTCGCTGCCGACTTCACTGCCATTGGGCACGTAGAGATTCACGATCGTCAGATCGCCTAGGCGGCCAGTAATCAGCCGTTTTTGGTCGTCCAAATCCTCCACTACCTCTGTGGCCAAAACGCCCCCAAAACCGCTGGAAACATCTTCTAGGGGTTGACGACTGACTAGGGCCACGCCGTTATAGGACTTCTGGCCGGAGAAATATACCTGGTAGCCCAAATCGGTGAAAGCTTTAATGGGAAACAGTTCGTCGGTCACCTTAGTTTCCTGCAAACACAGCACATCCACCGGCTGGCGCTGCAGCCACTGGGTCACAATTTCAAGGCGGGTCCGGACGGAATTCACATTCCAAGTGGCGATTTGCATGGAGTTCGGCAGAGAATTTTCGCCCATTCTACCAAGGCAGCGCTCATGTACCAATGTTTCTAGGAAGAATAGGTGGGCATCTCGATCGCCGTTTCGGCCTTTTTGAACTTATTCACCACATCTTCGTAGAGAGCCAGATCCTGCTGCCAATTGGCCAGGATTTCCTGGAGACGAGCCACATTAGCCGCCGGATCGCCCCCGGCCAAATCGTAGTCAAAATTGCCGCTGAACAGCACGATCGGGTTAGAGTTTTGCTCCGGCTGCTGTACCGAGGCTTCGTTGATCGTTAAATTCAACCGCTTGCCGGGAAAGGTGTAGCCTAAATTGATCCCAGCTTGGACCGGGGCATCGCCGATCGTCAGCCAGTCACCCAAGGCCAACAGATGGGAAAACATGAAGCGGCGCGCTGCCTCGCTCTTCCCTTCAAAATCCAAATAGCCGCGCAAATTGATGCCCACACCGACAAACTCCAGATTGGAGAGTACTTTAACAAATGCCTGGGCCAGCTTCGGCACCTCGATCTGCTCAGCTTCCTTATTCAGAATCAGCTCTACAAAGCTGACTCGCTGGGCTTGGGCGATCACCGAAACCCCCTGCTGATAGGTAATCTGGGAACCATCATAGCTACGCACTGGCTGACCGAGAATTTCCCATGCAGCAGGAACGATCTGCGTCATAGTCAGAAAATCTGGCGTGAGCAGGGTCGGGTCAATTTTTTGGACGGCCACAACGATCGCCAATTCTTGGACGGTTAGATTTTGCACGGTAGAATTCCCAGAAATTTCCTCTTCTAATCTACCAGAGAGCGGCCCAGTGACCTTAGCTTAGCTGGGGGGTGAAGGTGTCGGTACCTTATTTTCAGCTTTCTCTTCTGGAGAGATGAGGTTGCTCGCAAAAGTAGCATCGTCCCCATCGAGTCGGTACAATAGCAAAGGTCTTTTATGCTTCCATCCCCCCCATGTCTCACCTTTTTGCTTTGCTGTTGGTCTGTTGGATATGGCTTTGGCCCAGCACTGCTCTGGCGTTGCCAGCGCCACCATTATCTTTTAGTAACTCCGAATTAGCGCGCAAAGATTTCTCTGGACAGCAATTACAAAAGGCCGAATTTTCTAATGCCAACCTGGAGAGTACCAACTTTTCTGGCGCAGACATGACCGGTGCCGTCTTAAGCACCTCCGCCCTGACTAATACCAACCTACATGGCACCAATCTTACCCAAGCATTGATCGACCAAGTAAAATTCAGGGGCACCGATCTCAGTGATGCTATTTTGGTCAACAGCATTATGCTCCGATCGCGCTTTAAGGATGTGAATATCCACGGTACAGACTTCACTGGTGCCCTTCTGGGCCGCGAGCAAATCAAGCAGCTCTGCCTGCAAGCGGATGGAGTGAATTCCACCACCGGTGCGGATACCCGCGAATCCCTAGGTTGCTAAATCTCATGACAAAAGCAACTATTGGCATCGTTGGCGGTGGCCAACTGGCAGCCATGATGGCCGAAGCAGCGGTGAGCTTGGACCTCAGCATCCATATCCAGACCCCCGATCCCCAAGATACGGCGGTGAGCTTGGCCGATCGCACCATCCTGGCCCCGATCAATGATGCCAAGGCCACCGCTGAATTAGCCCAAAAATGTGACTGGGTAACCTTCGAGAACGAATTTGTAGACCTCACAGCCCTCGGTCACCTGACGGGAGTGATTTTCCGACCACCCCTGAGCGCTCTAGCGCCGCTGCTGGACAAATACGAACAGCGCTGCTATTTGCAACAGCTGGGTTTACCCATGCCTCAATTCTGCGCCAGCGAAGATTGGCAGGCCCAGGCATGGAGCTTTCCACTGGTCTTCAAGGCTCGCCGCCACGGCTACGATGGTCGCGGTACCTTCATTGTCCGCGATCTGGCCGCCTTAACTGACCTCCGGCAAGCGGGCGAGGGCTTAATCGAAGCCTTCGTTCCGTTCCAGCGAGAACTGGCGGTCTTAGTGGCCCGATCGACCCAGGGTGAAATTGTGGTATATCCCCCAGTGGAAACGGAACAGGTCGAGCAAGTCTGTCGGCGCGTCTATACCATCGACTTGTCTGAGGCAGTCCAAGCAAAAATCCAGTGGATGGCCCGCACCATTGCGGAGAGTCTCCAGCTGGTGGGTGTAATGGCGATCGAACTATTCCAAGCTGCCGATGGTGACCTCTCGATTAACGAACTAGCTCCCCGCACTCATAATTCTGGCCACCTCTCGATCGAAGCCTGTGCCACTTCCCAGTTTGCCCAGCATCTCCGGGCCGTAGCTGGTATGACCCTCGGCGATCCCCATTTGACTTGCCAGGGGGCCGTAATGGTCAACCTGCTGGGTTATGAAACAGCCCAAACGGACTATCTGGAACAGCGTCGGCGCCTAGCCGCCCTGCCCCACAGCCACGTCCATTGGTATGGCAAATCACAGTCACGTCCAGGCCGCAAGCTGGGCCATGTGACTGTGATTCTGCCAACGGCCAGCCGCCCCGCCGCAGCAGAGATAGTTGGAGTCATCGAAGAAATTTGGTATCCCCATGGTTAAAAAAATCTGGACATACGTAGCCCTCAGCTCGATCGCCCTGCTCACGTTGGCCCCACTGCTCTGGCTGAGTAGCACCGCCCTGAAATCCAACAACGAAAACGTTTTCCAATCTCCACCCCAACTCTGGCCCAGTCAACCCACCCTCGATAATTTCGGCGAAGTCTTTGGCAGCGGCAATTTTGGCCAAGCTCTAGTGAATAGCACGATCGTGGCGATCGCCAGTGTGGTTTGCAACCTCCTATTCTGTAGCTTGGCCGCCTACCCCCTAGCTCGTTTGCAATTCAAAGGCCGTCAATTCATTTGGGCGATCGTTCTTTCCACCTTGATGATCCCCTTCCAAATCGTGATGATTCCCCTATATGTCATCGCCGTCCAGCTAGGTATCGCTAATAGTTACTTAGGAATTATTCTGCCAAACATCGTTTCGGCTTTCGGTATCTATTTACTGCGCCAAGCATTACAAGGCGTTCCCCAAGAACTAGAAGAAGCCGCCCGCATCGATGGCTGCTCCGATCTGGGAATTTGGTGGAGCATCATGCTCCCCGCGATCCGGCCTGCTCTGGTTACTCTCTCGATCTTCGTTTTTATTGGTGCTTGGAGTGATTTTCTGTGGCCCTTGGTGATTATCACCGAAGACCAATACAATACTTTGCCCCTCGCCGTTTCTAAGCTGGCCACCGGAGCTTTTGGCTCCAACTGGCGGCTGGTAGCGGCGGGAGCGATCGTATCGATCGCTCCCGTCTTGCTATTGTTTCTATTCGTCCAAAAATATATCGTACCCACCGACGTGGCCAGTGGTGTCAAAGGCTAGAAGGATTTTCTAAATCCAGCAGCTCCATGCCCCGATTATCCAACTCTGGTGCTGCTTCCACATCTAATACCGGGTCCTGATAGTTCCGAACCGATTTGTGCAGCTGGGATAGATAACGCTCCCGCAGGCGAGTCTCGAAGCGATAGAGAAAGGCCGTAATCACAATCCATACCAGCCAATTGTAGTAGCGGAAATTATAGGTCTCCATACTAGCAAAGACTTCTGAAATATCTTTGTTGAGAAAGTGATTGCTACAGCTGCCCCCGACGACCGCCACTGCCTGGGGCACTTGACAAATAGATATTTCTGCCACCGCCGCCACGCCCACGGTTCCAACAAAAGACAACACAATAATCCCGATCGTCGAACTGGCAAACCACAGATTCCGAGACCAAGAGCCTGGTG
The DNA here is from genome assembly GCA_031375385.1 of Synechococcales cyanobacterium OTE_70_metabat_200. GTDB lineage: Bacteria > Cyanobacteriota > Cyanobacteriia > Cyanobacteriales > Chamaesiphonaceae > JAAFHZ01. The sequence continues at coordinate 2,204 of JANMHS010000045.1, read as the reverse complement.
TTTCAGCGGGCCAAATAGTCCTCACCACATGGTAAAAACCAGCAGCTACTAAAATCGGGATCAGAATATGTAGTACTAGGAACAAGGCACTGGCAACCAATGGCCCTAATGGAGAGCCTAGCCACTGGAGCCAGCCAAACAGAGCAAAGCCGGACAACACAACCTTCACTCCAGGCATCGCCAAGGGCAGCAGGCACAATGCCCGGAACCAAGCGATTGGCCCAGGTAGTATTTGCCGGAGTGGTCGAATACCAAAAAAATGCGCGGGTAACAGAGGGGGATTCATGGCGACGACGAGAATTTTTGGACTGGTAGCTATAGCATTCCCTGTTTTCACTGACAAAATTTCTGGGGACCTCTATCAGCAGATTTTATACCTCAGCTAATCTTCGATGAAGTTAACTAAACTACATACTGATAAATTGGCTATCCCATCTATTTCATACCTTAGGCGATCCACTACCATCTAGCTGTGCTTGCGCAAAGATTACGGCTTCTTGCTTAGTCATTACCTCACCGCGCACTTGGGCTAACTGAACTGATTGCAAAAGCTGACCTATCACCCGTGAGGGTGATAAACCTAAGCTCTGCATGAGTTCGGTACCATTGATTAGCGGAATTGGATGGGCTAGTGGATCTTGCGGGTCGAGATACCGCTCGATCATATGGCCGATCGCTTCTGGAATCGCGGAGCCTATCAGTGCTTCCTCAGATCGATTGGGGGAGTCTTCGGATAGGTTGAACGCGAGCGTGGTGAGGGAAATACTTGTTGCTATCTTTAGTATGACGACGATAGGCAGTAACTTACCAGTTCCCTGAAATAATTTGTAATTATTTTCTACATCGTCTTCAATTATGAAGTCGGAATATTTGATAGCTTTTGCTACATTATCGATTTCCGCCCGACTGGCCGAGAGTTTAGTCAGCAGTAAGGTACTCTCCCTGCCCTTGAGAATCTGGGCTAGCAGGGCAATATCAAGGCCGTTGATCGAGAGGGTCGGACGCAGTGGTTGCAACAATTCGTGGCCGAGTGCTGGGTACCTTTGGGCTACTAGGTCATAGGCGGTATTGACCGCAGCCAATTCCAACTCTAGCTCCGGACGTACTACTTCGGACCACCAATAGGCTAAAAGCTTTACTGCTGCCGCTAGCATAGATGAATCTCTACTATTTAATAAGTAGCGTAGCTCGGTCAGCACTCGCTCTGCTGCTGCTTGGGGTAAGAGGGTGGCCAGACTCTCGATCGCCCTTGCCGTTGCTGGCTCTAACCGAAATCCTAACTGCGCTGCTTGGCGATAGCCCCGGAGCAATCGCAGAGGATCTTCCCGCAGGTTTTCGGTGGCGACCATCCGCACCAGCCGATCGACCAAATCCCTTCGACCATCTAGGGGATCGACAATTTCTCCGGTCTTAATATGGCAGGCGATCGCATTCATACAATAATCCCGCCGCCGGAGATCGGCTGTTAAGCTCCCACCAATTTGCTGGGCAAAATCCACGGTGGCTTCCGGAAAGACCACGCGGGCGATCGATCTCTCTGCATCTAACAGGACAAAGCCGGCCTGCTCTCGATCGGCAATCTGGCTGGCCAAGGCTACCGCATCCACGGGCACAATTAAATCCAAATCTGGCACCGGGCGCGATTCTCCCAAGGAGAGGCCACGCCAACGACCCAGCAGCGCATCCCGCACGGCCCCGCCCACCAGGTAAGTATCCGCAGGTAGTATTTCAAGATCGAAAGGTAAGCTAAATTCCACGATCGCTACTGAGCCTCAGAAAATCATAGTCTAACAATTCATCGGGAACCTCCTGTCCGCATCCGGCACGCTATCGTGTTTGTGCAGCATCTGCCGCCGCAGAACAGCAAAGATACGTAGGGATGTCAGTCAAATCACTTGAGGCGAGGAATCCCGCCCCAAGTGATTTGACAGTGATTTGATATCGATCAAGAAAGATTTCTGCCACCGCAGAATTTGTCAATAGCCTCTAGGAAAATATTTGACAAAGGTGGCCCGATCCCTAAGACTGTTGACCGAAAAAATGGGATACAAGCCTCCCCCTTCTAGGGGGACTTTTTATGTTAAGATGCAACCGGGACTAATACATAACCCCCGCCGGACAGTAGAGGCTCCAGTAGGCTAGCGCCGAAGTAGAGGGTGGACTCCTGAAGACTGGGAAGCGGAAGGGCAATGCTTAAGGCAACC
>JANMHS010000039.1:0-2089 GCA_031375385.1 Synechococcales cyanobacterium OTE_70_metabat_200 | reverse complement strand
ATTCGTTTTTATTTCCACCATACTCCCAATCCGATCAAAGTTGCGCTGTTTCTGGAGGAATCTGGTTTAGCGTATGAAGTTATTCCGGTAGATATTTTCAAGCACGAACAGCATATGCCTGAGTATTTACAGATAAATCCCAATGCTAAAGTTCCGGCAATTGTTGATGGTGAGGTTGTCGTTTTTGATTCTAATTCGATACTGCTCTACTTAGGTGAAAAAACAGGACAGTTCATGAGTAAATATAGCGGCGAATTGTTATAGTGGCTGATGTTTTTGGCGACAGGATTGGGGCCATATTCTGGACAGGCGGTACATTTCCAGACTTCTACCGCACCAGTTCCTTATGCAATCAATCGCTATCGCCGCGAGGCTGAAAGGCTCTACGGCATTCTGAACGATCGCTTGAACGCTCGATCGTTTATTTTGGGAGCTGAATACTCGATCGTGGATATGGCTGCTTGGGGTTGGATCGATCGTTATCCAATAGTATTAGGCAAAGATGCCCTTGATGAACTGCCCCATTTGAAACGTTGGTATGAGTCGATAAATGCTCGTCCGGCGGTGGTACGAGCTAAATCTATTAGCCAGAATATTCAATTTAAAACTGCGTTTGATGAAGAGACACTGCGATCGATGTTTCCCCAAAATTATCCCAAGATCTAATTAACTCACATCTTGCACCAATCCATAGATATTATTATTGCCATCACCCGTGGGCGGGCATAAAGCCGCGCCTCTACACAATTAACCTGTAGGGGCGCGGCTGTCTTGTCGTTTTTTTATTCTGGGGAAACCCCAGAATAAAAACGCCGCTTCATGCCCGCCCTAGATCTACGCTTAGTACTAATATTTTTATACTGGTGCAAGATGTGAGTTTGATAACTACGCTAGACAATCAGCCAGAGTTTGCAGGAGATCTCTGGCTGTGAAGGGTTTGGCGACGAAGTGGCGGCAGCCAGAGCGTTCTGCTTGAGCGACTGCTTCGACGGAATTCAGTCCACTCATAGCGATTACAGGTAAATCGGGATTGAGTTGGTGCAGCGCAGTGACGGTGGTGAGTCCGTCCATCACTGGCATCATCATATCGATTAAGACACTATCGATCGTGTCTCGATGCTGGACATAAAGTTCGATCGCTTGGGCACCATCATTCGCAGTTAAGACCCGATAATTGTATGTCTCCAGTGTGGCTTTAATCAGCGTGCTAATCGCGATTTCATCATCGATGACTAAAATCAACTGTTGCCGACCAGATGGAAGTTCTGGTTCATTCTCGACGGGCTGAATCGGGGTATCGCAGGCGGGGATATAGATCTGAAACTTGGTACCCTGATTCACTTGACTTTGGACATCGAGAAATCCATCATGACTTTTGACAATGCCCATGACGGCTGATAAACCTAAGCCTGTACCTTTGCCGATTTCTTTGGTGGTAAAGAATGGATCGAAAATGCGGTGGAGGAGTTGGGGCTGAATTCCCGTTCCGGTATCGGCAACAGTAATCGCGACATAATTGCCCACAGTCGCATCGAGGTGATTGCGGGCAAAGGTTTCATCGATCGAGCAATTAGTCGCTTGGATGCTGAGTGTACCACCTTGGGGCATGGCATCACGGGCATTGACGCAGAGATTCATCAATACTTGATGGAGTTGCGTCATGTCACCCAATACCGTCCACAAATCGGCGGCAATATCGGTGTCAATTTCGATCGATTTGGGCAGGGTTTGTTGGACGATTTTTTGGATATCTATGAGCAGGTGATGGGGTTGGAGACAGACGCGCTTGCCTTCGATCCCTCTGGCAAAGGATAAAATTTGTTTAATTAAATCTGCACCTCTGCGGGCACTAGATTCTAAGATTTTGAGCAGATTTTGGGATCGATCATCGATATTTGTCAATCGCAGTGGTAATAGTTGGGCGACTGATAAAATCGGTGTGAGGATGTTATTTAAGTCGTGGGCAATCCCACTAGCCAGGGTCCCGAGACTTTCGAGGCGTTGCGCTCTCAGGAATTGTTGCTCCAGTTGTTTTTTCTCGGTAATATCCATGTGGATCCCGATCGTCCGAGTCGGATTGCCAGTACGA
>JANMHS010000031.1:0-180378 GCA_031375385.1 Synechococcales cyanobacterium OTE_70_metabat_200 | reverse complement strand
GTATCCGGTCAACTTCGCCCCCCTAACCCCCCAATTCTGGGGGGAACCGGAGAAGAATGAGAATTTTAGAGGGATCAGTTTAGAAAGGTTGTAGACTGCAAGCTTATCCTGTCGGTTTCTTAACCCGAACTGACGTTAAATTATGCTTTGCCAGTGGATTTGTCTGGGATTGAACAAAGATCTGCGATCGACTCTTACGGGATTTGCTGGTTAGGATTAAGATATTGAGGCGGTCTCAAGAACTAGTTGAAATTCTTTATATGAGCAGAGTTGGGATTGGAATTCGTACTGCCAGTGACAAGCAGGAGCGAGAAGTCGGCCAGATTCATGTCTACGATGGAGCTGGTAAGGGGAAATCCCAGGCGGCCTTGGGTGTGGTGTTGCGGTCTTTGGGCTTGGGGATTGAAAGCGGCAATGACCACCGGATCTTGCTGTTGCAGTTTTTGAAGGGGGCGGGCCGGGAATACGATGAGGATGCGGCGATCGCCGCTCTCCGCCAAGCCTTTCCCCATTTAATCGACCAGGTACGGGTCGGACGGGCTGAGTTCTTTGGCAAAAATGAAATTACGGATTTCGATCGAGAGGAGGCTCAGCGCGGCTGGGATGTGGCCAAGGGGGCGATCGCTTCCGATCTCTATACGGTGGTGGTTTTTGATGAGCTGAATCCAGTTATGGATCTGGGCTTGCTGCCCGTGGCAGAGGTGGTACAGGTGTTAGCCAAAAAGCCCCACCATTTGGAGGCGATCGTCACCGGTCGTAACGCTCCGGCGGCCCTGATTGAGTTGGCCGATCTCCATTCGGAAATGAAACCCCACCAGCATCCCGAAGCTAAGGCCCAGGGCATCGAAGGCATTGAGATCTATGCGGGCGACGGTAAGGGCAAATCTACTAGTGCCTTGGGTAAGGCTTTGCAGGCGATCGGGCGGGGCATCAGCCAAGACCGCAGTCATCGGGTGCTGATCATGCAGTGGCTGAAGGGGGGCAGTGGCTATACAGAGGATGCGGCGATCGCCGCGCTGAAGAAGAGTTATCCGCAGTTGATTGACCATCAGCGCTGTGGTGGCGATGAAATTGTGTGGCGAGGCAAGCAGAAAGAAATAGATTTCATTGAGGCGGAGCGGGGCTGGGAAATTGCCAGTAGCGCCTTGGCTTCGGGCCTGTACAAGACGATCATTATGGATGAGCTGAATCCGACGGTGGATTTGGAATTGTTGTTGGAAGGGCCGATCGTGGAAGCTCTGCGGGCCAAACCGGCAGATACCCAAGTGATCATCACGGGTCGCTGCAAAAACATTCCCAGCTACTTCGATCTGGCTAGCATCCACTCGGAAATGGTCTGCCACAAACACTATGCTAATAGTGGTGTCAATCTCCGTCGGGGCGTTGATTTTTAAAGTTAGCGAGAATGGCCATGGTTGTTAATACGAAGTTAAGTCTAGCTGATTTCTTGTCTATGCCAGAGACAAAGCCAGCCTCGGAACTAATCGATGGAGAAATCCTGCAAAAACCAATGCCGCAAACGGAACATAGCCGCATTCAGTACAAGCTGTGTGCGGCCATTAATGAGATCGCCGAAACCGCCAAAATTGCCTGTGCCTTTCCAGCATTACGCTGTATTTGCGGAGCTGATGGCCTGGTGCCGGATATTGCTGTATTTCGATGGGAGCGTATGTTGTTTGAGCCAGATGGCAGACTGGCCAAAAGGTTTGACATTTATCCAGACTGGGCTATCGAAATTTTGTCCCCTGACCAACGGCGAGCGGTGGTGTTGCCCAAGCTGGTGAACTGCTGTCAACAGGGTACAACCTTAGGTTGGCTGATCGACCCCAGCGAGGAAGCTATCTGGGTTGTAAACTCTAGGGGGCAAATTGAAATTTTCGCTGCCGATCTAGCCTTGCCAATCCTCCCTGGCGTCGAGCTATCTCTGACCACTGACCAAATTTTTCGCTGGTTGCAGTTCGCCTAGCCGCTTAAAAAATGATGCTAGATTAAGAAACCATAAGCGTCATCAAAAACCTTTCGTGATTCAAACCGAAACCCTCATTCTGCTGGAGTGGGCGCGGCTCTGCCAGCACCTCGGAACCTTTGCCGCCACTAAGTTGGGGACGATCGCTGCCCAGCAACTCACCATTCCCACCAGCCGCGCGGCCAGCCAAAGACTTCTGGCCCAAACTACCGAAATTGGTTTGCTCTCGGAGCAAGGCGAACTCTCCTTCGAAGGCATTGTCGATATCAATGTGGCCCTGCGCCGTGCTGCTGTCCAGGGACTGATCAACGGTTCCGAACTGTACGACATCGCCACCACCCTGGCTGGTGCCCGTCGCCTGCGTCGGACGATCGATCAAAGCGAAGACAGCCCGCTCCTGAAAGAATTAGTCGATGATTTGCGTACCCACCCGGAGTTAGAACAAGAAATCTATCATTGCATCGACGATCGGGGCGATGTGACCGATCGAGCCAGCGAAAAACTGCGGCTGCTGCGGATCCAGCTCAAAGGCAGCCGCGACCAAATCCAACAAAAGCTGAATAACATTCTGCAACGCCACGGCAACGCCATTCACCAGCCGGTGATTACCCAGCGCAGCGATCGATTTGTGATTCAAGTCAAAGTCACCCACAAAGAAACTATTCCCGGCATTGTCCATGATGTTTCGGCCAGTGGTTCCACCCTTTATGTGGAGCCGAATAGCGTCGTCGGTCTGGGGAATCAACTGCGCCAACAGCAGCGCCAAGAACAGCGCGAAGTCGAGGTCATTTTGCGGGCCTTAAGCGACAAAGTTGCCGAATTTTTGCCCGACTTAGAGTACCTAGTCCAGATTGTGACGGCGATCGACTTGGCCCTGGCCCGCTACGGCTATAGCAATTGGCTGGGAGCCAATCCGCCGCGCTTTTTAGGAACCGACGATCCTCAACAAATTACTCTGCGCCAGCTCCGCCATCCTCTTCTGGTTTGGCAACAACAGCACGAAGCGGGGCCAACGGTGGTACCCACCGATCTGGTGGTGCAGCCCCATACTCGTGTCGTCACCATCACCGGCCCGAATACGGGCGGCAAGACCGTCACCCTGAAGACCTTGGCGATCGCGGCCCTGATGGCCAAGGTCGGTCTTTACGTCCCTGCTAAGGAGCCGGTGGAGATTCCTTGGTTTGGGGCGATTCTGGCGGATATTGGCGATGAACAATCTTTGCAGCAGAGTCTTTCTACTTTCTCTGGGCATATTCGGCGGATCGGCAGAATTTTGGCGGCCTTGCCCGCTGATCGATCGAGCTTGGTCTTACTAGATGAAGTGGGCGCGGGTACGGATCCCGCCGAAGGCAGCGCCTTGGCCACGGCTCTATTGCAGCATCTGGCCGATCGAGCCTATTTGACGATCGCTACCACCCACTATGGCGAACTGAAAGCCCTCAAGTACCAAGACCAAAGGTTCGAGAATGCTTCGGTGGAATTCGATGATGTCAGTCTTTCCCCCACTTACCGGCTGCTCTGGGGCATTCCAGGGAGATCTAATGCCTTGGCGATCGCTCTGCGCTTAGGTCTCGATCCCACCGTGATCGAAGCGGCCCAGCAACAGGTCGGACTCACGGGCGGTGAAGTGAACGAAGTGATCGCCGGCCTAGAAGCCCAGCGGCGGGAACAGGAAACCAAAGCGGAGGCGGCGCGCCAACTGCTCGTCCAGGCGGAACAGTTCTATGCGGAAGTCAGCCAAAAAGCCGCCGAACTCCAAGCCCGCGAACAGAACCTGAAGATCGCTCAAGAGCAGACCATCCAGGCCGAAGTGGCTGCAGCCAAGGGCGAGATCGCCAAGGTCATCCGCCATCTGCAGCGAGGTAGCCCCACTGCCCAGGATGCCCAGCGGGCCACCGCCGAACTAGAGCGGCTGGCCGCAGAGCGAGCTAATCCGCTGCCCCCACCAGTGGGTTACCAACCCAAAGTCGGCGAGCGGATCAGAATCTCGCGCCTCGGCCAAACGGCTGAGGTCTTAACGGTCGCCGACGAGCGTGGCAACTTGCAGGTGCGGCTGGGCCTGATGAGCGTCTCCGTCTCCTTGACAGATGTGGAATCCTTGACCGGCGAAAAGCCGAAGGTTCCGGCCAAGCCGCCGAAAGTCACCAAACCGGCTCCGATCGCCGAAGCCCCAGTCAAAGACGCTATTTTGATTCGCACCGAGCGGAACACGATCGATGTGCGGGGCCAAAGGGTGGACAGCGCCGTCATCGAAGTGGATCGGGCCATGAACGCTGCCCATGCCAGCGGCATTCTTTGGATTATTCATGGTAAGGGCACCGGCAAGCTGCGGGAGGGTCTGCATGACTTTCTGGCCAGCCATGGTCAGGTGCTGAAAATAGAGCTGGCCTCCAATGTCGATGGTGGTGCTGGCGTGACCATCGCCCATCTCCGATAGATCACTGAATAATTAGCACAGATCTTGGCTACTGCCGGATTCAGCTAATTTACCGCACTTACTCGACCACCTTGTCAGATATAATCGTACTGTTGCAATACTGGTAACCGGGCCTGACCCAGCCAATATTCCAATTAGTTTTTTAGTATGTACTCCAGCACGAAGATGCCTGCAGCCAATCTCAAGTTAGAAGAACTAGCTCTGCAGCAATCCCTAGAGCTGCCTCAACTAGACAATATGAAAACCCAATTAGATTTGGTTTTGCTGGGTCTTGAGGCGATCACTAAACTCGGTTCCGAGGCCATGCTCCAAGCGGCTAAGGAATTGGGTCTAGAAGCGGTGATTGCAGACCGAGTCAGTCTTTGGCGCTTGCGCCAATCTAACCCTCAGCGCAAAAGCTCTGGCGGTCGCAAGAAACTAGACATTGAGGAGGGCCGTGCACTAGTACTAATTGCCTGCCATCTAGCCAAACAAGAACAACAAAAAATTCGTTCGGCGGTGGGTGTCTTGGAAGATACTTGGCGGCTGAATCGGCTCCCCCAGCAGGAACCGATCCTGGCTGATTACACCGATCGATTCATCGAACTCTACCAAGAACGGATGGAAGATGTGCCGAACTTTCCACCGGAGCAGTTGGCCAAAGCCTCCTGCAAACTGCTGATCGACTTGCTATTCTACAGCGGCCCCATGGGACACAAACACCTGTGGTCCTCGCTACTCCACCGCTCCCTCACCCACTAAGCCAGAGATCTATGAACTCCCCCAACCAGCCTAACCGTCAGTACCATCACAATACTTGCGAGCTGTCGATCGAGGACAAAAAATCTCCATTTCCAGCTTGGATGAAGTTCAATAAGCCGAATCCCCTGAAATTTAATCTGAGCCTCCAGGATCCCGATCGACCGGAGCAACCGCCCATCACTGTTAGCGGCGATCGGGTCAAGCTCGATACCCTCCACCAAACCATCGAAGAATACGTCGGGAATTTGCTAGCCAAGGCTCCTTTGCAGCTCCAAGAATCCCAGCCCATATCAGGAGAAATAAAGCCAGACCCTAGCTCTGACGCCAATATAGAAAGGCCGATCGATGCCCTGAAGATGACTGGCGATCGACCCCACCTAGAAGCCGATGGCCCTTCCCGGCACCTACTGTATTTGGGCAATATGGCAGATGATGGCCAAGTGATGGCCTCCCTTAGCACTCTCCAGCTTTTCGATCTCTCCAGCACCCTCGATGAAGCTGCTCACCCCCTGGCCGTCACTGCCAGTACCGAAGATTCCAGTGCTGCCTTGGGCAGTGTGGGCACCGCGATCGAGCCAGAGGCAACTGCTACCGATGTAATACCGGCGATCGGGCCAGCAGCACCACCCGCTACTGCTGGGTCGATGGTCGTCCAGAAATTCGAGACCGATGTGGAAGAACCACGGGTGGTCTTACCTTCCGTGAAAGATGCCGCAATGGCTAACGGTCTGGAAAGCGAATCTTCCTTTTTCGAGCGCAACTCCACGGTGGATAACAAAGATCGCTTCAAGGTGCCCAAGCCCAGCCTCGGCAGCCTGAATCTACCCGACTTGCCCGATTTTTCCAATTCCCCTCTGACTTCGATCTGGCTGTGGCTAGGATTAGGGACTGTTGCCACCGGCATCGTGGCTTTTCCTTTCCTCAGCAAGTCTTTCAACGAAAACCTGGCCAGCAAGCCCGCAGTTCAGAGTAAGCCTAGTGCCAGTGCCGAAAGCAGCGATCTCGCTGGCATCCCCAGCTATCAACCTTCTCCAGCTACCACCCCCAGTGGTCTCAGCAACAGTCTACCTAGTAATCTGAGCAGTCCTACTGCCACCCCCGGTGCAACAACTAGTCCCAGCAGCGGCCAGGTGACCCTGACTCCTACTCAGTCTAGTAATGGGACGACTCCTGGCACCACCAGTAGTATCGGTGGGTTAGTGAATAGCAATATCGGCAGCTCTGGCAGCAATTCTAGAACCAGTGCCAACCCTAAGACCCCGACTGGCACTAGTACTACTGGTAAAGCTCCTGCTGCCTCCGATAGTCGTACCAGCACTGCCAGTAGATTTGGTAGCCTTAATAGCAACAACCCTGCTCCCTTGCGCAGAGCCTCTGACGTACTCGGTAACAGCAGAACTGCTAAACGAGACAATACCAATCCAGTCAGGAACAGTACTCCAACTAATAACAGTGGTAGTACGATCTACGACCCCAGCGGTCTTAGTGAGTTTAGCGCCAAAACCTCCGAACAGGATCCGACCGTTGCGAGCAGCCGCCGTACGGAGGTTGGTCGATCGAGCAGAACTCGGGCCAGGACTGCCACCACTGCTACTGCCCCTAGCCCCGAAACCGATTTAGTGGGCCAAGGTCAAAGCTTAATCGGCGAAAATGACAGTTCTATTAACAACCCCGTGCCAAGTATTCCAGCCGATACTTCGTCTACCCTCAGCTCCCCTAATGGCAGCCGTTTGGGGGATTCACCCCAAGTAGACAGCACTCGCCAATATTTCCAAGCGCGCTGGCGCGCCGACCCGAATTTTACTGAGAGTTTGCAATACAACGTGCGCGTGGGCAAAGATGGCAAAGTCCTGTCCGTTGATGGCCAAACTGTGGCCTCCCGTAAGTATCTAGAACGCACCCGCTTTATTAGCCCCGGTAACCAAGTTGCGGGCAGTGGCAGCCAAGATCGCAACACATTGGTGATCCTTAAGCCCGATGGTTCCGTAGAGGCTTTAGGTAATCCCTAGTCTCTTCTCTGGCTGCTAAAAAATAGCTCCGCTCTCCCGCAGCCACTGCTGTTGGTGCGGAGCTATCCCTTTGGTGTTTCTGAGATCGCAGCCTTGGACGATCGCCCCACTCCAACGCACTTCCTGCAGCGTGGCCCCTTGCAGGTTGGCGTCACGCAAGTCGGTACGAGTCAGGTTGCCAAACATCACATCTGCGTCTACCAGGTTGGCTCCCCGTAGGTCGGCATCCGTCAAGTTAGCCCGGATTAAGTTAAAACCACTCAGATCCAAGCCGGCCAAATTAGTACCTTGCAGCGGTGGAAACTTAATCTGGCTAGAACCACTCAAAAACTTCTCCAAACAAGCCAAATTGCCCGGTGTAGCCTTCATCTGGCCCAACAATTTACCATAGCGCTCCAATCCCTGCTGCCGCAGCAGAAGTAGTTTGGTCGCTGCTGGCTGCTGGCAAAAGTCTGAGGCAGTACAGAACTGGTCTAGGGATAAGTCCACAGCAGGATCTGATAAATAACGGTGGGATACTCCCCGTCAGGTATAGCATAATAGCCGATCTTAGGGAGTCAGCTATCCTGTTATAAATGGGTGAGACGAATAATTTTTGTGTTTATTTAGGGTACGATCGCGGTGAATGAATCCTGGCGAATTCTTAAACGTCATTGGCTCCCAGTCCTTGCTGCCATCGGAGCTATCCTTGGTGCTGGCACGCTTTATAATTCCTGGCAAAAACCGCTCTACGAAGCCAAGGGCAAGATTCTTTTCCAGAACCAACAGTCTGCCCTAGCTAACAATAATACTAATACTGGTGCGATCGGTAGTCTGGGCCAGACCAGTCTGACCAGTACTCCGGCGCAGATCGTTGGCTCTAGTAAGATGGTGCAGTTAACTCTGACCAATGCCCAGATCGATCTGCGATCGGAGCGAGTCATGGACAACCTGCGCGTTAATAATGTGGGTACTAGCAATGTGCTGGAAATTGGCTATCGGGATCCGGATGCCAAGCGTGCTACTAAGCTAGTCCAGAAGCTGATGGAGACCTATCTGGCTCAGGATTTGGCCCTCCGGAAAAACGAACTCCAGGCCAGTCGCGGTCAGCTAGAAAAGCAATTGCCGGTCTTTGCCACCAACGTCAAGACAGCGGAAGCTAATATTCGCAAATTCAAAGAAGATTCCAAAATTTCTGACCTCCCTGCGGAGAAAAAAACCCTCATCGATGCCATCAGCCAACTGAATCGGGAAATCACCGAAAGCAAGGCCCAGCTAGCCGTGGCCCAGTCCCAATCCGAAAGCCTCAAAAAAGTCTTTGGTCAGGATGCGATGGTCCTGATTCGCTCCAGTCTGGTTAGTGAATCACCGGGCATGCAACAGGCCTTGACCGCCCTGAAAAACATCGAAGAGCAGCTGGCCTACGAGCGCACCCGCTTCCAAGAAGATCATCCCACTATCAAAGATCTCAAGAGTAAGCAAACTGTCTTGCGCCAAGCCGTGCAGCGCGAATCCCAACAGACCTTGATCAATAACGGTCAGTTCCAAGGCAAGCTGGTGAAGTGGCAGCAATCTGGCATTCAACAAGATCTGATTGCCAAATTGGTACAGTCTGAATCGCTCCGGGATGGCCTAGAAAAGCGCCTAGCCGTAATGGATAAGTCAGCCAAGTCCGGTCAGGAAAGGCTCGCTACCTTTCCTAAGCTAGAAGAAAAAATGCGCTTGCTAGAAAAAGATCTGAAAACTGCTACTAGCAACTATGAACTATTGACGGAAAAACTCAAGTCCATTAACAGCTCCGATGCTCAGACTGTCATGGCCGGACAAATTATTAACCCCGCTACCATTGGATCGCAGCCCGTGGAAGTACCCTATTCCATCCCCCTCGGTTGGTTGCTGGGTGGTGGTGTACTCTTGGGTGGCGGTGTGGCCTATGGCCTGGATCGCACCGATCGCCGCCTGAAGAGCGTGGCCGGGGCCCAACAGATTGCCAATTATCCGATGCTGGGCTGCATCCCCAAATTTCCGGGCCTGCACAACCGCCAAAAACAGCCTCTGTTGCTGGATCGCAGCCAGGACGTCGAGCCTTTCCGGATGTTGCAATCCAATTTGCAGGCGATCGCGGGCAGCAGTCTGGCTCATGTGGTGGTAGTGACCAGTGCTACCAAAGGTGAGGGCAAGTCTACGGTGGCTGTGCATTTGGCGATCGCCGCCGCCCAGAACGGCCAAAAGGTACTGTTGGTAGATAGCGATCTGCGCCATCCCCGCCAGCACGAACTCTGGCAGGTTAGCAATGGCATCGGCTTGAGCACCCTCTTGAAGGGCGAAAGCCAGTTTCCGGAGTCGGTGGTGGAAGTGGCCGAAAACCTGGAACTACTGGTGGCTGGTGCGGCCCATCCCAACCCTTCGGCCTTGTTTAGCTCACCGGCCATGGCCGAACTGATGACCCATTGGTTTTCTCTGTACGATCTAGTCGTAATAGACTCTACTACCCTAACCCAGTCTGCTGAGTCCACTATCTTAGCCAAAATGGCCCATGGGACTGTGTTGGTGGTGCGGCCCGAGCTAGTGGAAGAAGCACAGCTGAAACAGGCCCAAGATATTCTGGCCCAATCCCAGCAGAAGGTACTGGGCATGGTGCTCAATGGTGTCCAAGCCCATGAGCACTACAAGTTTGCGGTGGTCAATGCTAGCCGCCAATCCCCAGAGCTACCAGCAGTGGCCTCCGCTCCCCAGTTGCCACCACCCCAGGACAGTTTGGTGCCCATCGATCGGCCATAAGAAAAAAGGTAGGAGTGGGTTTAAAACCCGCTCCTACCTTTTTTTGATGAAATTAATAGAATTTTTTAAGAAGCTTTGTCCAACCAATCATAAATTTGGTTGAGTTGTTCGATCGTCACCAAGCCATACTGCCACAGGATCATGGGCAAAGGGCCGGGATTCTCTTCCACTTGGCGCAGGGCGATATCCATGGAAGCCGTAGAAATAGATAAATCTTCTTTTAAAAATCGGATCAGTTTTGTTAAATGGGTTGAGGCCATCATCGGCTCCACCTCCGGTTATGTGCTTTTTTTAAATGGGAAATTGGATTCTGGTTACTCAGGTTAAAAGATCAATCCCGGCCTACCTGTTTCCGGAATTTTGTTAGCAGAAGCTGCAAAATAGTCCGGGACTCCAAGCTTGGCGAAGATGATTAGAACATACTTGCCAAAATAGGGGGTCTGGTGAACTGTATAGGTTTAGTAGCAACAGATCTAGATGAGCTCAGAGCTAACCTAATCTATTACTGACTCATAGAAACTGTCTTCCGTAACATTACGGTAGTTTTCTTAAAGGATTGATAGAAAAGTAAGTGTATTTATGTAATGGAGAGAGAATATAGCATTTACAAGTGTTGATGTCAAGAGTGGTCTCCGTCAATTCCCCAGCCATGGCTCGGCCTAAGCGCCGCGCTCTGGGGTAGAATCTTCAGAAGAGCCAGCTTTGAAGGCGATAGCAAACGGAACTTTCTATGAATTTTAGTGACTTAGTAGCCCAACTAAATACTGGGACGATCCTGCCAGAGGCGATTGTCCTCTCGACTCTAGTAATTGTGCTGGTCGGCGATCTGATTTTAGGTCGTCGGGCCACCCGCCCGCTCGCCTACTTCGCGATCGGGGGACTGCTAACGGCAGTGGCTGCCTTGACTCTCCAGTGGCAGAGCACTAATACTTTGGGATTTTTTGGTGCGGTAGAAAGCGATCCATTAAGCCTGATCTTCCGCGGTATTATTGCCCTGTCGGCGGCGGTGACCATCTTGATGTCTATTCGCTACGTGGAACAGGCTGGCACGGCCCTAGCGGAGTTTATGGCCTTACTGCTTTCGGCTACCTTGGGGGCCATGTTCCTCTCTATGGCCACGGAGCTGGTGACGATCTTTGTTTCCTTAGAAACCTTGAGTATTTCTTCTTATATGATCACCGGCTACATGAAGCGAGACCCTCGCTCTAACGAAGCTGCTCTCAAGTATTTGTTGATTGGGGCCGTGAGTTCGGCGGTCTTTCTTTATGGTGTTTCTTTGCTGTACGGACTTTCTGGTGGCGAAACGCGGTTGGTGGCGATCGCGGCGGGCCTAGCCCAAGCGGGTGATATCTCTTTGGGCATGTTGGTGGCGCTGGTCTTTGTGATTGCGGGGATTGCCTTTAAAATTTCCGCCGTGCCCTTTCACCAATGGACTCCGGATGTTTATGAAGGTTCGCCCACCCCAGTGGTGGCTTTCCTCTCTGTTGGCTCCAAAACAGCGGGTTTTGCCCTAGCTATTCGGCTGCTGTTGACCGCCTTCCCCTTGGTACATGGTGAATGGCAGTTTGTGTTCACGGCTCTGACCATTCTCAGTTTGGTCTTGGGTAACGTAGTGGCTCTGGCCCAAACCAGTATGAAGCGGATGCTGGCCTATTCTTCGATCGCCCAAGCGGGCTTTTTGATGATCGGCTTGATTATTGGCACCGATGCTGGCTACAGCAGTATGTTGTTTTATCTGCTGATCTACCTGTTCATGAACCTGGGTGGTTTCGTCTGCGTGATTCTGTTCTCCCTCCGTACGGGTACCGACCAAATTGCCGAGTACGCCGGTTTGTATCATAAGGATCCTTTGTTGACCCTTTGTCTGAGTATTTGTCTGCTGTCTCTCGGTGGAATTCCGCCTCTGGCTGGCTTCTTTGGGAAGGTCTATATCTTCTGGGCCGGTTGGCAGGCTGGTCAATACTGGCTGGTGCTACTGGCCCTCATTACCAGCGTTATTTCTATCTACTACTACATCCGGGTAGTCAAGATGATGGTTGTGAAGGAACCCCATGAAATGTCTGCATCGGTGAAAGCCTATTCCCGCACCAACTGGTCTTTGCCGGGCATGCGTCCCCTGCAATTGGCGCTGCTGTTGACGGTGGTAGGTACTTCCCTGGCGGGGGTTTTTGCTAACCCCTTGTTGACTTTGTCTGCCGCCTCGGTCCAAAAAACCCCGATGCTCCACCTGGCAGCTAATCAACAGCCTTCGGCCCTGTCCAACATTCAGCCCTTGGAATCGCCGATGTTGGATCTCATCCAGTCAAATCGTCCCGATGAGGCAGCGGTAGCCGTGAATTAGTAAGGGAATGAAAATGGGATTTTAAATTGCTGGAAACGCCATCAACCAATGATTCATCGGCTGGTGGCGAATTTTTTTTAACCGTGATAGAAACCGGCTGAGCCATGATGCAACCTCGTTTATCGGGTAAAAAAGGTCTTTGGAATAACTTGGTTAAAGGCGCTAGATCTGTCTTTAGTCCCAGGATTTATGCCGCTGAAATCATGACGGCCAATCAGTCCGTATTGGCCGATCAGTCCATCGAAGCCACCAATGAGCTGGAGCAGAAAAAAGAAGAGATCCGCAAGCTGGATATGATGCTGCGAGAAGTCCAGCACAAGGAGAATTTGTCTTTTCAAGAGCGGGATAGCGAATTAAACCGAGAAGCCCAACTCCAATTGGCTCGCTATCAGCAGGAATTCACGGAGCGGCAGGCCTTGCTGAGCCGTGACCACACGGAGAAAATTGAGTTGTTTCGGGCCGATCTGCAAAAATGGGCCGTACAGCAGCAGAAAGAATTGCAACTGGAGCTGAAACAGCTGGAGCTGGAGCAGGCTCGGGAGCAGCGCATGGTCGATCGCCAGACTGCCATGGAGGTAATTAAGGCCCAGAAGCGGGAAAATAATTCGCCGATCTGGCTGCTAGCGGAAGATTTGATCGGTCATGATAGCCGTCAGAACCTAGTGCCCTTAAGAGTGCTATTTTCGCCGCCAGTGGCCCCCGCCGCCAGTGGCTTTCCAGAAATGGAGCGTTCCCTCGGTCGCGATCTGCGCCAGTTCTTTGATATCTATTCGGCTAGTGGTCGGCCGATCGAGTTTCTGGCTGGAGCCTGGAATAGCAAGTTCTTCCACAGCGAAGCAGCTACCAAGGCGATCTTTCGCGGCCTGAAAACCGAGCCGGTGATGATCCTAGAAGCCATGGTAGAAGGGGAGGTCTTCGACCTGAACTTTGCCTACTGGGGCATGAACTGGCCTACCTATCGCTATAAGACTGCTGTTTCCTGCTCCTGGCGGGAGGCGCTTTTCGATTTTGCGAAGGCGCGCACTCTGGTTTGGGTGCAAAAGCAAAAGGAACTGGGCCGCGATCGGGCCCAAATGACCAGCATGTACGGTGATCAGGTGGTGGCAGACTATCTGAAGAATTTACAAATCTATCGGCGAGAGCAAGAATGCCTGAAGCAGAACGAAGATCCTTTGGCGATCGATCGTCCCTATCATTTGCAAAACCAGGACTACGATGACCTGCGCAAGTTTGTGGGCATCTGCCACTGTCTGTTTGCGGGCATTCTGGCCGATGAATACTTTTTGCTCCATGTGCCCCCCCAATATCGCCAGCCGCCCCTACTGCCGGCGCTGCTAGAGGAGCTGTTGCAGGATATTCCGGACTCGGTGACCGCAGAGCTGGTGGAGCTGGTGGTGAATTCCTACGAAACTATTTATGAGACGATCGCCCAGACCGAATCCAGCTGGGTGCCGGAGTTCCAAATCGATCTGGCCCACAGTTTGCTGGATTTGCCCCAGCAGTTCCGGGCCCAAGAAAAAGTCGATGCGTCCATCGATGCTTGGTTGGAACTGAATGGGGTGCGGCAGCCGGAAGATCGCTATGTGTCTCTATCCCAACTGCTGACTTTGGGGGATCTGGCCTATGTGCAAAAGCTCAATGAATGCTTGCAGCGGCTAGGCCACAGCACGCAGTTTAATGTGGCTCAGGCCTGCCAAGGGCGGGGCCAGGCAGCTTTCGATCGCCAAGATTTTGCTACTGCTCGCCAGGAATTCCTGGCGGCGATTCAAGCCGATCCCAGTTGGGCCGAGGCCCATTTCCATCTGGGGCTAGCCCAGATGCGTGATGGTCAGCTAGTGGCGGCGCTCCAGGCTCTGAGCGAGGCCCTGGGCCTCCAACCCAATTTAGGTAAAGCCCACTATCAGCGCGGTTTGATCTACGAGCAGCAGGGCAATATGAAGCTGGCTGCCATGGAATATCGCACCGCCGGTCAGCAAGGTGTGGCAGAAGCCTTGTTGGCGATCGAGCATTTGCAGCAATATATAGAAGCCCAACAGTCTGCCGCCGATTTGCAAAAGCAAGGTACGGAATTTGCGGTGGCCACGGTGCGGATCGATGAGGCTGGCCGAGTTCATGGGGTGCCGATGGTGGGTCGATCGCTGAAGATTCCTTTGGGAGACAAGCTAGACCTAGAACTCGTCTATCTCGCCGGCGGTAAGTTCACGATGGGTTCCGTGGCCCAACGGAACGAGCGACCACCCCATGAAGTTTCGGTGGCCCCGTTGCACTTTGGTCGCTATCCGATTTGCCAAGAGCAATGGGCCTGGGTGGCGGGGTTACCGCTGGTGGAACGCTCCCTAGAAATCAATCCTGCCCATTTCTCCGCGGCCCAGCACCCGGTGGACAATGTTTCTTGGCTGGATGCGATGGAGTTTTGCCAGCGCCTGTCGCGGCATAGTGGCCACATCTATCGGCTACCTAGTGAAGCGGAGTGGGAATATGCCTGTCGGGCCAATACCCAGACAGCTTTTGCCTATGGGGATAGTCTGACGCCAGACTTGGCTAATTTTGCCGGTAGAGACAGTACCACGGCGGTGGGCAGCTTCCCGCCCAATGGTTTTGGCATCTACGATTTGCATGGCAATATCTGGGAATGGTGCGCCGATCTCTGGCACGAGAATTATGTGGGTGCCCCTGGCGATCGGCAGCCCTGGCTGACCAATCCAGCTTCAGACCACCGCGTGCTCCGGGGTGGCTCCTGGTTCAATAATCAATGGAACTGCCGCAGCAGCAACCGCAACTGGGTTAACCCAGAAGTCCGGAGCTGGCTCTATGGTTTGCGGGTGGTAACGAGCAGTTTCTGTAGCGAATAATTTAAGGGTTTTTTGGGGTGTACTTTTGGATGAGTTTGCCATCGGCACCATAGAGCTGAAGCGTTAAAGCACTGGTGTTGCTGACTGATTCCAAAGCATCGCCGAGACTGCTGACATGCTTAATTAGTCCCACTTTGGCATTATCATCGCCCTGCTTGGTGGCATCAGCGGCAGTTTGCTGCACTTTCTTGGTGTATTCCGGTAGCAGCTTCACCGTAACGGTTTTGCCTTCAATGGTGTAGCTACAGACCGCTGGTTTACCGTCGCAGATCTTTTTCAGACTGGCATCGGCTTGGGTTTTCTTCTGGTCGCCCACGATCGAAGATTCCACCACCTTCATGGATTTAGTATATTCAGCCAGCGTTGCCTGGGCTTTGGACTGATAGGTGCTATCCGCCGGAATATTTTGGAGGGTGGAAATAGCCGTATTCCAGCTAGCTAAAGATTCCTGGTACTTTTTTTCCTGACTCAGCTTTTTGGCATCAGCCGCCGCCGACTCGGCTTTTTTAAAGGTTTCCCCATGGGTCTTTTCCTTGGTCAGCTTCGCGCGCGCCGCCGCAATTTGGGGAGTATATTCCTGCAGTAGCTTTTGGGCGGTGGAGTGGGCGGTGGTTTCATCGGGCACCGTAGCCACTAGCTGCTCGAAGCTCTGCCATTCCTTGTCAGCTCCCTGCCACTCCTCTAGGGTCTTGGCTTGGGATTGCTTGGCCGCATTGGTGGTGGCGATCGCCTTGGCACTGGCTAAATTCTTATCGGCATTTACCTCGCTGGTAATGTTTTGGTTCACCACCTCCAGCTTCTGCTGGTACTCTTGGAGCTTTTGCTGGGCTAGGGGATAGATCTTGCTGTCACTGGGCACCTTTTGCAGTTCGGCGATCGCCTCGCTCCACAGCTTCTGGCTCTCTTTCCAAGTCGTCTGGGCCACCGGTTGCTTGCTGGTTTTACCAGAAGCTTGAGCAGCCTTCTTCATTCCGGCCACGGCCACATCTAAATGGTCGGCATAAACGCTATATTGTTTGATTTTTTCTTGAGCTTTACCATAGGAGCTAGACCAAAAAGGCACAGTTTTCAGCTTTTCAATGCTTTTGTGTAGGTCTTCTTGGGCATCCAAAATTTCCTTGCCAGTGGAGGGCCGACCGACGGTTTCCAAGGACTTAATGGCCAGCGATCTAGACTGCTCGATTTGGGGACAACTGCCCATGACGCAGGGCCGACTGAGACCAAAGCCCGCCCCAGCGATCGCCAATAGGCCCACACCGCCGCCAATTAGCCATTTTTTCAGAGCGGGACGTGGTTTTTGGCCATCTGTATAGGCGAAGGAGCTTTGAATATCGTTAGCAAAGGCTTCCGCCTCTTCGGCCTTGGACAGATCGGAATTGTTACTGGTAGTCGGACGGAACAAATCCTGTTCCAGAGTAGATTCATCGGTCAGGGTTGCTTCGGCAATCGGAATCTCTGGCTCGGGAGTAACTGGAGATTGGGTCGTCGGGCTGTCATCTAGGGCCAACCGATCCAGGATATCCTTAGCCCGATTCACCTCTGCTGCATCCACCGGGCCAGCCGCTGCCACCGTGGTGGTAGTCACCGCAGCTGCGATGTTGGCTGTTGCCTGTTCGCGGAGCGTCCCGGAGGGAACTTCGTCAGCTGCTAGCGCTGGCTCGGCACTGACTACTTCTTCCTTGGTGGCGATCGGCTCTGGCGATAAATCTGGTTCCGAATCCGGTACCTTTAGCTCTGTTTCGTCGATCGCCGGAGCCACTTCTCGCGCAATCCGCTCCTTTACAGAGGGATAGATGGTGAAGTTCTCCATGCTGTAGGGCTGTTTGTCACCACTTTTGCGCAGGTATAACTTGACTGGTAGCTGATTGCCTGGCTGCTCGGCCTGCAAAGTTTTTTCCAGCACCCGAAAAGTTTCCTGAGTATCCACTACCACCTCGGCAGCATGTTGGGCCAGTACCCACAGTACGCCCTCCTTAAATATGCACTGCACCTGAAAAGGCACCACTCGACCTAAATGGGCATGTAACCGATCCTGCAGTGCGCATTCCAGCACTTTAAGGTCGTCCAGTCTCGTCAAGTCGGCCATAGCTCTAGCGGTTAAAATCGCAGGTGGGAATTTTAAGGAAAATGTTAGCAGATTCCAGTCAGTGACGTAGGTGAGAGGGCCGAACCATCCGCTGCTTCTAGGACAAACCCCGCATCGGCAATCATTTGCCAGTCTGCACTGGCTTCTTGGCCGGGGGTTGTGAGATAGTCACCCACAAAAATAGAGTTGGCCACGTATAGCCCTAAAGGTTGGAGCGATCGCAGTTGTACTTCTCGCCCGCCCGCAATCCGAATTTCCTGGCTGGGTAGTAAAAACCGAAACAGGCAGAGAATCCGTAAGCATCTTTGGGGGGTGAGCTGCTGCAAGTCGCCGAAGGGGGTACCGGGAATTGGAATTAGGAAGTTCAGCGGTACG
This sequence comes from Synechococcales cyanobacterium OTE_70_metabat_200, assembly GCA_031375385.1. Classification (GTDB taxonomy): domain Bacteria; phylum Cyanobacteriota; class Cyanobacteriia; order Cyanobacteriales; family Chamaesiphonaceae; genus JAAFHZ01. The sequence goes on along the minus strand of JANMHS010000031.1, from coordinate 162,811 downwards.
CTGGTTACATTCAGTTCGCGCAGAGCCATGGCCAAACTGACCACATCCTTGTCCGACTCGCCCATGCCAAAGATCCCTCCAGAACAGGTAGTAATTCCAGCAGCTTGGACATTCTTGACCGTGGCCAGCCGATCGAGGTAGGTGTGGGTGGAGCAGATATCTGCATGGTGCTCGGCCGCAGTGTTTAGGTTATGGTTCACTCGGTCTACACCGGCAGCAGCTAGCCGCTCCGTTTGTTCGGCAGTCAGTAGGCCCAGGGTGGTACAGACTTTCAAGTTATGCTGAGATTTCACGGCCCGGATGGCCGACAAAATTCTGGCAAAGGTCGGCTCATTGGGCGATCGACCGGAAATTGCCATGCAGAAAGTGGCGGCTTTGCTATCTACGGCTCGGGCTGCTGCGGCTAAGATCTTTTCCTCCGCTAGCAAGGGGTATTTTTCAATTTCTGCCGTGGAAATCTTCGATTGGGAGCAGTAGTTGCAATCTTCCGGACAGAGGCCACTCTGGGCATTTAGCAAAAAATGTAGCCGCACCCGGTGCTGCCAATGGTGGCGGCGTACCCGATAGGCTGCGGCTACCTGCTCTAGGATCTCCGTGTCTGGTGCTTGTAATACTGCCAAGGCCGTGGCTTCATCTAGGGCTGCTCCAGCTAGGGATCGATCGGCCAGTGCTTGCCAATTGGGAGTATTTACCGCTGCGTTCATAGAATTCTTAGTACCAAATCTCAACCTTCCATCCTACCATTGGCGGTGCGGTGGCGAGTTTGCATTATATGCTGACTGGCCAATACTCCATAGAAGTCAAAGAAAAAGAAACCCGACTTCTTTAAGAAGTCGGGTTTCTTTTTCGGCGATCCCCAGAGCTTTGTAGATATTCTTGGGCACAATAAGGCTGCAATACCTTAGAAGCAGCTCATGCCCTTTAGAAAGACTCCCTTGCAAGCAGGGAATTTCTACCATGTTTACAATCGAGGGAATAACCGGCAAAATATTTTCTTCGATCGGGAAAATTACCTTTACTTCCTAAGGTTGATGAAGCTGCACCTCGTCGGCAACGACATCGATATCTTGGCCTACTGCCTCATGCCTAATCACTATCATTTCTTGGTGTACCTCAGGGCCGAAACTCTCTCAGCAGCAATGAAATCTCTCTCAGGAGCTTACACCAAAGCGATCAACAAACGCTTCTCTCGCTGTGGGGTATTGTTCCAAGGGCGATTCCAAAGCATTCTTGTAGATAACACCGATTACCTAATGACCCTCTCCCGGTACATTCACCTCAACCCAGTTAAAGCTGGCATGGTGGAAAAGCTCGAGGAATGGGAATTCTCCAGCTACCTAGAATACGCCGGACTCCGCGCAGGTGTTATTCCCCAAACTACCTACTTCCAAACCCAGTTCCAAGACGAGTCCGTCTACGAACATTTTTTGGCCAATCTCGACCAACCCGAGCACCATGGCTTCAAGAACCTGCTGCTAGACTAGGGAACCAGGAAACCGATGGAAAAGAAACCTGACTTCTTTAAGAAGTCGGGTTTCTTTTCTTTGAATTGCGGCGGGAGCGCAGCCAATGCAGAGCTATTGAGCCACATTGGATAGCTGGACGTTCGATGAACTTAAAAGTGACAGAACATAAAAATACTAGCGGTGGAATAATACTCACCACTAGTAGCCAGTAAGTCATTGGAGCGAGAGCTTTAGATGCATCTGTGCCCATAATGAAATTGAAAGTTACGAAGAGCACTATGCCATGCAGTAAGTAAATACTGTATGAAATTTCTCCTAGGGTGCGAGCAGCGGGGTTTACTAAAGTACCCCCAAGACTATTGCCCCCAGCTATCAGTGCAAAGGCGATCGCGAGCAGCAGGGCTGCTTTGAATTCGTAGGCCGTTGGACAAAAAAGCACCACCGTTGCTAGGGAACCCACACATAGCCAAGAAGCCACCCAACTCTTCGCAAACTTACAAAAAGACTCCGATCGCACTAGGTATGCAGCAGCGATACCACCTAAGAAGTGAATTAGCCGATCGGGTTGGGGATGCAGACCCTGTAGACCAGCTGTCGCCGCCGCAATATAAATGAATGGTGGCCTAGATCTTAGGAACATTGCTAATATCGGCAATGCAAAATAGAAAAACCATTCATACCGTAAAGACCAGGTAACGCCAGCTACAATCGTAAATGAGTCCTTTACACCATTTAAACTAGGGCTGCCAGATGCTGTAAACAAGAGCCATTTTTGCGCCTTGCCGAGCAATAGTGGCCATGGTTCCCGGAGCATCCCTCCCGATAAGTAGGCGATGATCCCGAAAAACAATACCATTGTGAAAAGATAGAGGGGAACTAATCGGCAGCAGCGAGACCAAAAAAGCTTTTCCCAGTCGATGTCCTTTGCTCTCCCCTCTAACAGCTTGGAGAAGAATAGAAATCCGGTAATCATAAAGAAGAGTGCCACGCTGCTCTGTCCGAGATGATTGTATAGGGATGATGGAGGTTCTTGCCAGAGGCCGGTTTTGAGATAGAAATACCAAATACAAGCGTGGTGTAGGAATACGAAAATTGCCAGATAGCCCCTCAATCCATCCAGGGATGCATAACGCCCTTGGGTTAAGGGTGCTCCAAATTTCTTGGCTAACAGCCAAGCTGTGGCTATTGCTACCAGTAAAGACAGCATGGCGGGTAATGGACTAACTGGATTCATTGAGAATGGGACCTTGGGATTTTGGCGTCAAGCTAATTCATTATTCCCATCGCTCACCTGCTAAAAACTTAAATCATGGCCGACTTCTGACCCATCTCAACGGTGCTGAGATATTGATAGGCGCTGTAGGCCATGGTGACTACCCCCGTAAAGATTGCTTCTTCGTTTATTTCAAAGCGTGGGTGGTGTAAGGGATAGTTTTTGCGATCGACATAACCCACTCCCAATCGGAACATGCTGCCGGGAGCCTTCTCTAAATACATCGAAAAGTCTTCGGCTCCTAGGGATGGTTCCGGTAAGATCTCTACCCGATCGTTGCCCCAGGCTTCCCGAGCCGCCGCTTCTACAATTTGGGTGAGACAGGGGTCATTTTGCACTGAGGGTACGCCGCGCCGATATTCTACCTGGGCTTTGGCTCCATAGGTCTGGCAGGTCTGCTGTACTATATTGGTGATCCACTGGGGCAAATCCGCATGGGTTTCGGGATGCAGCGAGCGGACGGTGCCCTGCATGGTCACTTGATCGGCAATGATGTTGTGGGCGCGGCCGCCCTCGATTTGGCCAATGGTTAGCACCACGGGGCGGAGGGGGTTCTGGGTGCGACTGATCGCCTGTTGGAGGTTCGTAATTACTTGGGCGGCAATCCAGATAGCATCGATCGCCTCATGGGGGCGCGCTCCGTGGCCCGCCTCGCCTTGGATCGTGATTTCTAGGTCGTCCGCTGCTGCCGTTAAGGCTCCGTAGCGAATCCCGATCGAGCCACCCGGAATCGAAGGAAACACATGAACTCCCAAAATTCTTTCTACGCCAGCCATGGCATCTGCTGCTACCATCCAACTCGCTCCTTTGGCAATTTCTTCGGCGGGCTGAAAGATAAACCGCACCGAGCCAGGCAGTTCTAGCTGAGAAAGGATCATGGCTGTGCCTAGGCCCAGGGTGGTGTGGAGGTCGTGGCCGCAGGCGTGCATCACGCCGGGCTGCTGGGAAGCAAAGTCCAAGCCAGTTTGTTCGGCGATCGGCAGGGCATCCATATCTGTGCGAATTCCCAATAGTCGATCTCCCGGCCCTTTTAGGTCGGCTACTAGACCAGTGCCCCCAATGCCTTCTTTGATTTGTAGCCCCAAAGAGGATAAGACTCCGGCCACATAGGCGGAGGTCTGGTGCTCTTGGCCGCTGAGTTCTGGATGAGCGTGCAAATGCCGCCGAATTTCAATCAATCGGGGAGTGAGTTTTTTGGCGATCGACTGAATGGTGACAAGCATCACAGGGTTTTTAGTAGGAACAATATTCCCAATTATAATTTTTTTGGGCTGCAAAGTATCGCTGGTTATGGATTTCGGTTCGATCGCTCCATCAAACTTCCAGAAACTTCCCGATTAGGTGAGGGGTAAAAGGAATAACTGGGTAAGTTAAATTCAACAAACAACCCCCCTTCGGAGATACAAACATGAGACCTGAACTACAAGCCAAGCTACTTCAACACATGAACAAAAAGAAAGGTGACAAAGGTTTCACCTTGGTTGAACTGCTAGTTGTAATCGTAATTATCGGTATTCTGACTGCGATCGCTCTGCCCAGCTTCCTGAACCAAACTGCTAAGGCTAAGCAAGCTGAAGCTAAGCAAAAGGTTAGCTCCATTCTCAAAACTCAACAGTCTCATCGCACTGAAAATGCTACTTTCGCAACAAACGTCCTCGACTTGGCTCTGGGTAACCTTGACGGTGCAAATACTGCCCCTATCTATAGCTATGCAATCACCACCGTAGGCGATGCTTCCACCAGCACTGGTGCAACTGCTAAGAGCAATGACGTATCTGTTAAGTCCTACAGTGGTCGTGTTGATGTTGTTGATGTTCTGGCTAGCAATGGCACTACGAAAAACAAGGTTTGGAACAGCGTTATCTGTGAAGCCAATACCCCTGGTACCACTACGATGAATCCGCCCGGTGGCGTTACATCTACTGACTGTACGACTCTCGGTGCCCAAGTTGCCAAGTAGTGTTTTGGTGGTATTTGATTGACATCTACTACCATGAGTTGATTCAAGTACTTCATCGTTCACTGTGAAGAGAAACGGCGGGCAACTTAATGTTCCCGCCGTTTATCTTTAGTAAAACTAGATGTTTCTGAGTTAAATGAATATTTCACAAATTTCCTGATGGGGTGAGGGGAAAGGAATAGCTGGGTAAGTTAAATTCAACAAACACCCCAACTGTTAAGTCCTACAGCAGTCGTGTTGATGTTATTGCTATTGCTAGCAATGGTACTATGGTTTGGAACAGCGTTATCTGTGAAGCCAACACCCCGCCCGGTGGCATTGCCACTGCCAGCTGTATGGCTATCACTGCTCAGGTTGCTAGATGGTGTTTTGGTGGTGGCAGAAAGTAGCCATTGCTATTATAGATTGATATATTATCAACAGGAAATGGCAGACATTTAAGGTGTCTGCCAGCTATTTTTTAATTGCACCCAATTAGGTGATGGGTAAATGGAGCAAATGGGTAAGTTAAGCTCAGTAAACATGCCCTTTGGAGATACGTAAATGAGACCTGACCTTCAGGCCAAGCTGATACAACACATGAACAAAAAGAAAGGTGACAAAGGTTTCACCTTGGTTGAACTGCTGGTTGTAATCGTAATTATCGGTATTCTGACTGCGATCGCTCTGCCTAGCTTCTTGAACCAAACTGCTAAGGCTAAGCAAGCTGAAGCTAAGCAAAAGGTTAGCTCCATTCTCAAAACCCAGCAGTCTCATCGCACTGAAAATGCTACTTTCGCAACAAACGTCCTCGACTTGGCTCTGGGTAACCTTGACGGTGCAAATACTGCCCCTATCTACAGCTATGCAATCACCACCGTAGGCGATGCTTCCACCAGCACTGGTGCAACTGCTAAGAGCAATGACGTATCTGTTAAGTCCTACAGTGGTCGTGTTGATGTTGTTGATGTTACTGCTAGCAATGGCACTACAAAAAACAAGGTTTGGAACAGCGTTATCTGTGAAGCCAATACCCCCGGTACCACTACGATGAATCCGCCCGGTGGCGTTGTTGCTGCTAGCTGTACAGCTATCGCTGCTCAGGTTGCTAAGTAGTGTTTTGGTAGTGGCAGAAAGTAGCCATTGCTATTATGGATTTATATATTATCAACAGGGAATTGGCAGATACCTTAAATGCCTGCCAATTCCCTGTTGGCCTATATGTCATGCAGAGTCTTGACTGCTATTTTTAATTGCACCCAATCAGGTGAGGGGTAAATGGAGCAAATGGGTAAGTTAATCTCAGTAAACATGCCCTTTGGAGATACGTAAATGAGACCTGAACTTCAGGCCAAGCTGATACAACACCTGTCCCAAAATAAAGGTGACAAAGGTTTCACATTGGTTGAACTGTTAGTTGTAATCGTAATTGTCGGTATTTTGACGGCAGTCGCTCTGCCTAGCTTCTTGAACCAAACAGCTAAAGCGAAGCAAGCTGAAGCGAAGCAAAAAGTTGGTGCTATTCTGAAAACCCAACAGACTTGGTACACAGAGCATGAATCTTTTGCCGGTACTATAGAAGATCTAGCTTTAGGTAATCTGGGCGGTGCGAGCACAACCCCTCTGTTCACCTATGCGATTGTGAACTTAGGGGATCGATCCACTAGTACTGGTATAACTGCTAAAAGTAATGAAATATCTGTTAAGTCTTACAGTGGTCGCGTAGATGTTACAAATGTTGCCGGTACCGGTGGTGTGAACCGGAAAGCCTGGAATAGCCTCATCTGTGAGGCCAATACTCCCGGCACTACACTCATGGCTCAACCTGCTGGCGTTACAGATGCTGACTGCACAGCTCTCTCTGCTAGAATTGCTCCGTAACAGCATGCTGTGTGAGGTTCATAAGACTTAGCCTTAAATGCTCCGTGTATTTACTGAATAACAAAGCACTGTTCTGAACAAGATCGGTGTTTTTGCTATTCCTGCTTAGAAAACCATTAAGTACTATAACTTCAGCAATTAAATTGCCAAGTGATTTGATTAAGTCGGGAATTGCTGCACTAGATCGCAACCAGTCTCCTGACTGATAAACTTAATGAACTAATTCAGGTGCTCATGCTATTTACTGATCTAACTGTTGCCGATATTCATGATGAATCTGGGAATGAAGGAATTGCTGACTTTTGGCAGATTGGTCTTGAGCATATTTTGGCTGATGATTCCGAGGCAGCTCAGGCATCGTTGCTACTGCCTTTTTTAAACATTGATTCGGAAGCTGAAGAGGAATTCCTGCAATCTAGCTTGATAGAGTATTTGCAAGGGGCGGCCCGGCAGCAAGAAGATAATGGATCTCTGGAAAATTCCTACAAGATCCTAAGCTTTGCGCAAGATCTATTCCCCAATGATATTAATAATTTATTGCATTCCATAGACGTGGCTATGCATATCGAGATGTTTGAATTCGATATGCTGATCGAGAGGCATTTCTTGTCCCTGTTGGTTGATGCTGAAGCAGACTCTATTGATCATAATAGATTGTATGGGGTTGTGCAAAGATCTCTCCGACTTTTTCATGCTGAGCTTGGCGCGTCTTTGTCGGCAAGTTTTTTTCCGGACTTGATAAAACTATTTTTAGAAAAAACATCCGATCGGAATCGTGGTGTAGAAATGGTTCTGGAAGAGTCATTCTTGCTGGGGCAGCAGCGGTTCTTGAAAAATCTCAGAATCTTGCTCTTGGAAGTTTGTCTGGAAATGTGTAGTGAAGAAAAACGGTTTCAGGTGATCTGCCAACTTTCCACGGCAACAGCTTACTCCGGTCAATTCACCAAATCTATGCAGCTTGCCGAACAGTTGTATGAAGAATACCAAGGGTCAAGCTGCCTATACAGAATGATGGCTAGTCATAATCTCTTGCATTGCCTCATGGAGGCTGGAGACTGGCAACGCATTCCTGTTGTCGCAGAATTGCATCAAGAAAACATTTGGCAGCTAGTTACTCACAATGACTCTGACCCAGAGGAATTGGGCATGATGATTTCCTCCGAATTTTTCTTGAACTATATCTATGATCGACCTAAATCACAACATCAACTCCGCAATAGCATTGGCAAGATCGTTGCACCATTGGCGATCAAGAATGTCAGGAAGATGATTCCATCGCAACCGGCCATTGCGGTAAATCCCGAGAAGAAAATTCTAAATATTGGCTATGTCGCCAGCACCCTAACCAAGCACTCGGTGGGTTGGCTGAGTCGCTGGCTATTTGCCCACCACAGCTGTGAAGACTTTAAGATTTTTATTTATAACGTCAATCAAAACGACCAAGACAGTTTTAATCGCAAGTACTTTCGCGATCGAGCTGACTGGTCTCATTACTTTGGCATAGGTGCTGCTGCTGTTGTTAAGCAAATTCAAGCTGATGAAATTGATATCTTAGTGGACATGGATAGCTCGACCTTGTCTACAACCTATGAGGTGATGTGTTGTAAACCTGCCCCCATCCAAGTGACCTGGTTGGGCTGGGATGCCTCCGGCTGTCCAGGAATCGACTACTTTATTGCGGATCCCTATGTTTTGCCCCTAGAGGCAGAGGAGTACTATCAAGCCAAGATTTGGCGTCTACCCCAAACATATGTGGCTGTCAACGGATTTGAGGTCGATACACCTACAAAACGACGTGAGGACTATGGTATTCCGGCTGATGCTATTGTCTATCTCTGTGGGCAGAAAAGCTATAAGCATAATCCAGATATTTTACGTCTGCAAATGCAGATTATTCGAGAAGTACCTAACAGCTACCTTTTGGTAAAACTCCGTGGAGATCGAGATTCCTTGATGAATACATATCAGACGCTGGCTCAAGAGGTCGGTATTACTATGGATCGACTGCGTTTTCTGGATTCTGACCCTGATGAATATACCCATCGAGCCAATCTGCACATTGCTGATGTAGTTCTGGACACCTTTCCCTACAATGGGGCCACTACCACCCTGGAAACCATTTGGGCTGGGGTACCGATGGTGACAAAAGTGGGGGAATCCTTTTTTGCTAGAAACAGCTATGCCTTCTTAACCAATGTGGGCATTTCTGCAGGTGTTGCCCACAGTGATGAAGAATATGTGGATTGGGGCATCGAGTTAGGAAATAACTTGGAGTTACGTCAACAGATTAGCGGCAAAATGATCCATTCCCGCAAAAATTCGCCGTTATGGAATATTAAGCAGTTCACAATGGAAATGGAAAATGCCTATCGTAAGATGTGGACTATCCACCAATCACGACAGGGGGGAGGCACATCTATATGAATCAACTGATTGATCGGTTGAATTGGCAATCTATCCTATTTAGTCAAGCAGTTCCCAAACGGGTGGAGTTGGCATCTTTAAGTGCTAGCTGGGATTGCTATCCTCAACAAATTAGGATCCATCGCAATCATTCCTTTGAGCATGTCGCCAGTATTATCCAACCTTATTTTGCCTATGATGGATGGCATGGTGACTTCATTTACAGTGAATATGATGATTCTCTGAGCTGGGGCGGGATCGATGCCCAACAGCCAGCAGACTTGGAAATTGTCTGGCTGGATTGTGATCGATATAGTAGTTTTGCCGATCAGAATGAACTATTTGAATGGTTTGGCAAACGTCTGCAAGCGTTGCGATCACTGACAACTAATCCAATCTTAGTCGCCAGCTGGATCTCTGAACAACAGGATACTGCTGAGTTCAATCAACGGCTGATCAATTTAATAAATAAGCTGCCAGGGATGGGAGTTTATGATCGATCTCTGGTGTGGCAAGAATTGGCTGATAAATACTTCGATCAACGAGCTGCTAAGCTAACAGGCACTAATTTAAGCGATCGGGCTTGCATTTTCCATGGCCGAGAGCTAGCTTGCCGGTGGCTGCCTGCCCTACTACAGCCACGGATCAAGGGGATTTTAGTAGATCTGGATCATACTTTATATGCAGGTGTTTTGGGTGAAGATGGGGTGGATGGAGTAACCCTGACTGATGCCCACCGAGCATTACAATTGGAACTACTCCGGCTGCAACAAACGGGGATCTTTTTGGCGATCGTCTCCCGCAATGAATTGTCAGATGTGGAGCATTTATTTCAGCATAGACCCGATTTTCCATTGCAGCTAGACCACTTCTCGGCTTTCGCCGTTAACTGGCAAGATAAAGCAGAGAACGTGCAGGCGATCGCTGAGCAGCTTCGAGTTAGCATGGATAGCCTATTATTTATCGATGATAATTTAGGGGAAATATGCACCGTAGCTCGGCAACACACTGGGCTCGGGTCAATTTTGGCGATTAGTGCTGGCGATACTCTTGCGGCTCTATCTTGGTATCCAGGCATTTGGAGTCATGGCTTGACTGCTACCGATGTCCTGCGCGTGAATGACTTAAAAATGTCTGTGAGCAGAGATCTCGCTCTTAACCAAGCGGAGGATTTTCAGGAGTATTTACGTGGATTGGAAATTCAGCTAACTTTTCATGTTAATCCATTAGAGCAGGTAAAAAGATTAGTGGAACTATCGGCTAAAACCAACCAGTTTAACCTTAGTCTCGGTCGCTGGAATGCTGTGGTATTGGAAGCTGCTCTACGGTTTGATAATTACTGTGTTGTCAGTGTGGCTTTAAAGGATCGCCTCTCCGATAGTGGTGTTATTGGTTTGGTCATAGGGCAATATAATGAAGAAATGTTGTTACTACAGGAGGTTTGCATTAGTTGTCGGGCATTGGGGCGCCAGCTAGAAGACATCGTACTAGCGCAATCCATTCAGATTATGCTTGCACAGCAAGAACAATGCATCGTCGCGGCAACATATAAGAAAGCCGAACGTAACAGTCCAGCATTGAAGTGGTTGCAGCAGCACAGCAATGATCACCTGGATACACATGACGGAATTAGTTTTCTCCGGCATGAATTAGTCCATCTGGACTTGTCTCTGTACCCAATTCACAGGATCGTTCGAGATTTAACAGGAGCTGATTTGATATGACCGAGATAAATGTGCAGGGAACTGTGATTCAAATCTTTTCCACTATTCTTGGTGAGGAAATTGACCTAGGTGCTAGTCGAACCAGCACGCCAGCCTGGAATTCGCTTAAGCATATGGAGATTATGTTTGCCATAGAAGAACAGTTTGGCATCCAGTTCAGTGAATTGGAATTGAGCGAGCTAGATAGTTTATCTGAAATCATCAATGTTCTGAGTGGTAAATATGCAACATGATATTTCAGTCACTGGATATGCTTTTCGGTTACGACCAATTACAATCGATGACGCTAGCTCGATCATTCAGCTTCGGGCCGAACAAGCAGAGAAGACACAGTACTTGCATCCAATCTCGTCGGATTTAGCAATCCAGAGAAAGTACTTGTTGGAATATTTTAAGCGGCCAAATGACTACTACTTCGTTTTGGAAAGGCTGAAGAATAATACCACTGAGGGATTGATTGGTATTTATGATATGACTCACAATCCAAAAAGTGCGGAGTGGGGTAGGTGGATTCTGAGCGGTAAATCGTTAGGGGCAACGGAATGTTGTTGGCTAATCTATCACGTGGCATTTGACCATTTGGGTCTTGATGTAATACATAGCCGGACTGTCACGGAAAACCAGGCTGTAGTGTCCTTTCATGAATCTTGTGGATTGGAGCGGGGGCAGGTGCTCACTGCCTGTTATGAATTTAACGATCGGGCGTATGATGCGGTGGATCATGTGCTGTCTAAAGACCGCTGGCCAGAGATTTATCAGGATCTCAGTCGCAAGGCTCAAAGAATTGCCAGTCGACTGAATTAATACTTGACTTCTGGGCATACTAAGGATGGAATGACGATATTCGTTAGCGGGGTGGCTATGAGCTTGAATGTAATTGATGAGAAAAATGCTTTAGAGAATATTGCTCGAAATTCTCTCTATGCTGTTGGCGCAAATGAAGTGACAATTCAATATTCCTTCGAAATACTGTCTCGATACATCAAGGGCGATAGCACTCTGGAAATGGGCCCTGCCGAGGGTGTGATGACAAAATTGTTGGCCACTCTGAATCAGGAATTGACTCTTTTGGAAGGGGCTGAGACTTTTTGTGAGGATCTTAGGCAAAACTTTCCTGGGGTGGCGGTGATTAACTCGTTGTTCGAGGAATACCGACCCGATCGACTATATGATAATATTGTGTTAGGACATGTTCTCGAACATGTGGATGACCCGGTGGATATCTTGAAATGTGCGGCCCGGTGGTTGACCCCCCATGGACGAATCTTGGCTGCGGTGCCGAACAGTCGTTCCCTGCATCGTCAAGCTGCTGTGATCATGGGATTGCTACCATTTGAAGAAGCTTTGAATGATATGGATCGCCATCATGGGCATCGGAGAGTGTTCAACCCGGAAACCTACCGGCAGGCATTTTTGCAAGCTGGCTTGAAAATCGAGATTTTTGGCGGGTATTGGCTTAAGCCTATTTCGAGCGGTCAAATCGAAGCCCATTGGAGTGATGAGATGCTGCAAGCTTTTATGAAGTTGGGCGAGCGTTACCCTGATATAGCTGGGGAAATATACGTGGTTGCTACCTTGTGAGGGAGTTACTGGTGAGACCTTAAGGGATCGTTGCATTGTCTAAATATTATAGAGAGGGTGTATTGTAATGAGTATCGATCAATGTCGAATAATTCATCTGCCAAGAATTCAGGATCCTAGAGGTAATCTAACTTTCATCGAAGGGGATAAGCATGTACCCTTCGATATTAAAAGAGTTTATTATCTTTATGATGTGCCTGGTGGAGCAGAGCGAGGTGGACATGCTCACAAGGACTTACAGCAGCTGATTATTGCCATGTCCGGTAGTTTTGATGTGGTGTTAGATGATGGACATGGTAAGTGGCGGTTTAATTTGAACCGTTCCTACTATGGCCTTTATTTGAGTTCCATGGTGTGGCGGGAATTGGACAATTTCTCCTCTGGATCGGTCTGCATGGTCTTGGCTTCAACTTGTTATGAAGAATCTGACTACTACCGGAACTATGATGAATTTACTGATGCTGTAAGGAGTAAAGACCGTGGAAGTTCCATTTCTTGATTTAAAAACACCCTACTTGGAACTGAGGACGGAATTGGATGAAGCCTATTCCCGAGTCTTGACTTCTGGGTATTATATTCTGGGAAAAGAAGTAGCGGCTTTTGAAGCCGAATTTGCTACCTATTGTGAAGCGGACTACTGTATTGGAGTTGGGAATGGTCTGGATGCCTTGCATTTGATTCTACGAGCCATGGAAATTGGTGTAGGCGATGAGGTAATTGTGCCCTCCAATACTTATATTGCTACTTGGCTAGCTGTTTCCTATAGTGGGGCATCTCCAATCCCGGTGGAGCCTTGCCTCGATACCTATAATATCGACCCCGCTCGAATAGAAGCAGCGATCACTGCTAAGACGAAGGCAATTATTGCAGTGCATCTCTACGGACAGCCAGCCGATATGGATGCTATTAATGCGATCGCTAAAAAGCATCAGCTCAAGGTTATTGAAGATGCCGCCCAAGCCCATGGGGCACTTTATAAAAAACGCCGAGTTGGTAGCCTTAGCGATGCAGCTGGCTTTAGCTTCTATCCTGGAAAAAACCTAGGAGCTTTTGGTGATGGCGGAGCCGTAACCACCAACGACTCCAACTTAGCTGACAAAGTACGAATGCTCAGCAACTATGGTTCTCGCGTCAAGTATTGCCATGAAGTGAAAGGATTTAATTCTCGATTGGATGAATTGCAGGCTGCTTTTTTGCGGGTCAAGCTCCAGAAACTAGATCGATGGAATGAACGCCGCAAAAAAATTGCCGCGCAATACCTCAATGAATTGTCCACATGTCCGGATCTGAAATTGCCATTTGTCCAAGATTGGGCCGAGCCTGTCTGGCACCTGTATGTGATTGCCCATCCCGATCGCGATTGTTTGGCCGCCCGCCTCCGGGATGCCGGAGTAGGGACGCTCATTCACTATCCAGTGCCGCCACATTTATCACCTGCTTACCAGGCAGACTCAATCCACCCTGGGCACTCGGAGAGCTGCGCGATACGAGAGTACCCAGGGTGGGGAATTGCTAGAACCATGTCCGACCAACTGCTGAGCCTGCCCATTGGCCCACATTTGGCGACAGATACAGTCCACTATATAACCAGTAAGATATTAATGAGAACTGAACCATGAAAACCACCACTCCCTTGATCACAGTTGTTTTAGTGACATATAATCACGAAAATTATATTGCTGAGGCAATCCAAAGCATACTCTCTCAAACACTGGGTGACTTTGAACTGATCATTGTCAATGACGGCTCTCAGGATCGAACGGAGGCCATTATCGGAACCTTCGCGGATCCGCGTATTGTATATATTTGTCAAGAGAACCAGGGGCCTAGCGCTGCCCTCAATACTGGTGTACTGAAGGCGGAGGGGCAATATGTTGCTTTCATGTCCGGCGACGATGTTTGCTGGCCAACGAGGCTGGAAAAACAATATGAGTTTGCGGTGATGAACCCCGGTAAAATCGTTTTCTCATGGGTTGATATCATTAATGAGCATGGAGTAATCATTACTGACAAACATGGTATGGCCCAGTTGTTTAATGTCCAGAACAAGGCCAGGGCAGAGATCCTCAGACACTTCTTTTTTGGTGGCAACTATTTGAATGGAGTAACCTCCTTCGTCAAGAGAGAGACGATCATAGAGACGGGACTCTTCAATGTGGCTAGTATTCAGTTGCAGGACTTTGAATACTGGCTGAGATTAGTGAAGAAAAACGAACTGCATATTCTGCCCTGTCCGCTGATCAAATACAGAATCAGAGACAATGGAATGAACTTGAGCCACTATTCCAGAGCTGGGCGGACGGAATTTGAACATCAGCAAATCCTGAGGAATTTTTTCGATGATGTACCGGCGGATCTCTTTAAGGCAGCATTCTCTAGCGAAATAATCAGGCCGAATTTTGAGGGTGAGGATGAGTATTTACTAGAACAAGCATTTTTGTATTTGCACCACGGATCCAAGGCTGTTCAAGCCCTAGGTTGTGAGAAATTATTCGCGTTATTACAAGCAGGTGATCAACAATCTAAGTCCATCTCTACTTACGGTTTTGCATTAGCTGACTACTATAACCTAACAGAGAAATTGGATTTCCTGAATGGTAGGATATCTCCAGATCCTAGCTTGAGTTCTACCTTGAGCAGTATGAAATCCAAACCACTGGTCAGTGTTTGCATCCCCACCTACAATGGCGAGAGATTTCTCGCCGAAACAATGCATAGTGTATTGGCGCAAACCTATCAAAACATAGAAATAATTATTTCGGATGACAACTCCACGGATCAGACAATTGACATAGCTAAATCTTTCCAGCAAAGATCTATTGTTGATTTTTCAGTCATCGAGCATGAGCAATATGGAATGTCTGGTAACTGGAATTTCTGCATTGCTCAAGCCAAAGGGAAATACATCAAATTCGTATTCCAAGATGACTTGCTGGAGCCAGATGCTATTGCGGAGATGGTCAAGTTAGCAGAACAGGATCAGTCCATCGGTCTGGTGTTCTCTCCTCGCCACCTTTTGAGCACTGATGATGATTATTGTGATCCTAGCTCTCTGGAATCCCATGTCGCAAAGGATGTGCATAAGGGTTGGTCTAGACTTCAGTCTATTCAGGATGGTCAAGTACTACTCAAGGAGCCTAGCCTTTTTAAGCACCCTATTAATAAGATTGGTGAACCAACAACAGTCTTGATCCGGAAGGATATTTTCGATCAGGTAGGCGGATTTAACTCTGAACTCTGCCAACTTGTAGATCTGGAAATGTGGCTAAGAATTATTAGCACCTGTAAAGTTGGATTTATTAACAAGTATTTATCGCATTTCAGACTACACCAGGAACAGCAAACACATCGCAATACTGTCCAAGTGGGTTTGATGTCACTAGAATATCAGAAATTCTTTAGTATTATTGCCAATCATACTAGCTATCCCAAAAGCATGAGAGAGGCGGCTTTCTACCAATATGTTGTTCTGAGTAATCAACGTTCCGAGCTACCTCGGGTCAGACTAAAAGTAGCCCAGGATCTATTGGCCATTGCCGATGAGCAATTGGGAACTGCCTACACGGACTTACTAGGAACAGCTCATGAAATCCTGCATTTTTTTTGCTGCCAGTTTCCACTAGAACTATTGGAGGCAGAGGAGATACTGATAGAGCAGTTGATGATGGATCTTCGGCAAAATAGCGAACAGCCAACAAAGCTCCAGTCTCTGCTCGTGGCAGCTCTCTACTTCCCTATCTATCAATTACCATTGCCTTGCGATTTATCTCATATTCCTCAATGGTTACTCCCTAACTATCTCAAGCTGATATTTGCTGCTCCAGTCAGATACCAAGGAAGTTTGGAAGCAGCCCACTATTGCGCATTCATCAAAGAGTGGATGAGTTATATCCATCGATCTGCTTGGGAGCACGTCGGCGATCCATTCTGGCGAGATGTTGTTGCCCAGTTCGTTCAAGTTAGCAATTTTATACCTAGTTACTTCCAAGAAGAAAATCTGAAAAATATTTATATGCAGCGGGGAGAAATCATCAATCTGTATTTAAAAAATAATGGTAACGAAGTAGACCATGTATTTGCAGTACGGCCGGCGCACCGCAAAAGAATTCGAGTGGGTATATTAGCCGCACACTTTACCCCATCAGCGGAAACCTCGGCCACGCTGCCGGTCTATGAATTTCTCAGTCGGGATTTTGAAGTGGTATTGTTCTCTCTGCAGGAAACCAACCATCCTTACGAACAATATTGCCAAGTCTCTGCCAATTGCTTTATTAAATTGCCAGATGGTTTACCAACACAGGTAGATGCGATCCGAGCTGCAGATCTGGATATACTATTGATTGTTAATAATGTGACAGCGTTGGCTAATCAGATCTGCCTTCTGGCTAGTCACCGCTTAGCCAGGATTCAGATCACCAGTGCTGGCTCCGTTACTACTACTGGAATTAAGCATATCGATTACTTCCTCTCTGGTACACTGACGGATCCATCGCCATTGGCACCAGAACATTATCAAGAACAGTTGATCAAAATCGAGGGGGCGGCCCATTGCTTTAGCTATGGAGAGGATGACACCCTAGCCAATATCAATGTTGATCGAGTAACTTTGGGCATTTCCCCAGCAGCTGTTGTCTTTACTTCTGGGGCCAACTTCTTTAAACTCATGCCAGAACTTCTGCACACCTGGGCCAAAATCCTTGCTAGAGTAACGGACTCAGTAATTATGCTTTTTCCCTATGGGCCAAACTGGTCTAATGGCTACCCCAAGGCAGCTTTTGAGCGGCAGCTATATCAGATTTTTGCTCAGTATGGCGTATCTCCTGATCGAATCCTAGTTTTAGATCCTCAGCCTACCCCCAACAGAGAAGATATCAAAGAATTCTTTAAGATTGCCGATGTCTACCTCGATTCCTATCCCTTCGCCGGAACTACCTCACTGATCGAGCCACTCCAGGTTAGTTTGCCGGTAGTAGCTAGGCAAGGAAATAGCTTCCGATCGGCCATGGGAGCAGCGATGATTCAAGCCTTGGGGATGCCCGATCTAGTTGCTGATAGCGAAGCATCCTACATCCAGATCGCGATCGACCTGGGTAACAACCCTGAATTGTGTCAACAAAAAAGCCTGGAAGTTGCGACTAAAATGCAGAATAACCCCAGCTTCTTAGATAGCAAAGGTTATGCTCTGAAAATCGAGAAAGTATTTAAGGAGATCTTCGAGCAATACAATGCCGATGTTTTAGAACAGGAGCTGCGCTTGGGAGAGGTGAACTTGATCGTATTCCCTGACTGGAATCAGTCTGAGGAAGTGGTGGGAATGGAGCTACAACAGGTTATTCATACCCTGGCCACCCAGCCAGACAGTCAGCAGACCACTTTATTGATTGATACTACCAATATTGCGATCGGAGATGCGGAGATGTTTATCTCCAGCTTCACCATGAACCTGCTGATGGAAGAAGACTTGGATATCACCGAGGAATTAGAGATTGCCCTGATCGAAGATCTCAGCAATATTCAGTGGGAAACCCTGATGCCAAAAATCGATGCCCGGATCGCGATGGACTGTGATAATCGGGCAACTGTTGACAAATTATGGTCGAGTGATTTACCACAGCTGGATTTAGCATCTTTTGTGAGAGAACTTGCTCAGCCATCCAAAGTAGCCTGTATCATTACTGATGCAGAGACAAGAACCGTCAACATCTTACAAAATAAGCCTCCACATCTTACTAACGACTCAGTAATGAGTACGCCCTTGTCCGATCGAGAGAAAGTTGCAGTAATTACTCCCCCACGCAATGACAGTCGAATGGACGAATCATCACTAGTTATACCTTTGTTTTCAACAGCAGAAATACCCAAACCAATTCGATTACATATTGGTGGTCAGGAAGCCCATCCTGACTGGCAGATTTTCGATGCCCAGGCTCGTCCAGAAGTAACCTTTCTGGGGAATGCGAAGAACTTGAGTCAGTTTGTAGATGATTCGATCGATTCCATTTATGCCAGCCATGTGTTAGAACACTTTTACTATCGGCTTGAAGATGAATTGTTGACAACTCTCCGAGAATGGCGACGGGTGCTGCGGCATGATGGGAAACTATTAATCAGTGTGCCCAACTTGCAAGTGCTTTGCAGTCTATATGCTAAGCCACAAATGCCAATGGAATCTCGTCACCATCTAATGCGCATAATCTTTGGTGGTCAGATAGATGAATATGATGTTCATAGGGTAGGATTCGATCCAGATACTCTGACAGCATACTTAGAGTCTGCTGGCTTCAGAAAATGCCAAATAGTAGACGAATTCGGTCTTTTCCAAGACAGTAGTATTCTCCGTTTTGACGACTTACCAATTAGCCTGAATATGATCGCGACTAAATAGTTGGGATAGTAGGCTGAGCTACTACAGGCAGTACTAGAAGCTGGATCCAAATTCTGAATTCAGAAATGCTATGGGAGTAAAATTTTCAAGGCAGATGGGTTGCTTGGATTTTCAATCAAAACCAAGAGTGGGAGCGTCACGACTTACGATCTACAATGGATTCTGGCAATCCCCTACATAATATTTTGTGATTGACTCTACTTTAAAGCTATTAATCTTCGATCTTGATGGTGTGATCACTAGCGAGCAAAAATATTGGAACACAGCACGCCTGACCGTATGGCAGTTGCTCTGCCAGCCACAGTATCTAGGTATTAAAGAGTACTTTGGGCCTGGGCTGGAGCAACCCGGTCGGGTGATTGCTGCTGGAGATCGCCTGATCGACACAGACTTCATTACCGAGCTCAAAAATCGGGCAGTTAATTCCAACTGGGATCTGACATTTTTTGTTTTTTCATTGCATCTAATTGCAATTTTGCAGCAGGCTGGTTTACCGGCGGCGGCCATGGAAACTGGACAAATTGCGGAAATTGGTTTGGCTCTGGCTGATCGATCGCTCCACATTGCTCACAGCCAAACGATCGTTCAACAGTTTTGGCAAGCCACCCGACAGCTCCAAGGCACAGCCGTACAAGCCTATTTGCCGACCTTTGCCCGCCAGGTGCTGGGCACCGACCTAAAAATTTTTCGCGACCATGGACAGCTCTGGACCCTCTGCTACGAGAACTTTCAGGCTTGGTACGAAGGCCGCGGTGGCTACCAATTGCCCGATGACGAAACGGTGCTGGAGCTAGGATCCATTCGGAACTTGCTAGCCCAGCTATCCGAGCGCTACCAACTGGGCATTGCCACCGGTCGGCCCCGCCGGGAGACGATCGAACCCCTCACTGCCATGGGTCTAATTGAGTATTTCGAACCAGAGCGCATCGTCACCTACGATGAGGTGCTGGCCGCAGAAGCCGCGCTGACCGCACCCATTAAATTGGGCAAACCCCATCCCTTCATTGTGCTGAAGGCTATTTATCCAGAACTGTCTATGGATGAGCTATTGTCGCTCCAGTCCACCCATCCCAGTGTGGCCTACATCGGCGATGCGGCCAGTGACGTGGCAGCGGCCTTGGCTGCGGGATGCCATTCGATCGGGGTACTGACTGGCTTCGGTGACGACTTAGACTACAAGCGGCAGCTACTGGCCGACCAAGGCTGCCATCAAATTATCCCCAGCATTCTATCCCTGCCAGCAGCCTTGGCCAGTCTGTAATCAGCTTAGCTTTGCTCTGTCAGCTCTGCTGGGGACTGTAGGGCCTGGTCTGCGGCCTTCAATCCATCACTGACTCGCCGCAGCACCCCATTGATAAAGCGATAACCTTCTTCGTCGCTATAGCGCTTGGCTAGCTCAACCGCTTCATTGATGGCAATCCGATCGACCACACCCAGGTAGCGCATCTCCACCGTAGCAATCCGCAGAATATCTCGATCGACCTTGGCCAGGCGGCGCAATTGCCAATCCACAATATGGCTATTCAGTAAGTCGTCTATGGCTTGACGGTAGCGGGCTGCTTTGGTCAAAATCTCCAAGGCGTACTGCTGTACTTCCGCCTGATTGGTAAGCTGGATGAACTCTGGCATTTGCAGTGATTGACCCAGACGATTGACCGCCGATTCGGTTAAGGCCAGACTTTCTTGGAGCATCACCCGCGCACTTTGCAGATCGCTGGCCCGAGTTTCGCTATGGAGCAGTCGCTCATGACTGCGTTGTAGTTCGGCAGTGGCGTTTTCCAGATTTTCTTCCGCCTCGTGGCGGAGGGCCCGCACCGCTGCCAAAACTAGTTGGGAGAGCTGTTGGCCACCCAGCTTTTCTGGCGAGCTGGGCAGTTGAGACATCCCCAGGAGGGCTAATTCTCGGGCAATTTCGCGAGGTTTCATAGGAAGAGGCCGTTAGAATGTTTTGGCAGGCCACCAATCCTATCACAGAAGGCGGAAAGCTCAGGTTTTAAAACCTGAGAGGGAAGCGACACGGGGGACGACCTGCGTACACGTTTGGTCTGAGGTTGCCTCTGCTGAGACAGACGGTTCCCGAACAGACCCGTGCGTGGCAGTTTCAGTCCCCGTGTTGCTTTTCAGTACTAGTAAAAAAGTAGTTGAAATCCTCGCGCTTAGATGGTACTTTAGTATTGAGAGGTGCGAGATGTCAGCAGAATCTCAGTCTCTTTAGAGCTGAGAGTGTCAATTTTGCAGGTCTTCTCTGGGAATCTCTGCGATTAGGGCCTCAGCGCATTCTGGGGACTGGGTTGTGCCCACTGGGATAGCAGTTGGGGGGATTTCTGAGGAGTCAGCAGCGCTTAGAGAATGGTTCCGATCTACCAGGTTGTCGGCCTTTTCGGCTGGAATGATCGCAGGATTAACAATCCCGCCGGAGACAATGACCTTAAAAGCATCTTCTACACTCATCGAGAGATTTAGCACCTCACGAGCTGGCACCACTGCATACCAGCCAGTGGTGGGGTTGGGCGTAGTGGGGATAAATAGGTTCAGCATCGGTTCGGGCATCTGCACCTGAATATCGCTATTCAGGGAACCCGTAACGAAAGCCAAGGCCCACATGCCCCGCCGCGGATATTCCACCATCACCACCTGTCTAAAGCGACTACCAGAGTCCTTCAGTAGGGTTTCCAGCAGTTGCTTGAGAGTTTTGTAGACTGCCCCGGCTAGAGGAATGGCTTGGAGCAATTGTTCGCCCACATTGAGCAGCCACTTGCCCGCAATATTGCGAGCCATCAAGCCAATCAGCAGGATGGATAGTAGGGGAACCGTGAGACCTACCAACAAATTCAGGAGGTTCACCAAAATTGGGTGCAGACCATCGAAGGGGTTGATCTGCTTGGGGATGCGGGTCAAAATATCTATGACCCAGCTCGCAACATTGATGCCCAACCAAATGGTGGTCGCTAGTGGAATTACTACCAACAGACCAGCGATTAGGTCGTTCTTGAGGTCTTGCCGAAATCTCTGCAACACTTGCCCCACAATCTCCTTTTGGTTGTACTTAAACCCTGCGATCTACAGTTCTATAACCTATTGAGGAATCTTGCAAGGCGTATTTAGCGCTGGCGGGTGCGGAGTCCCATAAAACCGATAAAGCCGTAGCTTGCGGCCAACAACAAACTGCTGAGGCTAGTTCTAATACCGCCAGTTTTTTCGCTACCTCTCCATAGGTCGGCCGTGGCTTGCTCGTCGATCGCTTTCTTTTTTTCGCGCAGTGGTGCTAGTTCTTTTTCGATTTGCTTCGTTAAGCCAGATGGGTCTTTGACGAATTGTTCTAACTGAGCCTTTTGAGTTTGCATCTGCTGGACAAAAGGTTCGCTTTGGTTCTTTTTGTCTTTTAGGGCAGCATCGATCTCCGCAATTTTCTTCTTCAGAGCATCTGCGCTAGTTCTCTCTTTAGCAGTTGCCTCCGTTGCCGCTAGCTCCTTACTGGTACTACTGATAATCTTATCTCGATAGTTATTACTAGTCCAAGCTTGGAACGGTGTAATGAACAAGAATACTAGGCCAAAAAAGAGTGAGTAAGCTGAGACAATGAGCTTGCTCAAGCCACTTCGGCCAGCAGTACCATCCTTGGAGACGGTTTCAATCCAGTCAGCCAGCACCCAAAGGATAATTCCCATCAATGACAAAAGACCACTCTTGACTACTACAGCAGTAGCCGCAGACCACCACATAACATCATCGAAACGGTATGGCAAAATCCCAAAAATAAGGTCTACAAATGTAGAAATAATTAAAACCAAGCCAGTGGTTTTCAAAGCTAGGGAGGTCATTAAGCTACTGTTCATGAATTTTTTGGTAGATAAAAGGCGATACGTGCTTCGCACAGGCTTTGCCAACGTCCTTGGGGTTTTAATCGCCCAATAGACTAAGTGCGCGCGGAGTCGATACGGGGGTACCCGTCCTACGGAATCGAATGATCAATGGCAAACAGCCAACACTGGGCCGATGCTCAAAATCTTCGCGGTCATTGGATTGTGGCCTTGGCCATTTTAACAGACTTTGGATTGTGCCCTCACGAACTGCTACTGGCCAGCATCAATTGACTAGAAATCCGCAGACTGGTTTGGATACATGGCCTAGGTGGGGATTTGCGGAAGCCCTGGAAAAACAAGGGAATATGAAGAAATGCCACTGCGGGTGGTTTCTTTCCTTATTATGAGTAGGTCGCTGTGAATTTTGACCGAGCTATGAATCTTATGGATCGTAACATTAGGGTGTTGGCAAGTGGTGAAGCCTTGGTAAATGGCGTTACCGAGTGGATGGTAGACCGTTTGCAAGGAGCGATCGCGCAGCGTGGGCGGGCGGCGATCGCCCTGGCCGGAGGCAATACGCCCAAGGCTGTGTATCGAGCGATCGCTGCTGCGGATTTGCCCTGGGAGAAGCTGTGCATTTTCTGGGGAGATGAGCGCTACGTACCACCCACGGATCCGGCCAGTAACGAGGGCATGGTGCGTGAAAATTGGCTTGATCGAGTGGCCGTACCCGCCGCCAATATTTTCCCTTGGCCGACTCAAGTGGGCAGCCCGGAGCAATGTGCCGATCGTTACGCTCAGACCTTAGCGGATTTCTTTGGCTTGGGCGCAGGGGAACATCCTAAGTTCGATCTAGTGCTGCTGGGCCTGGGTGACGATGGCCATACCGCATCGCTGTTCCCTCATGATCGGGCTTTGCAGGATACGGGGCTGACGGCGGTGGGTGCTAAGGGTGGCGAACCTCGGCTGACGCTGACGGCCGCGACCATTAATGAAGCGGATTGTGTGGCTTTTTTGATTGCTGGGGCGGCCAAGCAGCAAGCCTTACAGCAGGTTTGGGCCGAAGTAGGCGACGACCAACTCTATCCGGCTCGCCGAATTCGGCCAGGGGGAGAACTGTGGTGGTGGCTCGACGAGGCCGCCGCCATCCCAGAAAATAGGGGCTAGATAGATCCTTGGATCTTTTGGGCATGCTGGAATTACCTGGCATTTGTGTATTATTGCTATAAGCACTGATTCCTTGAGCTTTATCGACTATCATTGCTAGCGCTTTCCTGTTCCAGCATTGCAACATTACCGATCGATCTACCATGACTACTTGTCCTAACTGCAGCCACTCCAACCCATCGGGTGCCACTCAATGTGAGGCTTGCTTTACGCCTTTGCCAGCCACCACTAGCTGCCCGAGCTGTGGTGCAACTATTCAAATGGATGCAGTGTTCTGCGGACAGTGCGGTACCAATACCAAAGCGGTGATCGCCAATGAGCCGGTGGTGCCTACAACTCCGCCTCTAACGGCCGAATCTGCCTTGCCACCCACGATTATTGCTGGTTCTGTTCCTGCGCCTACGCCGATTCCCGTCGCAGAGATTCCGGTTCCTGTTATGCCAGTAGCCGCAGAGCCGATTGTTCAGACACCGCCTGTTGTTGTGCACCAGCCAGTGGAACTGCCAACGGTTGTGCCAACAGCGCCGCCAACCCCAGAAGTGCCCGTAGTCCAGCCAGCCACCACTGCTACCCAAGCTTCTTCTACCCAGCTCCAAGTGCAGCGCTACCAGCTCAACCATATCCAGAGCGGCACGATCGTCGATATTCCCAGCTTGGATGTGGTGCACATTGGTAAGCCCAACGAACAGGTGCCCCCGGATATTGATGTATCTGGTTTCCCTTGCTCGGAAGTGGTGTCTCGGATTCATGCAGATATTCGTGCAGATGGTGATTCTTTGTATCTGGAAGACATCGGCAGTGCCAATGGTACTTACATCAATCACAACCTGCTCCCCAAGGGCAACCGCCATTTGCTGCGGGCCGGAGACCGGATCAGTTTGGGCAAAGGAGATTTGGTGACTTTTCTCTTCCAATCTTTGTAATTCCCTGACCTGCTTCTAACCCTTTCGCTCACCCCCAGATACCCGCCGTGATTACTGTTTCTCTGCTTCATCCCACCCAGGCCGTGCCCACTCAGAGTTGGACTTTTGATGCAGAGTCTACAGTGCGCATTGGGCGGGCCACTGATAATGATGTGGTGCTATACAGCGCAGTTGTTTCGCGTCACCATGTGGAACTGCGTCAGAATAAATCCGGCTGGCGAGTGGTCAATATTAGCAGCAATGGCACCTACGGCAGCGATGGGCAGCCCCTTTCTAAGGTGGTGGCCACTGATGGGATGGTGTTTCGGTTGGCCACCTCTGGGCCGCGCATCCAAGTCAATTTGGGTCTGCCCAACCGCTTGGGTGAGCCAGTCCAGATCGATGATGACTCTACCAGCGGCGAACCCACCGCAGTTGGCTAGTTGCGAATCTGTACTGGCATTACCAAATAGATAGTTTTAACTCCACCTAAGGGCGAGAAAATTACCTGTTCGAGGGTGCCATTTAGATTAATGGAAATCTCTTGGGTATTGATCGTCTTCAACCCTTCTAGTAAATAACGAACATTGAAAGCAATTTCGATATCGCCGCCGGAGATCTGGGCTGCTAGGGTTTCGCGCCCACTACCTACATCCTGGGCCTCCACGGAGAGCTGGAGTTGCTGGGCGGTGCCGTCGATCGAGAATTTCACCAAGTTGTTGTGCTGATCCGCCAAGACCGCAATTCTTTCCAAGCCAGAAACTAGCTGTTTGCGATCGAGGGTCACCTGGCGCTCGAAGCGCTGGGGAATCAGGGCTTGATAGTCCGGATAGTTGCCATCGATCGTGCGGGTGGTCAGCTGTTGCTGCACTTGGTTTGTCATCCATTCAAAAGTCACCTGACCGCTGCCTAGATGAAGGCTGATCGTGTCTACAGCTGGCTTGGAGCCAATCATTTTCTCTAGTTCGCGCAGGGCTCGGGCCGGTACCGTTAGCTCCAGTCCTGTCTCGCTGGTTTCGGCCTCGATGCCTTCGCTGTCTGTATAGGTTTCTACCACTCCCAAGCGGTGACCGTCGGTGGCCGCAAACAGTAGTTTGTTGCCTTGCAGCTTGAAATTCACCCCGGTCAAGATCGGCTTAGTTTCATCTTGGCTACAGGCAATTAGGGCTCCCCGTAGGCCATCGATCAGAGCGATCGCTGGCACTTGCTGGACTGCCGCATCATCGGCTTCGGGCAGTTCTGGATATTCTTCGGTGCTAGTGCCGCGCACGCGATAGTTGCCGGTATTGGACTTGACGGTGACTTCTACGGAACTAGCTGCGCTGCCGTTGGCCACTCCTTGTTCTAGGGTAATTGGGCCACTGGGCAGGCGAGAGATAATATCGTTCAGCAGCTTGGCCGGTAGAGCCACTTCGCCTCCTTCATTCACCTCTGCGCCAAAGCTCGTTTGGATCCCCAAATTCATATCGAAGCCAGTCAACTGCACCTGTTGCAGTTCTTCGCTGGCCACCAGTTTGATATTGATCAAAATGGGGTGAGTGGGCTTACTGGAAACCGCCCGCCCCACCAAGGAGAGATGGGAACTGAAATCGGCTTGCTGACAAAGAAATTTCATGGTGGCAGGTTTGAGGTGAAAACCGAAAGCATCGGCTCCCTATTCTACCGAAAAAGCTTGGCTAGGAATTCAGCTATCCAGCGGAGTCCGGCAGCGGGCGATCGCGAACCGATCAAGACCGGCCCAGTCATGGATTATTTCGATCGAATCATAATCCCCCTGCTGTTCCAGTAACTTCACCACCGCCGCACCTTGACCGGCCATCATCTCCACCAGCCAGAGTCCACCTGCCCGTAAAAACTGGGGAGCCTGGGTCACCAAAATCCTGATCGCCGCCAAGCCATCGGCCCCGCCATCTAGGGCCAAATGGGGTTCCCAGTTTGCCACCTCCGGCTGGAGCTGGGCAATTTGGTCGCTGGGAATATAGGGCGGGTTAGAAACCATGCCACTCAGTTGGCCGCGCAGGTGGGCGATCGGTTCCCACCAGCAACCCCGATAGAAATTAATGTGGGGCAAGCCACAGCGATCGGCATTTTGCCTAGCCACTGCTAGGGCCGCAGCACTGTAATCCACCCCGTGCAACTGGGCCTGGGGGAGACTACTGGCCAATCCAATAGCGATTGCTCCACTCCCCGTGCCTAAATCTACCCAATGTCCGCTTTCCGCTCCGGGCCACAGTCGCTCTAGCACAATGTCTATGATTAATTCTGTTTCGGGCCGGGGGATCAGTACTGCCGGAGATACTTGTAACTCGAACTGCCGCCAAGCGGTGCGGCCAGCCAAATATTGAATGGGCTGGCGGGTCTGACAGCGTTGTTGCCAGAGGGCGGCGATCTCCGGCCAAGGCCGGTCTAACTGGATGGTACTGGGCAGATCGCCAAGACGCAGGGACAGTTGATCGACCTGGCTGATAGTTTTTAGGAGCCAGTCCACCTCTTGGGGATTGATGCCAAGTTGTTGCGCTTGCTCGATCGCCCCTCGATACCATTGCCACAAATCTACGCCGCTGACTTGCTGCACGCTACTTAGGTTTTTTGGTGGGCTTAATTGGCTGGCTGGTGGTTGGTTTGGTGCTGGGGGTGGTCTGGGGGGCGCTGTTGTTGTTATTGCCGCGCGTGTATTCGAGCGTCTCGCGAGAGGGATAGAGCATGATCTGCGAGGTGAGTTCATCCTTGCTCTTGTTCCGTAAGGTGGTGATCAGTCCCTCTAGGGTAATTACTTGGATTTCCGTAGTAGCAGCTAAGTCTGGTCGGTCTTTCTTGAAAACATTGGCAAAGGGTGCTATTTGTTCTTGATCAAAAAAGAGTGGAATTACTTTCTTGCCATTGATGTTGAACTTAATGTAGGCCGGTGGTTTACCGCCCGTCAGCACAAACAAGGGCACCCCTTGAAAGTTTTTAATGTTGCGATCGGTCTTTTGTTGCAGGGCTAAGGCTGCCTTAGCCTGCTGTGGGCTGGGCACATATACTATCTCAAGTTTCCGATCTGCTGGTTTGTTGTACTGCGCATTGTACAGATCGCTGAGGATAGTGGGGCGAACTTGCAGTTGCTTGGCTAAGGTGGGATCTTTTTTTTGGATTTCCTGTAAAAAGGATTGAGCTTCTTTGCGGCTCATGTAGCCGCCCGCGTAGTTGTTTTTTTTATCATCTGCGGCAGTCAGAGGTTCACCAGCCTGATTGGTGATGGTAAAGACCAGTGTTCCTCGCAGTTTCTCGACAATTTGATTGTCGGGTAATGCTCTTGCAGGGGCAATGGTAATCAACGTATTGCTGATCAAGCTTAAGGCCATTCCTATACCAACAATTCTCATGCTGTAGATGCTCCTGCGGTAATAAAACTAGTGAGATAGATGTTAGTCTTGTGGAGACTTTTCGATCTTTATAGCATAGGTTAGTTCCCACAGTTGGAAACTTAGATTGTGTAAGTTTGTAGTGACAAATGTAGTTTTTAATCACTGTTCGGAGAATATGGTGGAGTCATGGCGATCGAAGCCAATTACCACACGCTAAATCTGGAGCGAAGGCCTTCCGGAACCGCCAAAAGTAGCGATCGCTACAATCTTCTGGCCGTTGAAAAACAGCAAGATTTTGGTTTTCGGTGCTACTGTTTTAAATCTAGTCTCCACCAATCGCAGTAAGTGGGTACTATAATTTAATAAAAACAATTGTATTGGTTAGACGGATCTCCCTATGTCCTTCGTCGGTTTGCATATCCACAGCGATTACAGCTTGCTAGATGGAGCCAGTCAGTTGCCAGAGTTGGCCGATCGCGCCGTGGAACTGGGCATGAAGGCGATCGCCCTCACGGATCATGGTGTGATGTACGGGGCGATCGAACTCATTAAGGTCTGCCGCTCCCGTGGGCTAAAGCCGATCATCGGCAACGAAATGTACGTGGTGGAAGGAGATATTCGGGAGCAGAAGCGCCGCCAGAAGTTCCACCAAGTAGTGTTGGCCAAAAACACCCAAGGCTATAAGAACTTAGTGAAGCTCACTACCATTTCCCATTTGGAAGGCTTTCAAGGGCGGGGGATATTCGCGCGGCCTTGTATCAATAAGGATTTGCTGGCGGAGTACAAAGAAGGATTGATTGTGACCAGTGCTTGTTTGGGGGGCGAGATTCCCCAGGCGATCATGGCGGGCCAGCTCGACTATGCGCGCAAGGCGGCCAAATGGTACAAAAAAACTTTCGGGGAAGACTTTTATCTGGAAATTCAAGATCACGGTTCTAAGGAAGACCGGATCGTGAACGTGGAGATCGTGCGGATTGCCAGGGAGCTGGATATTAAAATCATTGCCACCAATGATTCCCACTTCATCTCTTGCCAGGATGTAGAGGCCCACGATGCACTGCTCTGTATCCAGACCAACACGCTGATCAGCGAAGACAAGCGGATGCGCTACAGTGGCACCGAGTATCTGAAGTCCGCCGAGGAAATGGCGATGCTGTTTCGGGATCATTTGCCCGATGCAGTGATTGCGGAATCGATCGCCAACACCCTAGAGGTAGCCGAAAAAATCCAACCCTATAATGTCTTGGGCGAACCCCGCATCCCGGATTTTCCGATTCCCGCCGGTCATACCCCAGAGACCTATGTAGAAGAGATTTCCCGCCATGGTCTGAAAGACTTGCTCAAGGTCAAGAGTTTTGCGGACATCGACGAGGAATACAAGGCGCGGCTAGACTACGAGCTGAAGATGATCGAGCAGATGGGTTTCTCCACTTACTTCTTAGTGGTCTGGGACTACATTAAGTTTGCGCGAGATCAGGGCATTCCAGTTGGGCCGGGGCGCGGTTCGGCAGCGGGTTCCCTGGTGGCCTATGCCATGCGCATTACCAATATCGACCCCGTCCACCACGGTCTGCTCTTTGAGCGCTTCCTGAACCCGGAACGGAAGTCTATGCCCGATATCGATACGGACTTCTGCATCGAGCGCCGCGATGAGGTGATCCAGTATGTGACCGAGAAATATGGCACCGATCGAGTGGCCCAGATTATCACCTTTAACCGGATGACCTCCAAGGCGGTGCTAAAGGATGTGGCGCGGGTGCTGGATATTTCCTTCGCCGATTCCAACAAGATGGCCAAGTATATTCCTACGGTGCGGGGGAAGCCGACTAAGCTGTCGGTGATGGTTTCGGATAAGACTCCGGCGATGGAGTTCAAACAATCCTACGAAACTGGTTTTTTTGAGACGAATGTACCGGGTCAGACCGTCAGTGGTCGCCAATGGATCGATATGGCCATGCGGATTGAGGGCACTAACAAAACCTTTGGTGTCCATGCTGCCGGAGTGGTAATCTCTGCTCAGCCCCTGGATGAAATCGTGCCTTTGCAACGCAACAATGATGGCTCGGTGATCACCCAGTACTACATGGAAGATTTGGATGCCCTCGGTCTCCTCAAAATGGACTTTTTGGGTCTGAAAAACCTGACGATTATCCAAAATGCCTTGAACCTGATTCAGCAAAACCAGGGCGATACGATCGATCCCGATGAAATTACCTACGAGGAACGGCGGGCTATTTCGATTATGCGGAAAACCGGTGGCAAGAAACGCCCACCCCAGGTGGAGCGCACTTACAAAATGGTCAGTGCCGGCGACCTGGAGGGAGTTTTTCAGCTAGAGTCTTCGGGGATGCTGGATGTGGTTTCTAAGCTGCGCCCCTCTTGCATTGAGGATCTGTCTTCGATTTTGGCGCTCTATCGGCCCGGGCCACTGGATGCGGGCCTGATTCCCCACTTTATCGATCGGAAGCACGGTCGCGAAGAAGTAGTCTACGATCACCCACTGCTGGAGCCGATCCTCGAAGAAACCTACGGAACTCTTTGTCTGCCCCAGGGGACATTAATCGATCGACCCGATGGTTCCACCACGCCGATCGAGGATATTCGATCAGGCGACATGGTTTTGACCTCCGATGGTCGCCAAGTTCGTCCGGCCCAGGTGGCCAAACAATGGCACTCTGGCCCGAAGCAGATCCTAAAAATCACGCTCTCCAATGGCACTGTCTTACATTCCAGTCAGGATCATCGATTCCTGACTGCCGAAGGGGATAAAGCTGCGCGAGATCTTAAAGCTGTGCAGAATCTCAAAAATGCTCACTTTACGGGGGATACCATTTACCAGAGGTGGCCAACTACTTCCAATCTGCTCTCACTTCAGCCGAATGAAGCTTATTTGGTAGGTTTGTTTGTAGGAGACGGCAATCTTGTTTGTTCAACTCCAAACATTGCTTGTGCCACAGAAGAAACTGCTCAATGGGTCAGTGAACTTCTGTCGGACACCTGGGGTGGTGAAGCGTCAAAGTATTTCCATACCCGTTGTTGGTATGCCTATAGCAAATTCAATACTCAACCACGGCCTACTCCGTTGACGCAGTTTTTGGATCGTATCTACGACGGTAGAGGTTGGAAAGTAACTTGTAAGTTCAAGCATCTGCCTACAAATTTCCTCGATTATGTGGAACTTGATCGAATCGACTTTCTGAGAGGGCTTTGGGATAGCGATGGTTGTTACAGCGAACGATTAGTCTACTTTAGAAGTTCATCTGTTCTGCTATTGGAACAAGTTGGCAAGCTACTTAGCAGCCTGAAGATCCAACATCACATTGCTGCAAACTATGTTTGCATTACGGACTTAGGTCGTTTCCATCGACTTATCGGTTGTACCAAATTGCCTAACAAAAAATACCGACAAACCCGTGAGAACTACTTACCCATTCCTGCTTCTGAGCTAAGAGCGCTTTTAAAGTCTGAGATAGAGACGGCTGATGCTCAAACACGGAAGCTTACGAAACGAGCTTTAAGCCAAGCCACCCTGTTTAAACCAGTAGATTCTCGCTATCAGAAAAATCTGCAAGGATGGAGCTTTTTCTATCAGCAGCTCTACACAGAAATCTATCTACAGGATGCCCATCCAGTCTACGTGACTTCTATCGAAGCGGTTGGCGAGGCGGAATGCTACGACTTGGAAATGGCTGACCAGGAGTCTCCATACTTCTTAGCCCATGGGGTAGTTGTTCATAACTGCTACCAAGAGCAGATCATGAGAATGGCCCAGGATCTGGCGGGCTACTCCCTGGGCCAAGCGGACTTGCTGCGGCGGGCCATGGGCAAAAAGAAAGCCGACGAAATGCAGAAACAGCGGGCCACCTTTTTGGATGGTTCCGCCAAAAATGGCATCTCTACGGCGATCGCCGATAAGCTCTTCGACCAGATGGTGCTCTTTGCCGAGTATTGCCTGAGTGCCGATACCCTAGTGCTGACTTTGGAATATGGGCCGCTGCCGATCGGCAAAATTGTCCAGGAATTCTTAGCTTGCCAAGTCTTTAGCGTCACGCCCCAAGGCCATCTCTATACCCAATCGATCGCCCAATGGCACGATCGGGGCCCACAGGAAGTCTGGGCCTATACCCTAGCAGACGGCACGATCCTCAAGGCCACTCCCGATCATCGTTTCATGACTAATGACGGCAGAATGTTGCCGATCGGCGAGATCTTTGAATTTGGCTGGGAGTTAAAGGTGATGTCACCATCGAAGTTGGGACGCGAGCCATCAGGATTGCTAAAATCTATCTAACGGAATCTGGTGAATCCTATGGCCACATTTGTCCCCGCCGCCGATGCGGCAATTTTCTATCCCAGTAGCGATGGTGAACCATTGGCGGAATCATACGATCATCTTTACGCTATTCTTACCATCCTAGAAGTACTCAGAGTTTATCTGATTGGCCAGCAGGCTACGGTATTAGCAGACCAGTACTTGTACTATGTCGAAGGGAATCCCCAGCGACGGGTGGCACCAGATGTAATGGTGATTTTCAATGTGGAGCCAGGTGGCCGCGACAATTACAAGATTTGGGAAGAGGGCGAAGTACCCCAGGTGGTTTTTGAAATTACTTCGCCGAGTACCCGCAGCCAAGATGAATTGCAAAAGAAAGCACTCTATGAAGAACTGGGAGTCACAGAATATTGGCAGTTCGATCCTCGTGGTGAATGGATTGAAGGACAACTGCGGGGCTACCGCCTCCAACGTGATCTGGATGTGGGTTCTCCCGCAGCGCAGCGGCCATCCTATGTACCGATTACCGATAACTGTAGCCTGCCCTTAAACCTGCGGTTGACTGTTGAAAACAAGCTGGTGGTGTTCTACCGGTTGGATAATGGCGAGCGTCTGCTGTTACCAGGAGAATTAGTTGATGCTCTACAGGAATCTGAGACTGCCCGGCAAGAAGCCGAGGCTGCCCTTCAGGCCGCAGAATCCGTAGTCGATCAAGAAAGACAACGGGCTGATGAATTAGCTGCTCGCCTAGCCCGCTATGAAAAATCTTGAGTACCTCGTCGTCAAGCACAGAATTACAGCAAAGCTTGTCATGTTCGATTGCGCTCAGCGCAGGCTTCTGCGAAGGCAGACGCTACGCGAACGCCAACGGTTTTCCCCTAGTATTTTTGGCCGGTATTCCGAAAAGTAGTTCGACATACTTCTTTACAAAGGGTGTATGAAGACTCAAAACGTTTTAATCTAAAAACTAGTCTGGTTTCGGCTGGGCAATTATTTTTGAACGGCGGTGGGTGCCATTGGCTCCTACAGCAACTTTATGTGAAATTCAGGTAGCTTAGCCCCCATTAAGGGACTGTGGCGACCGAGCTTAAAAGACAAACATTTTAATGTTGGGAGATTAATAATCTAATGAGTGTTAAGGCCAGTGGTGGAAGCTCAGTTGCCCGTCCGCAACTATATCAAACGTTACCCGTATCCAAAATTTCCCAGGCCGAACAGCAAGATCGCTTCCTGGGCAATGGTGAACTTCAGGAACTGATCGGCTATTTTAATTCGGGCAGTCGCCGCCTCGAAATTGCCCAGGTTCTGACCCAAAACTCCGATTTGATCGTTTCACGTGCCGCCAACCGGATCTTTACCGGCGGTTCGCCTATGGCTTTCTTGGAAAAGCCCGACCAGCCCGAAGAATCCATGATGCTGACGGCTAGCGGCATTAAGACTTCTGAACTAGGTGGCGTTACCTTTGTAGAGAACAAGGCTGGCTTGTTCGATGGTCTTAAGAACGTCTTTACGGCTACCGGCAGTGGCCCGATTCCGATCGGCTTTCAGCCCATTAACGTCTCTCGCTATGGACCCAGCAACATGCAAAAGTCCCTGCGGGACATGAGCTGGTTCCTGCGGTACTTGACCTATGCGATCGTGGCGGGCGACCCCAACATCTTGATCGTGAATACCCGGGGCCTGAAAGAAATCATCGAACGGGCTTGTTCGATCAACGCCACGATCGTGGCCATCCAAGAAATGCGTGCTGCTTCCTTGGGCTACTTTACTAAAGATGCTGAAGCTCAAAAGCTGATCGCTGAATACTTCGATGCGATGTTGACCGAATTCAAGGCTTCTACCCCGGCTCCCAAGGTGCGGCAGCGGCCCAGTGACGATCAACAGGGTCTGGAATTGCCCCAGCTCTACGCCGAAGCTGCGGAGCGTCGTCCGAAGTACGCCATGAAGCCCGGTTTGTCGGCGATCGAAAAGAACGATGTGATCAAAGCTGCCTACCGGCAACTGTTCGAGCGGGATATCACGCGGGCCTATAGCCAGTCGGTGTCCGACCTGGAGTCCAAGGTGAAGAACGGCGACATTTCCATGAAGGAATTTGTCCGTCGCATGGCCAAGTCTCCTCTGTATCGGAAGCAGTTCTTCGAGCCGTTTATCAACAGCCGCGCTCTGGAGCTAGCCTTCAAACATATTCTGGGTCGCGGGCCTTCCTCCCGCGAAGAAGTCCAGAAGTATTTCAGCATTGTTTCGCTAAAGGGTCTACCGGGTTTGGTAGATGCCTTAGTAGATTCCAATGAGTATGCAGATTATTTCGGCGAGGAAACCGTCCCTTATCTGCGTGGTTTGGGTCAAGAAGCTCAGGAATGCCGCAATTGGGGCCCCCAACAGGATCTGTTTAAGTACAGCGCTCCTTTTCGCAAGATCCCTCAGTTCGTTACCACCTTCGCGGCCTACGAACGACCCTTACCTGACCAACATGTCTATGGTTCCGGCAACGACCCGCTGGAAATCCAGTTCGGTGCGATCTTCCCTAAAGAAACTCGCAACCCCAGCAACAGTCCGGCACCTTTCGGCAAGGACACTCGCCGCATCCTGATCGCCCAAGGCCCTGGTATCAACAACCAGCTCAGCAATCCCGGCGCGCGCGGCGCAGCCCCCGGTAGCCTTGGCCCAAAGGTCATAAAAATGGATCAGCAGCCTTCCTACACCGGCAGCGGTGGCAGAGGCAAAGCCAGTTTCCAAGGCACCAGCATTAAGTTTTCGGAAGTTTCTACTCAAGGAATCATTAAGGCTGCTTACTTGCAAGTCTTCGGTCGCGATCTCTACTCCGGTCAACGATTAACCCAATTGGAAATCAAGCTGGAAAATGGCGACATCACCATGCGCGAGTTTGTGCGCGCCTTGGCTAAGTCAGATACTTTCCGCAACCTGTATTGGACTAAGCTCTATGTGGTGAAGGCGATCGAGTACATTCACCGCCGTCTATTGGGCCGCCCCACCTACGGTCGGAAGGAAATGAATGCCTACTTCGATCTTTGTGCCAAGAAAGGCTTCTATGCTCTGGTTGACCAGATTATCGGTTCTCAGGAATACGATGAAGCCTTTGGTGAGGATACTATTCCCTACGAACGCTATCTAACTCCGGCTGGAGTCAGCCAGCGCAATTTGCGGATGGGTAGTATCGGGTCCGTTGGGGTTGGTTTCAATACCAAGAACCAAACTGCGGCGAACTCCACCCCACGCTTTGTGGAATTGGGTGCGGTGACTGGCGAACGTTCTGCGCCGGATATTGCTTTCCGGGCAGCTCAAGGGGTGACTAAGAAGCGGGAGCAGACTAAGGTCTTTAAGCTGACCCAAGCTGGTGATCCTGTCCAACTCAAGACTGTGGTGGCTGCGGCCTATCGCCAGATCTTCGAGCGGGATATCGCTCCCTACGTGGTGACTAACGAGTTCTCGGCCCTGCAAAGTAAGCTGGCTAACAACGAAATTAACTTGAAGGAATTCATTGAAGGTCTGGGTTGCTCTCAGCTCTACATCCGGGAGTTCTACACGCCCTATCCGAACACGAAGGTGATCGAGCTGGGTACGAAGCACTTTTTGGGTCGTGCTCCCCTGGACCAATCGGAAATTCGCAAGTACAACCAACTGCTGGCTACCCAAGGTATTCGGGGCTTCATCAATGCGATGGTTAATGACCGGGAATACCTGGATGCTTTCGGCGAAGACACGGTTCCCTACAACCGCTTCTTGACGCTGCCCGCTGCGAACTATCCCAATACTCAGACTCTGTATAACCGTCTGACTAAGCAAGATAGCTCGATCGTGGTGCCGAGCTTCGAGCAGGTCTAGGTTCACCCAAAAACCATAGAATCCAATAAAAATTGTCGGGGGCAGGTTTCAGACCTGCCCCCGATGTTTTTTAACGCTCCAAAGACTTCTCAAATCTTGACAGTCCCAAAGAAAAAATACTTAGCAGCAAAGCTGACAGCTAGACCAAAACTACTAACTATCAAAGCCCGCCAAATAAATCCCCAAAATCCAATCTTAGTGCGTTCTTCAAGTACCTTGATATCTCCAGATAGATTAGCGATCGCCACAGTCACATCCGCAAATTTAGCATCAGTCTTCGCCTCAACCCGCTGCATCTCCCCCTTAATATCTCCAGATAGATTGGCGATCGCCACAGTCACATCCGCAAATTTAGCATCGGTCTTCGCCTCAACCCGCTGAATCTCCCCCTTCAGTTCAGCTTTGATCTCAACAAAACCGATCCTCATTTCCTCGCGCAAACCAAGGACTAAATCCCGTAGCTCTTTCATCTCGGTTTCAGTGACTGGTGGCATAGCATTGATGGGTCTGGAAACAACCTCATTTTAACACTTGCTCCGAGGTGACGGTTCAAGTCTGTCATAGTTGCCAATTTGTCAGACTATTTAGTATGATACAAATATCATACTAAAAATCTGGTGCCATGAAGCAGAAAATTGCCATCACGATCGATCAAAGTTTGCTTTCTTTTATTGATTTACAAGCTCAAGGTAATCGCAGTGATTATCTCAATTCTTTGCTGAACAGAGAGCGTCAAAGAACTCTTAAAGAGGACATGATTACTGCTTTACAGGAAGATCTCCAAGATCCTGAGTATCTGGCTGAAATCGCTGAATGGGACAAGTTAGCTGTGGATGGGATCGATGCCTAAAGGTGTTTTATCTTATCAACGTGGCGAAATTCGTTGGATTAAGCTTGATCCTACTCTCGGTGCTGAAATTCAAAAGACTCGCTCTTGTCTCATTATTCAAAATAATACGATGAACCAGTATGGACAGTTAACCATTGCTATTCCTTTTCGGCCTGGTGTTAAACGAGCGCCTTATGCTGTCAATGTTTCTGCTACTGCTACCAATGGTCTTGACCAAGACCGTTTTTTGGATATTGCCCAAATTCGTTCTATTGATGAACAACTTGTCTTGGGACTTGTCGGTATCTTGGAGGATTTCTACTGGCCTTCAATTCAGGAGGCTCTTTTGATTGTCTGTGGCTTTGGTCTCGATTCTTGACAGATTAATTTACCAATACCCAAATGTTGGAAGTGTTGGAAACCCGTCCATGTCGTTGGAATTCTTTCGGTACTATAATTTCCACACTCTTTAACAAAGTTCTTTCAAAGAAAAACTGTAGAATTTAGAGAGCAACTAACAACTGCTCGCCTAGATCGATCGGATTTGCTATCTACCCCTAACAGCCACCATGGTGAACAATTTCTCGCAATCCAACAGCCTCTCTGCCCTCAAAGCCGAAGTCGCCAGCTTTCGTGAAGAACTGGAAGCCCGCGACCAACTAGTCCAGCAACTTTCCCAAGAACTATTTCGGATCGTTAAAAGCAACAACCCCCAACAGCCTCGTGGTGAATTAGTCGGCGACTACAAAGGTGAAATCCGTGCCCTGCGCGAGCAACTCCAAGGCGTAGAAACCCAAGTCCAATACTACCAAGAACAACTCCAGACCCGAGACGCCGAAATCCAACAGCTCCGGCGCACCGTGCGGGAACTCAGCGATCGCAGCAGAATGCTGGAACAAGTAGTCCAAGAACTACCCAAAATCTACACCCAAAAATTTGCCGAACGCCTCGCCCCCATCCGCGACAAAATCTCCAAACTCCACCAGGAAAACCAACGCCTTCAGCAAGAACTGCAAGCCGTCGGAGCCAGAGCCGAAGCCACCGAAAACCTGCGGCCGGCCCGCCTGGAACTAGACCTACCCGGCATCTCCAACAAATCCCCCGCCCTTGGCTTAGTCTAGCCATGCCCAAGGCCTTGGTAATTGGGCCAGATAATGCCTTGCGCTCGGCCATGGTCAACGCTATCAACCAAGCCGGCGGCGAAGCTATAGCTAGAGAGCCAGCTCACTCAAATTTGCCTAACCTAGCCACTAGCGTCAACTTCGTCCTACCCCTGACCTTGGAACTGCCAAATTCCCTGGACTTCCCCAATCGCCAACTCTTCACCGCCTGCCAAGATCTGCTGGGCCTCCGGCAATGGGTCCAACAACACACCGGACACCACAGCCGCACCGCTAGCTTTTGGCTGCCCCTGATCCTGACCGCCAAAGGCATTCTGTATGGTGAAGCAATTGCCGCCCAAGCCGACGGCACCTACTTACAACCCTTGCACCTCACTGACAAACAACGCCAACCCCTCTATCAACTAGGGTTCCAGCTTCTGCAACAGCTCCAAGCTACCCCAGCAGTTTATCTGATGGGTGCTACCTACCAAGGCGCAGAATTATTGTTCGATCGACTGCTCCCCTTCCCTGCCATCCCGGCCTTAGGGGCCGTCCAGCAGCCCGATCTCTTCACCTGCCACTGGCTTTGCCACAGTCGTCAGCCGCTCTTAGATGTCACGATTTCCGGCACCGCCAAATATCTAGCACTACATTGATCAGTAAGTTCGACCCAACATTTGCCAAGCCAGCTTAGCCGCTCCCAGCATCCCCGCCCGATTCCCCAACTCCGCTGTCACAATCTTGACCCCCTGGCGCGAAGGGAACAGCACCCGTTCATCGATTTCCTGTTGGGCCGTGGGTAAAAAGTAAGTACTGCTAGCACTCAGCCCACCGCCCAGAATAATCAGCTCCGGCGTGAGCACATAGATCAAACTAGTCAGCCCTACCCCCAGATAGCGCCCATACTTTTGCCAGAACTCGATCGCTACTGCATCCCCTGCGGCAGCTCGCTTACCCCATTCCTCTGGCTCTACCCCAGTCTCCCGCCGAATAGCCTGGGCCGAAGTATATTGCTCCAGAGAGCCACGGTTGCCACTATTGCAAACGGGCCCACTGGGCTTGAGCGTAATTAGCCCCAGCTCCCCCGCCGTCCCTTGGGGCCCTGTAAACAGCTGACCGTTGAGAATAATCGCACCGCCCACCCCCGTCCCTAAGGTCAGCATAATCATGTTGCGGTACTTGCGGCCGGCCCCTAGCCAAGCCTCGCCCAGACCTGCACAATTCGCATCGTTGCCCAATATTGTCGGCAGTCCCGTTTTAGATTGCAGCCAGCCGGCGATCGGAATATCCTTCCAACCATCCAAATTGATCGCCAAGCGGGCTACCCGACCGGACCCATCCACTGGCCCGGGCGTACCCACCCCGATCCCTTGCAGCTTGCTAAAATCGCTCACAATCTGAGAAATTCCTCTGACCATGGCATCTAGTACGGCCTCCGGCGTAGAAGGTTGGGGCGTGGGAATTCTGAAATGCTTGACGCACCGGCCATCGGCAGTAAACCGACCAATTTTGATGCTGGTGCCACCGAGGTCGATACCGACTACTTCTTCCATGATCTGAGTTCTTGGGCTATCAGCTTAGTTTACCCACCAGCTACCGAATCTTTTCAGGGGAGCTGATTTCATCTGCGGCAAGACTGTTGAAACAGTGTTTTTAGCCCTGGGGCTGCAAACTTTAT
Source organism: Synechococcales cyanobacterium OTE_70_metabat_200 (assembly GCA_031375385.1). GTDB lineage: Bacteria > Cyanobacteriota > Cyanobacteriia > Cyanobacteriales > Chamaesiphonaceae > JAAFHZ01. The sequence goes on along the minus strand of JANMHS010000031.1, from coordinate 123,214 downwards.
CGATCCGCTGCATCGGAAGAAGATTCGGTCGGATCGTTGCCTACTTCTTCGATCGCCACCAACCCCAATTGTCGAGCCTTTTGCTGGGCTGCTTCCATGGCCCTCGATCGCCACCATACCGTCAGCGCCAGCAACATGGTCACGCCGATCGCGACTGTCGCGATCGCCATTTGCCTGGTGCCCTGTAGCCGCATGGCAATCAGATTGGCGACCAAGGTCACTATCCACAAAATCACCGCCGAATGTCCTTGGGATAAGCCCCAGGAGAGCAGCCGGTGGTGCAAGTGATCCTTGCCTGGAGTGCTGAGGGGATTTTTGCCGGCCAAGGTGCGGCGAATAATTACCTGACTGGTATCCACCACCGGCACCAGTAGGAACATAGCCGTGGGTACTAATGAGGAAATAGTCGTGACTTTGAGATTGCCCAAAATACTGGTAGAGGCCAGCACATAGCCCAAAAAATAGGCTCCAGCATCGCCCATAATGATCCGTGAAGGATGGTAGTTATGCCGCAGAAAGCTCAGAGATGAACCAGAAACCGCTGCTAAAATCAGGGTGGCCGCAGCTCGTTCTTCGAATTGGGCCGAAGCAGTCAATAAGCTCATGGCCGTAATGAAGCTAATGCCCCCGGCCAAACCATCCATCCCATCCATCAGATTGACTGCATTGGTAATCCCCACAATCCAGAGCACTGTGGCCACCACCGAGATACTGCCATCGATCGGCATCCCCAGCGTAATATTGATTTTGATGCCCACTACCACCAAGAGCAGTGCCGCCAGCACCTGTACCACTAGGCGAAACAGTGGCGGCAGGCCAAACTGATCGTCAATGAAGCCCACTAGTACCAAAATAGAGGACCCGAGCAAGATCGCCAAAATTTGCACCAGCACCTTAGTCCAAACCATCGGACTGAGGCAAGCCGCCAAAATCAGCGCCGCAATTACCCCCGCATAGATGGCCAAGCCGCCAGCATTCGGCAAAGGTTCCCGGTTCAGCCGCCGACTATTTGGTTGATCTGCCCAGCCCACTTTCAGGGCAAAAGTGCGCAGCTTCGGGATAAAGCGATGGGTGACGGCCCAAGCCAACACGAAAGTAAAGACCACCGATAGCCAGCCACCGCTCTCTGGATTGGCGATCCCGATCGATTTCATGTAATTGAAGACAAAATCCATATTAGCGCTCAGCAATCGTGGCTGTGGTAAAGATGCTCGGTGGGAGGATGGGCGATCGCACAACTGCTACAAACGCCGAAAAATTCTAGGGTGTGGTAGTACACCCGAAACTGATGGGCGGATTGCAACTCTTCTTCCAACTGCCGAACTGGACAATCGTCGATCGGAATAGATAACTGACAATGCAGACAGGTCAGGTGGTGTCGATCTGCTTGGATGGAACCATATAGTGATTCCCCGCTGGATAGAGTTCTTACCTGCACGACCCCGGCTAATTTTAGAGCATCTAAAGCTCGATAAACTGTTGCCAAGCCGACACTCTGACCACGATTGCGCAGTTCTACATAAATATCTTGGGCCGACAGAGTTCGTTGTAACTGCTTGAGCAATTGCAGAATCCGGTCTTGGCTGCGGGTAAGTGCGACTTTCATGAACTGTTGGGAGATGAATATTTCCGGCCAACGTGCCGCCACGACGTTATATTATATTTGAGTTTGGCGGTGGAACTTCCATCAGCCCTGCTCTTCCTCACTACAGTATGACTCAAACGTACCAAGCTCGTATTTATGTTACTTTACGGCCTTCCGTACTAGATCCGGCTGGAGCCGCCGTTCGATCGGGCATCGAGCACATGGGCTTTCACAATGTGAGTGATGTGCGGATTGGCAAGTATATTGAAGTGGCTCTGAGCGGCAACGATCCGGAAAGCGCTCGCACGGAAGTCGACCAAATCTGCGATCGACTTTTAGCCAATCCGGTGATCGAAAACTACCGCTTCGAAATCGTTCCAGCTCCCTCAACCCACCCGAACTGATGACTGTGAAATTTGGTGTTGTTGTTTTCCCCGGTTCCAACTGCGATCGGGATGTGGCCTATGTCACCCGTGATCTGCTGCAGATGCCTACCCGGATGGTGTGGCACGAAGAGACGGCCATTGATGATCTGGACGTGATGATTATCCCCGGCGGCTTTAGCTATGGTGATTACCTGCGCTGTGGCGCGATCGCGCGCTTTTCGCCAGTGGTGCGCTCGATTGTGGAACATGCCCAGCAGGGCAAGTACGTGCTGGGCATTTGTAATGGCTTTCAGGTACTAACGGAAGTAGGATTGCTGCCGGGAGCCTTGGTGCGCAACCGCGATCTGCATTTTATTTGCGATCGGGTGCCGCTCACGGTGGCTAATGGCATTTCTCCCTGGACTAGCCAGTACGACCAAGATCAGATCGAGCTGCCGATCGCCCATGGAGAAGGTCGCTATCATGGGTCACCGGAAACCATCCAGGAACTAGAATCTGAGGGACGGATCTTGTTTCGTTACCAAGCTAATCCCAATGGCTCCCTCCAGGATATTGCCGGTATCTGCAATGCCCAACAAAACGTCTTGGGCATGATGCCCCACCCCGAACGAGCCGCCGATCCAGTGCTGGGTAGCACCGATGGCTTGGGTGTCTTTAAAAGCTTGTTGGCAGCCTGCGGTTGATCTATGGCCCTCACCCCAGCCCTCTCCCAATTCTGGGAGAGGGAGCCGGAGACTTCGCTTTTGGCTCCAGTTCCCCTTCTCCCAGAATTGGGAGAAGGGGCTAGGGGATGAGGGCCAGATCGATCGCGCCCGAAGAGATCAATATCCAACAAATAGAGAGGCCGAACCACCTAGGTGATTCGGCCTCTCTATTTGTTAGCAACTAGCAGTAACGGGAATTAACCGCGACCGCGAGGAGCTCTGCGAATGACTGGGGGTGCATCGGGAGCAACGGCATTGGTGGCCGGAGCTGGGCCGCTACAGTTACAACCACCGCCAGCAACGACCACGAAATCGTTGAAGTCGATCGCCGTGCGCTCTTGGCCGGGAGCAGTAGCCTTGTCATCCCAGCTGATTTTGACACCATCTTTGGAAAGACCTTCAAAACCCTTGTCCATTTGCACCTGTTGGCCACCATTGGGGTTGCGAGTGTTGGTGGAATAGACGATCGAAGCCACCCGGCCGCTACCAGTTCTGGATTCTAGGTAGAAAGCATAGGGAGTATTGGCCCTAAAGGTAAAGGCATTTTTAGGCTGGGTCACGGCGTTGCCGGGAGTTCCCAAAAAGTCCGTAGCCTTATTGACTTCCCGCTGGTCGCTATCGGAAGCCTTATCTTCCTTGATTAGGGCAGTTTTTTCACCGCTATTCAAGTCCACTACACCAAAGGTGGCTTTGTAGGAACCGTGAGATTCGAGGAACTCGAACTCGATCGCTGTGTCCACATCAAAGGTCAGGGCGTTGTTGCTGATTTCATCGGCAGCCCGCAGGGGTAGGGGAGTTCCAAAAGTCACAGCGGCTGCGGCCATGAGACCGATCGCCAAACCAGATTTAAATTTGTTTGCCATAGCTAAGTACTTATCTCGATAGTAGATTCTGTCCGATTACCAAGTGGGGTTGGATTTGGCCGTAGCGGTGGGGGGTGCTGCTAGCAGGTTAGGGCCGGGGGTTTTTACCGATTCCAAAAATGCCGTGGCATCAGCCTTGGCCTTGATCAACTTTTCATTGGTAGGGCAAGCCTGGGGCGTCCGCAAAAAGCTGCGCGTACCGCTACAAGCTTGCACAGATTGGGCATCAGCTAACTGTTGCTGCAAAGCTTTAGCCTGCTCCAAGACAGTGGTGCTATAGCCAGTATTAGTACTGGATCCAGGACTACCGAAGGAAGGTATACCACCAGGTTGAGAGTTATTAACTCCACCAACGTTGGAGACACCAACTGGAGCAATTTGAGCAAAGGCTGGCGTGACTGTCGCCAAAGACAGGGCTGTAGCAAGGCTGACTACTAGACTGTTGTGTGTTTTCATAATGTTGTTTTCTCTTCTACTTTAAAGGTAATCTAAGTCCTTAGTCCTAGAACTGCCAAGCAGTACTAACGCCTAAAACGAATCTGGCGCTTTCATTTTTGATGCCCGAGATGTCCCGGAAAGCTGGCGTAATCACTAGGGGGAAGCCATCGAAGGGCGTGATCGAGAGGCCAGCGGCCAAGTCTTGACCAGTCCATTCGACGATCGCACTCAAGGGCTTAGCCAATCGGAAAGCAGCGGAGCCAAAGGCGTTTACACCTTTGGGGGCTTGACCGGTAGGCGTGTTGTTCAGAGTATCTTGGGACACAAACTGACCACCACCCACACCAGCGGACAAGGCGATCCGGCTGAGGAAGTTATCAATCTCATCACCATTGCGAATCACCTGAGTAGCTACGGCGTAGTAAGAGTTCTGGGGATAGTCTGTAGCATTGCTACCAAACTGAACGTTGGCAAACCGGTTCCAGCCAATGGCTACACCGGCATCTCCAAAGCGCTTGTGCAGCTTGGCATTAAAGCCACCGCTACCAAAGCCTTGGCTAGTGCCGAAGCTGTTGACGGTGTAGGAAAGCTCCAGACCCACAGCTTCCACCGCGTCGAACAAACCAACCCCAATGCCCAGTTCACCATCGGACTTTTGACTAAAGCGAGTCCGAGCTTGGTAGCTAGCACTCAAGAAGCCTATACCCTTATCGGCTCCAAAGCCTACTGGATTGTTGATGCTGATGGCCGGAGAAAGATTAAAGCCACCAGTCCCTGGCGTATTGATCGGGAACTGCTGGTTGCGCAGGCCATCGAGCTGGTTATTCAGTTCCGTAGTATCTTCGCTGGTAGTACAGTTGCAGGCATCCGCTAGTTTCTGCGGAGTGGTAGCAGGCTGGGCTGGCTGAGTAGTCGGTTGAACCGGTTGGACGGGTTCGGTGACAGATGGGTTCTGGGCAATCGCTCCCCTAGTTGTTTCCACCGAGAGCGGCAATGCCGCTGCCACAGGATGCCGACCAGCAATATTTTTGGTGTTCTTGCTGGTTGGTAGGACGGCGCTATCCAAAGGACCGGCAACATTCTTGGTATTCTTGCTGGTTGGTAGGATGGCGCTATCCAGAGGACCAGCAACATTTTTGGTATTCTTGCTAGTTGGTAGGATGGTGCTATCTAAAGAACCGGCAACACTTGCAACAGACCATCCACTGGTTTCTGAGGCAACTTCAGTATTGGTCAGCTCTCGATCATTGGGTGCAAAGGCAACATTCCCAGTGCTTTTGGCCTGAGCTGGCAGTCCGGCCACCGTTGGTAAAAAGCAAGCTAGGCTCATCGACCACAGTAATCGCTTCATTTGTTAATACTCCCTATTGGACAAACTTAATTAATCGATAGTGCAGTTAGCACAACCACCCTACTAACAATTCCAACAGTCAATGGCTAGTTAGCATGCTTTTGTACTAGACTGAATTCACCGTGTACCAAAAAATTATTACCCAGATTATATTGTTTTCTGGGGAACAAAGGCAATGGTTTGCTAAGAATTATTTATAATTAATTTATGTAGAGGTGATCTCTAGATCGCTTAATTTCTCAGCCTTTTTTGGGGAACCCAAGATTTTTTTCAACGTCAACAATTGACTTTTATGAAGTTTTCTAATGTCAAGATTTCAACTGTAGTTACTACATGGAAGGCAATGATAATCCGTACATGATGAACTCTTGTAGCATGTATTTTTTCGCTACATTCCAAAATTACTCGTCCATAGCACCCAGTAACTACGATCGAGAGACCTACCATATGGTAATAGTTGAGATTGCTATGAGTTCTTTATTCTCAACGCAGCTCTCATGGTTGTAATGATGCCACTCCCCACTGCCGATCGCCTGCGCATTGCCATTATTGGAGATATTCACGGCCAGTGGAGCGCGATCGACCATCGGATTTTGGCCCAGCTAGATTTGGATTTGGTGTTGTTTGTGGGAGACCTCGGGAACGAGGATGTGGCCATGGCCCGCTGCATTGCCAGCCTCGATTTGCCCAAAGCCGTGATTCTAGGCAACCATGATGCCTGGTATAGCGCCAGCCCCTGGGGCGTGAGCCGCTGCCCCTACGATCGAGCGGAGGAAGACCGGGTGCAAATGCAGCTGGATGCTTTGGGTATTTGCCATGTGGGCTATGGCAAACTGGATTTTCCGGAACTTAATCTGACGGTGGTGGGCAGTCGGCCTTTTAGTTGGGGTGGCCCAGAATGGCGGAATGGTGAATTTCATCGCCAACGCTTTGGGGTGGGCAGCTTTGCCGAATCCACCGCCAAAATTGTGGCTGCCGGACTTGGTGCTACCTGCGATCGCCTGATCGTCATTGCTCACAACGGCCCCACCGGCCTGGGTGAAGACCCGGAGGATATCTGTGGCAAGGATTGGGAAACCCTGGGCGGCGACTATGGAGACCCGGATTTAGCCGTAGCCCTCGCCCAGCTCCAAGCTGCCGGAAAATCTATTCCCCTGGTAGCCTTCGGCCACATGCACCATGGCCTGCGCCACACCAGAGAGCGGCTGCGCCAAGCTTTTCGGCAGGTAGACCGAATTTTGTATTTGAATGCCGCCCGCTGCCCGCGGATCGTAGAACAACCCAACCAAGAATCTTGGCACAACTTTTCGATCGTCACGCTTCATGGCCAGCAAGTAACCTCAGCGGGTTTGGTCTGGGCCGATACCAGCGGCCAGATTCGGCAGCAGGAGACCTATCCGATCGTGGGCACTGCCGCGACCCTATGATAAAATGAAGTCTACCTGGAGAGGTGGCCGAGTGGTTTATGGCTGCAGTCTTGAAAACTGCCGTAGGTGAAAGTCTACCGAGAGTTCGAATCTCTCCTTCTCCGTAGCTAAGGGATTCATTGGAAGCCCTCACCCCCAACCCCTCTCCCAAGCTGGGAAGGGGAGCCGGAGCACAAGCGAAGTCTCTTTCTCCCTCTCCCTACTTGGGAGAGGGCCGGGGTGAGGGTTTCCCTGGACTTCGCTATTCACTAATTCGCCGCCAAGTAGTTTTGTCGGCGCTGCCGTCGATCAGTTCGATGCCCTGGGCCTGGAGAAGGTCACGGATTCGATCGGCCTCTGGCCAATCCTTAGCCTGCCGCGCCGCAGTCCGTTGGGCGATCAATGCTGTGATTTCTGTGTCCTCACCGCGATCGCTAGGTGCAGCCTCTGCTAGTTTGGCTTCTAGACCTAAAATTCCCGCTAACCTCTCTAGGGTTTGCCACTGTTGATGCAGTACTGCGCTATCTATGGTGATCTGGCCACCATGAGAGAGAATGTTGGCCTGTTTGCCCAGGGACTTGCCCAGGTCGAACAAGACTGCCAAGCCGCCAGCGAAGTTAAAATCTTCATCGACGATCGCTCGAAACCTTGTCAAATAGTTATTGCCCACCTGCACTGGATCGGTGGGCGGAAAGAGATAGGTCAAGATCCGCCGCAGTTGCCCAGAGAAGCGCTCCCGTGGCCCTTTCCACAGCATCGTGCGGATGGCTACTAGCAGACCGACGATCTTAAAGAACTCTGGTAGCAGGGGGAAGACGTTGACGGCATGCAGAAAGCTGGCTAGGAATTTGATCGGAAACTGGGTGAAGAACAGGGTGGCTGCTAGAACTAGTAACCCGCGATTGGCTTGGGCAAAGTTGCGGGCGTTGTTTGGTAAATCTTGGAATGGCCCGATCACCGTGGGGGTGACTTGCACTAGGATCGTTGCTGGTGCTGTGGCTGCGGGGGTAGCTGCAGAGTTTTCGGCGGGTTGGACTGGTACCGAGTCCGAGGACCAGCCCAGTTGGGCACCATACTTCTGGCCAAAGGTCAGCCCGGTTTTGATGGTCTGCCAACTGGTTTCGTTGGTGGCGATCGAGGCTGGGGTAAAGTCGATCGGCTTGCGGTATTGGGCCGTTAAAATCAGCAGCCTAATCACCATGGGATCCACTGGCCGGTCTAGCAAATCGCGAATGGTGGTGAAGTTGCCCAAGGACTTGGACATTTTTTCGCCATCCACTCGTACCATGCCGTTATGCATCCAGTAGCGAGCTAGGGGATGACCCTTGGCTCCTTCGGACTGGGCGATCTCGTTTTCGTGGTGGGGGAAGATCAAGTCGCTGCCGCCGCAGTGGATATCGATCGTCCCCGGAAAGGCGGCACTAATCATCGCCGAGCATTCAATGTGCCAGCCCGGTCGGCCTTTGCCCCAGGGCGAATCCCAGGATGGTTCGCCTGCTTTTGCGGCTTTCCAGAGGGCAAAGTCGCAGGGGTCTTCCTTGGCCGATTCCGTGAGGGATTCCAATCGACCGCTAGCTCCCGCCTCCATATCGGCTAGTTTGCGACCGGAGAGCTGACCGTAGGTGGGAAATTGGCCCACCCGGTAATAGACATCGCCATTGGCGGCGTAGGCCAGACCTTTGGTTTCTAGAGTTTGGATCAGTTCGATGATCTGGGGCAGATGCGCGGTGGCTCTGGGGTAGCTGGTGGCCGATCGGACTTTCAAGCGCTCCAGATCAGCAAAGTAGGCGTTGATGTACGTCTCTGCCACCGCCTCCATGCTGGAGTTTTCCGTGCGCGATCGGTTCAGAATCTTGTCGTCAATATCCGTAAAGTTCTGGATGTATTTCACTTCGTAGCCAGACCATTCCAAGTAGCGCCGCACCGTGTCCCAGACTACGTAAGAGCGAGCATGGCCCAAGTGGCACAAGTCGTACACGGTCACGCCACAGCAATACATACTCACCTGCTGGGGAAACAGCGGTTTGAAGGACTCTTTTTTGTTGGTGAGAGTGTTGTAGATACTAATGCTCATGGGCGATCGAGTTTTGCTAGACTTGTGGTTGGATGGCGTCCAATAGCCACCCATATCTTAACCTCCAACTGTCCCTACCGTTGGGCCAGACTAGTTCACCTCTTTCCAGGAATCTCCTTTTTATGCCTTCCGCCGCACCTTCCCAAGCGCCCATTGCCGAGGCTCCTCGTCCTCTGCTGCCGGTGACAATCATTACTGGCTTTCTGGGTAGTGGTAAAACCACGCTGCTCAATCATATTTTGACTAACCAACAGGGAATTAAGACGGCGGTGTTGGTCAATGAGTTTGGCGAAATCGGCATCGATAATGACCTGATTATTGCTACCAGTGCCGATAACAACATGGTGGAACTGAGCAATGGCTGTGTTTGCTGCACCATGAACGAAGATATGGTCAAGGAAGTCTATAAGATTTTGCAGCGGCCAGAAATCGAATATTTGGTGGTGGAAACTACGGGCTTGGCCGATCCGGTACCTTTGGCCCTGACTTTTTTGGGTACGGAACTGCGGGATATGACGAGGCTGGATTCGATTATTACACTGATCGACTCGGCCAACTTCAGCATTGATCTCTTCAATAGTGAGGCCGCTCTGAACCAGATTACCTATGGCGACATTCTGCTTCTGAATAAAACGGATTTGGTGGATGAGGCCGACGTGGATCTGCTAGAAGTCCGGCTGCGGGATATGAAGACTGGTGCCAGGATTCTGCGCACCCAAAATTCCGAGGTAGCCCTGCCGATGGTGCTGAGTGTGGGTCTATTTGAAAGCGATAAGTACCTAGCTGATGATGGCCATGCAGACCACCATGATCATGCTCACGACCATACCCATAAGCATGACGAACACGACCATGGTGACCATTCGGCCTGCGACCACGACCATGGTCACTGTGAGCATGATGATCACGACCATGGCCACGAACATCAGCACCGTCATTCCGATCACTTAGCTCAGGATGGCTTTACTTCAATTTCTTTTCAGAGCGACAAGCCTTTCTCCCTGCGCAAGTTCCAGTATTTCTTAGATAACCAGTTGGACGATGGAGTCTTCCGGGCCAAGGGGTTGCTTTGGTTCGATGAAAGCCCTAGCTGCCACGTTTTTCATCTCTGCGGTAAGCGCTTCTCGATCGATGATCGCCCCTGGACTGCGGATCCTACTAACAAGCTCGTTCTGATCGGCCAGCATCTAGATAGTGCCCAAATTCGCCAGCAGTTGCAGGACTGTTTGACTACCTCTAAGGCTACCCTGGGCAAGGGCTTTGGCAAAAAGTAGACCGAATATGAAACAACACCCTGCTAATCTAACAGGGTGTTGTTAAACACCAATCAACTACTAACTGAAATCCACTGCCACTTACAGATCATCCACTCAATTTTCTATCTACTGAGTCTTTGTCAGACCTATTGCGAGTATAGTCGGCCCGATCGGCAATTCATAATCGTAGAAATACCCAAAACCACGTCCCCGTAAAAACACGGGCGAGCCTGATAAAATGGAGTTCGATTCCTTTTCTGGTTTGTATTGTGGTGGCATCCAACGGCGATCTCGAACTTGCTCCAAGTTATCCTATTCCTGTAGTGGTGATAGTAGTGGCTGCCCTGCTGCTGGCCTGGAATCTCTGGGTCGGTTTGGTGGTCGGTGTTTTCGGCCTATTTCTGTTATTACAAACTGCCATCATTCGCCTCAAGTTCACGGCTACCTCCTTACTGGTCTATCGTTCAGGCCAGGAAATTCGCAGTTTTCCCTATGCAGAATGGGAAGAATGGCAAATCTTTTGGCAGCCAGTGCCAATTTTGTTCTATTTTCGAGAAGTCAATAGCATTCATTTTCTACCGGTGCTGTTCGACCCCCAGCAACTGCGCAGCTGCCTCGAACAACACTGTCCTCGTTAATTTACTGGCCCATGAGTCTTCCTAATTCTGACGATCCGATATGTGCTAACGCACAGGCTAGCGCCAACGATGCTGCTGCACCCTTAGTCCAAACGGGTGCTACTGATGATGACAACCAACTTCAGGAACGGCTGACCACCACCCGTCAGGCTTACGAACAGGTCGCCCAGAGTGCCCTGGCAGATCTGGAACAGCGGCGGCAAAATCTGCAAGTATCGATCGAGCAGTTAGAGCGCAAGCGCGATCGGATTCAGGCGGAAATCGGCCAGAGCTTTGCGGGGTCTTCCCAGGAAATTGCCATTCGTTTGCAAGGATTTAAGGACTATCTGGTGGGTAGTCTGCAAGACTTGGTGGCGGTGGCCGAAGAAATGGAGTTGCCGGAACTGATTGCCCCACCGCGATCGCTGGAGATCGAGACCGCCCCGGTGATGCCGCCGGATGAGTACTCCCGGATCGAGCCAGTACCGGCTACCCCCCAGTTCCGAGAACCAGCTTACAAATCCAATGCTCGTCGGGTGCGAGAGTTGCTGGGTTTCTACCAAAATAGCCCGGACTACTATGGGGAACCCTGGCAAATGCGGCGGGCGCTGGAGCAGATTCATGTGGATCGGGCTCAGGAATGGTTCCTAGAGCAGGGCGGACGCGGTGCCGTTAAGGGTGGTGGTCGCAACCAAAATGTTCTGGTGGGCTCGGCGGCGATCTCGATTCTGCGCGACCTCTATGGCAATCAACTGCGGGTGCTGATTTCTGCCAATACTCCCGAACGGCTGGGTGAATGGCGGCGTGGGTTACAGGATTGTCTGGGCCTGATGCGCACGGATTTTGGCCCCAGCGGCGGTATTATTCTGTTCGAGGAGCCGGAACCCTTGGCCATGAAGGCGGAGCGGATTGTGACCGAGGGGGATATTCCGTTCATTATTTTGGATGACTCCGATGGATTGGTCAGCCTCGCTCTCTTGAAATACCAGCTCTGGCTGGCCTTCGCTCCCGAGTTTATTCAGTACAACACCGACTATCGCTACTAGCTATGTCTTTTGCTATCCCGGCTATTTCGCTTCTCCTGGCCTATCTACTAGGCTCCTTTCCCACTGGCTATCTTGCTGGTCGGCTGTTGCAGGGTATTGATATGCGCGAACAGGGCTCCGGCTCCACTGGGGCGACCAATGTGTTGCGGACGTTGGGGAAAGGGCCGGGGATCACGGTGTTGGCGATCGATGTGCTCAAGGGTGTGGCGGCGGTCAAATTGGTCGCCTTAGCTGCCTATCTAGGTTATCCGCTCGCTCAACCGGTGCTGGTCTCGATCCCGCAGGACGGGTACTCCCGTATCGGGCTGGCTGCCATGGCCCTACTGGGCCACAGTAAGTCGGTGTGGCTGGGTTGGAAGGGTGGCAAGTCCGTGGCCACGGGTCTTGGTGTTCTGCTGGCGCTCTGTTGGCCGGTGGCCCTGTTGGCTTTGGGTATGTTTGGGGTATCGATCGGCATCTCGCGGATTGTTTCAATTAGTTCGATCAATGCAGCTCTGGCGGTACCAGTGCTGATGGCGATCTATCAGCAGCCTTGGGAAATCATTGGGTTCACGGCGATCGGTGGTAGCTATGTGATCTGGCTGCACCGTACTAATATTCAGCGACTACTGGCTGGCACCGAACCCCAGATTGGTCAAAAGGATCAGCCAGAATCATTAGACCAGAATACAGTGGAACCTCAATAGTCGGACAATTCTCCGAACACCCAGCTGAGAATTTCTTGATCGGGAGCCAACTGGAATTCTTTAGCTAAGGCAACTCTACCGAAGCAGGCTTGGCAATATGGGGCAGTCCCCAACCTAATTTTTCCCGGAGCACTCGGAAAAACTCCGGTGGTTGGAGGCGGATGAACTTGGCATTGTAACTAGACCTGGAAATCAATACTCGGTACTCTGGCAAAATAAAGCAGCCCCCATTGCCATCCACCACCATGATCAACCGATTGGGATTGGCCGAATAGATCACCACCGGCTCCGAATCTGGAAATACTAGGGCGCGAGAAGCTAGAGAATGGGGACAGATCGGTACCAACTGTAAAGCGGCCACCCCCGGCGCAATCACCGGCCCACCAGCACTCAAAGAATAGGCTGTAGAACCAGTGGGTGTTGAAAGAATAATTCCATCCGCCGCAATATCCACCGGCGCGTGACTGCCCACCTCGATCTCGAAGTGGCACATGCTAGTCAGGGGTTCCCGATGGATCACCATTTCATTCAGACACAGAGCCTCCCAAAGCAAAGTATCCCCATCCATCACCTGTACTGTCAGCATCGCTCGGTCTTCGACTTGATAGTGACCGGCCAGTGCTGTATCCAAAGCTGCTGGCAAATTGTTCAAAAAAGTCTCGGTCAAAAAGCCCATGTGGCCTGTGTTCACGGCCAAAGCTGGGATTCCCGCCGGAGCTAACTGGCGCAGGGCCGCCAGCACCGTACCATCGCCACCTAGTACGATCGCGAACTTCATAGTTTGGTCGAAGCCCGGTGCCCGCAGGGATTCGATCGGCGTATAGCTAGCCGTAGCTGAGGGATGAGCGTAGCCCAGAATTCCCCGCTTCCCCTCTGCTAGACAGACCTCCCAGCCCATTGCGGTCAGCTTATCCTGAGTCTCGATCGCAGTGCGTTGAGCGAGGGGTTTACCTTCGTTGTAAATAATGCCGATTTTGGGCACGGTAACTCTAGGGATATTGGGTGACCATCGTTCCAACCGCAAACTGGGTGGTACCAAGCGATCTTACCACGTTGGTGAAAGCGGGATCCCCAAGACCCAATCTGTCCTCTCGACTAATAAAAGACCTTCTTTTTGGCCTTGCTCTTGCTGGACTTGGCCTGCTTGAGCTTTTCCTTTTCCGATTCCAGCTCCCGCAGCTTCTTGACAATGCGGCTGAAATATTCCTGCATGTAAGATTCCATCGTGGTGTTGTCCTCTGGCGAGAGGCCCAGCACCCGATAGGTTTCGGTCATGTCTGCATTCAAGGGCTTGCCAGTGGCCAGTACTTCCGCGAAAGCGAGGCGATCGGCGGAGTTCCAGCTCCACTGGAAAAACCGGGCAAACTGCCGAGTGGCACCGATTAACCCCAAGGGTATCTTATTGATTTTGGCTTCTTTGCTAGAGAGGCGCTCGCAGAGACTGATGATTTCGTTGCCGCTCCAGGCCCGGTTGCCGACTACTGGCAGCGTTTTGCCAATGGATTCTGGTGTGCTCAAAGCTTTGATTGCAAAACGGGCCACATCCTGAGTATCCATAAAGGCTGTGGGAGCCACCTCTCCGGCCATCCAGACCGCTTGGCCTTCGAGCACCGGGATGGCGTATTGACCGATTAGACCCTGGAGGAAACCGCAGGGGCGCAGGATGGTGTAATCCAGACCGGATTCGGCCAAAAAAACTTCTGTACAGTATTTGATGTCCATCAAGGGCACCGATCGATACTTTTCCGCATCCAAAATTGAGAAAAAGATGAAGCGCTGGACGCCAGCAACTACCGCTGCCTGAATCAGGTTGACCTTGCCTTGCCAATCCACCTGCTGAATGCTCATAATATCGTTGGCGCGGGCCGTGGAAGCATCAATGATTTCGGTGACTCCTTCTAGGGCCGCTGGCAGTGTCTCGGGCACACAAATGCTACCTACGGCAATATCCGCACCCCATTCCTTGAGGAAGGCGGCCTTGCGGGAGCTCCGCACTAGGCAGCGTACTTGCCGACCTTCGTCCAGAGCGCGCCGAGCTATTTGTCTGCCTAAAGTACCAGTGGCACCGACTATGAGTAAAGTCATTTATTAAAATCAAAGAATGTTAAGCTTCGTCTTCGATATTAACAGATTTCTGAGATTTGGTCACAAAACTTCACAAAGCATAGATCTTGCCCTTACCCCCAACCCCTCCCAAGCTTGGGCGTGCAGGGCGAGCGCCTGAGGTTGCCTCAGGCGAAACCCTCGCAGCACTAGAGGGGGGCCAGAGCCGAAGGATCTGGCGGGGTGAGGGCAAACCCCATACCTTGCATCTGCAACGCCCCATAATCTACTTGGGCTAGCAAACTTATTTCTTTTCTAGGGTTGCTTGTACTTTCAGAATCAGGAAGCCCAAGCTCAAACCAACGAGGATGAGGGTAGCAGGTATAATTGCGGTGGTAATAATTTCGCCAAGCATTGTTGTTGTTAACTCCGGTATTTATAGGTGTTGCCATTGTCTCACAAAGATAGGCCGCGGTTAGCGTTGACCCTAGGGGATCCCGCCGGAATTGGGACAGAAGTCGTACTCAAGGCGATCGCCGATCCCAGAATCCAACAAGCTGCTGAGATTACTCTGGTTGGTAATGCCTCACTACTAAAACAGCGATCGCACCAATTACAGCTAGCAGCACCCAATCTTCGGCTATTAGCAGTGGAATCTCCCGATCAGATCGAACTGGGTCAACCCAACGCCGCTAGCGGAGACATTAGTTTCCGCTCCCTGGCCCAGGCGATCGCTGCCACTCTGGCGGGTGAATTCGCTGGTGTTGTTACGGCACCTATCTCCAAAGCAGCCTGGGCCGCAGCGGGTCATCATTATCCTGGCCAGACCGAGTTGTTAGCAGAAATGGCTGGGATCGACCGGTTTGGCATGATGTTTGTGGGTCGATCGCCCCACACGGGTTGGCAACTGAAAGCGCTGCTAGCTACTACCCATATTCCTTTGCAAGAAGTGAGCCGGCGGTTGACTCCGGAGCTACTGAGCTCCAAGCTGGCTTTGTTAATCGAGACTTTGGAGCGGGATTTTGGGATTCTGGAGCCGACGATCGCGATCGCTGGTCTCAATCCCCACAGTGGCGAACAAGGTCAACTGGGTCGGGAAGAGGTGGATTGGCTGAATGACTGGCTCCAAGCCCAGCGGCAGCAATATCCCCATGTTCAACTCCAAGGTTTGTTGCCGCCAGATACGATGTGGGTCGCTCCAGGCCAAGCCTGGTTTGGGACTGATTCTCCCCCGGTGGCCGACTGCTATCTAGCTCTCTATCATGATCAGGGGTTGATTCCAGTGAAGTTGATGGCTTTCGATCGGGCTGTGAACACGACGATCGGCCTACCTTTTGTGCGGACTTCTCCGGACCATGGCACTGCTTTCGATATTGCCACTCAGGGTATTGCCGATGCCACTAGTATGAAAGAGGCGATTCTCTTGGCGGCTTATTTAGCCGATCGGCGCAACATCAAGTCTATTTAGTAGGGAGGAAAAGGATGGCAAGTTTCTTGGATGTCAATCAGTCCTACACTTTTAGTAAGCTCTTCGAGCTACGTATTGAGCCTGATGAGTTAGCTGGGGAGTTTGGCTACAGCTTGGAACGGCTGCGCTTAGATCTACCGGTCTATACTGGCGATTTACCGGGTTTAGAGGCTTTGCGCCATAGCATTGAATCTCTGATGCCCTACGTCAGCCTGACTAGCGAAACTTCTCGGCGGGAGGTGCTGATCTCACCGGTGATCTTTGAGGTGATTCGTCATACTAAGGCTCAACTGAAGATCGAATATCCGCTCAAGATCGACAATCAACTCCAGGGGATTCTAGACTATTTACTCCGTAGCAGTCATGAGCTTTTAGTGATAGAGGCCAAGCGCGAAGATCTGGACTATGGCTTTAGTCAATTGGTCGCTGAAATGATTGCTCTGGATCGATGGCCGCGATCGCCAGATCAACCTCAGATTCTTGGAGCGGTTACTACTGGCCAAATATGGCAGTTTGGTCTACTGGATCGGGCTAGTAAGCATATTACTCAAGGCTTAGATCTTTATCGTGTGACTGAAGATCTGGACGTTCTGGTACGCATTTTAATCCAGGCTCTGACCCCCTGTTCAGCTTAAACAATAGGAGCCTTACACCCACCTGTAAGGGAGGTGTTGAGCGGAGTTGCAACCAACAGCGGGTAACTTCATTGTCAAAAATTGCCTAACTGTTATCTGTAAGGTAGAGAAACCCAGTGTGGAGGTCTACCACTTGGTGGATAGATGTTCTTGGCTCAGTGTAAGACTTTGCCACATTCTAGCCCAAAAAACTTTTAGAAAATCATAAATTCTTGATCCAAAGCTCTTTTGGCATCGTACTAATAGCAACACCAGATTGAAGAGTCCAAATTCAATCATTCATTCCCAAATTAACTTAAACCTAGGAGAAAGATTATGATCCGTAAAATGCTTGCAGCCACTACCATCGCCATTGCTACAGTACCAATGGTTGCCTTGACTGCCAATATGGCATTAGCAGGTTCCGAACAGTCTAAAATAACAATATTCAATCAAGGTGGGTATGTTGCAGATTATCAAGTTTCCTACAGTTTAAATGGTCAAAAGAAATCAACGAATATCCGATCATTGCGTCTTGGTCAGAAGCGAACCTTGTCTGTACCAGCTAATAGCAAAAATATCCGAGTACGCGGGCAAGTCTATACAGGGTTGGCTTGGGAACCTAAAAGACTTATTTTCGAAAAGACCTATGCAACTGCTCCATCGGAAGTTTGCTTTAAAACCTATGGCACTACCTTGGCAGCAAAATGGGATAACGAATGCAACGCTGACTTCTAGTTCTATCCGTAATTCCAGTGAATTTATTGGAGAGAATTACAATTTGAAAATTCTTCCTCAGGAGTGGTTTGACTGCACCTCGCTGGGCGAAGAACTGCTAATACGACAAAGCAGAAATCCAAACTTTACTAGTTGGATAGCTGCTTTGTCGTATTAGCTGAAAAAATCTTAATATATTGGCTATCTCTGGAGAATTAGAATGCACAAATAGTTGCTGTAAGTTGTTAGGAACCAATGAAAAACTTGTCTGATGCTGAACTGGTCTATGACCTACGATCAGGTCAGCGACGAGTAATAGCTGTTTTGTACGATCGCTATGCCGGCTTGGTTTACAGTATTGCTTACCGAATTTTGCAAAATGTCCAAGAAGCCGAAGATCTCACCCAAGACATTTTTGTGAAGTTTTGGGAAAATGATTCCTACAATCCAGAGCGAGGATCATTAAGTAGTTTTTTAGGGCTATTGACCCGTTCTAGAGCAATTGATAAGATTCGGCAGCGGACAACTGCCAACAGCTTCTTATCCCGTTGGCAACAAGCTGTCACCGAAGAGTCTACTTCTCCTTCGCCTCTGGAATCGGCCACTACCGCAGAAACTCAAGCTAAAATTCAACAGGCGATGGCCCATCTACCAGCACAACAACGTCAAATACTAGAGCTAAACTACTACCAAGGACTTAGCCATAACCAAATAGCTCAATCTCTGAACCTCACGCCTGGAGTGGTTAAAAGCCGTCTGCGACAGGCCTTAGCTCAGCTTAAGACGCAGCTTGCCAATTGAGAAAGATTCAGTTCGAACTATGACTAACTTCACCCTGTCCGACAAAATTAGAGAACTAGCTGCTGGTTATGTACTAGACGAACTAGACTTCGAAGAGCTAGAGACCTTTGAACAAATGATGCTAGTCGATGCAGCGGTGCGCCAAGAGGTGCGCGAGCTACAAATTGCTCTGGGTGGTCTTTCTTTAGATGTACCCCCAATGGAACCCCCAGCTCATTTGCGGGCAAAAACCCTAGCAGCCTTGGGTGTGATAGATGAACAAGTTGATGAGTTAGTGGAATTGGTTGCCCCCAGGAAAAAAACTGACTGGAGTAAAATCATGGCTATCTTTGCCCTTGGTACAGTTGTTGCTTTGCTATGGGACAATTTCCGCTTGCGGCAAGATCTCAGCTTTGCTCAACAACAAACCACTGAAAGAGTGGCGAGCTTGTTGCAACGCTCTAGTAGTAAACTAGTTTCTCTAACTAGCCAGACCAATGATTCTGTTGGGGGCACGCTGGTCTTTACGCCTGGAAAATGGCAGGAGGTATTGCTCTCAGTTCAAAATTTGCCGCCATTGCCTGTCGATCAAGTCTATCGTCTGTGGTTGAATCTGAACAGTCAGCAAACCATCTACTGTGGAGAATTCCAAACTGATCAAAATGGTCGTATTTCTCGTTCAATTCAGCCACCACAGGTTCCCCCAGCTGGTACCAAAGCTACGGGTATGTTTATAACTGTGGAAAAGAAAAATGGGTCGATCGCCCCTACTGGTGCACGGGTGATATCCGGAACGATCTAGAGTAACTAAACTGCTGCAACAAGTCAAGGCTCAAGGCGGTAAGCGACCTGCTCGTTGAGCAAAAATCCGGGAAAACTGCAAAGCTCATCGGTGATCAGAAGTTTGTAGAAATCATTGAGGATTGGCCATTCTAGCTAAGCTAAATGGCCAGGAAAAGCCTAGACGGTAGTATGACCTTGGTTTGTCCTTTGTATTGAATGGAGATGCGATCTATACTCTCACGATAATCCATGTTAGAAGTCTCTACTTTTGTAGTCTTCGAATTAATGATCATCACCGTATTTTTAGCCTTGTAGGTAGCAATAGAGTTCACCTCTCAGATAGCCTGGCAGCTTGGACAGAAATAAATCCGCCGACCGCCGAGGGTATCTTTTCGGATTTTGGTGTGGCAGAGGTGGCAGAGACAATCTTGGCGACCGAAGACCCAGTGCCGGTATTGGTGGCGGGTTTGGCCGCGTTTTTTGAGCTGTTCGACGATCGTTAAACTATTGGTGATGCCTTTAGTGGCGTAGGATTGGCGCGGGAGTTCGAGAAGAGCGGCAGCGAGCTGCTGGAGCTGGGGAATCGAACAATCCACCGGCTTGAGGGTCGGATGAATCCCAGCTACAAATAAAACTTCGCTGCGCAAATAGTTACCCAATCCTCCCAAGAAATGCTGATTCAGCAGCAGCATCGGGAATCCTTTGCGGTGAAATGCCTTGCTTTGCAGCCGATCCAGCACCATTTCTACGGTGGTGGTGACCTCTAAAACATCCGGGCCAAGCTTTCTCAAGAAAGGATGGGCGGCAATTTGGTCGTCGTCTAATACAGCAATATCTGAGGCGCTGTAGAGTAAGGCCGATCGCTTTTCGGTGTGAATGGCTAATCGAAGCTGGCGATTGGTGGCGGGATAGTCGTAGGCTCGCCGACTGTACCAGACGCCGTAGAGCTGATTGTGACTGTAAATGCTGAGCTGATTGCTAAAACGGGTTAGCAGGGCTTTGCCTTTGGGGTCGACGGAGACGATGCGCGCGGTAGCAAGTTCGGCTGCAAAGGACTTGAGATGGTCGAAGGCAAAGAAGATTTCCGTGAGGTGGCGATCGACAATATCTTTAGCGATCTTATCGGCAGCTAGCTTGATTTCTGGACCTTCAGGCATGGGATTTTGCTGACATTCATTGGGATTTCTGATCTTTACGCTTTATCTGGACTTCTCGATAATGCCGATCATTGCAAAATCAAGGCTCGACCATCAAATTCCTACAAAAAAGGCCCCTCTAGTGAGGAGCCTTTTTTGTATCAGGTTAAAGAATTAACCGTTGATGGAAGGAGCAGTCAAAGCCACGGGAGTAGCTTCGCCAGCAGCCAAGTCCAAGGGGAAGTTGTGAGCGTTGCGCTCGTGCATTACTTCCATACCGAGGTTGGCGCGGTTGATAATGTCAGCCCAGGTGTTGATGACGCGACCTTGAGTATCGATTACCGAAGAGTTGAAGTTGAAACCGTTGAGGTTGAAAGCCATGGTGCTAACGCCCAGTGCAGTGAACCAGATTCCGACGACCGGCCAAGCACCCAGAAGGAAGTGCAAGGAACGAGAGTTGTTGAAAGAAGCGTATTGGAAGATCAAGCGACCGAAGTAGCCGTGGGCTGCAACGATGTTGTAAGTTTCTTCTTCTTGACCAAACTTGTAGCCATAGTTCTGAGATTCAACTTCAGTGGTCTCACGAATCAAAGAAGAGGTTACCAAGGAACCGTGCATAGCGGAGAACAAGGAACCACCGAAGACACCAGCTACACCCAACATGTGGAAAGGGTGCATCAGAATGTTGTGCTCAGCTTGGAAGACGATCATGAAGTTGAAAGTACCGCTGATACCTAGGGGCATACCGTCAGAGAAAGAGCCTTGGCCGATCGGATAAATCAAGAAGACCGCAGTTGCCGCAGCTACAGGAGCGGAGTAAGCAACACAGATCCAAGGGCGCATGCCGAGACGGTAGGAAAGTTCCCACTCACGACCCATGTAGCAGAAAACGCCAATCAGGAAGTGGAATACCACCAACTGGTAAGGGCCGCCGTTGTACAACCACTCATCTAAGGAAGCAGCTTCCCAGATTGGGTAGAAGTGCAGACCGATCGCATTGGAAGAAGGAATTACAGCACCAGAGATGATGTTGTTGCCTAGCATTAGAGAACCAGCAACTGGCTCACGGATACCGTCGATGTCCACAGGCGGAGCAGCGATGAAAGCGATCACGAAGCAGATAGTAGCAGCAAGCAGAGTGGGGATCATGAGAACGCCGAACCAGCCTACATAGAGGCGGTTTTCAGTGGAGGTAACCCAGCCACAGAAGCGATCCCATACGTTGGCGCTCTCGCGCTGTTGTAAAAGGGTAGTCATTTTATGATTCCGGTATGAATGTGTTTCTTGCGAAACGGGTTTGTCTTTATACTTCCCTACATTAGAAAGAAAATTAAGGAATGTAAAGGAAACCGTCATTTGCTGAAAGTATGACTCCCATCAGTTTTGCTTATCACCCTGGGCTGGCTGTTCTGGTACCGCCTGCTGCACTGCCACAAAGGGATCTTGGGAACTTCATGCCATCACCAGAAGTTAGCTGGTAGCACCTTGCCTTTAGTCAGCAAGACAATCGGTTCTATAATGGGTAGAATCTTCTACTGCTTTACGGACTCATTTGCGGATTTTCCATGAAAATTACCAAAGTTACTCTCCAAAATTTTCGAGGGATTGGTTCTCTGGAACTGGAATTCCCGATCGATCAAAATATTATTACCCTGGTTGGTATTAATGGGGCTGGGAAATCTAGTATTCTTGATGCGATTACTATACTTTTGTCTACTCTTTGGTGGCTGAAATACATGGGTGATCGCTTCGATTATATACATCTTGGTAATAATGTAGTAAAAAATGATGACATAAAAATCAATCAGGAAGCAGCATCTTGTAAGATAGTACTTTCAGACCTCGATGACCACTATGAGTTAGATGTCTTCAAAGCTTTTGACTCGTATAAGCATCCGGATCAGGGTAAACTATCACGTAGAATAGAAGAAATTCTCTTTGTACGTTATTCTTCTGGTAGACAAGCGGAATTAATTTCATCAGAATCCTATCAAATGAATTCCACAAAGACAAATGCTTCCTTTGATGAATTCTTTACCTGGTTTAAGGCATTGGAGGATATTGAAAACGAAGAGAAGCTCATAAGGAATAACCAATACAGAAACAAAAAGCTAGAAGCTGTACGAAATTCATTGTCTTCTATTCTTCTGGAGCAGGGATTTGAATGTCTCCGAGTTAAAAGAGCTACTAACGACTTGATCGTTAATAAAGATGGCATGGATGTATCTGTTAAATTGCTCTCTGATGGTGAAAAGGGTTTGATTGCTCTGGTTAGTCATATAGCAAAAAATTTGGCCACCACCTATCCAGACTTAGAAAATCCTCTAGAAGGAGATGGAATCATTTTAATCGATGAAATCGAGCTGCACATGCACCCTACCTGGCAACGCATGATTATTCCTCGGCTCACTGCAGCCTTTCCTAACTGTCAATTCATCGTCACAACTCATTCACCACAAGTTCTCAGTCATCTTCAACCCGAGAGTATTTACCTGTTGAAAAAAGTAGGTGAAGATATTACTGTCGTCAAACCGCAGTATTCCTACGGTCGCGATAGCAACCGCATCTTAGAAGACCTCATGGACGAAACAGAACGGCCAGCCGAAATCCAAGATCAACTGGGAGAGCTTTTCAGCCTCATTCACCAAGGACAGCTCAGCGAAGCCCAGCAATTGGTCAGCCAACTTTCTGCCACCATTGGCGCTAGTGAACCAGAGCTAAACAAAGCCGAAGTTATGATTAAAAGGCGGGAGATTATCGGTCGATGAAGTTTATCGAGAAAAAAGCAGAACCGGAGAGTCTCATAGAATTTAAAGCTCAAGAAAATCCAGATTGGCAGCCCACCTACGAAAGTTTCCAAAATCCGCAGAAGCGTGAACTACAAGCAGCGCTCATCATTGAGCAGGGAGATGTTTGCTGCTATTGCGGCGCAAGAATCTCCCTTGCTGATAGTCATATTGAACATTTTCAGCCCCAAGAAATATATCCAGAAAAGCAACTAGAATATCACAATCTTTTGGCTTCGTGCCTGCGCCAACCTGCTGCTGGAGATCCATTACACTGTGGAGTCAGCAAAGACAACTGGTACGATCGAGAGTTAACCATTTCCCCCACCATCGCCGACTGTGCCGATTTCTTTGAATATCAAGCCGACGGAAAAATCTTACCAAGCAAAGAGTCGAAGAGGAATCGAGCAGCCCAAGAAACCATTCAGCGTCTTCAGCTCAACATATCCAAGCTGACCTCTGCTCGCGCCAGAAGCCTAGAGGGACTGGGTTTGGAAGAACTGAGCTTGCTGGAAATAGAAAAAATGATCGATCGATATGACCAAAAAAATAAAGAGGGGCAATATCCACCTTTTTGCCAAATGATCATCTATTCCCTGGAACAGGAAAAGATTTACCGTTAACTCCAAGTCGCTATCAATCCGAACATTGTTTGATTCATTGATATCTAAACCAAAGCTCCTGGCGAATTTCGCCAGGAGCTTTGGTTGTGCAGAATGTTAAGCAGCTACTGGTGTGCTCTCATTTTTGGCTTGGGCCAAGAGCTGGTACAGCACTTCGCCCTCAACGACCTCCGTCTCCAGCAGTTGCTGGGTAATGGTTTCCAACAAATCTCCATTGGCGCGCAGAATCTCAATGGCCTGTTGGTGAGCTTCTTCCACGATGCTCTTGACCTCCCGATCGATCGCCTGGGCAGTCTCTTCACTCATCGGTCGGCGCGGACTACCGCCATTGTTGAGATACATCGATTGGCCGCTCTGTTGATAGGCCAGCGGCCCCAGAACCTTGCTCATGCCATAGCTAGTCACCATCCGTTCCGCCAAATCCGTGGCCCTTTGCAAATCGTTGGAAGCACCAGTGGTAATGGTGCCAAAGATGATTTCTTCGGCAGAACGACCACCCAATAGGGTCGCAATTTCACCGCGTAGCTCTGCTTCATTCAAAAGGAAGCGGTCTTCGGTGGGCAGTTGGAGCGTGTAGCCGAGAGCGGCCATTCCTCGTGGGACGATCGAAATCTTCTCCACTCGACCGCTACCAGGTACCAAGGCACCGACTAGGGCGTGACCGACCTCGTGGTAGGCCACGATTTTCTTCTCCGTTTCGTTGAGCACCCGGCTCTTCTTTTCCAGACCGGCGACTACCCGCTCGATCGCCTCGGCGAAGTCTCTGGTTTCCACCGTTGTCCGTTGGTCGCGAGCAGCCAAGAGCGCTGCTTCGTTTACCAAGTTCGCCAGGTCGGCCCCGGCAAAGCCCGGAGTGCGTGTAGCAATGGTTTTTAGATCTACTCCATCGGCCAGCTTGACCTTTTGAGCATGGATGTTCAGGATTTCTTGGCGACCAGAGAGGTCAGGCCGATCGACTAATACTTGCCGATCGAAGCGGCCGGGGCGCAGCAGCGCTGGGTCGAGGATTTCAGGCCGGTTGGTGGCTGCCAATACAATCACCGTGGCATCGCCAGCCGCAAAGCCATCCATTTCAGTCAACAACTGATTCAGGGTCTGCTCCCGCTCGTCATTGCCACCAAACATGCCGCCGGAGTTACGGGCTTTGCCGATCGCATCCATCTCATCGATAAAGACAATACAAGGAGCCTGCTTCTTGGCTTGGTCGAACAGGTCGCGTACCCGCGAAGAACCCACACCCACAAACATTTCCACAAATTCCGAGCCGGAGATCGAAAAGAAGGGGACCCCCGCTTCGCCCGCAACAGCCTTGGCCATCAGCGTCTTCCCGGTGCCCGGTGGGCCGACCAACAATACGCCTTTGGGAATCCGGGCCCCAATATCCGTAAAGCGCTGAGGTGACTTTAGGAACTCTACTATTTCCACTAGCTCGGTCTTGGCTTCTTCTACACCAGCCACGTCAGCGAAGGTGACCTTGGCCGACTCGCCTTCTACATAAATCTTGGCTTTGCTTTTGCCGATCGACAAAGCCCCCGGCGGCATTCCAGCACCACCACGATTATTAAAGAATTGAAAAATGCCCACAAAAATCAGCGGCGGAATCACCCAACTTAGCAAGGTACCAATCCAGTTCTGCTTCGGTGCGGGCATTGCCGCGAACTCGACACCCTTGGATTCCAACAGCTTCGGCAGTTCCAGATCAAAGATTGGCGTAGTGACGTAGATCTGACCTGGTGTGCCACCAGTATCTTGCAACTTGTAGCGAATCTGGTCTTGGGCGATCGATACCTGGGCCACTTGTCCTTCTTCGACTTGGTGGACGAATAGGCTATAGGGCACCCCTGGAGTTTTAGGCCCAGTAAGATTTGGCACCAGTACCGTGGTGAAAATGGTACCTGCTACCACCGCCGCCACCACATTGGCAATGATGAAGTTCCGGGAGCGTGTGGGCTTTTCTTTAATCGGCATATTAAACCTGTTTTTTTATGATGCTGGCCTGGGTCAGTAGAGCCAACTGGAGAAATTGGATGAGTAAGAGCCTCGACAGCTATGTTACTTAACTTAACAATTAAGTTAAGTAATGTAAACATTATGAATGGTGGGTTCTCCGACTAATACCTACGGTTTGGGATCGAGGCCAGCGGTTGGTGCGATTTTTCGATAGAGAGGCTACGCCAACGGCAGTAGTTAGGATAAACTTTTGGAGATTCCTTTCGACTCTTTGAGCTATGTCTGTAACTGTGCAGGTGCCTGCGACTACTGCTAACTTGGGGGCTGGTTTTGATTGCATCGGTGCGGCTTTGAGTCTGTACAATCAGTTCCAGTTCACTGCGGCGGATGCGCTGACGATCGAGGCCCGCGGAGCGGAGGCCGATCGGATGGATTTGACCGCATCCAACTTAGCTTACCTAGCCTTTACCAAGGTCTTCGAGCGCTTAGGTCGCCCCGTCCCCGGCGTTAGGTTAGAAATTGACTTGGATGTACCCCTAGCCAGAGGTCTCGGGAGCTCGGCCACGGCGATTGTTGGTGGTTTGTTGGGGGCCAACGGGTTGGCAGGGAATCCTTTGAGCCAGCCAGAAATTATGGCCATGGCGATCGACATGGAAGGCCATCCGGATAATGTGGTGCCCGCACTAATTGGCGGTTGTCAGTTGGCCGCTAGCGATGCAGCAAATTGGGCGATCTGCGATATTCCCTGGCATCAGGATGTGCTGCCGGTGGTGGCGATTCCCAATTTTGAGCTGTCTACGGCGGAGGCCCGGAGCGTCTTACCGGCCCAGTACGATCGAGCCGCCGCAGTGTTCAACATTGCTCACCTCGGTCTGCTGATCCGAGGATTGACTACGGGCAATGAGGATTGGCTGCGGGTGGGCTTGGCCGATCGGATTCATCAACCTTTTCGGGAACGCCTGATTCGTGGTTATGGGTCAGTAGCCCAGGCGGCGATCGGGGCGGGCGCTTATGGCGTGGTGATTAGTGGCGCGGGGCCGACGATGTTGGCGCTGGCTACTGTGGAGCGGTCGAAGGCGGTGGCGGTGGCCATGGAACAGGCTTGGCGCTTGGTGGGTGTGGAACCGATTGTTAAAGTCTTAGAGCTAGACAAGGTTGGAGCAAAGGTGATGGATGGGTCTCCATCGCTCTAGGGATTGTTTTCGATCGTAATGACATCCTGCTATCTCGCTTGGCATGCCAATCAAGGTCAGCACTTTCATGCCCAACAAGGGAGAATCTATTAGGCTGCGTTGAATAATGAAACCTGCTTAATTCTGTCGCTGAAGCCAGTTGGTTAGGTCAACAATACTTTTGAAGTCCATTAAGTCTAAAGCGAGTCGATCCAACTGCTCGATCGGTAGTTTTTTAATCTCCTCGATCGCTTCCGCAGAAATTGCTCCCACTTGACGGGCTAGCTGGAGACTGATCAGCTCGACCTTGCCTCTGGCTTCACCCATTCTTTCGATCGCAGAAATGTATGGCATGTTTTTTCCTCGTTCGTAGGTTTCTAAAAGATAACAAAGACTTCAGGATCATCGGCGAAGTCGAGTGAACTATCCGCAGGCCATTCGGCCATAGCGGACTTTGCCCCAATCCGAACCAAAGGTTTCGGTGATGCCGAAGTGGGCGAGTTGCTGAGACCACTTGCTGGTTTTGACAATTACCCAGCGGCGGGCGACCCGTCTGGCTTCCGATAGGGATGCAGCAGTGAGCGGTCGAAAATCGCCAAAAAATCTCAGGTCGTCCAGGTTACCAGCCTGGTCCACAGCCACATCAAAAAAGGGGTCAAAGTAAACCACATCGTAGCGATCGGTCGGGCATTGCTGCAAATATTCCAGGTGGTGTCCGAGGTGCACGACTTGGATGCTTCTCATCGCTTGATTGACCCGCTGGTTTTCGGTTACCACCGTCTGCAATCCTTCCCTGACCACCAAGCCTAATTCCGGGATGCCTTCGATGCCATGGACTTCACCACTCTCGCCCGTTTGGGTGGCCATCAAAGTGGCTTCGCCAGCGTAGCCCAGGGTGCAGTCCAGCACCGAGTCTCCCGGTTGGAGCTGCGCGGCCACCAGCAGCCAATCATTCTGGCCCCGCCGATAGTTGGCAGCGCGTAGGCAGCCGAGGTTCGGATGAAAGAAGAATTCGGGGCCGTCGCGGTGGGCCAAGAGCAGGCGGTTTTTTTGGACGACGATCGCCCTCGTAGTTCCGCTCATTCGATCGAAACAGTGGGGAAGGGGTTCCTTATGCCGTAAGAGAAGCGGTGCCTGAAGTTCGGCAGCGATCGCAGCGGCCCGCTCGCGCAGTTCTGGAGTGGATGCAGATGCGGTAGTGACAAAAAGATCCGTTGATTCAGACATCGAGGAGAGGGGCGATCGTGGCCACCACCGACTGGCCTAAGGCATCAAAATCGTAGCCACCCTCCAGGCCAAAGACAATCTTGGAGGTTAGCTGCAAACAATAATCGGTAAAAATCCCAAAGTCCTGGGGCTGGAGCGAAATACTGGCTAATGGATCATCGTGATTGGCATCATAGCCCGCACTGACAATCAACAAATCGGGTTGGAATGCGGTCAGAAAGGGCATGACCTTGGTTTCAAATAATGGTTGATAATCGGCGATCGAGCTCCCAGCTTTCATGGGCAAGTTCAATAAATTCCCATAAGGGCCTGTTTCCTCGGCCCTGCCAGTCCCCGGATATTGAGGGAACTCATGCAGCGAACAGTAGGCTAGCTGAGGATTGGTGGCCACAACGGCTTGGGTGCCATTGCCATGATGGACATCCCAATCGAGAATTGCCACTCGCTTTGCTCCATTGGCCAGCGCATAGGTGGCGGCAATGGCGGCGTTACTGAAAATACAGAAACCCATCCCACCTGCTGGTACTGCATGGTGTCCCGGTGGCCGCGCTAGCACGAATATGGGCTGGCCAGTGGCCATCACGGTTTCGACTCCATCGAGCCAAGCGTTGACGGCCAGCAAAGCAATATTGTAGGTCTGGGGCGAAATCGGGGTGTCTGGATCAAGGGCTCCGCCGCCGCTTTCGGCAATGGTTTTGACAGTGTTGATGTACTGTCGATCGTGAATCTTGGCGATCTCTGGGAGTGGATCTCTGACGGTGACTGGAGTTGGCGATCGCCACTGAATCTGATCGGCCCAGCTTGTCTGTTGGATTGCTGAGGCGATCGCTGTCAACCGCCCTGGTGTTTCGGGATGAAATCTGCCGGTTTGATGGAGCAGGAATTCTTCTGAGTAGATAACTGGAAACATTGCGCGATCGCCTAAACCAATCAGGGTATCTTATCAGCATTCCGACTAGTCTCCAGTGAGCGAGTCAGGATCTATACCCAGCTCACGTAACCGCTGTCTAAGAATTTCGTTTTCTGGTAACTTTTCTAGGCTCCTTGGTCGGGAGTTTCGCTGAATTTGTCGAGGTAAGTGACGATGGCTTTGACAATGAGACTCTTTTCCCAAGCGGCCTTGGTGACTTCGACTAGGGTGGCTTTACTGGCTTGTAGATGGCGTTCGGGGTTAAAGAGCTGTTGTTTAAGAATGGTGGCTTGGTGACGGATTTTTTGCCATCGATCGGGCTGCTGGGTCTGAATGGTGGCAAGGGCATTATTTACGATCTCTAAAGTAACTTCTTCACCTTCTGGATTGGGATGTTGAATCTCAAGATCGGTAATGAGTTGTTGTAGATCGGCGATTTGTGCTGATAAAGCTGGATCAGTGCCAAAATAATTGTGTTGGATACCTATTTGGTCGCCTTGGATCTTGACATCGCCGGTATTGATGTTGCCTACTTGACCAATGTTAAAGATGGGTTGGTTTTTAGGAGTTTCTGACATGGGATTTGGTGTTGTTGTTTGGCCAATAGCAATGAGGGCGTTGATTACTGCTAGACAAAGATCTGTTTCAGAGTTTTGGGCAGCAATCTGACAGAGCAGGGGGACGGCACTTTGGGCTTGCAGAATGCCAAGGGCTTCGACGGCACGAATCCGGATTTTCAAATCGGATGACTCGGCTAGAAGGGTACAAAGGGTAGCGATGATAATCTGAAGATTTTCTGTGGTCACAGCAATTCTCTAGGCAATCGCTAAATCTGTGTTGCTCCCGATTCTACCGAGAGCTTCGATCGCGCTTTCGCGGACTGGGTTCTCTGAATCTTGGAGGCATTGGAGGAGAGCGGGTACGGCGGCTTCCGATTTTAGGTGGCCGAGGGCGATCGCAGTTTGTTGACGGATACTGGCATCACTGTGATGCAGTGCATTCAATAGAGTGGGTAAGACGGCTTCCGGGGACATTTTACCCAGGGCGATCGCGGCTTGGTGGCGGACTTCGGTATCGGGGTCTTTTAAAGCACCGAAGAGACCGGGGATAGCTGCTGGAGCACTTAGCTGGCCGAGGGCTTGGGTGCTGCTGGTGCGGACGATCGGGTCTTGGTCTTGGAGGGTTTGCAGTAAGGTGGGGACAATTGATGGGTGATCAATGGTGGCGATGGTTTGGACGATGCTGGCACGGACGTTGGATGCGGGGTCGTGGATGGCTTGGAGGAGTTGGGGCAGAATTGTGGCTTGGCCGATATGACCGAGGGCGATCGCGGCTTGTTGGCGAACGCTGGGTTCGGGATCTTGAAGGGCGGTAAGGAGTTGAGGCAAGATGGTGGTGTCGCCGATTTGGCCGAGAGCTTGGGCGGCTTTGGCACGAATTGCGGCACTGGGGTCTTGGAGGTTAGTGCTGAGGGTATCGAGGACTAGTTGTTGGTGGGATGGGTCATGAATCATGGGGTTTCACCTGTTTGGTTGCCTTGGATGTTGACTTTGCCAGTGTTGAGGTTGCCAACGGTTTTTATGTCGTATTTGTCTCCATTGATCTTATCCCCCAGAACTTTATCTCCTTCGATGTAGGTGTCTACATGTTCAATGATTGTGACCTTTTGAACGTTAGGTAAATTGTACTTGCTATTCATGATTTTATAAATTAGTTACTGGTGAATGTTGGGATACAAGCTACTCTTGGAGTAATTGAATGTCGTATCTTTTCATTTGACTATCTTGGCTAACAAAGGTCAGTGAGTGATTTATGGCTTGGGCAATGAAGATTCGATCAAATGGATCACGATGATGTAATGGTAGTGAGAGATAGGTTTGCAAGTCGTTGAAGTGGATTGGAAGCTGGGTAATGTTAACGGCAGTGAGGTTGGACTGCATTTCATTGAATGGAAATGCCAGTGTTAATTTACCGATATTGACTTTGATGGCTATTTCCCAGAGGGAGGCAATGCTAACAAAGACGTTTGGGGTGGTTTCAATGCGGGTGCGAGTGTTGGTAGGTAGTTTGGGGTCATTGTCTAAAAACCAAATTAAAATGTGGGTATCAAGGAGAAGGGTCATAGTTACATGTAGTCTTTTAGGTCTTCTAGGGGGGCATCAAAATCTTCAGTCATGGTGAACATGCCTTGAAGGGTTCCAGCTTGGCGGTATTTTGTGGGTGGTTGTTCTGGCTGTGATGATTGGATGTGTTGGGTGGCCAGGTATTGAGCGTAGTGCAAGACTTCTGTTTGTAGATCTGAGGGCAGTCGATCGAGGGTGTCAATTAGCTGTGGGGAAATCATGGCTGGCTTTCTTTTGTATATGTTTGGGTTATGTGCTAAAAGATTTTAGGTGGTATCTTGTGAATTCTCATAATACTTATTGACATTCTCAAAGATTTTGACTTCTTTGGCATTAATTATTTGAGGAGTTTTCTGATTGATCGAAAGGGGTATTGGTGGGGAACAATAGATTTTATAGTTGTAAATCCCGGATGTGATTTGTTGCCTGTAGTGAAGTGGGAGGAAGATACCCGTGTCACCCAATAGAAAATAAGCAATCTCTCTTAAACAATCTGCTTCCTTATTTGCAAACATTCCACTAACGAACACCTTTTTGATCAACTCAGTAATTCCTGCTTCAAGTTCTTCATTACTTACAATATCTTTATCAATACGTATTTGAAGAATTGCATTTCGTGCAGTAGAATAAAAACGATCTTTAGCATTTTCAAGGGTTTGATAATTATCAGTCCTAAGATTAGATAAGGCTGGAATGAAGTTATCCAGTCCTAACATTATCAAACCAACTGCTGCACTCTTACGCACACTAGAATGAAATTCCTCGGCCAACATCTTATATAGCATGGACTCAGAACCATTGTAGCCTATTTTTCCTAATGCAATTGCTGCTGCTGAACGCACTCCAGAATCATCGTCATTCAAGCATTTTTGTAAAGCATTTCTAGAGTCTATAGCTAATTTCGACGTTATATTATTTAATGGATGTTTTGTGATGTGTCTATCGAATCTCCCCATACTGAAGTCCCATTCTTTAATACCATCTAGATTGCCTAATGCACGAGCAGCACCCTCCCTCATAAAATCATCTTCGTCATTGATTGCTAATAGTAACATTGGAATAACTATTTTAGTACTTGTGTTTCCTAACGCCTCTGCCGCCATGTAATTCATTGGATCTTCATTTTTAAGAGCCTCAATTAAAGCTGGGATTGCAGCATCGCCTAAAGAGCTTAAATCAGAAATCGCTGATTTTGCGGTATCACGATCATGACTAGTAACAGATTTAAACAGCACAGAAATATCGATCTCCAGAGACGATTCATCTGATTCAACAGTTTTGTTTTTTCTTTTTAAGCACCCTCTAAATTGGATACCCAATACTGGATCTACTTCTGATGCTGAAATCAATATTTCTTCAGTAATGGCATTATCGGGTTGTAGTGATAGCAGCAACAAAACTATCTCTGTCCATTTTAAATAGTTTAGGTAAAAGTGTTGAAAACGGTGCCTTTCAGTAACATCAGGATGACCATCATGAAACATACCCAACAGGTTCACTGCTGCATAATATTCTTGAAATAACTGGTGGTGAAACTCCACTTGGTTTGTCTCTGCGGCCACTTGTAACAAGTGATGCTCTAGTAAATCTTCTAACCATTCCTTGGCTTTAGCTGCTGGTTCACTCACTCGATCGATCAAAAACCTCTCAATTTCCCTTTCCGCCACGCCCCGATCGATAGTCAACCAAAACTCCGTTGGCTTGGATGAATCACCAGTCATCATCACAAAAGCCAACTGCTGTAGAATCTCTGACTTGAACCGCCGAAAATCCTCTGACACCGGAGGTAATCCTTTGAATTTGTCGTATTCCCGATCGAACCACCGAAACAACTCCCCTTTGTTTTCAGGAATTTGCTGCGTTTCACCAAAAACATCGCAGAGCATCTTTAACAACAAAGGTGTTTCCGCGATCTCTCCTAATCGATCGCCCAACTGCTCCAATAACTTTCCCCCCACATCCGGCAAACGCTGTCCCACAAACTCCTGCATTTGCAGCACAGTTAAAGGTTTCATCTCCAACCTTCGACTAATTCCCAGATCTCCACCCAATGCTAAATCACGAGTAGTAAAAATCATGGGCACCGTAGAATTCTGCTCTCGAAAATCCGCTAAATCCCGCCGCAAGTCATCCTTTGGTATTTCATTGATCCCATCCAGCAACAAGATTAATTGATCAGCCAACAACCAATCATCAATCTGCTCCAATGAAACTCTTTGCCTTGCCCGCCGAAATTCTCCCTGAATCATTGCCGGGACAGAGCGATCGCCCTTCAACTGCACCAAAACCGGCACCAATCCTTCTGCGGCCAAAGCCAACCGCAACTGCTGCAACGCCGTGGATTTCCCTGAACCTGGCCTACCAGCCAAAATAACATGCTCTCTTGGGTTACCCAAGGCATACTTCCGCAGCCCCTCCAATACTGGTAACTGCTCTACCTTTCTTGTGGGTGAAGACTCTGTTTGATCCTCTAGCTCCTGCTGAGCGATCATTCCAACTTGCAAAGGCAACAGCGCATCCGTAGGCGTATACAACGCCCGCTGCTTGTTACCATCAAGCAGAATAAAATCTCGATAGGGCTGGAAATCAAAATCTGACATAAGCCAGAGGTGTTGTTGGATGAGTACGTTCGGAGCAATGGTAAGGAGATCTCTATGAAAGGTTTTACCCGTCAAAAATGTCCCCTTCGGCTCCGCTCAGGGCACATTTTTTGGTTGGTTGAGTGGAGTTGCAACAAACAGTGGGTAACTTCATTGTCAAAAATCGCCGAAGTTTTGGCTACCAAGACAGTTCCATGAAACCTCAGTACTACATTGGCGACTAGCCTGAATATAACATAGGTTTAAAGCAGAGAGGTGGACATTGCAATCCTTGCCCAACATCAGGTCTCAAGCCAGAGACTGCAAAACTTCCGTAGCCACCCGATCGCAGACCCCCGGCTCCCCAAAAGCCGCGCGCATTTCGGCATAGTCCCTCGTCAACCGCTCCCGCCGGGCCGGATCCTGGAGCAGTGCCAAAGACTCCGCCACAATTCGTTCCGGCGTAGCATCGTCCTGCAACAGCTCCAGCACGATCGGCTTCATCTCCGCCAAATTCACCGGCGACACAAAAGGCAGAGAAATTTTGAGAATATGCTCAGCAATCCAAGCCGTCAGCTTATTTACCTTATAAATCACCACCTGGGGCACATCTAACAGAGCCAGCTCCAGGCTGACGGTGCCACATTTAGCGATGGCTAAGTCTGCTGCCGCCAATACTTCGTTGGTCTGGTCGTTCACTAAAGTAGCCGAGAGCTGGTACTCCCCGATCGCCCGATCGATCGCCTCTCGATATTCTTCCCGCGCCAAAGGCACCCAAAAACGCACCTGAGGTAACTGGGCCTGCAACTGCTGGGCCGCCATGAAAATTGTCGGCATCAGGTAGCGCAGCTCTTGCCAGCGGGAAGCTGGAATCAGGGCGATCGCAATTTCTCCATCCTGAATCCCCAACGTTTGCCGCGCCTCTGATCGACTGGGAAAAGTCGCCATCCGATCGACTAAGGGGTGACCCACAAAGCGCACATCTGCCCCCTTCGAGCGATAGAAATCCGCCTCACCGGGGAAGACCGCTAGGAGACGATCGGTCACATTTACCACTGCCATGGTGTTCTTGGGGCTGGCTGACCAAACCCACTCCTGGGGAGCAATGTAGAAAAAGACCGGCACCTGCGGAAACGTCTTTTTGACAAAATTGCCAATAAAAATGTTGGGGTTCATGTAATCGATCAGCACGATCGCATCGGGGGGATGGCCTTGCAGATATTTCTTCGCATCCCGCTGTACCTTAATGGTCGGCCCGATAAAAGCCAAATGCTCCACGATGCCCATGGAGCCGATGCCGGTAGTATCTCCCAGGATCTGTGCGCCCGCTGCCGCCATCTTGCCACCACCCAAGGCCACTATCTCTATTTCCAAGCCCCGTCGTTGGGCCTCTTGAAACAGCGATCGCACCAGCAGAGAACCCTGCAAATCGCCCGAAACTTCGCCGGTACTGATAAAAATTCGTTTCATTGTTACTCGCTCTCGCGGCGATCCAGCGCGCGACCCGGAATTGGGCCGCGCCGGGGCATGGTAATGGAAGCACTCAAGAATTGTTGGAGGTGCTGCACCTGCTCGGTGCCGAGATCCAACTCGCTCAAGGCTTGCTGCAGGGTCAGCCCCGAACTATACAGCAATCGATAGGCTTCCTTGAGGGCCCCGATCGAGGTGCTATCAAAGTCGGCACGCTTCATGCCCACTAAGTTCAAAGAGCGAACTCTGGCCGGATTGCCTTCGACGATCGAGTAGGGCGGTACATCCCGCTGGATCCTGGTCATGCCGCCTACCATGGAGAGCCTGCCAATATGAACGAATTGGTGTACACCTAATACACCGCTGATCACTGCACCGGATTCAATGTACACGTCGCCAGCTAGGGAAGTGGCATTGGCAATTTTGACATGGTCTTCGATCACGCAGTTGTGGGCCACATGCACGTAGGCCATCAACAGATTGTGGTTGCCAATGATCGTAAACTCACCGTGACCGGTGGCCCGGTTGATCGTTACATATTCCCGGATGCGATTGTAATCGCCAATTTTCAGGCTGGCTTCGCCACCCACATACTTCAAATCTTGGCTATCCAGACCGATCGCCGCGCCGGGAAAAATCTGGTTGCCCACCCCAATTTCCGTCGGGCCTTCCAGCACCGCATGGGCACCAATAGAAGTGTCAGCACCAATCTTTACCCGATCGCCAATCACCGCGTAAGGACCAACCTTCACACTGGGATGAATTTCCGCGCCGGGATCGATGATTGCCGTGGGATGAATTAACCTCGTCAAATTCGCCGCTCCAACCATTTGCATGCATGTGCCCCAACTTAGCTTGAACAACTGAAACCAGATGACCGGATCCCTTTAGATATTGTTCACCAACCGCTGGTTCAAACCTCCACCATCGAAAACATCAGCTCGCCATCCGCAGCGGTTTGGCCTTCTACCTCAGCCTTGGCCTTCATGGTAGCAAAGCGGCCCCGCTTAAAGGCCAGTAGCTCCACGGTCATTATAAGCTGATCCCCCGGTACCACCTGCCGCCGAAAGCGCACCTTGTCGATACCCGTGAAGACAAATAGTGCCCGAATGGCTTCTGGCAAGCTGGTATATGCAGGCAAATGGGTTAACACGATTCCTCCCACTTGGGCCATCGCTTCCACAATCAGCACGCCGGGCATGAGGGGATAGCCTGGAAAATGACCTTGGAAAAATTGCTCGTTGAAACTAACGCACTTAACTCCGACGGCTTTTTCGCCGGGCACAAAGTCAATAATCCGATCGACCAGGGCGAAGGGATAGCGATGGGGCAAGAGGTCGTGAATTTCTTGCAGGCTGAAGGTGGTTTTGGCGGGAGCGGTAGCGGGGACAACGCTCTCCTTAGCAGGCTCAGTGTGGACGGTCAAAGTTCAGATTAATAGATGGTTAACAGGCCAATAGTCAGCATATCAGAATCTTCGCCCCTACTTGAACTTAGCGCTCCTGATCAAATGTCCTGTCCAGATTTTGCCGGATTTCGATCGATTGGCTATGAAAGAGGAAAAGTAATGTTCTAGGCCGAGATCTTGCCCAAACTTCCACCCAACCTTGTTGTTGCCATTTGGACTTTGCGATCAGTGCCGATCATCATGGCTCTGCTCACCATGCTATCTACTGCTCAAGAGAGCAATAATGTACTGCTTTGGATCAATGTTGTGGGTCTGGGCGGCATTATTACTGCTATTTTTTACCTCGATCGGATG
The DNA here is from genome assembly GCA_031375385.1 of Synechococcales cyanobacterium OTE_70_metabat_200. Lineage (GTDB taxonomy): Bacteria > Cyanobacteriota > Cyanobacteriia > Cyanobacteriales > Chamaesiphonaceae > JAAFHZ01. The sequence continues at coordinate 86,659 of JANMHS010000031.1, read as the reverse complement.
CAGCGGCTGAGCTGGCCCGTCGGTCAGATTATCTATAGCTACGTGTTTGTAGCCCTGATCTTGCAAGATCCCCATGGCGTGCTCCAACAGCTGCGTAGTAACGGCTTGACTTGGGCCGATTGGCAGAATATGGTGCGCCTACTGTGGGTGATTGCCGGGTTGGTGGTGGCCGGACTGCTGATCGAAGCCTTGGTGGCCGAGCTGGCCAAACTGAAGAAATGGGCTTGGTGGCTATCCATGGGCTTGGCTTTAACTTATGTCCTCAGCCTGATTTTCTTTCTGCCCGGTACCCTGAGTCTTTGGTGCCTGTATAACTGGGAAACTCGCGATGCTTTCAAGAAAAAGCGCTTGGTTCCACCGGAGTAATGGCTATAATGTTGGCGATCTTCCATCCTGCCAATCCCCATGAGCCAACTCCAGCGTACTCCCCTCTATCAATCTTCGATCGATCTCCAGGCCAGGATGACCGCCTTTGCGGGTTGGGAAATGCCGGTGCAGTTTGCGGGTTTGACCGCCGAACACCAAGCCGTCCGCACAGCAGCTGGGATGTTTGATATTTCCCACATGGGTAAATTTGAGCTGCCGGAGCCAGGATCGATCCAAAAACTGCAAAAATTAGTCCCTTCCGACTTGGAGCGCTTGGCGGTGGGTGAGGCCCAGTACACAGTGCTGCTGAACGATCGAGGTGGGGTGATCGACGACATTATTGTCTACCGGGAAGCCGAGGGCCGGGGGATGATGATTGTCAATGGTGCGACGAAGGACAAAGACCTGGCTTGGATTCAATCCCATTTGCCAACCTTGCAAGATCTGTCATCGGAAATGGCTTTATTGGCCGTCCAGGGACCGCGGGCGATCCAGCTATTACAGCCCCTAGTGGAGGGGGCGATCGGCACACTGCCGAACTTCGGCCACTGTCGGGCCAAGGTCCTGGGTTGGGATGCTTTTATTGCCCGCACCGGCTATACGGGTGAGGATGGCGTAGAAGTAATGGTGGCTCCGGCGGGGGCGATCGCGCTCTGGCAGGAGCTGTTGAAATTAGGGGTTCAGCCCTGCGGCTTGGGAGCTAGGGATACCTTACGTTTGGAAGCAGCCATGTGCCTCTATGGTCAGGAGCTGACCGAGGAGATCTCGCCCTTGGAAGCGGGCTTGAGCTGGTTGGTACATTGGGACAAGGCAGAATTTATCGGTCGCGATGTGCTGCTGCGCCAGCAAGAGCAAGGGCTGAGTCGTCGGCTAGTGGGCCTAGAGCTGGCCAATCGCCATATTGCTCGTCATGATTATCCGATCTGCCATGGCGGGGTAGCGGTGGGGATTGTCACCAGCGGGACGCTATCGCCGACTCTGGGTAAGCCGATCGCGCTGGGCTTCGTGCCGCCGGAACTGGGCAAGTTGGGCCAGAGTCTAGAGGTGGAGATTCGAGGCAAGCTGTATCCAGCCCAAGTGGTCAAAAAACCTTTTTACCGTTCCAGCCAACGCTAGCCCTATTCCACCACATCATCCTTCTTGGCATTCCCCGGTCGGCGGAATTTGCTGGGCGCTTGGAAGTTTTCCTCGGGCGTGTTGGCCAGGGCTTGGTTCATAAAGCGCCGCCAGACTGGTGCTACATAGGTACCACCGCTGACTCCCTTACCCAGCGGCTTGTAGTTATCTTTGCCGATCCAGATGGCCGTCGAAAGCTGGGGGACATAGCCCACGAACCACACATCCCGTTCCGATGAAGTGGTGCCGGTTTTACCGGCGGCGGGCCGACCGAGGGCCGCTTCCTTACCGGTACCGCCGCCACCGTAGATGACCGATTCCAGGGCGCTGGTGAGTTGGGCCGAAGCCCAGGGGTCGAGCACCTGTTTGCGGTTGTCTTTAGTGGGAGAATGGTCGAGCAGGACGCTACCTTTGCTGTCGCTGACCCGCACCAGACTGGTGATGGTGGATTGGGAAGCATTGCCCACTGCCGGAAAATCTGACTGCCAGCCGTTACTGGCAAAGGTGGCAAAAGCTCCAGCCATTTCCATGGGGGCTAAGTCGGTGGCTCCTAAAGGCAGGGAGATTACTGGTTCTAGGGGACTCTTAATGCCCAGGGTGCGACAGGTTTGGATGACCTTATCCAGGCCTACAGTCTTGCCCATTTTGACCGCTGGAATGTTGGCGGAAACCTTTAGGGCTTGGCGAATGGTGATCGCTCCCGAGAAGCCGCCGGCATAGTTCTTGGGCGAATAATAACCGGAGCCATCGCGGTAGCGTACGGGGGTATCATAAACGATCGATTCCGGGCTGTATTTGCCGGTGGCAAAGGCCGTGTAGTAGACAAAGGGCTTGAAGGAGGAGCCGGGCTGACGGCGAGCATCGGTGGCCCGATTGAAGCTGCTCTTGCTGTAATCTACACCGCCCACCATGGCCTTCACGAAGTGGGTGCGAGGGTCTACGGCGGCCAGGGCAATCTGGAAATCCCGGCCATAGTTTTTACCAACTTGGTTGATGAAGTCTTCCGCCTCTCGCTGAAATTTGTAATCGATCGTGGTTTGCACGCGCATGCCGCCCTTGCGCACCGTTTCCTTTCCGAATTTCTGGTTCAGCTCGTCGATCACCGCTTCCGTTACAAAGGGCAGTTTACTGCGTTGCCAAGTTTTCAGTTTGCCGATTTTGATCTGGTAGTTGCGGGCTTCTTTCTCTTGCTGAGGCGTAATCCAACCTAGGTCGCGCATCCGCTTCAACACTACGGCTTGGCGCTCCTTGGATTTTTTTAGGCTAACGTGGGGACTCCAGCGCTCCGGTGACTGGATCAATCCGGCCATCATCGCCCCTTCGGCCAAATTCAGATCGGCGGCGGACTTGCCAAAGTAGCTCTGGGCAGCGGTCTCGGCTCCATAGTTGTTGTGCCCCCAGTACACCTGGTTCAGGTACATATTCAAGATTTCATCCTTGCGGAAGACTTGCTCTAGCCGAATCGAGAGCACTGCTTCGGCCAGCTTCCGGGTGAACTCCCGTTTTTGGGACAGGAACAGGTTCTTAATCAACTGCATCGTCAGAGTCGAGCCACCTTCGGAGACTCCGCCCTTATTGACGTTGGCTAGCATGGCCCGTCCGATGCCGGTGGCATTAATCCCTTGGTGGGTGTAGAAATTGCTGTCTTCGATCGCCAACAAGGCCCGTTTCAGATCGGGAGAAATTTTGTCGATCGGTACCACATCTCGGTTGGCTTCATCATGCAGACTAGCTAACTGGGTGCCTTTAATGTCGTAAATATAAGAGGTTTCCGAAGGGAAGTAGTCTCGCAGGGTGGCCACATCTGGCAAATTCCGAAAACTGAGAGCCAACCCTACCAAGCCACCGGCCAAGATGGCACTACTCATCATGGTGACACCGAGCACAGTGCCCCCGGCGGTTTTAAAAACACCGCCCAAAAAGTTGCCGATCGTGTGTCGTTCGTCTTTGTTTTTCTTGGGATCTTTAGCAGACACGTATTTTTTCTCCCTGGAAATTAGGATGTTTGAGCGTCGTCGGGGCTAGGTTGAGGTGATCAAAGCTAATCCACCACTTCGTCTTTCTTCGCATTGCCCGGTCGGCGGAATTTGCTGGGCGGTTGGAAGTTTTCCTCGGGCACATTGGCCAGAGCTTGGGTCATAAAGCGCCGCCAGACTGGTGCTACGTAGGTACCACCGCTGACGCCCTTACCTAGGGGCTTGTAGTTATCCTTGCCGATCCAGATCGCAGCAGAAAGTTGGGGTACGTAGCCCACAAACCACACATCCCGCTCCGATGAAGTGGTGCCGGTTTTACCGGCGGCGGGCCGACCGAGGGCCGCTTGCTGACCGGTACCGCCGCCACCGTAGATGACGGATTCTAGGGCGCTGGTGAGTTGGGCCGCAGCCCAAGGGTCGAGCACCTGTTTGCGATTGTCCTTTTGGGGGGAATGGTCGAGCAAGACATTACCTTCGCTATCGCTGACCCGCACCAGACTGGTGATGGTAGATTGGGCCGCATTGCCCACTGCCGGAAAATCCGATTGCCAGCCGCCGCTAGCAAAGGTGGCAAAAGCCCCCGCCATCTCCATGGGAGCCAAGTCGGTGGCCCCTAGGGGCAGGGAGATCACTGGTTCTAGGGGACTCTTAATGCCTAGGGTGCGACAGGTTTGAATGACCTTGTCTAGGCCTACGGTCTTGCCCATTTTGACCGCTGGAATGTTGGCAGAAACCTTTAGGGCTTGGCGAATGGTGATCGCTCCCGAGAAGCCGCCGGCATAGTTCTTGGGCGAATAATAACCGGAGCCATCGCGGTAGCGTACGGGGGTATCATAAATGATCGATTCCGGGCTGTATTTGCCGGTGGCAAAAGCCGTGTAGTAGACAAAGGGCTTGAAAGAGGAGCCGGGCTGACGGCGAGCATCGGTGGCCCGATTGAAGCTACTTTTGTTGTAATCCACACCGCCCACCATGGCCTTCACGAAGTGGGTACGGGGGTCTACGGCAGCCAGGGCAATTTGGAAATCCCGGCCATATTCCTTGCCCACTTTGTTGATCAGGTCTTCCGCATCCCGCTGGAATTTGTAATCGATCGTCGTTTGCACGCGCATGCCGCCCTTGCGCACCGTTTCTCGACCGAATTTCTGGTTCAATTCATCGATCACTGCTTCCGTCACAAAGGGCAGTTTGCTACGTTGCCAGGTTTTGAGTTTGCCAATTTTGATCTGGTAGTTGAGGGCTTCCTTCTCTTGCTGGGGCGTAATCCAACCCAGGTCGCGCATCCGCTTCAATACTACGGCTTGGCGCTCCTTAGATTTTTTCAGGCTGACGTGGGGACTCCAGCGCTCCGGCGACTGGATCAATCCGGCCATCATCGCCCCTTCGGCCAAATTCAGATCGGCGGCGGACTTGCCAAAGTAGCTTTGGGCGGCGGTCTCGGCCCCGTAGTTATTATGTCCCCAGTACACCTGGTTCATATACATGGCCAGAATTTCATCCTTGCGGAAGACTTGCTCTAGCCGAATCGAGAGCACTGCTTCGGCTAGCTTGCGGGTGAACTCCCGCTTTTGAGACAAAAACAGGTTCTTGATCAGCTGCATGGTCAGGGTCGAACCACCTTCGGAGACCCCACCCTTGTTGACGTTAGCGACCAGAGCCCGCCCGATGCCGGTGGCGTTAACCCCTTGGTGAGTGTAGAAGTTGCTGTCTTCGATCGCCAACAAGGCCCGTTTCAGATCGGGAGAAATTTTGTCGATCGTCACCACATCCCGGTTGGCTTCGTCGTGGAGGCTGGCTAACTGGGTGCCTTTAACATCATAAATATAAGTGGTTTCGGTGGGGGAATAGTTGCGCAGTGTGCGTACATCCGGCAGGTTCCGAAAACTGAGGGCTAACCCAACTAAGCCGCCCGCCAAGACGGCACTGGTCATCATCGTGACCCCTAGTACGGTACCGCCTGCGATTTTGAAGATACCGCCAAAAAAGTTGCCAATGTTGTGTCGTTCGCTCTTCGGCTTTTTGGGACCTGGGGCTTTAGGAGGCACGAGATATTTCTCTCTGGTTAGAATGGTTGAAGGGTTCGGCAGGCCAGTTGAATCAATTCTAGTCGAGAATGTTGAGACAGGCTCAACATTGATAACGGGCTATTGACTATTCTCGGGCTAGGGAAATATTATACGGAGTTCGCACTTTTTTGAACTTTCTGCTTCCGGGTCTAGAACTATGGCTGTAAGTACTTCCGATCAAACACCACAGGACTGGCTGCTGCGGGGCACTACGGAGATTTTCCCCGATCGCACCGAGCAGCTACCCCAGGGCTTAGCCGACCATATCCAAAGGATCGGTAGACCCCTGCGCGTGAAGCTGGGCATCGATCCTACGGGTAGTGATATCCACCTCGGTCACAGTATTCCTTTTCGCAAACTGCGGGCTTTTCAGGATGCGGGTCACTGTGCGGTGCTGATTATTGGCGACTTTACGGCGCGGATTGGCGACCCCACGGGCAAGTCCGAGGCGCGCCAGCAGTTGACCGACGAGCAGGTGCAGGCCAATGCGGCGACTTACCTGAAGCAACTGGAGCCGGTGTTGGATTTTGTAACTCCGGGTCGCCTAGAGGTGCGTTACAACTCCGAGTGGCTGGCCCCGCTGGACCTCGGCAAAATCCTGGAGTTGCTTTCGACTATGACTGTGGGCCAGATGTTAGCCAAGGAAGGCTTTGCCATTCGTTACGAAAAAGAAACCCCGATTTTCCTCCATGAGTTTCTCTACCCTCTAATGCAGGGCTACGACTCAGTGGCGGTGCAAGCTGATGTGGAAATTGGGGGCACGGATCAGAAGTTTAATTTGGCCGTAGGGCGAGATTTGCAACGCCATTTCGGCCAGCCGCCCCAGTTTGGTTTGCTAATGCCGATCCTGCTAGGTACTGATGGGGTGCAGAAAATGTCTAAGTCCCTCAACAATTATGTGGGTCTCCAAGAAGATGCCCTGAGCATGTACGCCAAGCTGGAGAAAACCCCGGACAGTATTATTCGAGATTACTTCGAGCTGCTGACTAATTTGCCTTTGGATAGCTTGCCAGAAAATCCGCGCGAGGCCCAAAAGCTGTTGGCTACGACGGTGGTCAGTCAGTTCCATGGAGCCGCAGCAGCGGCGGCCGCCCAGCGGGACTCGATCGCCCTCGTCGGTGGTGGCCAAACCAGCGGAGAGAGCATCCCAGAATTTGAGCTAGATACGGTCACTTTCCCCACCAAGATTTTTCAGCTTTTAGCCGCCAGTGGTCTTTGCACCGGCAGCAACGATGCCAAACGCCAGATTCAAGGCGGCGCTGTGAAACTAGATGGCCAGGCGGTGCAAGATCTGGAGCTGACTTTTGATGGAGCTACGGCCCTGCGGGGGCAGGTATTGCAAGTTGGGAAAAAGCGCTTCCGGCGATTGGTCTAGGCTTGGTTGCCAAGACACTTAAAGTTTTCTTAACCTTTAGTTAATCTTGCAACTTTACTGTATCCTTGCGTACTGTAATATTTCCAACAACCACCATCTATGCTTTCTCAAAAGTACAAGGCAACGGCTTTCTGGCCAATACTCCTGGCAATGGTCACGATCGGCGGCTGCACCAGTACTACCAAGAGCCCTACTACGGCGGCTAGTCCCGATGCTACTGGTTCCACGGCTGCTGGTTCTGATAAAGACAAAGCGATCGCTGGCGACATCAAGATCGATGGTTCCAGCACAGTTTTCCCCATTTCCGAAGCTGTAGCTAAAGAATTCAGCGATAGTAAGGGTGGTAAGGTCAAGATTGGTATCGGTAAATCTGGTACGGGCGGTGGTTTTAAGAAGTTCTGCCGGGGCGAAACTGATATTTCCAATGCTTCGCGGCCCATTTTGGAAAAAGAGATGCAGGTCTGTAAGGAAAAGGGCATCGAATATGTGGAGCTGCCGATCGCCTACGATGCAATCACTGTGGTAGTCAATTCTGGCAACACTTGGGCGAAAGATCTCAAGCTGGCAGAGCTCAAAAAGATTTGGGAACCGGAAGCTGCGGGCAAAATCAAGAACTGGAAAGAAGTGCGCGCTGGCTTCCCCGATAGCCCGCTCCGGCTATTTGGCCCCGGCAAAAGTTCTGGTACTTTCGACTATTTCACCGAGGCCGTGAATGGTAAACCCAAGGTGGGCCGAGCAGACTATACAGCTAGCGAAGATGATAATGTGCTGGTGAAAGGGGTGGCCGGCGAGAAAGGTGGCCTGGGCTACTTTGGCTATGCTTACTACGAAGCGAACAAAGCGACCCTGAAGGCAGTGGCGATCGATAGTGGCAAGGGTCCCGTAGCGCCTTCCCCGGAAACTGTGAAAAACGGTACCTATGCTCCCCTTTCTCGACCTTTGTTCATCTACATCAATGCGAAGTCTCTGGACAAGCCCGATGTCAAAGAATTCGTCACCTACTATCTAGCTAATGCGGCTAAGGCCAGTACTGCTACCAAGTATATTCCGCTCTCCGATGGGATTTATGCCAAGGTGACCGCCAAAGCTACGGCCAAAAAAACCGGTACGGCTTTTGGCGGCAAGGAAGCAGTGGGTCTGAAAATCGAAGAAATCATGGGTAAATAGTCAGTGGATTTGGCTGGTTCGTGGGCGGAAGTACCTTGTATTTCCTCCTGCGAAAAAGCAACCACCCTCTGTTAACCTGTGATCAGCAGCAACTTTCGGCTTTTTAATTCATCGGAATTGAAGTTGTTAAAACTCCCATTGGGGAAGTTGCTTGGATCTATCTAGCTACGATTGTCAGCCTATTTCACCCCATATATGAAATCTAATGACGTCGATTTGCCCCCCTTCTCTCAGCGGAAATTGCGGAAACTGGGCGAGCGAGTGATCGAACTACTGCTGTTGCTGGCTGCTCTTTCCAGCATTGGCATTACGGTCTCGATCGTGGGTATCTTGCTCTATGAATCTTTTGGGTTTTTTCGGCAAGTCCCTATCTGGAAATTCTTGACCGATGCGATGTGGACTCCGGCCACGGATCAATACGGCGTGATGTCTTTGGTATCTGGAACTGTGGTGACCACGGTCGTGGCTTTGCTGGTGGCGATTCCGTTGGGTACTATCATTGCCATCTACCTCAGCGAATTTGCCGCACCGCGCATCCGCGAAATAGTTAAACCGATTTTGGAATTACTAGCTGGCGTGCCCACGGTGGTTTATGGCTACTTTGCCCTGACTGTGGTTACGCCTTTGCTAAAGATGCTGATTCCTGGGCTGGGCAGTTCCAGTATGCTCAGTGCTGGCTTGGTGATGGGGATTTTGATCGTCCCCTACATCAGCTCCCTCAGTGAAGATGCCATGCGATCGGTACCGGTCTCTCTCCGCGAGGGTTCTTTTGCGATGGGAGCCACCCGCCTCCAAACTACTCTGAATGTGGTATTACCCGCCGCGATCTCCGGGATCTCGGCGGCCTATATTTTGGGTATTTCTAGAGCAGTGGGCGAAACGATGGTGGTAGCGATCGCCGCTGGCGGTCAGCCCCAACTGACCTTCAATCCCCTGGAACCGGCCTTGACCATTACGGCCTACATCGTTTCCGTGTCCCAAGGCGATATTGATCACGGCAGTCTTGAGTATCAAACAATTTTTGCGGTCGGCCTGACTCTTGTCCTGATGACCTTGGTGTTCAATGTCATTGGGCATTTCCTTAAGAAAAAATATCGTGAAGTCTACTAACCCCACCGCAGGCCATTACCGATGAATTTACCCCCTGCCGACCAGACTCGCCCCACCGCTGCCAGTGATGAGCAGTCTCAGGCCATTCAGCCGATTATTGTGCGCAGCAAGCTCTATGAAGCCATCTTTATGGCGATTAGCCTTGCCTCGATGGTCTTAGTTATGGTGGTGCTGGCTGTGCTAGTCCTGAAGCTGTTTGTGGATGGTGTGCCGCAGCTCAATTGGAACTTTTTCACGTCTTTTCCCAGCCCCAATGCAGCGGAAGCCGGAATTCTGGCCGCTTGGGTGGGCAGCTTTTTGGTAATTTTGGTGACCGCTGCGGTGGCCATTCCCCTCGGGATCGCCGCTGCGGTTTATCTGGAAGAATACGCCCAAAAAGGCTGGCTTTCGGATTTAATCGAAATCAACGTCACCAATTTGGCTGGGGTACCTTCGATTGTATACGGTTTACTCGGCTTGGGTCTGTTTAAATACGGGTTACACTTAGGACAGAGCGTGGCTACCGCCGGGTTGACCCTGGCGTTACTGGTTTTGCCCGTAACAATTGTGGCTACTCGGGAGGGCATTCGCTCGATTCCTAGTAATATTAGGGAGGCAGCGGCAGCAGTCGGGGCCACTAAGTGGCAGGTAATCTGGGATCACATTTTGCCCTATTCTACGGGTACCACTTTAACCGGTGTAATTGTGGCTATTTCTAGAGCCTTTGGGGAGACCGCTCCTCTGATTACGATCGGTGCCCTCACCTTTGTGACTTCCCTCCCCGATTCTCCATTCCAAAACACTTTTCCCTTTGTCTCTTTTAACTGGCTGCTGTCTTCCTTTACGGTTTTGCCGATCCAGATGTTTGACTGGGTGGAAAGGCCAGACGTTCATTTTCAAGAAAATGCTGCAGCCGCCGGCATTGTGATTATGATCATGACCTTGCTCATGAATTCCGTCGCTATCTATTTGCGCTACCGTCTGCGCCAAAACATCAAGTGGTAATTGTCCTTTCGTGGTTTATCTATATATGCTGAACTTCCAACAACAGTCCGAACTAGCCAAGAAAGCCGCAGTAGACAATCTGGATTTCTACTATGGGGGGACTGTCCATGCCCTAAAGAAGATCAATATGCCTGTGTATGATCGCAAGGTCACGGCGATGATTGGCCCTTCGGGCTGTGGCAAAACCACGCTGCTCCGGTGCTTTAACCGGATGCACGATCTCTACCCTGGCAATCGCTATGAAGGGGATATCTGGTTGGATAAGGGTGTGAATTTGTTGAGCCGCAAGGTAGACCCGATCGAAGTGCGGATGCGGGTGAGCATGGTGTTCCAGAAGCCCAATCCTTTTCCTAAGTCGATTTTTGAGAATGTAGCCTACGGTCTGCGGGTGCGCGGCGAGAAGAATCGTACGGTGCTGGAAGAAAGCGTGGAGCAGGCCTTGAAGGATGCCGCTCTCTGGAAGGAAGTGAAGGATCGCTTGAACGACTTGGCCTCCAATCTGTCCGGTGGTCAGCAGCAGCGCCTCTGTATTGCCAGAGCTTTGGCTACGACCCCAGAAATCCTATTGTTAGATGAGCCCACTTCGGCGCTGGATCCGATCGCCACTGCCAGCATCGAAGAGCTGATTGGCGAACTGAAAGAGCGGGTCACTATTTTGATCGTGACTCATAGTATGCAGCAAGCCGCTCGGGTCTCCGACTACACGGCCTTCATGTACATGGGCCAGCTAGTGGAGTTCAGCGAGACGGCTCAGATCTTTACTCAGCCCGCTCACCAGCAGACGGCGGACTATGTCAGCGGTCGCTTCGGCTAGGCCGAGCTGCCCAGGAATGCTTTGACCCCGGTGCTACCGGGGTTTTTCATTGAAGGACGGCAACCTCCTGTATGCTAGATCAAGAATTTTTTATAAAAAAATATTATGTCCCGCGTAATTAAAATTGCTTCCCGCAAAAGTCAATTGGCCCTAGTGCAGACCTATTGGGTGCGGGACGAACTCCAAAAACATTTTCCCGATCGCACCTTTGAGGTGGAAACCATGAGCACTCAGGGCGACAAAATCCTGGATGTACCCTTGGCCAAGATTGGCGACAAGGGCCTGTTCACGAAAGAGCTGGAAGTAAAGATGCTCGATCGGACGGCGGATATAGCTGTTCATTCCCTGAAGGATCTGCCCACTAATTTGCCCGCGGGTCTGACGCTGGGTTGTATTACGGCGCGGGAGAATCCGGCAGATGCGTTGGTGGTCAATGCCAAGAATCAGTCCTATCAGTTGGAGACTTTGCCTGCTGGGTCGGTAATCGGGACTTCTTCTTTGCGGCGCTTGGCTCAGCTGCGGCACAGTTATCCCCATCTGGCTTTTAAGGATGTGCGGGGCAATGTGATCACGCGCTTGGAGAAGCTGGATCGGGGCGAATACGATGCCCTGATTCTGGCGGCGGCTGGCCTGGGTCGCTTAGATTTGGCCGATCGTATTCACCAATTAATTCCAGCGGAGATTTCGCTCCATGCGGTGGGCCAGGGAGCCTTGGGGATTGAGTGTCGGGAGGATGACGTAGAGGTGCTGGAGATTTTGCAGGCTTTGCAAGACCAGCCGACCGCTTGCCGTTGTTGGGCGGAGCGTTCGTTCTTGCGATCGCTAGAAGGGGGTTGCCAGGTACCGATCGGGGTGAATACGCTGGTAGCAGGCGATCAGCTGACCTTGACCGGGATGGTGGCTACTTTGGATGGCCAAACTCTCATTAAGGATACGGTGAGCGGGGCGGCAGCTACGGCGGAGCAACTAGGCCAGGACCTGGCCGCGAAGCTGTGCGACCAAGGCGCTCGGGCCATCTTGGATGAAATCTTTGCCCTCGTGGGTCGTGATGGTCTGCGCCAAGTGCTTCAGCAACAGACCGAAGGCTAGGTAGAAAGAGGCTGCTGGCCTTTGCTCTGCTATTCATCAGAGTCTGGATCTACGTCTAGTTCTATCGATCGCTGCTGCGGAACCCGACAAGATCGATCGCCCCAAACCGATCGACCGATCCCGAGAAGTCTTATGATGAAATCGTCAAAAACGGTTGTAATATGCGGATTTTATTTGTTGCGGCGGAAGCAGTCCCCCTAGCGAAAGTGGGTGGCATGGGCGACGTAGTGGGCGCACTGCCCAAATTCCTGCGAAAAATGGGCCATGATGTGCGGATTTTTATGCCCTACTATGGTTCCCTGGGGCGGAAAGTAGCAATTCCCAGCGAGCCAATTTGGCATGGATACGCTATGTTTAATGACTTCGCCGTCTACGAAACAGTCCTGCCCGGCACCGATGTCCCCCTGTACTTGTTTGGCCACCCCGCCTTCGACCCCGATCGGATCTACGGCGGCGAAGACGAAGACTGGCGCTTTACCTTCTTTGCTAACGGTGCCGCAGAATTCGTCTGGAACTACTGGAAGCCAGAAATCATTCATTGCCACGACTGGCACACCGGCATGTTACCGGTCTGGATGCACCAAGACCCGGAGATCAGCACGGTCTTTACTATTCACAACTTGGCCTACCAAGGCCCTTGGCGCTGGTACCTGGATCGGATTACTTGGTGCCCTTGGTACATGCAAGGTCATAACACCATGGCCGCAGCGGTGCAGTATGCCGATCGAGTCAACACCGTTTCCCCAACCTACGCCAACCAGATTAGAACGATCGAGTACGGCGAAAAAATCGAAGGCTTGCTATCCTTCATCGGGGGCAAGATGTCCGGGATCGTGAACGGCATCGACACAGAAATCAACGATCCAGCGACGGACAAGGCTTTGGTCAAAACCTTCGATGCTAAGACCCTGGAGCATCGGGCCGCCAACAAAGCTGGGCTTCAGCAGGAAGTAGGTCTGACGGTGGATCCCGATGTGTTTTTGGTGGGGATGGTTTCCCGGTTGGTCGAACAAAAAGGCTTGGATCTACTGTTGCAGACCCTCGATCGCTTCTTAGCGTATACCGATGCCCAATTCGTATTGTTGGGCACCGGCGATCGGAACTACGAAACCCAGCTCTGGCAGCTCGCTGCCCGCTATCCAGGCCGGATGGCCACCTACTTGATGTACAACGAAGGCCTGTCTCGCCGGGTCTATGGTGGAGCCGATGCCTTCCTGATGCCCAGCCGTTTCGAGCCTTGTGGCATTAGCCAACTAATGGCCATGCGCTATGGTTGTGTGCCGATCGTCCGGCGCACTGGGGGCTTGGTGGATACGGTCTCCCATCACGATCCGACCGCTCATGTGGGCACCGGCTACTGCTTCGATCGCTATGAACCCCTGGATCTTTATACCTGTATGGTGCGGGCCTGGGAAGGCTTCCGCTACAAAGAACCATGGAAAGCGCTGCAAGTGCGTGGCATGGAGCAAGATGTGAGTTGGGATAAATCGGCCATTGAGTACGACCTGCTCTATAAATCTATCCGGGCCGAGCGGGCCGATGCAGTGCCGCTCTAGCGGGCCAATTTCTTCTGGCGATGGCCACTGCGTTTGTTTTTGGCTTTTTTGAGGGCAGAACTAATTAGGTCGGCCAAATAGTGGGACATGGCTCCTAATTCCAGTCCTAGTAGTGCAGTCCACAATAGGGGCACATGGTCGATTGCCCATTGCCGGCCCATCAACAGGAACTGCTGCTCCTGCCGGAGAGAGAAACCCCACCACTGGCGGCAAAAATGTCCGATGCTCAATACCAAAGCTACCCATAGGCCCAGATAGAGCACCCGACCCAGGGTGCCCAAAATTGGCCCGTGGGATAGCAACGAGCGATGGGGCACCAATTTTCGGTAGGGCTGCCACAGCCATTGGAACCATCCCCAGCGCTGGGTTTGCACCGAATGAATGTCCAGGTCTGGGCCAAACATCAGGCCACTGAACAAAAAGCTGGCTGCCAACCCGATCGTTAGCTCGCCGCTGCGGGTCAGCATCCAACCGCCGCCCGCCACCAGCGGCAGACAGATTTTGGTAATGCGATCGTGGGTCAATCCGGCAGCCATGAATTTTTAATTAGTACATTTAGATGTAAGATACCCAATTTACGCAGCCCAGATCTCGATCACAAAGTGTCTCTGCAAGAGAATCGGACTATTCAGCTGTGGGAACAAAATATTTGTTGCAATGTCGTTACAAACTAAAGCTTAGTTTCATCCTAAGCTCCAACTAAATCTACAGAAAAGGTCTGACCCACATGAACAAAAATCAATTTCGTGGTGCCCTCGCGACAATTTTGGGCGCAGCATTGGTCGCTGGCACTATCGGCACCAGCCAAGCAGAGACCATGACTAAGCCTTCTGCTAGCAGCCCTAAACCTTCCGCTGGCAGCACTATGACTAAGCCTGCAGCTAGCCCCGCTGCCACTGGTAGTACGATCTTGGATCTAGCTGTAGGTTCTCAGCAATTCACAACCTTGGTGGCTGCCGTGAAAGCTGCTGGATTGGTAGACACCCTGGCTGGTTCAGGTCCTTTTACCCTCTTTGCTCCTAACGACCAAGCCTTTGAAAAAATCCCTAAGGCAACTCGAAAGAAGCTATTAGACCCTAAGAACAAGGCGGTTTTGCAGAAGATTCTGAAATATCACCTGCTTTCTGTTGAAGTAGCTGCTAAGGATGTGAAAACTGGTAGCGTTGCAACCGTCGAAGGTAATAAGATCAAGATCGTCGTAGATAAGAACGGCGTGAAGATTAACGGTGCTAAAACGATCAAGACCGATATCAAAGCTAGCAACGGCGTCATTCACACGATCGACACCGTGCTCGTTCCCTCTGATGTAAATCTCAGCAAGCTCAAGTAGATTCATTTCAGCTTCCGCTGTGAATGATCGATAAAAAAGCCCCTACATATAGGGGCTTTTTTATCGCTATGACTGTTAAAACAGCTTAGTAGTAGCCGTTGTTGTAGCGATCGCCGCCTTCATTGAAGGTATCATCGCTGCTAGTGATGGTGAAGTTGTCTAGATTCTTTTCCAGCGTGCTCTTCTGAGTCTCGCTCAGTTCCGGTAAGCTCAGCACCTCATCTACAGACTTGTAGGGAGCATTATCGACAATCTTGCGGGCCAAGGTGGGGTAGAGTCCTGGATATTTGCGGAAGGCCCGGACGTTGGTGTTGTTCAGGTCAATTTTTTTACCGAAATCGGTACCCAGCTTGCTATCGGCAGTGTTGCTACCCTGTACCGGAGCGGCCGCTTCATCGGCTAAGCTGGGGGCAGTGAAGCCCAAGGAAAGAGCCAAACAGAGGCAGAAAGCCAATGCCACTTGAATTATCTTTTTCATTAATATT
Source organism: Synechococcales cyanobacterium OTE_70_metabat_200 (assembly GCA_031375385.1). Taxonomy (GTDB): domain Bacteria; phylum Cyanobacteriota; class Cyanobacteriia; order Cyanobacteriales; family Chamaesiphonaceae; genus JAAFHZ01. The sequence continues at coordinate 71,225 of JANMHS010000031.1, read as the reverse complement.
TTCTCCGAGTATGTCAGGTTATTTAATTTATAAGTTCGGACGTTGGTAGAGTCTCCCTGCCAGGGCAGACAATCCGCGTTGACCTATTCTTACCGGTGGCAATCCAGGATGAGAATCGCAACTTGTGCCGGATCTATTCTAGGCTATTTCCAAGATACCTTAGGCATGATCTGATTGCGATCGACCCGATGCTGGTACTTAACTGCAAAGTTCAGCAGGGAATCTAACAGAGAATCCGAAAGTAGGTGCGGCTGTAAGCCCAGATCTAGCAAATTGGTGTTCTTAGCATTAAAGTAATGGTCTTCCTTTTCTACCCGAGGATTGGGGATGTTTTCGATTTCTACTTTCAAGCCTAGGGTCAGAGCAGCTTGCTGTACCTTCTGGGCCAAATCTTGGACGCTGAACTGCTCCGTAAATTGGTTGAAGACTCGGAACTCGCCCCGCTCTGCTGGATTGGCGATCGCCAGCTCCACACAGCGCACCGTATCCCGAATATCCAAAAAGGCCCGGGTTTGACTGCCATTGCCATAGACCGTTAGGGGGTGACCGATCGCCGCCTGCACACAGAAACGATTCAGAGCCGTACCATAAATCCCGTCGTAGTCCAGCCGGTTGATCAACAATTCATCCCGGCCTGTCTCCTCCGTGAGCACCCCATAGACCACGCCCTGATTCAGATCGGTGGCCCGGATACCCCAGACTTTGCAGGCAAAGTGAATATTGTGGGTATCGTGAACCTTACTTAGGTGGTAGAAAGATCCAGGTTGTTTGGGGTAAGGCAGCGTATCCTTGCGGCCATTGTGCTCGATCGTGATGTAGCCTTCTTCGATGTCGATATTCGGGGTGCCATATTCGCCCATGGTGCCCAGCTTCACTAGGTGGCAGTCTGGTAGCAGCTCGTGGATGCCATAGAGCAGATTGAGTGTACCGACTACGTTATTGGTTTGGGTCAAAACCGCGTGGGCCCGATCGATCATCGAGAAAGGCGCGGAACGCTGCTCGCCAAAGTGGGCGATCGCCTGGGGCTGGAATTCCAGCAGTGCTTTGCTCAAAAAGTCGTAATCCGTAATATCCCCAATCCAGAGGGGAATTTGCTTACCGCTGAGCTGTTGCCAGCGTTCTAGGCGGCGTTGAATGGGGGCGATCGGGGTGAGAGTCTCAATTTGCAGCTCCCCATCCCAATGCCGCCGTACCAAGCTATCTACAATGCCTACTTCGTAGCCCTTTTCGCAGAGATAAAGCGCTGTTGCCCACCCGCAGTAACCATCGCCACCAATGACTAGAACTTTCATAGGGAAATTTTTGATAGGGATTTAATTTATGAGATAGCAAGTGATTACTTCGCCTTAACCGGATACGGGCTATGGAGAATCGAGACTCAATGTATCAGGTTTCGCGGTTCTTAGCTACCAGCAAGATCGGGCACCTCATCGGCAAAACTTTGCACCCGCACAAATTCAAAGGGACCCGCTACGGAACCCCAGACCCGTTGATCCGTTACTAAATCGCAGCCCCGATCGAGACTACTAAAGCGTTGTTCATCCACGGCAAAGGTGCCAGCCAAATAGGTTTCTTCGTCGTTGCGATGCACGATGCATTTTTTACCAGGCTGCACGTAGCCATGGAAACCCTGGCCCTGGGCCTCGGCGAAATGACTGCAACCCACCATTTTTTGCAGGCGCTCTGGCCTTAAGTCGGCCAGCTTTCCCGGATTGCGAGCCGCGCCGTAGAATTCGGCCTCATCGCTGACCTGGTAGTTTTCAATTTCGATGTAGCCAGCTTGGGGCACCAATTTTAGGACCCGCAATCGATAGGGCTGATCCATGTAAATGTCATAGGCTTGCTCTAGGAAGAGACTGACCCCTTGGAGCAGATCGATCGGCAAAGGTCTAATCCCCACCCGAATATGGGCAAAAAAAGGCGGATTCTCGAAGGCTTGAGCCTGATTGCTAAAATCTGCTGCCAGCAAACGAGCTAGCTTGATGACATCGGGCCTGATGGTGAAGACAGAATCATTCATGGGAAGGAAATTAGGGAACTGGGGAGAGAGCGCAACCTTCCACGAATTGTGGTTCAATAGAATTTCTTGGGTAACTTGGAAGCAGCAGGGTTACGCCCATCTCCTCATAATAATAATAAGTTTAAGACCGGTCGCCGCGATGACTTTTACAACCGCCCGCTCCAATTCACTCCAACCAATTAGCCAGGATTGGCCAGGATTGATTGCGGCATATCGCAACTATTTGCCGGTGAGTGACAGTACGGAAATTGTGACCCTGCGCGAGGGCAATACGCCCCTGATTCCGGTACCGACAATCGATCGAGCTATTGGCCGGGGGGTAAGGGTTTTTGTGAAATACGATGGTCTGAACCCCACGGGCAGCTTCAAGGATCGGGGCATGACCATGGCGGTGACCAAGGCCAAGGAAGCTGGAGCCAAGGCGGTGATCTGTGCCAGCACCGGGAATACTTCGGCAGCGGCGGCAGCCTATGCGATCCGGGCCGGACTGAAGCCTTTTGTGCTGATTCCCGATGGCTATGTGGCTTTAGGAAAGCTGGCCCAGGCACTGCTCTATGGGGCAGAGGTTTTGGCGATCAGGGGAAATTTTGATGATGCCCTGGAAATTGTCCAAGAGATGGCTACCAATTATCCAATTACGCTGGTTAATTCGGTCAATCCCTATCGATTGCAAGGTCAGAAAACGGCAGCCTTTGAGGTAGTAGATGCTCTAGGAGATGCCCCGGACTGGCTCTGTATTTCGGTGGGTAACGGTGGTAATATTACGGCTTACTGGAATGGGTTCAATGAGTTTCATCAAGAAGGCCGTTGCCAACATCTGCCGGTGATGATGGGCTTCCAAGCCTCCGGCTCCGCTCCCTTAGTTAGCGGTGAACGGGTGCGCGATCCAGAAACTTTGGCCACGGCGATTCGGATCGGCAACCCGGTGAATTGGGAGAAAGCCGTAGCAGCGAAGAATGATAGCAAAGGCGAGTTCAATGCCGTAACCGATGCCGAAATTATTGATGCTTATCGCTGGCTGGCGGGTCAAGAAGGAGTCTTCTGCGAGCCGGCCAGCGCCGCTTCCGTGGCTGGTCTATTGAAAGTCAAAGACCGAGTGCCGGACAATGCCAAGGTGGTCTGTGTCCTCACTGGCAACGGTCTCAAGGATCCAGAAACGGCCATTAAATATAATGTCAGCCAATTCAAACAAGGCGTAGAGCCAACTTTAGCCTCCGTAGCTGAATCGATGGGCTTTTAGGGCATCGGACTTAATGATTGTGCATAACCTCGACAACTACTTCTTTGTTCTGCTGTAAGTCCTACCTGAACGGTCAAAAATGAGAGCATCCCAGTAGCTGCATAATATTCTGAGAAACCAAAGCTCCTGGCGAAATTCGCTAGGGGCTTTGATTTGAGCCGGATTCACAGAAATAATATGAGAGTGTTCAGCTTTACTTATCTAATTTTTCTTTACAAAGCTCAATAGATGCCTTAAGCTATAAGCATAAATACCTGAACGAAAGTTCAAAAATTCACCGCAATCATAAACAAAATGACAACTGTATTACAACAGCGCGAAAGCGCTAACGTATGGGATCGCTTCTGTGGCTGGGTAACCTCCACTGAAAACCGCCTCTATGTAGGCTGGTTCGGCGTTCTCATGATCCCAACTCTGTTGGCCGCTACTATCTGTTTCGTGATAGCCTTCATCGCTGCTCCGCCTGTGGACATCGATGGGATCCGGGAGCCCGTTGCTGGTTCTCTGATGCTGGGCAACAACATCATCTCCGGTGCTGTAATTCCTTCTTCGAACGCGATCGGCTTGCACTTCTACCCAATCTGGGAAGCCGCTTCCTTAGATGAATGGTTGTACAATGGCGGCCCTTACCAGTTGGTGGTATTCCACTTCCTGATTGGCGTTTTCTGCTACATGGGTCGTGAGTGGGAACTTTCCTACCGTCTAGGTTTGCGTCCTTGGATCTGTGTTGCTTACTCTGCTCCCGTAGCAGCTGCAACTGCTGTCTTCTTGATCTACCCGATCGGCCAAGGCTCTTTCTCTGATGGCATGCCTTTGGGTATCAGCGGTACTTTCAACTTCATGATCGTCTTCCAAGCTGAGCACAACATCCTGATGCACCCCTTCCACATGCTGGGAGTTGCTGGTGTCTTCGGTGGTTCCTTGTTCTCCGCTATGCACGGTTCCTTGGTAACCTCTTCTTTGATTCGTGAAACTACCGAAGTTGAATCTCAGAACTACGGTTACAAGTTCGGTCAAGAAGAAGAAACTTACAACATCGTTGCAGCCCACGGCTACTTCGGTCGCTTGATTTTCCAATACGCTTCTTTCAACAACTCTCGTTCCTTGCACTTCCTTCTGGGTGCTTGGCCTGTCGTCGGAATCTGGTTCACTGCACTGGGCGTTAGCACCATGGCTTTCAACCTCAACGGTTTCAACTTCAACTCTTCCGTAATCGATACTCAAGGTCGCGTCATCAACACCTGGGCTGACATTATCAACCGCGCCAACCTCGGTATGGAAGTAATGCACGAGCGCAACGCTCACAACTTCCCCTTGGACTTGGCTGCTGGCGAAGCTACTCCTGTGGCTTTGACTGCTCCTTCCATCAACGGCTAATTCTTTAACCAGCGATTAAAAAAGGCCCCTCGTGAGAGGGGCCTTTTTTGTTTGATGTTAAGATGGATTCCGAGCCATCCGAACTGCGGGGTACTCCCGCCAGAATGTTACTCCCGCCAGAACGGTACTCCGTTTGGCGGTGAGAGTTGTCACTAGCTTAGGAGAAATGATGATTCTTGTGCAGATCGGCTACCCTAACGAGAATCTGTCACTTCTCACCATGGCAGTGTTTTTCGTGGCCCTGCTCTATTCCACGGTGGGACATGCTGGGGCTTCTGGATACATTGCGGTCATGACATTGCTGGGGTTAACCTCGCCGGTCATTAAGCCTACGGCCTTGATTTTGAATATTTTGGTGGCTAGCTTGACCAGTTGGCAGTTTTGGAGAGCGGGCTACTTTTCTTGGTCGCTGTTCTGGCCCTTAGCGCTACTCTCGGTGCCGATGTCTTTTCTGGGTGGCTATATTAATTTACCCAGCGGTATCTTTAAAATCTTACTGGGTCTGGTGCTACTGTATTCGGCGGGCCGGTTGTTGTTAAAGCCTTTGTCCGAGAAAACTCTTCGGCTCCCCCCAAGGGCGATCGCTCTCTTTACTGGTGGATCAATCGGCTTACTATCCGGTCTAACTGGCACTGGCGGCGGTATTTTCCTGACTCCCATCATGATTTTTGGCGGCTGGGCCAAGATCAAAAACATTGCTGCCGTCTCTGCTATGTTTATTTTGGTGAACTCCACTGCCGGTCTGCTGGGAAATCTCAGCAGTACCAAAAGTTTGCCTACAATAGCTTTGCCTCTATCCTTCGCTGTCTTGGCTGGTGGCTCGATCGGCTCCTACCTGGGCAGTCGGCAGTTTTCACCACCGCTCATTAAATATTTGTTGGCGATCGTCCTGACTATTGCTGGGTTGAAATTGATTTTTAGCTAAGGGTTGCTAGTCCGGTGAAAAAATATAAAACTAAGCTTCCGGCGACTTCTTGTGGTGGAAACGAATACCCAAAAAGATATCGTAGATAAAGTGCAACATGTCCTTGCCCTGGAGCAATCCTAGGGATTGGTGACAGCCCTTCTCATCCAGTAGCGGCTGCATGTAACGATATGCCGGCTGGTACTTGTACCACGGAATCGAAGGCCATAGATGGTGAACTAGGTGATAGTTCTGGCCAAAGATCAAGAGGTTGATCAGGGGGCTGGGGTAAACACGAGCATTTTTCCAGCGACTGGTCTCCTTAAAAGGACGGTGGGGCAAATAGTCAAAAAATAGGCCCAGAGCAATTCCCACCACCAAAGCAGGCGAGAACCAGTAATTCATCAAATAGCCAATAAAACCATACTGAATTCCCAAGAACACCACGATCGCCAAGAACATCCGGCTCAAGAACCACTCCATTAGCTCATCATTTTTCCACAGGCGACGTTGGAAAAAATAGATCTCGTGGTAGAAAAAGCGAGCCGCAATCATCCATAGCGGGCCTCCGGTGGAGACATAGTGATCTGGGTCGTTCTCCGGATCGTTCACATTGGCATGGTGCTGAATGTGCACGCGGGTAAAAACCGGGAAAGCAAAGCCGAGGAGCAACGCGCTACCATGACCCATCACCGAATTGATCGTCCGGTTGGGGTGGGCTGCATTATGGGAGGCATCGTGGATCACCGTCCCCGCCATGTGCAGTGCCAGCACATTCAAAAAAAAGCAACACCAACCGGGTAACCCCAACTGGAAGTAACCCAAGGCAGAACAGACGAACAGGCCGATCGCGGCCAAAAACATCAGAACGTTAATATTTAAGCTATCTGGTGGCCCCACAAATTCCTTGGGTATAGCTAGCCGTTGTGTGGCCTCCGACATCCGGTGCAGTCTCCTCAGTTTTAGCGAATGTTAAAAATTTTAAACATCTCTTCGTCCCGTAGTATACGCCAAAGAAACAAGATAATCAAAGCCCCCCACAGACCCATGGAGAGCGGAAACCGCATCTCGGTATTCCGCGCAAGACTTCAGAAACATTTTTCCGAGGAGGCCGTCTCGACAAGAATCGATTGCGCAAAACGCATTGCCAGATGAATGTTGGCCCTAGCCTGTTTGCGGAGCATTCCGCTTAGGAAGCGTTAACTCCTCTCGATACCAAGGCGACCCCAGCCTGCTTCCTCCAGTATTCCCCCAGTCACCGCTCGGAATTGTTATGAAAAAATCATCTTTAGTCCCAATTACCCTAGCGATCGTTGCGGCTCTGCCCAGCAGCGCCTGGGGTCAATCCAGAATTGAACGCGATAACGCCGCCGGTCGTACCACTACCACCCAAACCAATACCCAATCCCAAACCAGAACCGGGGATAACAATAGTGGTAGCACTAGCACCACTACTACTACAAACACCACCAATTCCAGCGGTACTAGCACGACAGCCAACAGTGCCCGTTTCACTTGCGAACAGGTCAGCGGCCAGTTAACGGTCGTCTACCGGCCCCTCTCTCGGCCGAACGAAGCCTACCCCTGGGCTATTCCTGCGGACATGGGTGCAGCCTGGAATTCCCAGCGACGCTGTGGCGAAATCGCCCGCCGCCTAGAAATCTATCGGCCCGATGGCTTGCAAGAATTGCGAACCGGCATTGAAAATCGCCAAAACGTTGTTTGTGTCACCACCGAAAAGAATCAGTCCTGCCGGATCGTCTTTACGGTTCCAGGTCGCCAAGACCCGATCGCCACTCGCGACCAAGTATTCCGCAACCTGACCTTGGCCGATAGTGGCCAACAGACCCAAGGCGTAAGCACCTTTACTGGTGGCAATGACAATATCTTGGGCGGACTAGACCAAAGACTGGGTGGCCGTAGACAAACTGTAGCCCGCAACAATCGTAATGCTGGTATCGATCTGCGCCCCTTCCTGTCCCAAGAAGATGGTGGTAATGGTACGCGCATTGGCAACCCAGTGCAGGTGCCAGCCAACTACCGACTGAACCCCAATAACTTCCGCTAAGATCGCCGGATAAAATAGAGAGACCCCGTTGCATTGGCAACGGGGTCTTCCTACGAATGGGTGATGATGGATTCGAACCATCAACCAATTGATTAAGAGTCAACTGCTCTGCCGTTGAGCTAATCACCCACAGAATTACCATGGTAGCAAAAGAGATCGCTTTTGTGCAAAGTACTTTATTAACTTTCCTAGAGATAATTGAAAAAATGCTAAGAAAATCCTCATATTCCGTTGGTTAGCACTTCACAGGGATCTTTACAACATAAAATAAGGACTCCGTAGTGGTGAGTATTTAGTCCGATCGGTCTTTCAGAATAACAACCGCTCCACAGCGATCTCCTGCAATTGGTAGTTCTCTGCGCTGACCACCACTAGGCCCTCTACAATCTGTTTCCTTGCAATGAACAATGTCGATTCTGCAACCCTGCAAACCTTTGCCCTAACTACTCCGCTCTACTACGTCAATGGGGTTCCTCATATTGGTCATGCCTACACTACCATGGCCGCTGATACCCTGGGCCGTTTCTACCGGCTCCAAGGGCACCAAGTACTACTAGTGACCGGCACGGACGAACACGGTCAGAAAATTGAGCGGACTGCATTGCAGGCCGGACTTTCGCCCCAAGCCCACTGCGATCGCGTAGTGGCCGATTTCCAGCAGCTGTGGGAAAAGTACAATATCCAGTTCGATCGCTTCATTCGTACCACCGATTCTCATCATGAGCAGATCGTCCAGGAATTTTTTCAGCGGGTGCTGGCCAAAGGCGATATTTACCGCGGCCAACAACAGGGCTGGTACTGCGTGGCCTGCGAAGAATTTAAAGAAGAGCGGGAGCTGTTGGCCGAGCACCATTGCCCCTTGCATCCCAGCCAAGCCGCCGAATGGCGCGATGAAAGCAACTACTTCTTTCGGCTCTCCGCCTACCAAGCGCAGCTAGAGCAGCTCTATGCCGATCGGCCAGATTTCATTCAGCCCCCCAGCCGCCGCAATGAGGTACTGAGCTTCGTCAAAGGCGGCCTGCAAGATTTTTCGATCTCGCGGGTCAACCTGGAATGGGGCATTCCCTTACCCAACGATCCCAGCCATACCATCTATGTCTGGTTCGATGCTTTACTGGGCTATATTAGCGCCCTAGCCGATCCCGGGACTAATCCCAATCTGACGGAGTCCTTGGAAAAATGGTGGCCGGTCAACGTCCACATCATCGGCAAAGATATCCTGCGCTTCCACGCAGTTTACTGGCCCGCCATGTTGCTGTCCGCCGGACTACCTTTACCCCAAATGGTCTTTGGCCATGGCTTCTTTACCAAAGATGGCCGGAAGATGAGCAAGAGCGAGGGCAATACGGTAGATCCGATGGCCCTGGTAGACCGCTATGGTTCCGAGGCCCTGCGTTACTTTTTCCTGAAGTCCTTTGAGTTTGGCCAGGATGGGGATTTCAATGAAACTCGCTTTGTGGATACGGCTAACAAAGATCTGGCCAAGGGCTTAGGCAATTTGCTCCATCGCACCCTGGGGATGGTCAAGAAGTACTTCCCCACCATTGTGGTGCCCAGTTGTGACTTGGCCGCCTTAGCCGATGATCATCCCCTCCGCATGATTGGGCAAGATCTGGGAGTTCGGGTCAGTCAGCAATACCAGAGTTTGGCTTTTAGCCATGCGATCGAGTCGATTATGGAATTGGTCAGGGCCAGCAACAAGTTTATCGATGATTCGGCTCCCTGGACTCTGTTCAAAGAAGGCAAACAAGCGGAGCTATCGGCGGTTTTATACTGCCTGTTAGAATCTGCTCGCTTAGCTAGCTTCCTGCTGTCGCCAGCGATCCCCAAGATTGCCACGGAAATTTATCATCAGCTCGGCCTGGAAGCAGACTTTGATTGTTTCTGTCCTACCGTGCCTGAAGCGTCTTCCATCGGAGCAGGCAGTCGCTTACAATCGAGCCTGGACTTCTCTAGTCACAGCAGTTGGGGGTTTTTACCAGTCCTCCAGCCACTAAATTTAGCTCAGCCAGTTTTTGCTACAATAGAGTCACCCAATGAGACCGCTTCTTAGCAATTAGCCTCATCATTAAAAATACTTTTTTTTCAAAACTTCTTTTCAAATTTTTTCGAGGCATTTTTCATGCTGAATAGCATTTCACCTAGCCAAAGCGGGGCTTTTTCACCGGAGCAGGTATTAGAAAATCGTGGACGGGTTGCAATTTTTATCGATGGCTCCAATCTTTTCTATGCAGCCTTACAGCTGAACATCGAGATCGATTACACCAAGTTATTGGCCCGCCTGACTGGGGGCTCCCGGTTGCTGCGCTCCTTCTTCTATACAGGAGTGGATCGGACTAATGAAAAGCAGCAGGGGTTTCTGTTGTGGATGCGCCGTAATGGTTACCGGGTAATTGCTAAAGACTTGGTGCAGTTGCCCGATGGCTCCAAAAAGGCCAACTTGGATGTGGAAATTGCCGTGGATATGATGTCTCTGGTGGGTTGTTATGATACCGCCGTGCTGGTTAGTGGCGATGGAGACTTGGCCTACGCGGTGGATGCGGTCAGCTATCGGGGGGTGCGGGTGGAGGTAGTTAGTCTGCGCTCTATGACCAGCGATAGCTTGATCAATGTATCCGATCGGTACATCGATCTAGAAAATGTCCGCGAAGACATTCAGAAAACCTCCCGCTCCGGTGGCCCCAGCAGCTCGGAACTATGGATCTGAGGCTGAAACGATGGTTGCCTTGGTGTTTGGTTTGGGCGATCGCCCTCGGCGGTTGCGCTAAAAGAAACCAGAATACTGACAAATCGAAGGACGACCAAGAAAATCGCCTGACGATCAGTAATTTCAGCCTAGAACAATCCAGCAACAAAGGTCAGCTCTGGTGGCGGCTGAAGGCCAAACAGGCTACCTACACGATCGATAAAAAAATTGCCAAGGTGTCCGATCTGGCCGGAGAACTCTACCAAGATGGTCAGGTGGTGATGCGACTGACCGCTAAAACTGCCGATGTGGAACAGGATGGCGAACGGGTGATCCTGCGTGGAGATGTGACCGCTAGTGAGACCCGCAACCAGCTAGTGGTCAATAGCCAAGAACTAGAATGGCAGGCATCTAAAGACCTGCTCAGTATTCGCAAAAACATCAACGCCAGTAATCCTCAGGCCCGTGCTACCGGCCAGCGTGGTGAGTATACCAGCCGCCAGCGCCGCCTGGAAATGTTCGACCAAATAGTGACTCTTGTGCCCGCCGAGAACCTGCGGCTGACCACCAATTATCTACTCTGGGAAGTGGATAGCAAGACTATTAGTAGCAACAAAACACTATTGGCCGAGCGGTTCCGTGACAACCAGCTGATTGAGAAGCTGACTGCCGAGCGCGTGGCCTACAACCTAGACCGTCGAGTGGCTGATTTCTCCGGTCAGCTCCGCTTCAATTCCCTGACCCAGTCCATGCAGGTGACTGCCAACAGTGGCACTTGGGATGTGCCCAAGGAGTCGATCGCCCTCCGGGACAACATTCGCTTCACGGGCAGCGAGCCACCTTTGCAAATTTCGGCCAACTTAGCCCGTTGGAATATTCCTCGGCAAACTATTACGGCCAGCAATGGGCTGGAAATTTTCTATGTCAAAGAACAGGCTAATTTCAAGGCAAACCAAGGCAATATCGATCTCAAGAACAATGTAGCCACTCTCAGCGGTAATGCCCAAGGTACCTCTACTAAGAACCAAGCCAATTTGAGGGCCGACAATATCACCTGGGCGATCGATAGCCAACAAATTGTCGGGCGCGGTGGGGTGCGCTACCAACAGCTCGATCCGAAGCTGGTGCTCACTGGTACGGAGGGAGTCGGCAAACTCCAAGACCAAAATGTAGTGGTAACCGGCACGAAAAACCAACTAGTGGAGACGGAGATCGTCCCTCCACCGGCATCTCCTTGAGCGACGGTTCCGGCTTAAGATAAACAAAAAGTCGGTACACCCCTGTCCATGTACTCATCGCTATCTCCCGCAGAACTGCGCAACCGTCGTCGCCGACTGCGCCGCGAAAGAAGAGTCTATACCTTGAAAGTCTGTTGGCAGACTTTGCTACTGCTGTCGATCGGTGGTGGTTTGTATTGGGCGATCGGGCGGCCCGATTGGACAATTCGCAAACCCCAACAAATTCTCATTCAGGGCAACCGGGCCCTGACCGAAACTGCCGTGCGCGATATGTTGGGCCTCAAATACCCGATTTCTTTGCTGCAGGTGGAGCCTCAAGTCCTCCATGGCAATCTCATGGAAAGGGGCAGTATTCTAGCCGCCACCGTCCATCGTGAGCTAGTCCCACCCCGGATTACAGTGCAGGTGCGCGATCGACAGCCCGTAGCTCTCGTCGAACCCAGTACGCCCAAGGCTGCCGCCGGCATGTTGGACGAAAAGGGCCAATGGTTGCCCATCACTAGCTATCGCTTGGATCTGGCCCAAACGCCGCAGCTCAAGCTCCTTTCTAGCGATAAGTCTTGCCCCAACTGGCCAGATCTATACCAAGCCGTTGCCCAAAGCCCGGTTAAAATTCAAGAAATTGATTGTCGCGATTCGCTCAACCTCATTCTGAAGTCGGAAATTGGCAATCTTCGCCTTGGCACCTTCGATCGAACTAAAATTTACAAACAATTGCAAGAGGCGTACAAATTGCGTGACTGGCAGCAATATTCTAATCCAGCAACGGTGCTATATTTAGACCTGGAGAACCCCAATTCCCCTCAGCTGCAAAGCAATCACAACTCAACTACCGTTGGCAAAGCCTCTCTGCAAGAGAATCAAAAAAATAGTTCAAAATTACCTTCAAAAGATCGCTGAATTTACTACGTAATGCTACGGAAATTCACTCAAATCTCTGAGTAAAATTAAAATTCTTGGAGATCATGTACTTTTGGCTTTAAACTAGTGCATCAATGGCATAATTAACTGTTTTAATACCCTCTCGCTGACAATTTCCTATAGGTTTCCAGCCACCCAGCCCCACATGAGTAAGCCTAACCCCATTTCTTATCCAGGATTCAATAACCCTATGTCTGGCACCGATCCGATGTTTGATGAAATTATTCCTGGCAACATGGCCAGAATTAAAGTGATTGGGGTCGGTGGTGGCGGCAGTAATGCTGTCAACCGCATGATTGAGCGTGATATTACGGGCATCGAGTTTTGGACCATGAATACGGATGCCCAGTCCCTATCCCATGCCAATGCCAATCGTCGGTTGCAGTTAGGCCAAAAGCTGACGCGCGGACTCGGCGCTGGCGGGAACCCGGCGATCGGCCAAAAAGCCGCGGAAGAGTCCCGTGAAGAAATTGCGGCGGCGATCGAAGGTGCAGACCTAGTATTTATTACTGCTGGGATGGGTGGCGGCACCGGCACCGGCGCAGCTCCAGTCGTGGCCGAAGTAGCCAAAGAAATGGGTGCTCTGACCGTGGGTGTGGTGACCAAACCCTTTACCTTTGAGGGTCGGCGACGCACCAACCAAGCCGAAGAGGGCATTGCGGCCCTCCAGAGCCGGGTGGATACGTTGATCGGTATTCCTAACGACAAATTGCTGGTGGTGATCTCCGAGCAAACACCTGTCCAAGAAGCTTTCCGCTTGGCCGATGATGTACTGCGCTCTGGTGTCCAAGGTATTTCCGATATCATTATGATTCCCGGCCTAGTCAACGTGGATTTTGCAGATGTGCGGGCGGTGATGGCCGATGCTGGATCGGCAATGATGGGTACCGGTACTGGCTCTGGTAAGTCTCGGGCCCGCGAAGCGGCGCTGATGGCGATTTCCTCGCCGTTGCTGGAATCTTCGATCGAAGGTGCGCGCGGTGTGGTCTTTAACATCACTGGTGGTACGGACTTGACCCTACATGAAGTGAATGCTGCTGCTGAGGCGATCTACGAAGCGGTAGATCCCAATGCCAATATTATTTTTGGTGCGGTACTAGATGATCGGATGCAGGGAGAAATCCATATCACAGTAATTGCTACGGGCTTTACTGGTGAGGCCCAGCCAGTTCCGGCCAGTATGGCTAAAGCCATCCAGGCCAGCGGCATAGCGCGGCGCAGCTCTACCCCTAGCATGCCTCCAGAAACCAAGGCTCCCCAGAAAAGTGGTCTGGATATTCCGGAGTTTCTACAAACTCGTCAACCGAAAAAGTAGGCCCACGAAAAGTTGTGGATCGGAGTTCCAGCGCCGGGCCTCCCCTGGGTTCGCTGGAGCAGTCCACTGCCGAGAATGACGAAAAAGCAATAAAGAGCTGGCCAAGGCCAGCTCTTTATTTATGTACTCCCCGAGCAAGATTCGAACTTGCGACCGATCGGTTAACAGCCGATTGCTCTACCGCTGAGCTATCGAGGAAAGTCAGTATTTTTTAGGACACTTTTCTCATTATAAGCAGAGGTCGCAGCGTTTGGCAATAGTTCGACCAAAACTTTTTTGCAAAATCAATAACGCTAGGGATAGCGGTTACAATTTGGACTTTTCCCTAGGAAAAAATCTCTAACTTTTCATCATAGAACAAAAGCCGATCGAAATACTTAATACAAATAGTCTCCTACTAAATGTAGCGTTTTAGCTATACTTCGATCGCCATATATCCTTGGGTAGCAAAGGTGACCGATCGCACTATCAGCCGTCAATTCAGACTACAATATGACTCCCTGACAACGCGCCACCTATGCAACTACCCTCTCTAGACCCCAAGCATGCCGCTGAATTAGTGGAAAGTAGCGGCATCGCACCGGGTCTAGCCAGTCTCAATTTTCGCTCTCTGGCTGGTAAAGATTGCTACGACTATCTATTTATTTCCCCTGACCTCCCCCGTAACAACCTCGGGCAAGTTACACCGGGCTGGGTTCGGCGCTACACAAACTGCGCTCAGGGGGGCTGGTGGTGCGCGGGGCTAGATCCGATAGCCGAATGGCAACCGATGGAATGGGGTACCTTTAAGCCCGATCGGCCCAAGCGCGACAAAGAAGGAAAAACCATTAAGTACGAACACCCACCCCAAATGGCCACCAGGCTATTTTGTTTACGGGTGGATCTGGAAACTTGGCGGCAGGTCGCCCAGCGTCACGGCAAAAAGCTGCCGCCAGAGGTGGCCAATGGCACTACTGATAGCTTCGCTTGCGCCAAAGGCGATCAAGGTTTTTGGCCCTGGGTCATGAAGCACAAGCTGCCGATTATTATCTGCGAGGGAGCCAAGAAGGCCGCATCCCTGCTCAGCCACGGCTATGTGGCGATCGGTCTACCGGGGATCAATAGCGGCTATCGGGTGCGCAAGGATGCGGCCGGGAACATGGTCGATCGGCAACTGATTCCAGAACTGGCTATCCTGCTAGCTCAGCAGTCCCAGGTCTATATTTGCTTCGACTATGAAACCAAGCCTAAGACCATCGACGCGGTCAACCGGGCGATCGCCCACCTCGGCGAAGTTTGTCAGCAGAGCCACTGTGGGGTCAAGGTAATTCGCTTACCAGGCAAGGAAAAGGGCGTTGATGAATTCTTGAAGGCCCAAGGTGTAGAGGCTTTCGGGCCAATCTACGAAGCAGCCTTGGATTTGGAGACGGACTTAGCCCGCACCCATCCCCACCACCGCCTGACCTATCCAGCGGCGGTGACCTTGCACCAACGCTATTTGCATAGCATCGATTTCCCGACTAGTGGTATTGCTGGGATCAAGTCGGCCAAGGGCACTGGCAAAACCACCGCCCTGATCCCCCTGATCGAAAAAGCCCAGGCCGAGCAGCGCCCGGTATTGCTCCTGACCCACCGGATTCAGTTGGGTCGCTTTCTCTGCGAACGAATTGGGGTGAACTGGATTAACTCCAACTTGGCAGAGAAAAAATCAGCGAAGCCCACCTTGAAGGGAGACCGAGAATTAGCAGAGGACCATTCTAATTTGGGTCTTTGCCTCGATTCTCTCTGGAAGCTGAACCCCGAACATTGGCTGGGGGGCATTGTCATTCTGGATGAGGTAGAGCAGTCTCTCTGGCACCTGCTGAACAGCTCCACCTGCAAGAGCAAGCGGTTGATCATTCTCAAAACCTTTCAGCAACTGATCTCTAAGGTGATCGCTTCCGGTGGTCTGGTAGTGGCTCAGGATGCGGATCTGTCGGATGTGTCGATCGATTATCTCGCCAACTTGGCTGCTAACGAAGTCGAACCCTGGATCGCGATTAACGAATGGCAGCCGGAACTGGGCTGGGAAGTGCATTTTTATGACACCCCCAATCCCACGGCGCTGATCGGACAACTGGAACAAGATCTATTGGCGGGCCACAAATGCTATGTCACCACCGACAGTCGATCGGGCCGCTATGGCTCCGACACTCTGGATAAGTACATTCGCAACCAGCTCCAGCACCTGGAAAATCAGTACACCAAGACCTTGGTGATCTGTAGCCAAACTACCAATACCGCCGATCATGCGGCGGTCAACTTCGTGGAGCAGGTGAATGAGCGAGTCACCGAATACGATGCGGTATTTGTGACCCCCACCCTCGGCACTGGAGTTAGCATTGATGTGGAGCACTTCGATCGGGTTTATGGTCTGTTCCAAGGGGTGATCCCGGATCCGGAAGTGCGGCAGGCCCTGGCGCGGGTGCGGGCCAACGTGCCTCGCCATGTGTGGTGTACCAAGCGCGGCCTGAGCCTCCTGGGCAGCGGTAGCAACAACTATCGCAGTTTGGCCTTTTGGTACCAAGAAAACCACAAGGAAAGCTATGCTCTGATGTGCCCCCACCAGAAGATCGATGTGGATGTGCCCTTGGTCTACGATCCTATGCACCTGCGGGCTTGGTCGAAGTTTGCAGCGCGGATTAATGCCTCTATTACGCTCTATCGAGAATCGATTCGGGCCGGACTGCTCTTGGAAGGTCATCGGCTCCAGAATATCGACGGCAACAGCGATCGAGAAAAATTGGCCGATCTGCGTCAAGCGCTAGTCGCTGCTGCCAAGACCGATAAGAAGGAAGCCCAGCGCCTGATGAGTGAGATCTTTGCGCTGCAGCAACAGGTGGGTGCCCAGAGCAAGAAGCATCAGCTGATCAAGGACACCACTAAGAACATTCAGCAACAGGGTAAACTGCAAGGGGCCAAGGCCGTGGCCGCGGCCACGGATATTTCACCCAATCAGTACCAGTTCCTCACGGGCAAGCGCTTCCTCACTGAAGCGGAGCGCCAGCAGGTCAGTAAGTACATGCTGAAACAGCGCTATGGCGTCAAGGTCACTGCGGACCTGAAGCTGAAGGACGAGCAGGGCTACTACGGTCAACTGCTCACCCATTTCTATCTGACCTATCACCAGCAATTCATGGGGCAGAGTCGGGCAATGGCAGCGGCACAGCCGGAGAGTCAGGTATTTTTGCCGGATATTAATAACTACACCCTGAAGATCCAAGGTCTGGTGGCTTTGGGGATCCCGGAGTTGCTGGATCTGACGCGAGAATTCCGGGCCGATGATCCGGATCTGGTGGCCTTGCAGCGGATGGCTTGTCTCTGTAGCCAGCACATCAAGCGGGCGATCGGCCTGCACCTCTCCGTAGATAGCAAGTCCTTGGGTAAGGAAGCAACCATTACGATTCTGGGCAAGTTCTTGGGGCTGTTGGGCATGAAGCTGAAGGTGCTGAAATCCACTACCAATCACAAGGGCAAAAAGACCAAGATCCACGTGATCGACTCGGAAACTTGGCAAGATGGCCGCGATCGAATCTTTGCGGTCTGGCAGCAGAACATTCAGTTCGAGCCATTGCCCACAGCGGTGAATGCCGTAACTACCATTGAGGCTCAGGAACTAATCGGAGTCTAAGAATTTCCATAGGTTGGCAAAACCGACTAAAATGATGCAGCAGTTACAGAGGATTGAGTAGCATGGCTCTTACCGTAGGTACAGTGGCACCGGATTTTAGCGTTAAAGACACCAACGGCAATATCGTCACCCTGGCTAGCCTGAAGGGCAAGAAGGTGGTGATGTATTTTTACCCAAAAGATGACACGCCCGGCTGCACCAAGGAGGCTTGCAGCTTCCGAGACAATTACTCTGTTTATCAAGAGAAAGGCATTGTGGTGCTAGGGGTGAGCCAAGATGACGAAGCAGCTCACCAAGCCTTCACCACCAAATTCAGTCTGCCCTTCCCGCTCTTGGCTGATGTGGGCGGGGCGCTCTCTAAAGCCTATGAGGTAGATGCTGGCGGCTATGCCAAGCGAGTCACCTATGCGATCGACCTCCAAGAATCTGGCAAAATCGTCCTCGTAGACGAAAGCGTCAATACTTCCACTCACGCCGATGATGTACTCAAAGCTCTCGGCTAAACAGCAGAAAACCTGTTTATTAATCTCCTAGGTAAGCTAGGGGATTTTTTTGTCCCTGATGATGAATCGTTGGGATAGAAAGTAGCAATACGGGGTTTTTGTACCCCAGCCATAAATCTTCGTGACATTTGTCACAGGCACTATCCGTAAAAATACGAATAATGGCTGATATGGGCGATCAGCTGTTGACCCAGCATGATTCACGAAAATTGCGCCGGTGCAGAGATCGATCAAACAAATTTGGGCATCCTACTAGTAGTGGTCTGCTTATACCTCCATTTCTTGAGATTACCTACTTACTCGTTTTATGAAAAGCTCCAGCTCTGCTAAGATTTCAGGATTTCATTTGATAGAAGTCATGATTGTGACAGTGATCGTCGGAATTCTAGCCGGGATTGCAGTTCCTTCGATGTTATCGCAAAAAAGGGAACTTAAAGGCTCTGTCAAGGCTATTCAAACCCTTGTGAAAACAGTTAATCTTTCGGCTAGAGCCAATTCTGGCAATCCGTATCGCATTAATGTGGCCAATACTGGTAGAACCTTTGCAAGTGGTCAACAAGAGCAGTATTTGAAAGTAGAGTTTCTCCCGAATGGTAGTTGTACAAATTCAGTTTTAAACGAATCCAATTCGCCTTGGCGACATGATGTTAAAAAAGACTTTGTTTTACCGGAGTCCATACAAGTACAAAGTTTTCCAGCTCCTGCTTCTGCATCTGCTCCCGATAGCAAAGGAATTTGCTTCAATGGTAGAGGAGAAACCTCTAGCATCACTAACGGTCTGCGCATAATAGATGTACAGCAGCGGAACACTGCTGTGGCTGCCAATGTAAATATTAGTAAGGTGGGGGATGTTAGCCGTCAAGCTTACGACAAAAATTATAATCTAATACCTGGTGGAACTATGGATCAGGATTTGAATTAATGATTGATTTTCAAGGGTAATGATACTTATTGTTTTGCTGTGGAGTGATGCTGCTATGAAATTAGAAAAAAACATGAAGAAAATATTGAAGGCTACCAATCAGGTACCTACGGCTGAAGGATTTAGTTTGATTGAAGCTACAATTGCTCTGACGACTTTAGGAGTCTGCCTAGCTTATGCGATGCCTTTGTTCTTGTACTCTAAAATGAACAATATCAAGAGTGAAGTTCGCACCGGCTCCTTAATGGTGTCGCAGCAGATATTTGACGACTTACGTGGAATTCCCTTTCAGAATATTGCCAAGCAGCCCCCGACTGCTTCTGCCGCTGGAGCAGTTATTTCCTCCGATGGAGCTACTGCTGTAGCCAGCAACACAACCATTCCAAAGAATGAATATAAGGTAATGGGGCGTACCTATAAAGCTAGGGTTTTTTATTGCGAAGTGGTTACGGGTGTTCCTAGTGAATGTAATGATAATTATCAGAAAATTCGAGTGGAAGTGCTGGACAGAGGTGGCAGTGTGGTTTACGAGATGACCGCTGGATTTACCAACTTTAGATGACGCAAGAAAATAGCTCGATCGCAACGCTAGGCTAACCGACAATCCAATATCAATCTACAGTGAAATGAATAATTACAGAAACATTGCCCAAAAAGAGTTGGATTCGCAAAGTGGATTCACCCTCGTTGAACTAATGGCCGGCATCGCCGTAACCTTGACAGTTAGTGCTTTGGCCTTGCAGGCAATTGCTAATACCCAAAAAGATTTCTCGGCGGATAGAAACAATATTGAAACTGGGCAAAAGCTTTCCTCGGTTCTGGATATTATTAGTAATGACATTCGGCAAGCTGGAGAACAAATAAATGAAGCTAGCTTCCCAGTCGTTCAAATTATCAATGATGGTGCTAAAGGCTCTAAGCTGATCGTTTATAGAGCTATTACAGAGCCATTGCCAGTATGTCAGACGCTCCCTGCTGGCACGACAGCAACAGGTTTTGCTACTTCTTCTAATAATAATAGTTTTAATATCACGAATTCTTCTTGTACCCCAGAAGCTATTGGCTCTAGTCCTGATGCTACCAAGCCAAAATGCAACAATTACCCGAACAAGACGCAGGAATGGTGTAAAGACAGGGTGGGCCTCCTGAAACGGCCCGGAATCATCCATAATCTTAATGGCAAGATACAGCCTTTTGTCTATATTTCAGAAACCCCTGATGACTATGACAAGGCGAATCCAGCTAAGAATGTAGTGTCCATTGTGACGGAGTCATTTACTACCACAGAGAACTTCCCTGTAAATAGCACTGCTTATATTGTTGAGAAAAGACAGTATTTAATCTGCGACAATGAATTAAAAGTGTGGATTAACTCTGTAAATACCAATTGTCCGGCAACGATTGTTGTCCCTGACGATCCAAACTATCCATTCACATCTTTCCAAACAATTGCAACCAACATAGAGCGAATGGATATTACTACATCTATTCGAACTCCGGTGGCCAGTCCTCCTCCTGGAACAACTCCAGCCGACATCGTCTCATCCCTATCCCCTAATACCAATTTTCCCACAGCAAGTGAGACATGGCAAAACATCCAAGGATTAAATATTAAGCTGCGCACTATTCATCCCGAGGGCAAAAGCTTTGCAAGTCTATCGGCCACAGAGCAAGAGAAGCTGATCGTCGAAGGGAAGTTTTACCCCCGCAACATCATGTCTGCGAAGAGGAGAAGCTAGCTGATTGTAAAGGATTCGATTGATTGACTAAATTGATTGCTGCAAAAAAAAGAGTAAACGATAATTTTTGGAATACCATGAACAACCACAAAAACATTCACTATTTCTGGCGACTACTGCTGCATGTCCAAAAGCTCAGGAATACTAGCAACCAAAGTGGCTATGCTATGCTAATAACGTCTATTTTGGCGATTTTGGTTTTCAGTATGTTAAGCGTGTACTTGTTCTCCACCAATCTCTATAAATCGGTGGCAACTGCAATGGTGGATTCTGGTACTACTTTCTATGCAGCAGAATATGGCTTGAATAAAAGAGCACATAAGGTGCGGCTGAAGTTCGAGGATTTTGGCACGCCGGCAGGAACCTCTCCCACCGGGGGGAACCCAGCTCTGCAAATGCAGGCTTGTATTAACTCTAATCCTACATCTGATGCAACTCCCGTAGCCGATGGGAATGGGAAGTTTAATGACTTTGAATGTAGGATGTCCGAGTCCGATTTCAAGGAGTCGGTGGTTGCGGCCCAGGATAACTCCTTGGTGGAAAAAAGAGATAACAAGGCTAACATGAAGTACCGAGCTTATAGCTTTGTACGTGATATTACTAGCTATTCGCCGGCAGGTAGTCAGCAGGTTGAAACAGCCAGAATACCTGTTGGGGACGATTATGCTGGCCTCAATGCTCTGGAGTATGGATACCGTGTATATACTACGGCCTTGAAAAGAGTTAATAACGGAGACCCCGAAGTTACGGCGCAATCCATGCTGCAAATGGATTTTAATAATCGCCTGATTCCTCTTTTCCAGTTCGCGGTTTTTTATCAAAACGATTTAGAAATTGCCAACGGACCAGATTTCACCATTGATGGGCCGGTGCATACTAATAGTGATTTATTGCTTGCTCCAGATGGTAGTAACTTGACCTTTAATACCAATGTTACTACTGTTGGATCTATCTACAAATCTCTGGAATTCAAAACCAGGAAATCTGGTTATATTAATTTTGCTGGTGGTACTACCTTCCGAAACACCACTGCTGTTAATACCCTGGTTACTCCGACCGAAATAGCTAATAGTGGTCTGCTTCGTCCCAACCAAAGGACTCTAACCCTACCTCCCGTTGATTTTTTGTCGAGAGCTGGAGTGTACTATAGAGATGCGGATATGCGGGTGGATTTTGCCCCTAATACCAATGACCCCATCAAGGTTCGGGCTTTTGGTGTGGACTTGAATGCTGCGGCTGCAAAAAGCTTGATGCAGCCAGTTTTGGTGCGAACCCAAGTGCATGCCAGTGACAATCGACTAGCTGAAATAACTCGATTGTGTTCTAGTACTATTCTAACTAATAGAAACGATCCTGGCACTGGTGCAACTGCTACGAGTCCTAGTGGGACTATAACTGTTGCTGCGGCAAGAGCCGATGCCATACCTGCAGTTCCGGCTAGCCTCAGTTTTTTAACAGCGGTGCAAGGACCTCAAGTTGTAGAGGCTCTGCAAAAAGCCATTGCTAAGTTGCCAGTAGATTTAACTAATGTGCCCTTGGATTATACTACCACTCAGTTGGTAGCACCTACTGGCAGCGTGTTGAAGACTAATCTAACAAATGAGCTAAATGCCTTATCCTTCTTGACTGCCGCTCAGCGCATCATCATTCTGGCAACCCCCCTCAACCAGATTGCTGCCTTGGATAACGGCTGTTTCGTACCGGCCCCGATGCAAATAATGCTCAAAAGAGATCGGCGAGAAGTTCGTGATATCAACATTCTCCAGTCTAATATCAATAGTCTGACCGTTTGGAATCGAGATGGTCGCTACTGGGATGGTTCTAATTTGCAGTCAGCGGCAAACCTCCTCTTCCCTAGAAACACAGGCGTAGCCGATAATGCGGCCGCAAGTGCCTTACCTGTTGTTAGCAATCCGGTCAAGGCAGCTAGCCCCTGTGGCTATGATTGCATGGGTCTGGGCTCTTCCGATACTACGCAAGGCGGCTTGGTTTGGCATTTTTCTATTGATAAAGCCAACCCAGCGTATGCTTATTCGCCGGGCCAAAGTAAGTATGGATTTGCTTTCAATGGTGCTAGACGCTTGCCTGGTGCTCTGACGATCGCCACCGATCAAGCTGTTTACCTTCAGGGAGATTTTAATAATCCTAGCTCAATTGCTGGGGATGCGGGTTTGGATAGCAATGGGGTAGAGCTCACTCCTGGCCTAGGTGACCCCTTTAGCAGTCCCACTTCGCCCTCCCGGGAAAAGCGACCGTCATCGATTTTGTCGGATACGATTGGCATTCTCTCTAATGCTTGTTCTGATAATAACAATCGGATAAATTGTATGATAACTACCGGTACAAACAATGCTGTAACCACAGTGGTGCGCGCTGGTTTCTTATCTAGGACAGACGTAGCTACTTCATCCAGAGAATCGGGACAGCTAGAAAATTATGTCCGTTTTCTAGAAAACTGGAGTGATGATACTGGTACTGCCGCCGCCGGCGATAAGGATCGTTTCGTATATCGTGGTTCTATCCTGAGCTTGGGTACTCCTACTGAATTTAGTGGTGCTTGGAACGGTTCTTACTATGTTCCACCGAGAAGGTTTTGGGGCTTTGATAGAGATTTTAACTCCTCTGGCGGTTTGCCCCCCATGACTCCTCGGGCCTCTTACTTGAAGCAAAAAGTATTCCGCCGTGACTACAACGTCCAAGGTCAAAACTAAGATTGACTCATAAAAAAGCCGCTAGAGACAAGATGATAAACCTTGTCTCTAGCGGCTTTTTGGCTTGAAAAAGCTCGATCTTATGCCAAAAAAGAAGTAACTAAGCGTCATCGGCCATTCTGCGGCTATTTTCTGGAGAAATCATCCAATTGGCTGAAAAAGCTATTTTGGCAATCCGATCGCTCTTCTGCACTGATCTCGGTCACACGCACAATTGTTTTTCGTAACTTTAATGGATGCAATGGCTCCCACCGCCTGACTGCTATAAGCCGAGGCAGAGGTAGTGACCGAGCTTCCCAGGTCGTGCAGTGCTAATACCCTGAGTAGTAACTTTCCCCAATAATTTGGGTTTCATAAGTAGACAGCCCACATTGCTGCTGGAGTGAGCCTCAAAACTATTCGTACTAGTTAAACTCTTCTTTTTGCTGGCAGACCTGACCATTGAGTTTCGATGAGATTAATTGCATAAATGAGTGGCTATCCCATGGACAGAAAAAAATTTGATCGTACCCTGTTTTTATTGCTGAAGAGCCTCAGCTGGCGAACTGGTGGAGAAGGCTATGCCATGTTGGTCACCTCTATTATGGCAATTCTGGTTTTTAGCTTACTCAGTGTCTATCTGTTTTCTACTAAGCTCTATCGGGCTAGTTCCGCAGCAATCGTCGATGGTGGCAGCACTTTTTATGCAGCAGAGTCGGAAATGAATCGACGAGCTTCTAGTGCTCATGCTAAGTTTGAAGGATTTGCTCAGCCCGTTGGTACTGCTCCGACTGGCACCAACGTGCTGGAGCGAATGAACAACTGCATTGCTGGTAGTGTTGGCGACCAAGGTGCTGGGGATTTTGCCTGTAATAGTAAAGACTATGACTATTACGAACAGTTAGAAAGTGCTAGTGGTATTTTGGATGCCACTCAGAAAAGTGACAAAAATAAAGCTAAGTATACTGCTTACACTTTTATTCAACCCAATGCCATCAATCCAATCCAAAGAAAAATACCCAATGGCGAGCCTTGGGCTGGTCTTAACACCCTAACTTACAACTATCGCATTTACTCTACGGCCGTTCGGCAAAACCCAGGTGGGGCGATAGAAGTTTCG
Source organism: Synechococcales cyanobacterium OTE_70_metabat_200 (assembly GCA_031375385.1). Taxonomy (GTDB): domain Bacteria; phylum Cyanobacteriota; class Cyanobacteriia; order Cyanobacteriales; family Chamaesiphonaceae; genus JAAFHZ01. The sequence continues at coordinate 46,833 of JANMHS010000031.1, read as the reverse complement.
GCCCAAACACTTCTAAACATGGAATTCAACAGCAATGTGATTCCTCTCTTTCAATTTGCGGCCTTCTATGAAAATGATTTAGAAATAAACCCTACGCCCAATATGGGCATCAATGGGCCAGTGCATACGAATAGCAAGCTATTCATGGCTCCTGGTGGCGATCTTACTCTGCAAGGTAATGTCACCAGCGTCCAAGATATGTACAACTCCATGGGTTTTGTATCTTACTTCGCCCGTACTACGAACAGAATCCTGTTGGGCAATGGTAATGGGATCGATACGGGCATTGCTTGGAGCCAAGCCAATCATCTTATTGACAGCGCCGATATTAACAACTCCAGCGGTCAACTGCGGCCTAAGGTCGATCGCTTAAATGTTCCGCAACCGGGCTTTCTCAGCAAAGTAGACCCAGCCACCGGTCAGCCTGGAGAATACTACGATAAAGCCGATCTGCGGGTGGAATTCACCCCAAAAACTGACCTCAAAGATGTTCCTTTCAAGCTTGCTGCTAAGGGGCTCGGCGGAACTATGACAGACCTGGCGGACAAATTTTTGCGGAGCCTGCGCCAGCCCGTCATGGCTAGTACAATGAATGATGATGAGCAAAGAGCTTTTTGTGGGGCCGTACAGACAGCCCCCGCCAGCCTGACTAGCTTAGGGATGACGACCGCAGAAATGGATGATGTGGTAATGGCAATGTACGGAGCCGTCCTCGCTCAGTCCAGCCCAGTCCCTTACTCCAGCCTCGCTGGGCCACTAGCCGATAGTGGTGGCAACACTCTCCGGACTACCTTCCAAAACTATCTGAATTTATCAGCTGGGGGAATTAAAAAGAAGAAACAGGCCAAACAGTCAGCAGCAAGAATCACTGCAATCATGGCTGCTACGCCCAAAGATATTGTATCCATGCGCGGCAACTGCTTTTTGCCTGCACCATTTCAAGTTGTAACGGTCAACGATCGCCGCGAAGGACGGAACATTCAGGTGCTCCAAACCAATATCCAGAGCCTGACGGTCTGGAATCGAGATGGTCGCACCAAAGACTTTGATGCTGCTGGCAATGCTACGGACCCCAATGACGAAACAGGGGATCCGGTGAACAGTGATATCTTCGCCCGCAAGGCGGCCGATGTCAGTGCTCCAGTCCAAAGCATTCGGCGCTTTGGCTTAGCTGGTGCCGATCGGAGTGAAGGTGGTTTTGTTTGGCACTTTAATATCGATAAAACCGCATTCCCTTACACTGCTAAGCAAAGCATCTATGGCTTTGGCTTTACCGGTGGCCGGGATTTACCAAATGCACTTACCATAGCCACCGATCAAGCCATTTACCTGCAAGGAGATTACAACACCATCGATCGGAAACCCTCCGCAACTATGGGTGACACCATTGCCGTACTTTCCAATGCCTGTAGTAACCCCGATCGCTTCATCAGCTGCGGCGACCTAACGGCTGGGGCTTTGCCCATAGCTACGCCCACCACCATCAATGCTGCTTTCCTGAGCCGTACGGATGCCACCGACATCACCAAATCACCCCTCCGCTATTCGGGAGGATTGAATAATTACATCCGCATGTTAGAAGACTGGCAAAATGTACCCCTGACTTACCTCGGCTCTTTTATTAGTCTAGGTACTCCCCAAGAATTTAGCGGCACCTACCTGCCCGGTAGAATTGGTGCTCCTAACCTGACCAATATAGCCAGTCTTGGTGACTACTCTTACTACTATCCACCCCTGCGGAATTTCTCCTTCGACACTAGCTTCAATGATGCCGTAGGTTTACCACCGCTAACACCTAAGGTGGTTTCCCTGAGCCAAAAAGTCTTTAGGAGAGATTACGATAGCAATCGTTAGTGGCATCAATGCCTGCCAATCCAGCATAAAAACCAACTGCTCGGAATTACTTGGTGAAGCGATCGAACCTAACGTAGAATCGATTAGGTACGGCAGCGGCGACTTTGTGTGAATTGGCAGATAGCAGATTGGAATATTAAGTGGGCCACGATCGGCACCTGGGTGATGAAAGGCATCGACCTGGGGCTTGTGGTGGCCCTGGTTTTCGTGATCTTTTTGGCGATCGGCGATCGGCGCACCCTGTGGATCGTGCGCGGCTTGGTGATTTTGATTGTGGCCGCTGCCATCAGTAAAAAATTCCAGCTCACCCTGTTGTACTTTGCCCTAGAAAAACTGGTGATCGGCTCGGCTCTGGCTATGTCTATTTTCTTCCAGGCGGAATTTCGGCGCTTCCTGGAACAGTTGGGGCGCGGGGACCTCACTTACTTGTTTCGATCGCTCAAGCGTACGGATAGCCGCACGGCCTCGCCGATCGACACCATGGTGGAAGCGGTCAAAGACCTTTCTCAGAAAAGGATTGGCGCACTGTTGGTCATAGAAACCAGCTCGCCTTTGGACGATCGGGATTTCTCATCGCCAGGCATCAAGCTGGATGCGGAGCTGACCAAAGAGCTATTGCAGACTATTTTTCAGCCGACCACCCTGCTTCACGATGGAGCCGTGCTGATCCGGGGCGATCGGGTAGCCGCTGCTGGCGTGATATTGCCACTTTCGATCCAGGCCGTCTCCGCTCAACTGGGGACTCGTCATCGGGCGGCCATGGGCGTGACAGAAAAGTTTGCCAACTGTCTCTGTGTGGTGGTATCGGAAGAAACCGGTTCTATTTCACTGGCGGATAAGGGATCGCTCAACCGGCCCCTAACAAGCAGTAAACTGAAAGAAATTCTGGAATCTCAACTCATTCCAGAGAGTGAGCAAAAAACCAGGATCACTGGCTGGCGGCGATTTTTGCGTACCGGCTGGCGACGGCGGTTCCTGCTCTCGATGTTCAAAGCCAAAAAGTGATTTCGCTGCATGATGTCCAAAACTGACAGCTTACTAGAACTACCTGCCGACCTCGATCGAGTTAAGCTGCCCCAGCATGTGGCTGTCATTATGGATGGCAACGGTCGTTGGGGCAAGAAACAAGGATTAGCTAGGATCGTGGGTCATCGTAAGGGCGTGGATATGCTCAAGGATTTGCTGCGGTGTTGTAAGGACTGGGGGATTCCGGCTCTCACCGCCTATGCTTTTTCTACGGAAAACTGGGGCCGGCCGCTAGAAGAAGTGGACTTTTTGATGACCTTGTTCGAGCGGGTGCTCCGGCGAGAACTGGCGGAAATGAATGCGGAGCAAGTGCGCATTCGTTTCATCGGTCAGATCGATGCTTTGCCTAGCTCCCTGCGCGAAGAGATCGCCAAGGCCGAAGAAACCACCCGCCACAATCAAGGCACGATGTTCACGGTAGCTGCTAACTATGGTGGTCGCCAAGAAATTCTGCAAGCCTGTAAAAATCTGGCAGAAATGGTCAAGAATGGCTTGATCGAAACCGCCGATATCGATGAAAACACCCTGAGCCAGCAGCTCTATACCCATGGCTTACCGGAGCCGGATCTGCTGATTCGGACCAGTGGTGAGATGCGGCTTAGCAACTTCTTGCTCTGGCAAATGGCCTATTCGGAAATCTATGTGACCGATACCCTATGGCCCAACTTCGATCGGCGGGCTTTTCATTTGGCGTTGGTAGATTATCAGCAGCGGCAGCGCCGGTTTGGGAAGGTTTAGCCATGGATTTTGCCCTCACCCCCAACCCCTCTCCCAAATTTGGGAGAGGGGGGCCAGAGCCGAAGGATCTGGCGGGGTGAGGGCAAGCCATGCCTTAAGTTCCCCAAATCCTAACGTTCTTGGTAGGCAGCAGCGTATCCAATCACGCACATGATGCGATAGGTTTTATGGGGGCCACAGGCTACGCCAGCGATCCGGTAATCTTTGCGGAACATGTTGACTCGATGGCTGCGATCGGGCACTCCGTCATCCACAATCAGATCCCGAACCACCGCCCCTGGCGAGCTAGCGCCATAGCTAATATTTTCACCGGCAGCTTGCAGCCATCGGCCATAGCGGTTCATCCGCTCGAAGGGGGTACTGCGGTTTTTGCCACTGTGGCCTACTAATCCTAGCTTGCCTTGATAGTTCACCTGATCGCGAGCGGCAGCGACCAGACCGTTAGAAAGCTTGAGCTTGGGGGCTGGCGCAGTTTTTTTGAGGGCTTCGATCGCTTCGTCTACGGCTCCCGGGCCTTCCTTAGTTTCTAGAAAAAGATGAGGGGCCAACCTAGCCCGACGGCCACGGAAACGCTGTCGCCAATCGGTGAGGATTTTAGCATAAGCCTGTGGGTTGGCCCGAGCCTTATTCATTTCGGTCATAATACCCCGCTCTAAAGCGGAATTGGCCGTAGTACCTTTGGCCAGCAGGTTATTTGCGGTCACTGCGGCTAATTTTTCGGTGCTGCTGGCCAACCAACCAGTCCAAACTAATGCGACCAGCAGAAATCTACTAGTGATTTTCATGAAACGGCAAATTAATAAAACCCGCTATGGGCGAATAATACAACAGTTTAGGATATCTTCAAGATGTGGTAGCAGATACTACATTCATAATCCGCTGAATGGCTTGCCTTTGCTCCTGATCGTAGCCCCAGCGAGTCAGGAATTCGGCGTATTCTCCATCGCCATGGGCGGCACTTTGGGCCAGTTTTTGACATAGCTCTGACAGCTCTGGCCAATCTAGTTTGGCAATTAGCTGTTGAGAGCGCTGCGCTACCAAGTGGGAATTGGCAGCCATGGCCGGCTGGCTCTGCCGCTGAAAATGTAGCTCTTGGGCCGTAGACATAGCCAAGTTCTTCATGAGCAAATCGGAAACCAGCTCCCGATTGGCTGCGAGGCCCACCAGCACCGCTGGATGATGGCTATCGACTATGGAGTCCTCATTGGTCAGGTAGCCCACAAAGAAGCCCCTAGCTCCCTCGGCGGTGGCCACCAGATTGCCCACAAAGTCGGAGATTTGGAGGGGTTTCAACTGTTGGCTGCCGAGCTGGGTGACAAAATTCTGGGTGAGTTCGATCGCATCGGCAAATCTCATTGCTTGGGTCATGGCTCAACCGGCGATCGCCGAAGTATAGGGCTTGGCAAAAATCATCCGGCCCGCCGAGGTTTGGAGCGCTGAAGTCACCACGATGCGCGCTTCGTTGCCTAAGTATTGACTGCCTTCTTCCACCACTACCATGGTGCCATCATCCAGGTATCCAACACCCTGGGAAGCTTCTTTACCTTCTTTGATAATCTTGATATCTAGGCTGTCGCCGGGAGAATAGATCGGTCTGAGAGCCTGGGCCACATCGTTGATGTTCAGGACTGGCACCTTTTGGAGGTTAGCCACTTTGCTCAGGTTGTAATCGTTGGTCAACAGAATGCCGTTGATTTCGCTGGCAAAGCGGATCAATTTGTCGTCCACCGCATTCAAATCTGCATAGTTGGCCGAATGAATGACGATCGCCTCGGGAAACTCATCCTGCATCCGCTTCAGGGTATCTAAGCCCCGCCGACCGCGCTGTCTTTTCAGATCGTTGCTGGAATCAGCCAGCATTTGCAGCTCTTGCAACACGAACTGCGGAATCAGCAACTGACCCTCCACAAAGCCAGTTTTCATCAGCTCTTCAATCCGCCCATCGATCACCGAGCTGGTATCGATTACTTTGGACTTGACCGGTTGGAGGGTACCTTCGGCCACCAGCATGGAGCCGTAATTCTGGGGACTGAATAACCGCAGAAAAGCCCCGCCTTGGGCATCGGCTAAGGTCACACCCAAGTAGCAGAACATGGTACTTCCCAAGATCGCGAGCAGCGGCTTGAGGAAAGAGAACTCCGGGGCGATCGGCAATAAAAACACCGGAGCCAAGGTCAGATTTGCTACCAATAGGCCCACCACTAGACCGATTGATCGGGTGAGCAGCATATCGATCGGCATGGCTCGCACCTGTCGCTCCAAGCGCCGGTAAGCCGTAATTACCACTATCCCAAACAACCCGCCAAAAAAGGCGGCAAAGCCAGCGGTCACGATGCGTAAGCCCTCTTGGTTGTTCACCTGGGTGATCAACTGGGCCGGGAGAATATCAATAATGTCGTAACCAATGCCAGCAGCAGCAGCTACTAGCAACAGAATAATGATGGCGTTGAGCATGAACAGCTCCGGGATAATAGTGGACGATCTGGTCGCCGCTCTTAATTATAGCCCCAACAGTAAGGCCCTCTAGCGATTGCTCCTGTGTTGGGGACGGGTAAACCGATCCCCAAGGGCGCTCAGATTTTTTTGAGCTGGGCAATCTCCGCTGCGCTCAGATCTCTCCATTTCCCCAATGGTAGGTCTGCTAGCGGAATGGAGCCGATCGCCGTTCTAACCAGACGCAAAGTAGGAAAACCTACGGCAGCAGTCATTTTTCGGACTTGGCGGTTTTTTCCTTCGGTCAAAACTAATTCTAGCCAAGCGGTGGGAATCTGTTTGCGCTCCCGGATCGGTGGTTGGCGCGGCGGTAGTGAGGGTGCTGTTTCCAGTAATCTGGCTTGGGCTGGCAGGGTGCGATAGTTCCCAATGGTCACGCCAGCGCATAGTTGCTCTAGGGCCGGTCGATCGGGAATACGTTCCACCTGTGCCCAGTAGGTGCGGGGATGCTGAAATTTGGGATCGGTCAGGCGATGCTGAAGCGGACCGTCGTCGGTCAACAACAATAACCCTTCACTATCGGTATCCAAGCGCCCCACTGCGTAAACATCGGGCACCTCGATATAGTCCTTGAGGGTACTGTGTTCTCCCTCGGGTGTAAATTGGCTGAGGACTCCATAGGGTTTGTGGAAAATGATGTAGCGCATCGCTTCAGAGTACTGCTTCGGGTTAGGACAGACGAAAGAATAACTTGCACATTGATTACAATTTTAGGCTGGTATTGAACGAGTAAGGTGATTAGAGACTGCGATTGAGGTGGGTGATCCCCCTAAATCCCCCTTTGCGAAAGGGGGACTTCCGGATCTCACTTTTCCTAAGAGCCTTCATGCCAGTTCTTAAATCCGGCTCCCCCTTTCTAGAAGGGGGTTGGGGGGATCGCCCATACTCAACGTAGTCTGATCAATTTGAATCTGGAATCGTTGCATTTATCCAGAGATCATTCGTGGTAGGTATTTCTTGACTTCAACTAGGTAATCGGTCAAGCCTGTGGCAGTGCCGCGCTGCTGTAAAAGATCTAAATTGGTTTCTTGCCAACGGCTTTGCTCACGGTCCGGATCGCCGCCGGTGAGTTGTTTAAGAACATGTTTAGGATTGCGCTGTCGCTCAGGTTCTATCTTGGATGTCTCCTGGAGGCGGTGTGCTTCCTGGCAGGGATCAAACTTGAGATCTTTGGCTATAGCAGTAAGGACTTTTTTTTCCTGAGAATTTTTTGCCTCGAAGCCGTTTAGTACCCATGCCTCTCGGTTTCGATCGGCTGTCCCAATCACAATGGTCAGTGATGGATTGCCATGCTCTTGCCGAGCTTGCTCTAGGCCAGATCGCCGTTCAGGCTGGTCATCTAAATCACGAATGAAAATGACGGCACCAATATCTCGCTGGCGTTGGAGTTGATTGATCAAGTTCAGGATTTTTTTGGTAGCTGCACCGTCGGCTTTGAGGGGGGTCTTACTGCTATGGCTCAAGTACCGAGGTAATCTTATCCCATGCTTCTGGGCTTGATCGAGAATACTTTTTGTGTCCTGCCAATGGGAACCTTCAGTTCCCGGCGTTAGGCCGCTCCAAGTCACGGAACCAGGCAACAAATCGGGTTCTAACCAATCGATGGCATCGACCAACACTCTGGTTGCTAGGTCGATCGCAATTCTGAGATCGGCATCGCTCTCCCCAATGACAATGACTTCTGGAACTCTAGTCAATGCTTGTCTCCCATAACCCAATCCTCCCCTTCCGCATCCCAGAATTCGCCGGTGGTCAGTGTTTGCTTGGCCCACTCAGCATCGGGGTGTTGGTCTAGGCGCTGGGTCTGGGTAAAGCCATCGGTGCCGGTGCTCAGAACATGTACTTGGGAGGATTCTAGGGCATCGATGATGTACGGGGAATGGGTGGTGAAAATAATTTGCAGGTCAGGATAAGCTTGAATAATCTCCTTGAAAACCTGCATCAGTTCTCGCTGTGCTTTAGGGTGCAGCCCTTGCTCCACATCGTCCAGGAGGACAATTTTGGGTTGTTGGGGACTCATTAGGACGCTGAGGAGGCCCAGGGCCAGCAATGTACCTTCACTGACCACAGAGGCGGGGAGCCGATCGCCCGTGGCCATATTGAAAACCACCTCTTTCCCCATCACCGGTTGGCTGTCGGCGTAGGCGATCGATTTACCATCTATTTCAATGGTGCGTTGATGGTCGATATCAAGCCGGGCGCGTCTGAGGCTGATCCCTTTGACGATCGGTACCACCTGCCGCAGCATTCCTTGGAGGCGATCAAATCGATCGGGGTCTTCATCCCGCAGATAGTCCAGAGCAGAAGCCAGACCTTCACCGCTAGCTCCTAGCACTGGTGCGATTTTCTCACTATATGATGGTCGGGCTAGGTTGCTAGCTATTAACTTGAGGGGGATAGTAGATGTGATTATCTCTAGCCAAGCTTCATGGTCGATCTGGTCACCATCCTTCAGAAACCCAGTGATTTTATCTTTGCCTTGGTAGACAATACGCCACTTTGCTTGGGATTCTCTTGAATCCTGGGTATTGTTGTAAATCCCAGTAACTCTAGTTTCCTGTTCCTGCAATGTGGTGAAGAATTCGGCCAACTTTATGTTAACTGGGTATTCTACTCCTGATCTCCAATCACTTTGGAAGAAGATACCTGTTGGTACAAAAATGTCACCCAAAGACCACAAAGCTTGCAGCGTAGAGGTTTTGCCGCTGCCGTTCTGACCCACGATCGCATGTAGGCGAGATGAATCAAAGTTGAACTTGGTGTGTCGATGACTTTTGACGTTTTGCAGCTCTAGGCTTTCAATCATGGCAGAGATGCCTCGGAATGAGAATTAAATAACTAAGCACTCCTGCTCCCTCTCCCAAACTTGGGAGAGGGCCGGGGTGAGGGCAAACTTGGATCCTATTTAACCCACGATCCCTCGGACTTTCAGGGATTTTCTAAAGACAGGGGTGCTACTGAATCGCTGTCTTGAGGGCGCGGCAGAAATTTTCTAAGGATTCTACGCCTTCCTCCGCCAATTTTTTGACCATGGCACTACCAACGATCACGCCATCGGCACCTAGTTCCTTGACTTGCTTGGCTTGGGCCGGATCGGAGATACCAAAACCCACGGCGATCGGCTTATCCGTAACAGTTTTCAATCCAGCGATCATCGCACCGAGATTGTGATCCATCCCTTGGCGCATCCCCGTCACCCCCGTGACGCTGACCAGATAGACGAAGCCTTGGGAGCTATGGGCGATCGCTTTTTGTCGATCGGCTGGGCTGGTAGGCGCGACCAGCAGAATTACTTCGATCCCAATGACCATGGCTGGTTCTAGCAAAGTGGCCGCTTCTTCCAAAGGTAGATCGGGAACGACCAGCCCCTGGACTCCAGCCTTTTTGATGCGTGTTAGGAAGGATTCCACACCCATGTTCAAAATGGGGTTGTAGTAGGTGAATAGGACGATCGGCGTTTGGATGGTGGGGCGAACTTTTTCGACTAGTTGCAAGACATCTTCCAGCTTCACGCCATTCTGAAGGGCGCGGGTGGCAGCGGCTTGGATCGTGGGGCCATCGGCCAAGGGATCGGAGTAGGGCACCCCGAGTTCGATGATGTCCGCCCCAGCCCGATCGAGTGCCTGCAAGGCCACGGCGGTGGTTTCTAGGTTCGGGTCACCGGCGGTGAGGAAGGGAATGAGGGCGCACTGTTGGCGGGCGCGCAGAGTCTGAAAACAGCTAGAAACCGAGGTCATTTATCGATCGGGGCGAGGGGGCATGGGTGGCCTCAAGATACTACGCTTTCCGATCCGGCGGCAAGGTTTCGGGGGTTTCGAGCGAGGCCTGTAACTCCGCCAACTCCTCGGGAGTCATGGCATCCAAGCGTTGCTGCAAAACTGCTTCTTCGTAATCGGCCCGCTGCCGATCGTAGGTCATATTGTGCTTGGAGACTCGGAATACATAGGAGCCAGCCCAACCCAGGATGATCACCACCAGTACCAATTGGCTCCAAATACCAGCGTTAATATTATCCAGACCAACGACCTGCAAAACAACGTAGGCTAAGCCGCCCACGCCAAAAACCGCCAAAGAAATTAATAAAACATCAATACGGCTCATAGCTTAGGTAATTTCGCGCCGCTGGGGCCGCAGATTGACGAAGGGCGATAGCAACAACATGCCGGGGAAAAAGAAGAACATCAGGAAATACATGAAGCCGCGTTCGAAGGAGCTAGCCGTATAGAACCGCTTCTGGAAATAGAGGTAAAGCAAGCCAGGTACTGCCAGTAGGTAAGCACCAGCGATCGCCAAGTACAGCAGAGCAACGAGCATAGGGAAAATAGGTGGTGGACTAGGAACATTTTAGTGCTTTTTGGCTTCCCTCGCTGCCCAGGTCTCTTCTGGGTGGGATTCACCAAAGCAGCCCAAACCGATCGATAATAAATCCTAGCCTTCCTCCCGCTGCTGCCATGATTGATCTCCGCCAAGATGCTAAGAATCTCCTCACGGATACCATCGGTCGCTATCGATCGCAGGTGGACTATTTAGCTATTCGTCTAGAGGAAGCCGAAGGAGTGGATATTTTGCTGCGCGGCGACAAGGTAGAAACCCTCAGCGAAGCTATTTCGATCGGCGGCCAGGTGCGGGTCTGTCATAAGGGTGGCTGGGGTTTTGCTAGTTTCAATCGGTTGGAGACGCTGCAGGAGCGGGTGGAAGAAGCGATCTCGGCGGCCCGGATCGTGGGGGACGATGAAACTATTTTGGCGGCGATCGATCCGATCGAGAGTACCTACGAGCTGCCTTTGCTGGGCACCGACCCTCGCCAGATCTCTTTGTTGGACAAAAAGATCCTCTGTCACCATTACAGCGATATCCTCCAACAGTTCGATCGGCAGATTACGACTACTTCGGTGAGCTATAGCGACAGTGCCCAGCGCTGCTGGATTGCCACTTCCGAGGGCACTCTGATCGAGCAGGCTTGGGTGGATCTGGAGATGCGCTTTGCGGCGACAGCCCGCAGTGGGGAAACGGTGCAGACGGGCCGGGAGACGATCGGCTCTCGGAAAGCTTACGAGGATTTGATTAACCTCGATGACAATGTGCGCGGGGCTTCCCAGCGGGCGGTGGATGCCCTGACTTTGCCGCCAGTGAAGGGTGGCAGCTATACGGTGGTGATCGACCCGATTTTGACGGGCCTATTCGTCCATGAAGCTTTCGGTCATCTCTCGGAGGCGGATATGGCCTACGAAAATCCCGATCTGCTGGAAGTAATGACGATGGGGCGACGCTTTGGCCCCGCTGATTTGCAGATTTTTGATGGGGCGGCTCCCACTGGACACCGGGGTAGCTATGCCTATGACGATGAGGGAACGCCAGCGACTACAACGCAGTTGATTCAAGACGGAGTGTTGGTGGGTCGGCTCCATTCGCGGGAGACTGCTGGCAAGCTGGAAGAAGCCCCGACGGGCAATGCCCGTTGTTTGAATTATCACTATCCACCGATCGTACGGATGACCAATACTTGGATCGATCGGGGCCAGACTCCCGTAGACCAACTATTTGCTGGGATCAAAAATGGGGTCTATGCCAAGAATTGGCTGGGCGGGATGACCAATGGGGAAATGTTCACTTTCAGCGCCGGGGAAGCTTGGATGATTCGCGATGGCCAAATCGCTGAACCGGTCAGGGATGTGAATCTTTCGGGGAATGTGTTTAAGACGCTCAAGGATATTGAGGGCATTGGTGATGATTTTTTCTGGGATGAGTCGGGGGGCTGTGGCAAGGGTGGCCAAAGTGGTTTGGCGGTAGGCTGTGGTGGGCCGAGTCTGCGGATTCGGAATGTGGTGGTCGGTGGCGAGGCGCTCGCGGAGGTCTGAAACAAAGACAGTAATACTTTTCAAGCATCGATGAGCGGCGTAGGCTCATCGCTGTCCGGCAGATGCAGAGCCGTCTTCGGGTAATAGAAACTAGCAATAATTCCCAGGGAAAGCCACCAGAGGATATTGATATCTGGGCGGTACCACACCGTATCGAAGCAGCCTTGAATCGCCAGACCGATCGCCCCAGCTAATCCACCCACCAACCAAAAATAGTGACTGTCTGAATTCTCGCGTAGACCCTTCAGGGGCACAATTCCATGGAACAGTGCTACCAAAATCATCCACAGGAAAGACAGCAGACCAATAATCCCCATCTCTACCAGAGTTTCTAGATAAATCGAATAGGCACTGAGAGCACTGTACTTAGGATTGATTTGGTAAATGGGATAGACCTTCTTGAATACTCGATCGCCATAGCCAATGCCCAGCCATGGGTGCTTCCGGATCATCTGCTGCACCGCCTGCCACACATTGATCCGGAAACTGTTACTGCTATCTCCTCGGCCCGCAAAAATACTGGTGGCCCGCTCCCGCAGGGCTGGGAGAGTACCCATTGCTAAACCTAAGAGCAACGTCACCGCCAGAAAAACCACCGGCATTAGCCAAATCTGCCAAAACGGTGGCAGGAAAGGTCGATACCAATAGAACACTCCGATCGTCGCTACCATCAGCAGCGCGATCGTTGCAATCCAGCCTGCCCGACTCTGGGTACCGTACATACAAATACTATTCAGCACCACCATTAGCACTGCCAAGGCCTTCAGCATCGGTCGTTTCCAAGCAAAAGCTGCGGCAATGCTCAAGGCGAGGGCCGGGAGCAAATAGGCCGCCAACACATTGGGATTGCCCAGAAAACTATAGGCCCGGGTAGTTTTGGCCAAGGGCGACTCCGGATCCACCCAGGTAGCCAAAGCCTTTGCTCCCACCCGTAGTTGATAGATGCCATAGACACTCACGAGCAGGGCGATGTGCAAATAGGCCCCCAGGATCCAAGCCCGCAAGCGAGGCGATCGCAGTAGCCGGGCCGCCATCACAAAAAACATTAAGTACAAAGAGAGCTTGGAGATCCCATCCGTAAAGGCGACCATCTTGAGTCCCTTCAGACCCAAGGCCTTCTCTGGGGCAAAGGCCGAAGATACCACCGCCATTCCCCAAAACACCAATAAGGTGATATGGATGGGCGTGAATCCCTGAGGCCCATCGTCGGCCACCGTCAGCACCAGCCAGAAAGCCGCGCTGATCCCCAACAGAAAACCGAGGAAATTGGTGCTGACAAAAGGACTGACCATCAGCGTTCCGGCCACCATCAGCGTGGCGATCGATTCACCCCATTGCAAAATCCAGCTCTGGGATCGCCAGCCCGCCAAGGCTCCAATCCATTTGGAGAGATAGCTAGATGCTCGCCACTGGGGTAAGGGAAGATCGCTGAGGGTAACTTTTTGCCAAAGAGAATTCATGGTCGGGCCGAATGCAATTGCCCAACATCATAGCAATTAACGTCTAGCCATCATTATTGATGATTTTTTCCAGGTCACTGGTGATCAGTGGCAGTAGGAGCCGATGGCCGTGGGTGCCCATTCTTTCCAGTCCACCATCGTGAGCCTCGGCTAGTACGTGGCACAGCACCAAACCCAACTGGGTATGGGTCACATCCAGATTCACCGGTATTAATTTGTCATGGCTGGGCAATACCCGCAGATTTGAAGTATTCCGAGCGGGTAGTGGGGCAATTTCCACGACCAACTGGTCGCCCAAAGTCTCCAGCTTGGAAGTTCCCTCGATCCTTAAGGACGTGCCGATCGACGACTCTGCTGGCACCGCATACATCGTGTGAAGCAAAAGGTAAAACAGAATTTGTCGTACCTTATCGCGATCCAGCAGCCAGACCCGATTGGTCATATCGATCGCCACTTCAATCCGCTGGCCGCGCTGCTTTAGTGCAGGCTCCAGATCTCTAATAGACTGCTGACAGAGCATTTCGACATCCGCTGCCTTCAGCGTCAGCCGACTATCGATCTGCTCTAGACCACCCAGGTTTGCAATCTCATCGATCAGAGACACCAGTTGTTGGCCACTTTGGTGTACCACACCCATATAGCTGTGTTGCTTCTCGTTGAGTGGGCCATATAGCTCCCGCTGCAACACGCTGGTCATCCCCATCACCGCCGTTAAAGGGGTGCGGAGAGATTGAGAAAGATGACTGAGCAGATTGAACTTGGCTTCTGCTTCCAACGAAACTGGCTTTTCGGGCAGTGCATTGGCACCGGGTAGCTCAAAGAAGCTGGCCACTTGGGCCTTAAACAAAATATCTCGCTCTAGTTCGGCCATCAGCCAGTCGGCCACCAATTGCAGGGTACTCCGATCGCGATCGGAGAATTCCCGGACTTGCTTGTCCATTAAGGCCAAGGTGCCAATGCATTCGCCAGAGCGCATCCACAGCGATACACCGATGTAGGCGGTTACTTGCAATCGTTCACGAAGTGTTGCGTCAGGCAAATCGAGGTCGCAAAACTGTTCTTGCTTAGTGAGATCGGCGATCGCGAGGCATTGATGACTGCGCTCCAGGTATTGGCTACAACCTTGAATGCCCAACGCTTGGATCGAGGAAGAATCGCCGAGGAAATCCAGACCCACTCCGGCGGCAATTTTGTCTTCGTCCCCAAATAGCGACAGCAAAGCCACTGGCATCCCTAACAGGTCGCTAGCTTTCTGTACTGCTCGCTGATAGACCGGCAGGGCTCGGCGCAGTAGCGGATTAGGCTCTGCACTAATCTGCTGCTGTTTGCGCGAGCGGCGCAGGGGCTGGATGTTCGGTGGGCTGAGGTCTGAATTGAGCATGTAACTGTCACCTAGTTGTGACATTGGTTGGAAAATCTCTGGGTAATCCCTCTCCTAAGATGCCCGCTTGGACGATCGGAAACAACATCATTTTTCCAGGTTGGATTGCCAAATTGGATGATTCATGAGCGCTGCGATCGTCCTCACACCGCGCAGTTGATTGAAAAGAGGCAAGTGGCCTCTGGGGGCACTGAGGTTCCATGTGAAACTGCCGGGATAGCGAGTCCAGTTGTTGCCGTCTTTCCAGCCAATTTTGGGCCAGAGCTTATCCCAGTCCTTTTTGGCAGCCAGCCAGAGGCCGTGCTGTACCAAGAAACCAAACTGACCTTCGGAATGCACGAACCAGAGCCGATCGATGATTTGCAGATCCCTGCCCGGCATGGATTGTACGTCCGTAAAATATAGCCACTGGCGCTGAAGAGCCACCGGCCCGGCCAGTTCACAGAGCTTTAGGTTAGTCAGTTTGTCCGCTGCCTGCCACTCTCTGTCTACTAATAGTCGCTGCAATTCTTGGTAATCCACTCCCGCCTCAGATCTGAGGGGCACAATGCCTGCGGGGAATTCCTGGGTCAAGAAATCTGTACTAGTGGCTAGGGGAGAGTCATAGAGTATTTGGTAAGCTTTGCCCTGAACGAGGGTGGGCCAATCATCTAGTCCAACTAGCAAGGATCGCAAAAAATCCAGCACTTGAGGATCGGTGTGATCCAAATCCGCCAGTAACTGAAGTTGACTTTTGGCGTTGGCAGCGGCAAATTTTTGTTGGATGGTCGCAAAGTCTGGCTCAGCAGCAGAGTTGGTCATGAAAAGCACGAGAAAAGCAATGGAAAGCTAGCAATTAAATCATTCTAACGCCAATTTGGGTCGGGTTTGTGGCTGGTGGTGGCCGCAGGAACAGAGGGGGCCAGCTAGTTTGAGATCACAGCTCAGGATAGATCCGAGTCACAGTGAGTGGTTCAGCGATTTGTCTGATGTGATCACAGACCCAAGTATGGTAGTATTAGCGGCAGCGAATCATTATGATAGTTTCCTAGCGCTATGGCTGATACCATTAATACCCGTCAAACTATTGGCACCTTAGCCAATTCCCCCATCCCTCTTCGGGTTGTGGCTCAACCAAATGGTCAAGTGATCGTGGTCGATCAGGATGATGTTGCTCGTTATAATGCCGACGGTAGCCTGGATAGAAGCTTTGGGGTGAATGGTTCAGTGACGCTAGCGAGCTTGACGGGTCTTTTCTTCAATCCCGTAACGGCCTTGTCGCTCCAGGCTGATGGCAAGATTTTGCTCGCCACAGGCGCTGACCTGACCTTAGATGTACAGCCTAGTGTCATAGCCACCTCTACCCTGTTGCGCTTAAATGCTAACGGCACGGCAGATACCACCTTTAATACCAACACCAATGCCCTCCGGATCGATGCCAGCGGTGGGGCTACCCTGCTGCAAGCCTTGGCTGACGGTAAGGTGATTGCGGTACGGAACAATGCACTCTATCAACTGCAAAGTGATGGCACCCTAATTTCAACTACCACCTTGGTCAGTAGCAATAACAATGGTTTTTTTGGCGATCGCGGGGGCTATGACAGTGGTAGTCGGTTTGTGACAGTGCAGTCCGACAACAAAATCGTGGTGATGGATACTAAAACCATCTCGACGGACCAAAATCTGATTATTAAACGCTATAATCCCGATGGCACTTTGGATACCAGCTTTGGCGAAGGCACGGGGGGACATTTGCGGGTGCCGGGTAATTTCTTGCCAGCCCAAGTGCTGCTAGAACCCAGTGGCAAAATTTTGGTGTTGGGCCGGGCCGAAGTGGGGCTAAATCCAACCACCGGCAAGCTGCAATTTCTATCCAGCCAGGGGTTTGGGGCTTTCAAGCTAGCGATCGCCAGGTTCAATGCTAATGGCACGCTAGATGATAGCTTCGGCAATGGCGGCCTGATCGGAACAGACTTAGCTGGTTACACCAGTAATGCTACTTCTCAATCTGATGGTAAACTGGTGTTGTCGGCTCGGCCAGTCGTCGTGCTCCCTGGTGGGGGTGGCTTCAGTACCACTGAGCCGGTGCTGGTCCGGTACAACTCCAATGGTTCGATCGACACCACCTTTGGCACAAATGGTCAGTTGCTGACGGACAACGATGCCCGTTGGCTCTCTGTCCAGCCCGATGGCAGTATTTTGAGTGTCGGCTCTAATGTCCAAGGGGGACAATTAACTCGTTATGTAAACAATCCTAATGACACCCTGTTTGGTACTGATGGCAACGATACCTTAGATGGCGGTGCAGGCAATGATATTCTGGATGGCCGCAATGGGAATGATTTGCTGCTAGGTGGTCTGGGCAATGACTCGATCTATGGAGCCAATGGCAATGACACGCTACTGGGTGGGGAGGATAATGATTATCTCCACGGTGGCTATGGGGATGATATCCTCGATGGCCAGAATGGTAACGACTTTTTGTTTGGCGACTTAGGCAATGACGCTATGTACGGGGCCAATGGCAACGATACCTTATTTGGCAGTGGGGGCCAAGATACCCTGAATGGGGGCTATGGCGACGATATCCTAGATGGCGAAGGCGAGCAGGACTTCTTGTTTGGTGACCTGGGCAATGACTCGATGTACGGAGCCAATGGCGATGATACATTAATTGGCGGTGGTGGCACCGACCTGTTAGTGGGTGGCAATGGGGCTGATCTCTTTGTCGCTGAGCGGCTTAGCTCCGGCAATGGCCTGGATCAAATTGCCGATTTCCAAAGCGGCGTAGACAAAATTGCCATTAATAAAGCCACGTTCTCGGCCTTGGGTAGCTTGGCCGGCGGTGGCTTAGGGGGTAATGATTTTGCGGTGGTTACCAGTGATGGCGCTGTGGTCAACGCTGCCGGGGCGATCGTCTATCAATCTACCACTGGCACTGTTTTCTATCGGGAAGGCAGTAGCACCCTAGCCTTGTTCCAGGTCGATGGGAACCCCGTGCTTACGGTGAATGACTTTGTGGTGACTTGAACTTAAATTGACTACTGCGGCTTTTTCGAATCTCCCCTGAAGGTGCCCACATTTGGTGTCTCAATGTAAATTACTCTAGACTTAACCGAGTCCTAGCTGATTCTGCTTTCACCACCGTCGAACAACAGTGCCTAGCCCCTTTGTCACTAACCTAGATCGGCCAATTTTTGGCCTGCGCCAGTTACCTGAGGTCGTCCAGGGAGCCTTGTCTGCGCGCTACAGCCGATCGGAAAAGAGCCCGCAGCGGATTCTGTTAGATGAGTTTCTGCAATCTGCCGAGGCTGGTTTAGAAGACTGGGTAGGCACTGAGGCGGGGGGCGCCTTTTATGATCGTGTCTTGATCGGCTGCGGCGACGACTCGGTGGCTGAGCTAGGCGGTGCCCATCTGGACTTTGCAGGGACTTCTGACTATGGGGGTGTCTACTCAACCAACCAGGAAATGTGCCCTTCTGCCCTCGCAGAAGGGCACATTTCGGCAGGTAAAATTTTTCGAGGAGATCACCTTATTTCTCAGCAGAGATTTCCTGAGCATGAGCAGAAATAATCGAAGCTTTAAACCCCTTGTCGGACTCGTATCCTACTTCGATATCGTACGCTACAATGATCTTCCAAATCAGAGCCAGTGCTAGAAGGAGAAACACCGCTTTAAACCAGTTATTCATAGCAATTAGTAATTTAGGTGGTTTTTATGTTGCACTCTGATTCTACTGACTAAATGCATCCAGGAGACCTTATTGCTGATGCCATCTTCAAGTCGAAAATTTGCCGACATTCTTTATATCCATATTCCAAATCTCGATTATGTGGAGAGAATTTAAATTTAAATTTTCAATCGGAAAGATTTGTCTTTTTAGTAAGCTAGATCTTTGAAAGGCATGTAATGTAGAAAGTGAATTAGTCAAGTTGTGTTAACCCGATCAAGCATAGCCAAAGCATTGAATGCTTCTTTTGGAGACACAAGTAACTATCAACTACTAATCGTCATCTAAGGAGACAACCGAATGAATAAAATGACAAGTCTGCAGTCTCGCCAGGGACTCGCCTTAATTCCAGTGGGGATAGCGGTAAACCTGACCATTGGGACGATTGCTCATACCCTCAAAGTTCCTGTTTATCTCGATGCGATCGGAACGATCATCACTACACTCATTTTGGGCCTGAGAGCTGGCATTTCAGTTGGGGTGTTGAGCTTCCTCATTGGTGGTGTACTGACAAACCCTGTTCTGCCTTGGTTCTGTGGTACCCAAGTAGTAATTGCCGTTTACACTCATATTGTTGGTAGGTATGGCGGCTTTAAGTCCTTCTGGAAAACCATTGCATCTGGAATTGGATTGGGGATCGTGGCGGCGATCGCCAGTGCTCCAATAATTGTTATGCTGTTTGGTGGGGTCACGGGTAGTGGTGCATCTCTAGTCGTTGCTGTTTTACTAAAATCCGGACAGGGAATTGTAAAAGCAGTCGCGTTGTCTGGATTAGCTTCAGAACCTATGGATAAAACGATCCAGTGCCTCGCCTCTATTTGGATATTAAAAGGACTGCCTAAAACCATGCTCCAGAATTTCAAAAGTGGCTCTTTGCTTCAAAACAAACTCATTCAAGAGTGATCGATAGCTATGACTCATTATGGCATGACCCTATTAGCAGTCATACTAGCGGTAGTCGGTGCGCTCATCACCAAAAATTTGGTTTTGTTGGTGGTTGCTTGGGGACTGGTTATTCTGCCTTTGACTAAGGTACTAAGCATCCTCAAGCAGCATCTTCAATTCATCGCCGTTATTATTCTGCCTTTGTTTGCAATCTTGTTTGGAGTTTGGTATGTCATAATTGGTGCACCACCGAATCTACCCATTGGTTCTGATCCCAATGGAGGAGCGGTATATGCAATTACTACAGTGGTCAGATTGGTTGTGTTAGGTGGACTGGCGCAAATAGTTTTTCTGCCTATTCCCCTGGATGATTTACCCCGTGTTTTAACCCAGATTGGCATCAAAGGAGACTTGCTTGTGATTATTGTTAGTTCATTTACATTGATTCCAGAACTCAATCAGAGAGCAAACAAAATCATGACAGCCAGATATGCGAGGGGATTAATTAAAGATCGATCATTTTGGAGTCGCTTGAGACAATTACCATACTTGGTCAGGCCTCTTTTTGTGGGATCACTAAAAACTGCTTTAGACAGAATGGAAATATGGGAGCGCTGGGGCCATGTAAAAAGTTTTACTGCTTTATCTCAGTCACCTAAAAAATCACCTGAACCCATTGCTTTCTTCTACTTAGCTGTGGCCCTTGGCTGGCTGGGCTTAGCGGTAATTCTAAAATAATGTGAGGCTTCGCATGGCAGAACTCAACTTTAGCAATCTTGATCGTTTACACGAAAAAAGTGTCACCTTGATCAAGGGAGGCAATTTTAGTGGTCGTACTACTCTTCTCCAAAAATTTACCGAGCTTGATAAGAGCGACCAAGATGGCAATTCACCGGGTACTTCCTCTTTGTACGTTGGCCCCGAAATCAGTAGATATCGATCAGGATTGGCTCCAACGGTTCGGGGTGAGTTAAAGCTGGCTAGTGGCTGTGAGCTAGCCGATATGAAATCTTTCGACTTAGCCAAGGAAATTGGCTTGCTCGATCTCCTAGAGCAAAACCCAGGCACTTTATCGGGTGGCCAACAAGCTGCTCTGGTGATTGTCATGTTATTGAATAAGTCACCAGAACAGAGTGCGATCGATTGTGCACTAGAGCAAGTTGATGCCAGTAAGCGACATGCTATTTTAAAGTGGATATCCAAAAGTCTGGTCGGCAGATCCAGCATTGTGATCGCTGACAATCGCTATGATGAGTATAACCTTAGTCCAAGCTATCAAGTTGATGAATTTATCCATCTTTCTGGACATGATAAAGGTGCAGGCACTATCGACCCATCTGCTGATCTTAGCCCAATTTTAAGTGAACCCAAAGCCTTTGAAATTCAAGATCTAACATTTGGATACAATCCTAAAAACTTGATCTTTGAAAAAGCATCTTTGCAACTCGAACCCGGCAAAATATATCACTTATTGGGCGAGAATGGTGTTGGCAAGAGTACTCTCGCAAAGTTGATGACCGGGATCATTCGAGCCAACTCCGGCTCATTCTATTTCAACAAAGCAAAAATAAATCCATGGTGCAAACCGGGATGTGAGGTTACTTACCACTTGCAAGATGCCGATGATCAATTGCAATGTGGTGGACAGTCTCCGTCAGTGTGGAGCGAATTAAAAGATGGGTTGAATGCCAAATCGAATCCCGACATCATTGACAATATTGCATCTACATTTGGACTAAACAACGTTTTGGAAACGCATCCTTTCGATCTACCATTTTCAGTGAGGAAAAGGGTTGCCTTGGCAGCCTGCCTAGTTCTCGGTAAATCTTGGATTATCTTGGATGAGCCTACCCTAGGCCAAGATGAGAAAGCGATCGCTGCCATTGCAGAAATAGTTGCCAACCGGGCGCGTGCTGGTGTTGGGTTTATTATTATTACCCATTCAGATCGATTTCGTAGTAAGATGAGTGGTACAGAAATTAGAATTGTTGACAAGAAATTACTCAGAGATGGAGATTGAACTATGTCTTCGCGCCGTATCGCCCATGATGAAATAGTCAGGTTGATTAAGCTAAGTGATCCAATCCTAGCAAGCTGTGTCGAAGAAGCCATTAAAAGCCATGACAACAACTCAGAACTTTATGCCTATCTTCTGCCATACAAATATGGAGAAATGATCATCAATTCAGAGGGCTTGAAGCTGCCAGAAAAGACATCTGCAGATCTCAGGAGAGATATTGTCAATGATATATCAAAAGCTTTTAGTAACATTCCATTTGGAGTGATTCTAGAGAACAATGCCGAAGTGTTTTTGACTAATGAGTTTAATATTCCAAAATCCCTATTGATTTTAAGAGCAGGTGAGCCACTGGGTAGCTATGAAGCCGTTGACTTTATGGAGAGCTTGTCTTATACTAAGCCGCCCCTGCGCTTTCGGCCACCTTGGCAAGTTGTGGCTGGTGCCAGATCCATTTTCTTGCCCGCTTTATTTAATTCTGCTCAAGTCAGGAGCGATTTGGATAATTTTTTAATTACTAATGGTCTTCATGGACTAGAACACTACAAAAGAATGAGTCCACCATTTGAAGAAGACATTTTCCCGTTTGTTAGAGATGTTGCTAATGCTAAACTTTTTGGCATGGACGACTGGAAGACCACAGTGATTGTTTTTCCTGATAAGTGGCTAGAAACCGTTAGCGCTAAAGTCAATAACTTTCATCACTATATTTACAACTCAGCATGGAAACAATCGGCAAATTTTAGAAACAGGGAGGCTTTGTTGTCGAAACTATCTAAATACTTGAATCCCTATCAAGGAACTCAAGTGTATAGTATTGCCGTAGAAATAGTATTGAATTTATTTGAAATAGGCTTGGAACATCAACCTGCTCATCAAGTTGTTCAGGAAGGCTCTCCACAGACTAATGGTCCATTTTTGGAGGTCGTAAAGTTGCTGCAAGCTAAATTGAATATGAGTCAACAGTCTCTCTTGATGCTGGAACCTGCCTATATCCAATCAGATTCAAAAGAAATGCCTAACAAAGAATACTTTTACTCTGCAACCTCGCTCGGGAAGCCACTATCAAGTTTTGGCAGGGGTCAGCAATCTCCTTACAATCTTTCTAATCTTTTTTTTAGTCCTTTAAGTAAAGTTTTACGTAATCAAACCTTTCTCGAAGATGTTGACAGTATTTGTGAGAAAAAGCTAAGTTTTCAACTGCATGGTAAAAAAAGAGACAAATTTAATGTTTTAGACATTAGGGAGGTTTTCAATGTCTCCAATGAGAGACAGCAAAACATTAATTACAACCATGCTTTTTTGCTGGCTTGTATCAAAATCGCTGCGAATGAATGAAACTGAAAAGCGCAAGCTATAATGGTTGTTACAAGACATTCAAGCAAGTGTTGATTTTATGACTTTGCCAGTTTTAGAAAGATTGTATGAGCATTGTCCAGAACAAATTAAATCTGTTTTGGGTCAGGTGGTATTAGTGTGTGTGCAACACCTTTTGTCTACCACCAGTTCTTTATTTCAATCCTTGATCAAGCTTGGCGTGCAGCCATCAAACATGTTTGTTTTAGGCAAATGCCACTCTACAAGTACAGATATTTTTCATGAGATGAAAGGTCTAGGAATTAATGTTTTTGGTGGCACAACGCCATTGAAATATGGCACTTTTTCACTTACAATGGAAGAGGAAGTTCGGAATATGTGGGATGAAGTATACAAACTTCATAAAGGTTCATCCTCTAAGAAAATTATCATTATAGATGATGGCGGGAAATGTCTTACCCTTCTTCCTCCTTACTTTAGAGAAGAGCATTGGCAGGTTGTTGGGATCGAACAAACGACTAGTGGCTTAAAGCCCAAGGGCCTATTTGAATTTCCACTAATCGGGGTCGCTTCCAGTGCCGCAAAGAAGGAGATCGAGTCTCCGATGATTGCTGCAGCCATTAGTGATCGTATCTGCCATGCAGCAGCAGCAGTCAATGCTACTAGGTACGGAATAGTTGGCTATGGAAATATTGGCAAAGCCCTATCTGCTGCACTCTATCAGCAAGGCTATGAAGTCGCAGTTTTTGACCGGTCAGAGCGGTCTACTGCTAACAGCCCAGAACATATCTCAAAGAAAAAAAATATTCGCTCACTCATAGATGATACTCAGTTCATTCTAGGTTGCACAGGACAAGATATCCTTCCTGACCCAGATGAAATACTAGAGAACCTGATCGGTCGAAAAATATTGGCGAGCTGCTCTTCAGGAGACTACGAGTTCAATCGACTTTTGACTATCGAGCAGCAATTTATTGATAGTCGTGGTGGCAAAGTGACTAATACAATGCAAGACACAGAGCTTTGCCATTCACGAGGTAATAGAAGCCCCAGAATTTCGATCTTGCGTGGAGGCTTTCCGGTGAATTTTGATGGCTCACCGGAGTCGGTACCCTCAACCGATATTCAGTTAACGAGAGGATTACTGCTTGGTGCGGTGATTCAAGCAGCTTTGTATTTTAAAAATTTTGACTCGCACGAGCGCTCCAATCCCGTTAATTACAAAATGCTCGATCCATTTATCCAGAAAATGGTTGTAAATACATGGCAAGAGCAAGCTTCGTACAAGTCAGATCTGGTGGAAAACTTCCAAAACATTGAGTGGATTGAGCACAGGTCTGGTGGGAAAAGAGATAGAAACGATGTATTAGAAGATAGTTTTTGTCTGTAACATAGCTCTTGCGGTAGTGAAGTGAGTCAGGCAATGCTAACTGCAAAACATTGCAGAGAAAGTAACAACACAAAATTTAGATTGAAATTTTCAATTCAAATTTAAAGCCAAGTATTAGCAACGCAAATTAACAACACAAGAAAAAACATGTGTCAAAATAGTAATTGAGATTCAAAATTCAATCTCAATAAGCTTAATAAGAGGTACTATTTATAAAAATCACTAATATAGTGGTGCACCTGTGCAGTACAGTTGTTTCCATAGCTCCACCTCATCCAGACCAATGGCTCAATCTAGTGACAACAGGGATCTCCCCCAGTTCAATGCTGATGGGAATCTCCCTCCCGGAATTCATTTATTAACTTTAGCTGAAGCAACTTCTTTATTAGTGTTCAACGAACGCCGTGCAGATCTGTTTAGAGGATTTCAAAGAGCCTGTTTGCCCTTGCAGCAAGCTGGATGTCAAAAGGTTTACATTGGTGGTAGCTTTGCTACTAGTAAAGAATTCCCTGGTGACTTCGACGCTTGTTGGGATGAATCCAATGTTGACCTCGTAGCTCTAAAAAGGATTGAACCTGTTTTACTTGATTTTAAAAATAAGCGTGCTGCTCAAAAAGCGAAGTTTGGTGGAGAACTATTTCCTGCTTATTTACCGGCTGATGAATATGGTACCCCCTACCTGACGTTCTTTCAGAGAGATCGAGATCTCCGCCCGAAAGGAATTGTTCTACTTAACTTAACTGATTTGACTGAACAGACAAGCTAAAACCATCAGCATATTTGTCTTCTCGAGAACAGATTCAAAACACTTCTGAAAATTTTTCAACATCCTGAGTCATCATGATTTCCAACGAAAGACAGTACTCCATTACCAAGTCTGAACTCAAAAAGTTTGAAGCTTCTTTAGAGAAGCTCGAACAAAAAAGTACATTAACGATGGACTTAAATGAACAAATGAAGCATCAACTTTATTTGGATGCCCTTAGCAGTCAAATTGAGTCCTTTAGAGATGAAATTAAAGAATATGAGTGGTTGAAAAGCGGTACAGTTGAAAGACTGAATTTTGACTCGCTGGAAAACCTACCAGATGCCCTGATCAAAGCACGAATTGTTAGAGGTTTAACTCAAGAGCAGTTGGCACAATTACTAGGGGTGAAGGAGCAACAAGTTCAGCAATACGAATCGACTCGGTATGCTAATGCTAGTCTATCAAGAGTGATGGCTGTTCATCATGTTCTCAACATCAACATTAAGGAAGAAGTAACTTTTCAGTGACAGCTAACGCCAGGGCAAAAAAACAATGGCTGTACAGAGTAACTCTGCACAGCCATTGGGTGCTCAGACAAATATAGGTCACTGCTCTTAATTGGAGCTTGACAACACTACTTGTTGGGTTGGGGAGTCATCCGCAGGTAGGGCTTAACTTCCGTAATGCCCTTCGGGAACTTGACCTTGGCATCTTCCGTAGAAATGCTAGGGACTACCACACAGTCACCGCCATCGGTCCAGTTAGCTGGAGTTGCGACGCTGTAATTGTCCGTGAGTTGCAGCGAATCGATCACCCGCAGAATTTCTGCAAAGTTGCGGCCAGTGCTAGGTGGGTAAGTCAAGGTTAGGCGCAGCTTGCGGTTGTTATCGATAATGAACACCGATCGCACGGTCAATTTGGCGTTGGCGTTGGGGTGGATCATGTCATAAAGATCCGAAACCTTCTTGTCTGGGTCAGCCAAAATCGGATAGTTCAGCGCGGCCCCTTGGGTTTCTTCAATATCGTTGACCCAGCCGTTGTGGGATTCCACATCATCCACGCTGAGGGCGATCGCCTTCACATTGCGTTTGTCGAATTCTGGCTTCAGTTTAGCCACTTCTCCCAACTCCGTGGTGCAGACCGGCGTGTAGTCTGCGGGGTGAGAGAAGAGAACCACCCAGCTGTCGCCAGCCCATTGGTAAAAATCGATATCCCCGTGGGTCGAGGCTTGAGTGAAGTTAGGAGCCGTATCACCTAGTCTTAACTGCATAAGGAGTAAATGGATAAACTACGTAGAGGAAAAGACATCATGCCACAAAAACAAGGGTCTTGGGTGGCTAGCTTGACGATTGGTTACATAGGTTAGGCTGGGGGGAAAGCCGCTTGCAAATCGTCGTCGTTGGCATCGGCCACATTGGCCACTAGGGTGATTGCTCGGGAAATCTCACCGGGCGAGAGTTCGGCTACGGAACGGGTGGACATGGCCACTACATGGTTATTGGTAATGGCAAAGCGGGCTTCTAAGGTGTTATCCCAATTCATTTGCAATAGCTGCTGGGTGAGATCTGCCTGGTTCTTCACTGGCAATGCCAAGACATCGGCCCAGACCGTCAGAATGTCATCATCGGTTTGACCGGTGAGCTGCACGAAGACTTCTACGCTGCCATAGCTGAATTTCCAAAGGCGGCCAGTGGCTCCGGCGCTGACCATGGCGGTGTGATTGGGATCCAAACTACCAATCACCGTTTGGATAATATCGATGTACTGCACATCTAAGAGTTCGGCGTCATCGGTGGGGACAGACAAATCTATGCTAGGGGTCATGGTAATGGTAGAAAGGTAAGCTACCCGCCCAGTCTAGAATCTTTTGGAAGGTTCTGACCGCTAATGTAAGAAAAATTCTCTTTGGCTGCTTGATAGCTACGCTTGCACCGAAGGTGATCGAAAAGCTGGTGGATTTGATCGATAGCTGCTAGGATAATACCCATGTACTCGCAATTCCTGCCAGATTAACCAATGGCAACTGCTTCTCGACCATTTTAGACTGTCTAGCGCAGCATATCCTTTCTTTCCGTTACCCAGAAGTCATGGCAACCACAACCAACAACGACCGCTCCAAGGCTCTTAACCTAGTTCTCAGTCAAATCGAAAAGTCCTTTGGCAAGGGCGCGATCGTCCGGCTTGGCGATTCCCCGCATATGAAGGTGGAAAAGATCTCCAGCGGCGCACTCACCTTGGATATTGCCCTCGGTGGCGGTATTCCCAAGGGTCGGATTATCGAAATTTATGGGCCAGAAAGCTCTGGCAAAACCACACTGGCGCTACATGCGATCGCCGAGATCCAGAAAGCTGGTGGAGTTGCAGCTTTTGTCGATGCGGAGCACGCCCTAGATCCCAGCTACTCGGCGATGCTGGGTGTAGATGTGGACAATTTGTTGGTTTCTCAGCCCGATTCTGGGGAAGTAGCACTGGAAATTGTGGATCAATTAGTCCGCTCTTCAGCTGTGGATATTGTGGTAATTGACTCGGTGGCTGCGTTGGTGCCCCGGGCCGAAATTGAAGGAGATATGGGCGACTCCCACATGGGACTCCAGGCTCGCCTGATGAGCCAAGCCATGCGCAAAATTACTGGCAACATTGCCAAATCTGGCTGTACGGTGATTTTCTTGAACCAGCTCCGCCAAAAAATCGGTGTTACCTACGGCAGCCCCGAAACCACCACTGGTGGTACGGCCCTGAAGTTTTATGCCTCTGTGCGCTTGGATATTCGCCGGATTCAAACCCTGAAGCGTGCTAATGGCGGCGAATATGGGATTCGGGCTAAGGTGAAGGTGGCCAAAAACAAGGTGGCTCCGCCCTTCCGCATCGCCGAGTTCGATATCATTTTTGGGAAGGGCATCTCGACCCTAGGTTGTGTGGTCGATCTCTCGGAAGAAATGGGGATTATCAATCGTCGAGGTGCTTGGTACAGCTTCAATGGCGATAACATCGGCCAAGGCCGGGATAACACCATTAAGTATATGGAAGAGAAACCGGATTTTGCGGCGGAAATCGAGAAGCTGGTGTGGGCTAAGCTCCGAGATGGAGCGGCGGTGGCTGCGAATTCTCTGACCGCAGCGGAAAGCGAAGATGAGGATGAAGAAGACGAAGCAGAACCAGAAGTATAGTAATGGTTAGGGGCGTAAGCATTACGCCTCTAACTATTGAGACGTTGGGGAGCGGTGACTCTCTAGTTGCGCCGAGGTTTTTCTAGGCGACAGCTCGATCGAGCCAAGTCGAATACCCCCTGATCGCTAAAGCAGCCAGGCAGTCGATCTAGCGGTTGGCCGTAGTTTTCATTGACGGTGTTTTGGGGACGACCATTGGCACCCACTTCGCAGGGATTATTCAGGCTACAGAGGTTGCGGATTCGATCGTTACCCCCGCCGGTATTGATGACCCCCACGGCTTGGCCTTGATAGATCATCGGCGAGCCAGACATGCCGCCCACTACACTACAGCGATTGCGAATAGCTTGGGGCCATTGGTAGACCCCCTCTTTGACGCGAACGGTTGGCCCTATTGGACAAGAGGAGCGATGGAGAAATTGCCGATTATTTGGTAGTACTTCTCCGGGTACCCCAACTACATCAATGGGCTGACCGGGTTTGGCTAGTTGCTGGGCGATGGTGATGGGTGTGATGCCCGTGCGGATCAGTTCTTCTTGGGTCAGGGGCAGTTCTAGAATTGCCAGATCACTATTGTTCATGGTGGCGTAAAGGATTCTTTGCACTTTGTAGGTGCGGCGCGCTCGGTGGGGTTTGGCGAAGTAGTCTGGGGTGTAGGTCAGGATGTTTCCCGATCGCCCCGCTGGACGCAGGCGGCGATCGACCACAATTTCGGTGGGCTTGAGCAAATTGTTCAGCAGGTCGATACAGTGGCCGTTGGTCACCACATAGGCTGGGGCTTGGTTATTGGTGTAAATAAAAAAGCCCGTACAATGGGAAAATTCGCGAATGGTAATGAGACCAATCCCGCTATAGGTGGTGTGTTGGCGGCTGTCTAAGAGCTGCCAATCGACCCGATCCGGATCTAGTCCCCCTTCGGGGAGCTTGTTGCCTTGGCGATCGAACATCGCCGCTGCCAGCGGTTGCATGCCGTCGGTCGCCATTAAAAAAACGATGAGCAGGAGTTTCCAGATTGATTTCACGGGTGGATAAATGGGTAAGGATTAGAGAAGTAGTCTTTGCATAACTTAGCGTACAATCAACTGCTCCTTGATCTGCCTGTGCACTGGTCGAGATCGTGGTAAATCGGCTACCCTAAGATAGATCGCCTTAACTTTTCTCCAGATCACCTACCTATGGCTTCCTCTTCGATCGCAGTGCGCGAACTACCCCTATTTCCTTTGCCAGAGGTGGTGCTGTTTCCGGGGCGACCTCTGCCCCTCCACATCTTTGAATTTCGCTACCGAATCATGATGAATACGATCATGGAGAGCGATCGGCGGTTTGGTGTATTAATGTGGGATCCGGTGCGCGAAGAACCGGCTGTGGTGGGCTGTTGTGCAGAAATTATTCATTTCCAACGGCTACCGGACGATCGGATGAAGGTGCTGACTCTGGGCCAGCAGCGGTTTCGGGTCCTGGAATACACTAGGGAGAAGCCCTATCGGGTGGGGCTGGTGGAGTGGATTGAGGATGAGCCGACCCAGCGGGATTTGCAGCCGATGTCGGCGGAGGTGTCCGATCTACTGAAAAATGTGGTGGAGCTGTCGGCGAAGTTGACCGACCAGACAATCGAGCTGCCGGAGAATTTGCCCAGTTCGCCGATCGAGCTGTCCTATTGGGTGGCTAGCAATCTCTATGGGGTAGCTGCGGAGCAGCAGGCTTTGTTGGAGATGCTGAGCACGGCGGACCGGCTGGCGCGGGAGGCGGAGATTCTGCTCTCTACCCAGAATCATTTGGCGGCGCGGACTGCTCTGAAGGATGTATTGAGTTGATTAGACTTGTCTCGTTTGCCTGCGCTGCCCCATGACTACTACCCAAGACCGGCTGTACAACATTACTACCTTCGGCTGCCAAATGAATAAGGCAGACTCCGAACGGATGGCTGGCATCATAGAATCCATGGGTTTTCGGTGGTGTGCAGATCCCCTGAGTGCTGATCTGGTGGTCTATAACACCTGCACTATCCGGGATAGTGCCGAGCAAAAGGTCTATTCCTACCTCGGTCGGCAGGTGGAGCGGAAGCGCGAAGATCCCAGCATGACCATTGTGGTGACCGGTTGCCTTGCCCAACAAGAAGGTGAATCACTCCTGCGGCGAGTGCCAGAAATCGACTTAGTAATGGGCCCCCAACATGCTCACCGCATTGATGAACTGCTCCAACAAGTCTTTAGCGGTCAGCAAGTCATGGCCACCGAAGCCGGCCAGATTCCTGAAGACATCACCCAGCCCCGCCGGGATAGCAGCATCACCGCTTGGGTGAATGTCATCTATGGTTGCAATGAGCGTTGCACCTACTGTGTAGTGCCAGGGGTGCGCGGCGTTGAGCAATCTCGGTGGCCAGCTGCCATTCGATCGGAAATCCTCGATCTGGGCACTCAAGGCTACAAAGAAATAACACTCCTCGGCCAAAATATTGATGCCTATGGTCGCGACCTACCGGGCACCAAAGCCAATGGCCAAAATCTCCATACGCTGACGGATCTGCTCTATCATATTCACGATGCACCGGGTATCGATCGCTTCCGTTTTGCGACCAGTCATCCCCGCTACTTCACCGAGCGGCTGATCGAAGCCTGTGCGGAGCTGCCGAAGGTCTGCGAATACTTTCATATTCCAGTCCAGTCAGGTAACAACGATATCCTGAAAGCTATGGCCCGCGGCTATACCCATGAACGATATCGGCGAATTATCGATAAAATCCGCGATCGACTTCCCGATGCCTCGATCAGCACCGATATTATCGTGGCTTTTCCTGGCGAAACCGAAGCCCAGTTTCAGGATACCTTGGATTTGATAACTGATATTGGCTTCGATCTGGTCAATACTGCTGCCTATTCTCCCCGGCCCGGCACCCCTGCGGCCCATTGGCCCGGCCAACTGAGCGAGGAGATAAAAGTCGATCGGCTGCAGCGCGTCAACCGCCTAGGGCGGGACATTGCCACCCAGCGATCAGCTCGGTATCTCGGTCGCACCGAAGAAATTCTGGTAGAAGCCCAAAATCCTAAAGATCCCAGCCAAGTGCTAGGCCGCACTAGAGGTAATCGCCTCACTTTTTTTGCTGGGGATATTCTCCAATTGCAAGGTAGAACTGTTCCTGTCCAGATCACCGCAGCTCGGCCTTATAGTTTGACCGGCTTGGGCATCTAGAGTATATTGATTTTTGCGTTTTCCCAGCATCTAACCTGAAGGCCTGGAATCCCTTGGGTACCTAGGATATCAAATGAGAACCAATGGTAGGGCACGGTGCACCGTGCCCCTACCATTGGCGTCATTGAATTCATCGGCTCAAGAAAATCTATAGATATTCAATTTCCCTATGAAAACCTTAGGTGGTATAGCCAAGATGTCAAGGGGGTTCTATGGTTTCAGTGATGCAAAAACAAAACTGGCTTTCTCATTGGTAGGGTTCGGAGAACGTTCCCTAAGAACGGATTGCCAGTTTTGCTAATTGAAAATTCAACAGTTTGAGACCTAAGTTAAAACCCCACCATCAGAATAAGCTGTTTTGATTCAAAAGATGATTATCTATATGATCGACATTTATTTTGCTGATTTAAATTGGAAATGGATTGTTGTTCATGTCCCTATAGTAACAATCATTAGTGAAATAATCCAAAGTAATATCACTGAACTTTCAGGATTTAGGAAAATACCAATATTTTATGTATGCTTGACAGTGGGACTACGCAGGTAATTCTGCGCCCCAGCCAATTTCCTTAGGCATTTCTGCGTATTTCTTCTGGCCTAGAGTGCTACTAATTCTAGTGGATTGTGATCGCGATCGATCTCCCCGGTGATGCTTCAGCCAAATGTCCTCCGTTCGATGGCTTCCAGCCGAGAGGATCCAAATGCTGCCCAAAACCGAGATAATGGCATTGTGAACCTCTCAACTTCGCACCCAATGGCTTTCCCTAACACCCATTTCGATACTTTTTTCTTGGATGTCATCCCCGGTAATGGGGTCAGTCGCTCCGTCAGTAGCTTTTTCTCCCAGTGGATGCCTGCGGCCTTCAGTCATTGGGTACCCACGGTGCTCTATTGGTTACTGTTATTAGTAATGTTGCTGGGGATCGCTGGAGCCGTAATTCCGGCAGTTCCTGGACCCACCCTCATTGTGGGGGCGATCGCCGTGGCGGGCCTAATTTATGGCTGGAATAATGTAGCCATTCCCCTGGTAGTGGCCTGTATTGTCTTGGCACTTTGTTTCGCGATCGAGTACCTGGCTGGAGTTTTAGGTGGCCAGAAAGCCGGAGCCAGTCACTGGGGCCAGATCGGTTCCATGGTCGGACTGGGCCTTGGTTTTTTTGGCATGTTACCAGCCCTGCCCGTGGGTGGCCCGCTGGTGGGTATTTTCTTTGGGCCCTTTATCGGTGCGGTGCTGGGCGAATTGCTTTACCTCCTCAAGAAGCGCAGCGACGAGACGATTTCGGATTTGGCGGTCAGGGCACTGCGGGCCGGAGTTGGTATTGTAGTTGGCTCGGTCATTGGCCTAGTGATGCAGGGCTTGCTGTGTTTGGGCGCAGTGGTTGTGTTTGTTTTGACTACTTATAGTTATGGATGGCCTGGTTAGCGGACGACTGCCCGGAAACGAATGTAACCATAACTGTTAACATTGGGCGGACTGCCGATTGGCGTGGCCACTGGCAAATCTCCCAGATCGAAGACCACAGCTCCATTTGTATTGGTGGGAAGCGGTGCATTCGGTGTGGGTTTACAGGCATTGGGTAAGGTTTCGCCCGGCGGATAGTAGCGGCCCCGGTCGCTATCGGCAGTATTGGTTAATAGCTGTTCCTGGTCGCCAGTAGAGACCAGCAGGCCTCGATCGATCCCGATCCTGCCGGTTTGATTGCTATATAGCCCATTGTAGGTAGTAGATAGGAAAGACTGATTGGCCGGAATCAAGTCGCAGAGACTCACATTTTTAGCATAGCTATCCCCGGCCGATAGGAAGTAGATGGTGTATTCTACGCTGTCTCCGGGTTTGACCGTACCCCCAGCGACCCCGCCCCGTAGGAAAGTACCGATATTCGGCCAGCGATCGGTGTCCTTGGGCGGATCCGTAGCTAAGATCTGGACTGGAATGGTGATGTTGTTGTCGTCGTAAGGATTGCTGGCCACATCTATGTAATTGCTCAGACTATTACCATCTCTGGTGACCGGCTGACCGTTAATCGCCGTGATCCGCTTGACCAGATACACTCCGGGCCGAGGCGGCACAATCACCTGCAAGATGGCTGAGGCTGGTTCTGGATTAGTATTGCCCACACTATCGGTCAGGGCATAGGCTGGAATGTTATTGGTATAGCTATTGGCGATCGAGGCAGTTACATCCGCACCGAAAGTACAGAAAGACCTTGCCGGGATATTTGCACCACTGAGTTGCAATGTGTTCGCAGAAATCGAGACAGTTCCATTGGTACAGGTGGTACTGGTACTGGGCGGCACTGCAAAGCTCAGGTTTGCTGGCAGTTGGTCGCTGAGTGTTGCACCGCTCAGGGGGCTAGTGCCAAAATTAGAAATCTGCACCGTTAAACGAGAGGTGCCACCCCGCGCGATCGTGCTGGGAGAAAAGCTTTTAGAGATGCCAGGGAAGGGTAGGAACGTAATCGAGGCGGAGGAGGCGTTGCTATTCCTGGCTCCTTCCTGACTGGTGACCCCACCGATCGGCATGGTATTGGTCAAATTGCCAGCCACGCTGGAGGTAATACTGACCGAAATCGTACAGCTGCCACCAACGGGAATACTGCCCCCAACTAGCTGGAGGATGCTATTGCCAGAAGTGGGATTGGTGGCCGTGGCAATGCCGCTACAGGAGTTGAGCAGGTTGGGCTGAGCCGCTACCAGCATTCCAGCTGGCATGGTATCGGTGAACTGGACGTTGCTCAGGCTGGCTGCTGTACTGTTATTGGTCAACTGAATGGTCATGGTGGCGGTGGAGCCGCCGGTAATGTTGTTGGGGTTGATGGATTTATTAACGCCCACATCCAAACTAGCCACTGCCGTGAGGGTAGCCGTTGCTGCTAAGGGGTTGGTGACGATCGGGCCAGTGGCGTTCCCCAGCCGAGAACTAAAGGCATTGGCGTTGATGGAGTTATTGAAGTTGCCCGGAGTGGTTTTGGTGACATCTACTTCGATATAGCAGCGGCCCGGACTAGTATTGCTAAAGGCTAAGGGGACAGTGCCATTGCTGAGTAACACACTGGTACTATTGGCTACTGCTGTTACGTTGCCACAGGAACTGAATAAATTCGGCACAGCAGCTATCCTGGCTCCACTAGTCAGGGAATCTGTAAAAGCCGCATTGACTAGGGGCTGATTTTGAAAATTTTCAATATCGATGCGCAGCCTGGAAATACCATTCACCGCAATGGTGTTGCCATTAAAAGACTTGGTGATTCTGACTCCTGGCACGATCGTCAGATCGGCAGTAGCTGCACTGCTATTGGTGATACTGGGCAGATTGGTAGTCGTGAGGCTAGTGGCTGGAATGGTATTGGTATAGTTGTTGGCGATCGTGCCGGTCACATTGGCTTTGATGATGCAGGAGGTGCCATCCTGCAAACTGCCACCGGTGATTCTGAGCTGATTGCTGCCAGCCGTAGCGGTCACCGCTGGCGCAGAAACAAAGTTACAGGTGCTACTAGCAGCAGGCGTGCTGGCGATCGTCAACCCCAAGGGTAAATTATCCGTGAGACTCATCCCGGTCAGATCTTGATTACCGGTGGGATTGCTAATGGTAATGGTCAGCACTGTGGTGCCATTGGCTGCGATCGGGTTAGTCCCGAAGCTCTTAGTGATCGTCACTGGATTGGTACTGCCACTATTGCCGCCAGTGGTGACCGTCGCCGTCGCCGAGGCATCGCTGGTACTCACCACATTTTCGGCATTGGTGAAATTAGCCCTGGGAATGGTATTGACATAAATACCCAAGGAATTGACTTTGACATTCACCCGCACGTCACAGGTGCCGAAGCCGGTCGCCGTAGCGGCGGGAATGGTGAGACCGCTGGCTTGCACTAAGCTGCCACTCGCCGTCACGGTGCCCGTGGGCGTGGTAGTTACCCCGTTGGCATCTTTGCAGGTAATTAGCGGACTGGCTGGACTGGCTACGGTCATGCTGCCACCACCGGTAGCAGTGGGCAGATTGTCTAAGAAACCAGCATTGGTCAAGGGAAAAGCCGAACCATTGATCACCGAAAAGGTCATGGTAAAAGAGCTACCTACTGCCCCCACCGTGCCAAATTTCTTACTGATTCGGGCATTACTTTCGACGTTTAAGGTACCGCTAAAAGCCGTATTGGTAATTCCCCGCCCCGTGGTGACAGCTCCAGCGGCGATCGCATTGACATAGGCACCATTGGCCGCAGCTGCCAAGACATCGATCGACAAATCGCAGGAGCCATTGGTTGTCCCTACTTTCGCTGGAATGGTCAAACCAGAGACGGTAAAGGTGCTAGTTCCAGCCCCGGCCGATATCTGACCGCCCCCGGTGCCCCCGCTGTTGTTGCAGCTAAAGACCGGGTTGGGATTAGTCGCCACGGTCATGCCCGCTGGCACCAAGTTATCCGTATAGGCTGTGCCAAAGATCGGCACGGCATTGGTATTGCTGAGGGTGATTTTTAGGCGCGATCGACCATTGGGCGGGACTGGACTGGTGCCAAAAGACTTGGTACCCGAGAGGGTCGCTAAGGTATTTACGGACAGGGTGGCACTGGCATCTTGGGGATTGCTCTCGCCGTTGCTGACTGTCAAGGCTCCCTGAGGAATGGTATTAATGCGATTGCCCGCCAGGGTAGAAGTAACGTTCAAGAAAATGTTGCACTTGCCAGGTATAACGCCCACCTGAGCTGGAATTGTCCCGTTGACTAATTGGATTTTTTGGTTGATCGGATCGAGGGTGACTTGACCACCACAACCATTTGTGAATGTGGTACCGGCGATCGTCATGCCCAGCGGCAGGCTATCGATGAAGGCTGCATTGGTGCGGATCGTGCTGGCCGAGTTGAACAGGGAGATGGTGAGTTGGCTGGTATCGCCGGGATTGATGGTGGTCGGAGCAAAGGATTTGTTAATGGATACATCGGCCAGAGCCGCAGGTGCCCAACCACAAATTGCGGCAACTGTCATGCCGCACCAAAAGATTTGGCTTTTCGCCAACCTATTGACCATTTTTGCTTGCCACTATTCAAAGGTTCTAACTTTAGATTGCCCAGTTTCTGCCGGGATGCATTAGCGGCTCAGGACAAATGACATTTCCGTTGACGGAATCTCCCAGCATAGGAATCGCCGGGTACCATTTTAAGCCGGGACACATTGAAAACCCTCACCCCAGCCCTCTCCCAAGTTTGGGAGAGGGAGCAAGAGACTCCGCTTTTGGCTCCAGCTCCCCTTCGCCCAAACTTGGGAGAAGGGGTTGGGGGATGAGGGCAAGTCAACATCGCATTTGATGATTTTGTCCCGCTTTAAATTGTTACCCTCAGCTAGTACTAGATATTAAAAAATATTAAAGCAGACGCAAAATGAAAGGATAACGGTAAGGCTCATCAGAGCTGAGGCTGTGAATAATGGCCATGACAGACCAAAAACCGTGCCACAAAAAGCCAAAAACTAGCAGTGGCCACAAAATTAGCCCTAGCAGACCGAAGGTAAGAAAAGATAGTACACCGTAAATACCGCCGATCACTGCTGCCCAAAACCAAATGTTGAGGTGGAAGTTGATCGATTCTTTGGCATTCTTTTTTACTAAGTCATCGTCGGCCACAAATAAAGCGACGATCGGGACGGCAATGGAAATCATGGAAATCCCGAACAGGGTACAGCCATGGCACACCACAGACAATAGACGGTTTTTGGAGTTGGTGGTACTAGACATCGATCGAAGCCTCGCCTCTAAAATTATTTGTGGCTCTCTATTAAGCCAACAAGTTGACTCTAGCACGGGTGTTTAGTGACTGGCGGTAGGGCAATGGTATGGTTGACCGTATTGTCACCGATATTTACTTTTCTTAGTTTACCTTAACCAAATTTTAGTGGCACGACCTTAAGGTCGCGAGTTCTGAATCACCGCAGTAGCTGCGATCGCATTTGCCCGACTAAAAGCACCCATCACTGGCTGATAAGCCCCCGCCCAAGTGGCCACTAATCGATCGGCAGACTGAATCAATTGCTCAGCCCCCCGACTACCATTGGCATACCAACTAGTAGGAATACAGCCCAAGCCCCGGTAAGTACCCACCAAAACTCCGGTCAGAGCCAAGGTCAAAGACGGTTGACCAGGAATTTGGGCGGCGCGCTGCACGGCCATTTGCAAACTCTGGGGAGTCGAGAGAAAACAGTAGGTGGCCATCGCTGCTGGCAGTAAATAAGCTTGATCACTCAAGGCAATTTTGGCGATCAGCTCGTTGATACTGGTGGGTATAGGTACCCCGTCTGGAGTCGGAGCAATATATTCTTGAATCAAACAAAGTTGCTTGCTGAGAGCATCTTGGGGACTAGGAAGATTATCTAATACATCAGGAATTAGCCGATCGGGAGTAGTGCGTTCCCCCAACAGCATGGCGATCGCCGTGCCCACATATACCAGAGTAGAGATGTTCTCAGGGTCTAGATCATTGCGTCGCCCAATTAAGCGCAGGGTTTGCTGCAACAGCGTCAGGTCTTCTTGCAGGTACATTGCGATCGGCACAATCGCGATCGGCAGTCGCTCTGGGTTGATCAAGCGACTAGTCGTAGTCAACCAATCATCCAAATTTAACCCTCGACAGTGGATCAGGCTTTCCATGCTGGCTCCGGCCAACAGGGCATAGTTTTTAAAAGTTTCCCGTTCCCGTTGTCGCAGTTCATCGCTGTGGGGATTTTCCGGATTCACCATGGTCAAACTCACCTGTTGAGAAATATACATCCCAGCGAGACCACCCTGAATTTTGTCAAGAATAGATTGCTGCATTATTTTTTAGCACCCAATGTTTTGCGATCTAGCATTAAATATACGCCCCAAATCGCCATTGCCCGTAGATAATGACTAGCCCGAAAAGTACTGTTGGCAGTAATTGCTTCGGGGGTGCGAAACTGTAAGCCATTATTGTAGATTTGCTGAACTACAGTTTCTGTCAGTTTTAAGGCTTGGTCACGCATTCCCATTTGAGCCAAGAAGGCTGCGAGGCCAAAGTTAATCCCTGTCCAGACTTCTAGAGGGTGAGTATCTTGGGGGTTAACTGGTGAGCCATCTAGCAGTACGCCATTGGCAGCACCAATTTGGCCGTTGTTAAAGTTCAAAAAACAAGACTGATAAATAGTTTGCAGAGCAGTATGAGCACAGTCGATCGGCACTACATCTGGCAAACCCACTAAGCTCGCACAAAACTGGCCACAGAGCTGGTCGGCCATGATCACTTTTGAACCGCTACCGGTATCGATGTTGTAATAACTCCCATTCCAGAGTTTTTCTTGATACAAAGGTTTGGATGCT
The DNA here is from genome assembly GCA_031375385.1 of Synechococcales cyanobacterium OTE_70_metabat_200. Classification (GTDB taxonomy): domain Bacteria; phylum Cyanobacteriota; class Cyanobacteriia; order Cyanobacteriales; family Chamaesiphonaceae; genus JAAFHZ01. The sequence goes on along the minus strand of JANMHS010000031.1, from coordinate 8,279 downwards.
GTTAGCCATTCTTGGTATTCGGTGAGAATTTCTTGGTCGTTAATGCGACCGGCAGTTTGTAAAATCTTACCGATCGCCAACGCCGCCTCTAACGCCGCAATCCACAAACCACCACAGTAGGCACTAATACCCTGCAACCGCCAGTCATCAAAGGTTTGATCGGGGGCACCACTATTTTCGGGAATACCATCCCCATCTAAGTCGAAGCATTTGAGATAATCTAAGGCTGAGACTACTGCTGGCCAACAATCTACTAAGAACTCGATATCTTGTTCGCCAGTAAATATATAGGCACGATGGACTTGTAAAACAAAATCGCTACCTAGGTCTTTCCACAAGTTACAGTCTTGGTAGCAGGTATAGTTAGTCTTAATCCAAGGATGCTCATTGGGTGCGCCCAGATCATGGGGAGTCGCATCGGCAACCTTGCGCGGAGCCGACATGGCGGCAGGATCAGTGACTGCTGGTCGATCGGCATAACCAAAGGCGGTTTGCACATAGTAACCAATTAATCTCAATTTATCGTCACTAGTAGGAATTGCTCGGGCAAAATCTATCAAGATCGCTTTTTCGAGTTTCGGCCACAGCAGCAAGGGGGCAAAGCCACCATATAGCCGCACATCTAAGCTTTCATACCAACGATAATCCAGGCATTCCAAGACCCCAAAATGTCCCACCGGATTATCTTCATCTGCCGCTGTCCACAGGGTGCCACCATCAGTCATCAAATATAGTTCATTAAACAAAGCCATTTTGAACCAGTCGGGTAAATCCGATCGATCCAAAATTGGTTGCTGCCAAGCGATGATTTGAGACTGCCAGCTATCGTAGTGTTTGAGGGCAGTGCGAACGATCGACCAGACATTCCGGCCATTGCGCCCAAAAAAGTCGGTGTAGCGCCGGTAATAATTAATATCTTTAGCAAACTCGGTGATGGGGAGATCCCAGGCTAAGATGAAGGGAATTTTTTTGGTTTTGCCCGGTTTGAGCGTAAAGCGCACGGCGATCGCCGCTGCAATTTGTTCGCCAGGAGCCGCCGCAGTTTCATCGTCTCGATCGAGCAATGAACCATTAGCCGCAAAGCTATCCCAGACCTCCGCTCCATCACTATTCGGATGCCAACGACTGTCGTAGAAAACCTCTAGCGCCGGGTTGGTGACAGTGGCGATCGCCCATTGACCTTCCCCTTCGCGGGGCACATCGTCATTCATCCGCACTCGATCGAGTAAACAACCAACCCGAAAGTTATCCGCAATCCATTGATTGTAGTTGCCAGTGCTGTCCCCCCATCGGGGGGTATAGTCATAGACCGGACTGCCGTCATCGCGCACGGTAATTTCGTTGCTGACGGTGCTATTAGTGAACCAACCAGCTACATTCTGCCAGGTCAGCATAATGCTAACAGTGATTTCTTGGTCGGTGGGGTTATGAGCAGTCCATTCAAAGACAGCCACTGGATAGGAGGTTTCTTGATAACTATGTGCCCAGACTGGGGATAGTTGCTCACAGGTAAACTGGGTGGTAAAGACATTATTGTAGCTATACCAACTACGGGGATATAGAGCTTGGTAGTTGCCGGTAGATTCACCGTTCTGAGTCGCTGGATACCATTGCCAACGCTGTAAGCTGCCATCGGCAGGAGGATTGGTGGACATGGCGTAAGCAGTGGCCTGGTCTACAGTTTGCTCAAAAATGCTGAATTGGCAGGCGGGCAGATGGCCGAAGGTGTGTTCGCCGCCATCCAGGTGCCAAAGGTTGAAGTCGCCTTGGTGCGATCGACCGATGCAGCCTGCACCAAAACCGCCCAGAGGCATCCCATGAAAAGGACCGTCATCGATGTTGCTGGGGTAGCGGACGGTGTAGGGGTTTTCCCAGGTGCGATCGAAGGGGCGTTGCCAAGTGGCGCTGGGGATATTTGGTTTCGCTGAGGGGTTAAGCATAACAAAGGCGGTTTGCGGCTCGATTATTGTACCTTGGGATGGGGAAAACCCAACTTAAGATTAACTGTTAACGAGATAATCATTCATTTCAGGGATTTATCCCGACTTTTGTTCGTCAATCGGGAGATGGATAAATGATCTCGAAGTATTTTCGCAAGTTTAACCCGAATGAACAGCCAAGGGTGTCAATGATACAATAAAGGCAACTATCAGCAAATAAAACTATGACCCAATCAACTTTTGCAGACTTAATAGAAGCAGCAGAGCAACTTCCACTCGAAGAACAAGAAGATCTTGTTCACATTTTAAAAAACCGTTTGCGTGATCGAAAAAGAGCCGCATTGGTTAAAGATGTTGTCGAAGCACAGCAAGAATTTGCCCAAGGGAAATGTAAACCCCTGACTCCCGAGCAAATCATGGAGGAAATTCTTGCGTGAATTTTGTTTTACTGCGATCAAGTGCCTTCGTCAGAAATGCTAAAAAGATTATCAAAAAACAACCTGAATTAGCTGCAAATATTCAAGCAACTCTAGAGCTACTAGGCTCAGATCCATACAACCCCTCATTGAGAACCCATAAATTAAAAGGAGATCTGAAAGACTCTTATGCTTGCAGTGCAGGCTATGACCTGAGAATTATATTCAAATTTGTCGAATATGAAGAAGATCGAGCAATTCTTTTAGAATCTATTGGTACTCATGATGAGGTTTATTAAAAGCTCTATCTAAAAACTCCCTGAATTTCAGTAGATTAGGTTCAATCCCCTCATGGGGATAGGTCTTTGTACAAGACCCTGGGGTCGGGTGCGGTTTCCTATGAAAGCTCACAGGTTATATCTTTGAGATATTTCGAGTAATAAATTATCGGCCCTTGCTATTGCTTGGCCTGCTTCTACATTAGTTTGCATTCTTCCTGCAACAAATCCGGCTATAAAAGAATCTGTGGGCACACCAATTTGTTGAATCATCCAGGGTAGACTTTGAGAATCTACTGGAATGCCATATTGACCCAAGCCTTTGAGTACTATAGAAATTTCTCGATCTAGTTGCAGCTCTACTGCTGTGAACAGTGCTCTGCTACCCAGGGCTTTGGTGAGTCCGGCTTTAAAGCTATTGATGTTGTCAGATATTTGACGATCGAGAGGTAATTCGTTCATTAGCTACCAATGAGTTCCGTAGTTATGACCACAATTGCTACAAGTACTGCCGTTGCCTTCATAAGTTTTACAGTTACAGCCGCTAGATGAACAAGCTCCATACCCACAATAAGGTGCTTTACTACTGTGTTTAGGCTTAAGAATTGATTGGGTGAGCACGGGGTTCAATAAGGTTGTTGGCTTCATAATTTATCACTACCAAAGATTTACAAAGCTCTGGACTCACCTCAAACGCTAACTAAATTCCCATTTAGCTATTCTGGTATTGGGAGTACTGGCCAAAGCTAGCAGCAATTCCAAATTCAAAAATTCTGTGGGCTGAAACATCGAACCTTCGTGCCAATTGATCTCCCTCAATGGTTGTCCAGTGGCTGGAACGACCTAAACTGGTTTTGAATTTGGAATTGCTGCAAAGCTAGACAAACTCGAAAGCCATCGACGCAGTAGTTCCGGTAGTTGGGGCTGTTTTGGTTGCGAAACGCACTGCGGCAGTACCTTGGATTGAAGAGCCAAGAGCCACCCCGCAGAACGCGATTATCATTCTCATTTTGACTTTGCCAAGCACTACCATCGATCGGTGCCCCAGCATAATTACCATGCCAAGTATCCAAGCACCATTCCCACACATTGCCATGCATATCGTACAAACCCCAGGCATTAGGTAGAAAGCTACCCACAGAAGTCGTTTCTTCCCGATACTTGCCTTTGGGCGCATTGCCATAGGTATAGTTGCCATTGTAATTAACAAAATCTGGAGTGATAGTATCCCCAAAATAAAAAGGAGCATAAGTGCTAGCATTAGCCCGACAAGCATACTCCCACTGCGCCTCACTAGGCAGCGTAAAGTTCTGACTAAATTGCGTCGAGATCATCTGGCAAAAGGCGACCGCATCCCGCCAAGAGACCTGTTCTACCGGACGAGCATCCCCAGAAAACTTAGCCGGGTTGCTACCGACGATCTCCCGATATTGCCCTTGGGTAATAGGATACTTACTCAGCCAGAAAGCTGGCAAAGTGACCTGATGCTGCGGGCTTTCACTATCTTGTCGCTCCAGCTCATTGGCTGGTGAACCCATCATAAAACTACCCGCAGGAATATAGACCATTTCTAGATCGACCCCAGTTACCAAGGTAAATCTTTGCTGCTGATTGCTACAGGACTGGCGATTGATCACATTGCCAGTGGAATTGATCGTGACCGTCTCAAAAAAGAACTCACTGCCTGGTGATGGAGTTGCCGCAGCCAACAAACCTGTCGTTGCAGCGGCCTTGCGCACCGGTAAAGCCACCTCGATCAGCGGGAATTCACTGTCAGCAATTTTGACCTTTTCCGGGCTATGAGCGAACTCCTGCGCTCGATCAACAATATCGTCTAGTCGTTCTTCTAGTTTTTTCTTACCCGCTTTGAGCGTCTGTATTTCCACCTCATCAAACTGCTCTGGGCGAGTGAGCACATAGTTAACATTAGACAACATATCTAAGGTTTCAGTGTATTGCTGCCATAAACGTTTCAGTACCCGTTGCTGTCGTAGCAATCCTAATTGCTGCATTTGACCAGGAAAATTGGGCACAGTATTAAAAGGCATACAACTTGCCTGCAAAGGTACAGCCGATGTTTTTACCGAATCGGGGAAGTTTTTGGCATAAGTTAATGCCTCTTCTAGAGTGGTGGGTAAGATCCCTGAGCCACCTTGACGATAACACTTAACCTCAATACTGGCATTTTTACTACAAATCAAATCGCTAAAGCTAGATTTAAGTTCCAGATCGGCTTCTACCGAGTTAGTTGGCACCACACTGGCCGCCGAAAATGCCGCGCTCAAGGCCATATCTACCTGCTTCTTGGTTTCAGCATCATTAGAAATAATTTCGATCGTAATGATCAATTCTCCACCATTGATCATTCCCGCAACATATTCATGACCAGCTCGCTGATAAAATCCTTCGATCGTTTCATTTTTGATTACTTCCAGGGCTTCTTTGCTGAGTTTGGGCTTGATCAAATTGTTGGTAATGTTGACAACCTTGGCATGAATGAAACCAAAGGTCGAATAGGAATTAATTTTGTCGACTGATGCTTGCAATGCCTTGGCTTTAACTGAACCCTTCACGGTAAACCAGGAAGCATTAACATTCAGCTCACCATTCAAATCTAATGCGGTTGCCAGTTCTTCGACAGAGGTGACTTGTTTGTACACCAAAGTCGAGACTTGCCCTGTCTGATCACCAGGGGTACCAGTACCGTCATATTCAACATATTCACTCGAAGCTTGGCCAGTCAGAATATTATATCCTTTGCCAAACCCCATGCCGTCGGTATAATCGCGGGTGGGTGCCATAAATCTAAATTATATTCAAGAGTTGTGAATGGTTTGACGTTAAGTAACGGACACAACCTTCATCTAGGTAGGCACCATCAATCATGTTCAGGCCATGGCCATATTATCACAGCATTTCAATATCAGCGAAGTTAGCCACAGCGGATGAATCAGCACATTTTTTACTCGATCGGCTATTTCTGTTGCAATATATAGTAAGTTTGCATTGATCAAGGCTATGAAACAAGACACAATTTTCTATCAACTTTTTGTTCGATCGCCCGCCTTACTATTTGAACTACTTCCAGATCCCCCGCCAAATGCTGGTCAGTATAGATTTGAGGCGATCGAAGTCAAACAAGTTGGCTATCGAATGGATGGCGTTTTTCTGCCCCCAGCACCAACAAGCGACATTTTCTTCTGTGAAGTCCAACAAAAAATCGACGAGTTTCTCTATGAAAGAATGATGGCCGAAATCAGCATTTATGCTCACCACAAAAGAAACACCTTCAAAAACTGGCAAGCCGTCGTAATCTACCCCCGCAGAAAAATTGAGCAGAAATGTTGTGACTTAGTAGCCGAATTCCTAGAAAGCGGCAGAATTACTCGGGTTTACCTCGACGAACTAGGTGATATCGCTGCATTACCTTGGGGTCTAGGTTTGATGGTTTTGACCATGCGACCCAAAAAAAAGGTGGTAGAAGAAGCTAAAGCTATGTTGAGCCGGTCAGAGACAGCTAGTGTTAAATCTGCGATACTAGAACTAGTGTCAACCATTATGATTCACAAATTCAACACACTGAGCCGCGCGGAGGTCAATAAAATGCTAGGTATTCAATTACAAGAAACCAGAGTTTATCAAGAGGCTCAAGAAGAACAGGCCGTTAGTACCGTATTGCGATTGCTAGCTCGAAAGCTGGGAAGCTTAGATGATGCAGTAGTAAAACAGATTAATTGTTTAAATTTAAAACAACTAAACTCTTTGACGGATGGAATATTTGATTTCAATGATATAACGGACTTACAGAGCTACTTAAACTCCTTATCTTGATATGACCAGTTTCGGCTATGTGGTAGCTTGCTCCTCAAGCGATCGGTTATGGTGAAAGAACCACTCAGGCTTCATCATGGCTAATCCACGTCTCCAAAAACTCCTGGCTTATATTTATCCTTATCGACTCACCGTCTGGCAAGGAGTCGGGACATTGCTGGTCGTTAACCTGCTCAGTGTCTACATTCCATTCTTAATCAGAGACGCGATCGATCACCTCAAAGTCAACTTTAAGTACCAAGACATTGTGTGGGTCGCATTACTCATTACCCTCTTTGCCTCGATCGCGTGGGTAGCAAGGATGGCTTCACGCCTCTTGATCTTTGGGATTGGCCGCCGAGTGCAGGCCGACCTCAAGCAACGCATTTTTGAGCATATTTCCCATCTAGACAGCGCTTACTTTGCCACTACCACCGTCGGTGACTTGATCAATCGATCAACCAGTGACGTGGAGAACATCATGCGGCTGATGGGATTTTCGCTCCTCAGCATCTTCAACATCATTTTTGCTTACGCCTTTACTTTGCCCGCCATGTTGATTATCAATGTGCGGTTGACTCTATTGGCGCTGTCGATTTATCCGATCATGCTAATTACCGTACAAATGTTTAGTGGCAGACTGCGCCAAGAACAAGTAGATGTGCAAGAGCGACTATCGGATTTAAGCGAACTAATTCAAGAAGACATGAGCGGCATTACTCTCATTAAAATCTATGCCCAAGAAGAAACCGAGCGCCAAGCTTTCGCCCAGCTCAACCAAAAAGTATTTGACTCTAATCTGCGCTTAGCCCAGTCGCGGAATACGGTGTTTCCGATCATTCAAGGCTTAGCATCGATTAGTTTATTAGCACTGCTCTGGCAAGGAAGTCAGGCGATCGCCAGCGGTGAGATTGAAGTTGGGGGCTTTTTGGCCTTGATTATCTATGCCCAAAACCTGATCTTTCCCACGGCACTCTTGGGTTTTACTATTACGGCTTTCCAGCGCGGTGAAGTGAGTATCGATCGAGTGGAATCGATTATGGCAGCTAAATCCCAGATCGTTGATGCCTCGGATAGCATTGACCCTGGTAAACTCCAGGGCAAAATCGAGGCACAGAATCTCTCATTCACCTACCCTGGTGCGGAAAAACCAGCTCTGCGGAATTTAAACTTTGTGATTCACCCCGGAGAACGTATCGCTATTGTTGGCCCGATCGGTTCAGGGAAATCTACCCTAGTTAACACCATTCCCCGCTTACTAAATGTCCCTGCTGGAGAATTATTTGTAGACGATGTGGATGTCACCGAATTAACCTTAGACAGCTTGCGGCGATCGATTACTTTTGTGCCCCAAGAAAGCTTTTTGTTTAGTACCTCGGTAGCTAACAATATTCGCTATGGCGACCCGCTGGCCACCACTGCTCAGGTGTTAACCGCAGCTAAACAGAGCCAAATTCACCCCGAAATTGTTAACTTTCCCCGCCAATACGAAACCCTGGTGGGTGAACGGGGCATTACCCTTTCTGGTGGCCAGCGACAACGCACTTCGATCGCCCGAGCTTTATTGATAGATGCGCCAATTTTGATTTTGGATGATGCTCTATCTAGTGTCGATAACCAGACTGCTACGGCAATTCTACAGAATTTGGCTGAAGGTACTCAACGCAAAACGGTAGTGTTTGTTTCCCATCAACTTTCAGCAGCAGCTTTGGCCGATCGAATTTTGGTGATGGACAAAGGTGAAATTGTGCAGTCGGGAACTCACAGTGAGTTGATCGATCAAAAAGGTCTATATCAATGGCTCTGGAGCCAAAATCAACTAGAGGAAATGCTGA
>JANMHS010000020.1:0-59302 GCA_031375385.1 Synechococcales cyanobacterium OTE_70_metabat_200 | reverse complement strand
GGGTACCATTTTAAGCCGGGACACATTGAAAGCCCTCACCCCAGCCCTCTCCCAAGTTTGGGAGAGGGAGCAAGAGACTCCGCTTTTGGCTCCGGCTCCCCTTCTCCCAAACTTGGGAGAAGGGGTTGGGGGATGAGGGCTTTCAACGATTTTCGTCGTTTTTTGTCCCGCATTAAGTTCCTACCCGTCGGCAAAGAGGGTGGCTAGTATTACACCCCCACAGGCGTGGGGAAAACTGGATTGACCAGTCAATACTAACGGTTCACCTCCACAGTAGAGCGTGGAGCAGTATTTATTGATCGTAAGGTAGCATAACGCAATTATACCTGTCAATACTAACTTGTAAAATGTGATAGGCTTGCTTGTAGCAACGGTGAAAGATAAAATGACATGGATAAAACAAAATTTGAATGGAGCGAAGACAAGGCTCAGAGTAACCAGCAGAAGCATGGCATCTCGTTTGAAGAAGCGCAGACTGTTTTCTATGATGCCAACGCTCTGATGCTCTACGATTCCACCCATTCTTTGGATGAAGATCGTTACATTCTGTTGGGCGTTAGTTCGTCTCTGCGCTTGTTGGTGGTATGCCATATTCCCCTGCAAGATGATGAAGTAATTAGGATCTTTTCCGCTCGTACAGCTACCAAACAAGAACGGCAACAGTACCGGGATATGTATCTATGAAAGATGAATATGATTTTTCCAAGGCTGTAAAAAATCCATACATCAAGAATTTGGATGAAAAAGTCACCATTTCTTTAACGCAGGAAGTGACCGATTATTTCGAGCAACTATCCCAAGAAACTGGCATTTCCCCCCAGAGTTTGATCGGGCTATATTTACAGGACTGTGCTCGTTCCAAACGCAAGCTTTCTCTAGAATGGGTGGAGAGCTAGCGATCGCTAATTATTACTCCTAGCTTTGGATCTAGTTGCAGCTTCCATTTTCCTAGCTGGCAGCAGTGGGATTCATCTAAAACTAGGTAGCGACAGTATTTCAGCAATGCCGAAGTCCAAGTCGAGGGATTCTTCTGGCCCAGCAAGGTCTCAACTAATCCTTTCTTACTGATGCGCGTACTATATTTGAGCAATTCCCTGATTTCGTCCAAATTGGGTGTTTCATTTAGTTTGATGACAGTACTAGTACCCGGTAATACTAAACTATTGGCAGTTTTGCACAGAAAAATAGTGTTTACACTGGGCGAGCCCAATCGCGTTATCTTGGCAATTCCTTGATCGTCATCATTTTCCTCAGCTTGCCGCGTAAATTCCTCAGGATTATTGTCTATGATGGCTGAGGGCAGTTTAACTTGATTAGCTTTAGCAGTTTTACTCAGTTTCTCGTCTTGGTAGTATTCTGCTAAAGATTCCTGCCAATCCTGTTGATAAACAGCATCCAAATCTTGACAAATTGGTAATTCCAAGTCGTAGGTGGATTCGATGAGGGCATCCATTTCTGCTGGTAGTTGAATGGTGGCCTTCTGGCGCAGAGTTAGCCAAGTGCGCAGCAAAATATGGCGGTCGTAGATGTACTCCGATTCCGCAAAATCAGCTCGACCATCTTTCTTGCTGGATGGCTGAATAATCCACAACTTAGGCTGATTCACCTTGGTGGGCCGACTTTTTCGCTCATGCCGATGGAGGCGACCAGAACGCTGGAGGAGTAGATCGATCGGGGCCATATCGCTGATCATCAGGTCAAAATCCACATCCAGACTTTGTTCGATCACCTGAGTGGCCACCAAAACAAAGCGCTTGGGTCGATCCGTAGAGTCTTTGCCAAAGTCTGTGAGGCACTGCTGCTCAATCCGTTCTCGATCGACAAACAAAAAACGTCCGTGAAACAACCCTAGCTCCCTTTCCCCAAAATAGTCTTGCAAGAGTTTGAATACTTTCTGTGACCGCCCTACGGTCGAACAAATCACTGCTGCACAGCCACCGCCGCGCAATTCATCCCGCAGATCGGCTAGCCACTGTTCGTCGTTCTGCACCCAGCGTAAACCCAGAGATCTACAAACATGCTGAGATGCTGCGAAGGATTGGACTTGAAGGTTGCCATTGGTAAATGCAGTGATCCGGGGATATTCTGCTGGTGGTAGCTTTAGCTGCTGGACAGATCCGCAGCCCTTAGCATAGGCTGCTACCAATTGTTGTCGGATGTCTTTGGGCAGTGTTGCTGATAAAGCTATTACTGGAGAACCAAGAACAGCTAGCCATTCCAGAAAACATTTCAAAAGAGTACTGGTATAGAGATCGTAGGCATGAATTTCGTCTAAAATCACCGTGCGGCCAGCTAGCCCAAACAGCCTGACAAATTGATGCTTTGATCTCACAGCCCCCATCAAGCCCTGATCCACAGTACCCACTCCATAGGGACTGAGCATGGTGCGTTTACGGGCAGTGTGCCATTCAGCGGCAACTACTTTACCATCCTCATCGTAGACCTGGTCTAACCGACAAATAGTTTGTCGGTATTCTTCTTTTAAGACTGCGGCTGAATGACTTAAGGTCAGGTTCACAATCTCCTCTGGATAGCGCTTCTCCAAGAATTCCTTAACTCGTTTCCACATAGCATTACTGGTAGCCTGGGTCGGCAAACCAACATAGAATCCTCCGGCGGTGGATTGATGCTGTAGGTAATCGGCAAGGTATAGTGCAGCTTCGGTTTTGCCTTCACCCATAGCAGCCTCTACCAGAATGAAGCAAGGCGGTATTAAACTTGGTGCCAGATCGATTGCCGCATTTTGCAGCGGTCTTGGTTCTTTAATACTCGTGAAAAGTTCAGTGAATTCCAAGGGCCGTTCCTGGGGGATTTTAGTCCAGCCGATCGTTCTCAGGGCATTTACAGCCTTGAATTGCAAGCCTTTGGCATATTCCTCAAAAGTCTGGTCATCATTGGCATAGGGAAATCCTGTGGCATCATCTGAATTAGAGGCAATCCAATCGGATACAGTAGTCAATCCGGCCAAAATCATTGCAGCAGCGTTATTGCAGCGATCAGGAAAATCCTCATTGGTGACTCCCACGAAGTCTTGAAGCTGCTTGAAAATGCTCTCGCTGAATGGTCGATACAGATTTTCCTTGGTTCCACACAACAAATTGTCTAGATTCTCAATCTCTGCTGGGGAAGGAAAAAAGCCATGGTGTCCGCCAACAATTACTGAGAGCTTCTGGGCGAGGCGTAAGGGTTTCTTCCCACTGAGTCCAGATCCCAAGCCAGCCTCGATCAAAAATTGTGGGAGGGTTTTAGCAGTAATGGTGCCATGGGGCGCATGACCGCGACGTTCTTCTGGCCTGAGATAGTTAAACCAGATATCAAATAGGTTTGGGCCAGCTAAAGCTTTGGCAATTTCACTCCGCTGAAACTGGAAAATCGGACTGACCTTGCCTAAATCATGGCATCCGGCCAAAAATCCACAAAATTTGATGCAAGCTTCGCCCTGTAAACCCAGCCCTTGCTCCAAAGATGTAACTGCGGCAACGCTTAAATATCCCCTCACAATTTCCATCGCCACAGCGGCTGTATCTGCCAAGTGACAAATTACAGGATGATACTGTGGAGAGCCGTTGATAAATTCACCTGTACCTGTTTTCGCCCAAAATCTCTCAGTCATAAAATTGCTCTGTAATTACTTTTGTGAATAGTGCTGAACCATGTCAGCTAATTCGGTGCTAAGGATCGCCACTAATTCCTCTGGGGCCAGTACCTTGGCTCCTTTGCCATATCCCAGCACCCAGCGCTTCATTTCAGCCAAGCTACGAATGGTCATCCGCAGAGTCACAGCACCATCCCCATGCTCTTCTAGCTGCTGCGTAGGATTCCAAGTGCGCTCGCGGATGTAGGGAGCCGTAGGCGCATCGAACCAAATGGCCACTTCGATCGCCTCCCGACCAGCTTCCACCTGAAAAATCTGCTCCAGATGTTTTTTAGCATCGAATTGAGGATCGCGGACAAAGCTCTCCTTCATCACCTCTATTTGCTTAATCCGATCGACCCGGAACCACCGAATTTCCTGTCGCTTCTGGCAAAAACCAATTACATAGGGGTTTGTCCCTCGGTAAATGTGCAGTAGATAGGGATCTTCTCCAGCATTCTGGCCCCTAACACCAACGCAAACAACTCTCCCTTGGAAAGTGAAATTGTGGGCAACCGCCAATCAGGGTTTTCGTAGTAATATCCTCTATTCAGGTCGCTGGCGATCGGCGCAGCGTAGTCTCTACGCATTTCTTCAATATCATTGAAAATTGTGCGCTCGCTGACCTCTAGTTCTTCAGCCAAAATCCCTGCCGTGTAGCGCTTTTTCCTCCGCAGGCATTCATCGATTTCTAGTAGCCGCTTGAAATGACGGGTCATAAACTCCTCAAAAAACTTCCCCCACATTCTATGAAACCAATACTGAAAAAATGCTTCAGGGTTCAGCAATACTTAAACTTTCTTTATATCTGACAAGATTTGATGATCTGGGCTTTCGCCCAAACTCACGACCTCCGTCTGACCCGCATAAAAAAAGAACCCGCTGAGTTGCAGGTTCCTAGAGATGATGTCATAGGCCAAATTTAGAGCAAGGACTTTATTCCTTATCCAATTGCTCCAGAGCGTACTTAGTAGCCAGCATGGTGAGCTTGGCTTGCTCTGTAGCCGAGAGTTCCGACCAGTCGATCGGGCGGGCTAGATTGTTGATGTCTTCGGCAGCTGGATCGCAGCGCATGGCGTAGGCGTAGGGGCGAGCCAGTACTAACAGATCGTCTTCTGCCCAAGCTGGCAGTAGTTCGCGCACGCAGCTCACTAACTGATTCTTAGTCTTGCTGGCGGCAGTGATTTGTTGGGTTGCTACCTTGGTCGCTTCCGCTGCCACCTTCGTCAACCATTCTTGGGGAATGCGAGCGGCGAACTTGTCGCAGAGGAGCTGGAGGACGTCTTGGGTGGGCCAGCAAGCCTGTAAACTGTTGAAAAAGTTAGTAGCAGATTGGTGAAGTTCTGCTTCGGACCAATCATCCATACTGAACTGCTGTTCTTGGGCGACGTAGTAAGCCTCTGCTTCCGGCTCTGCTGGGTTCCAAGGATAGAGAGGGCTAGCTTCATCAAGGGCATCGGAGGAAAACAGCCGATGGATGAGCTCGGTTTCTGGACAGTTTTGTTGGTCGAAGGGTTTTGGTGCGGACATGGCCTGACTCCTAAAATACTCATTGGGGAAAGCGGTAAACCTCATTTCCGCACTTGGGAAGCTGTGGTCTCTGCCGCTGATAGCAACTACATTTGTAACCAACAGGATTCCGCAAACCTCGAAAAGTTTTTGGAACTTACATCCAGCAGAGCACGTCTGGTGAAACTTTTTGTATTATACAGTTTTCCCTATAATGCTCAATAGCTATCAGCGCTTATTCCACAAAGAATTCTAGCACCTGTCCTTGGTCACTGCCAAAACGCAAGCGCATGCCAGATTCCAATGGCATTTCCTGGTGGTGAATTTTCTGCCAACCCTGATTGGTCTGTACTAGTGTTCCATATCGGGAAAAATCCCGCAAGAAGTAGCGGGGAGTTTCATCGCTGCTGCTCCGGTACATGATCTCCGCATGTTTCTGGGAGACCCACGGTTCCGGAATAATCAGATCGTTATCGGCAGCGCGGCCCACCCGCATGAGTCCCCCGGGAATCGGGAAGTTCTGGGTAGCAGTGACCAGCGATCGCAAGTAGGCCGCCGGAATGGCATTGGGGAACTGGGGCATTTCAGTCACTGCCTCCATCACCGGCTTGACCAGCTCGCCATCATAGTCCGGATGCATATAGAGCACCGGCAGCGTCCAAGCTGGTTGATTGAAACGATACAGCGTCAGTAACTGCTGGCGAGCGGCAGCCATCGCTCCATCGATCGACAAGCGTTGGGCCAGAGACTGAGTGAAGTGCTGAATGAAGCTAATGGCCTCATGATCGGCAATGGTGTCGCGCATGGCCAAAATCGCCGGTACACCATAGTGCAGTAGCACCTCGGCCAAACTGCTGCGCGGGCTGGTCTGTTGGCCATGGCGGAAGGGCTGTGCGCCCCAGCAGGAATTGAACACTGCTAGCTTCACCTGGTTGCGCACCAGTACCTGAGCCAGTTCGGTACCGTTAATGCTGGCATCGGGGCGCAGGAAGAGCAATCCACCATTTTCTCCCGGTACCCCATGACCGGCGTAGAAAAATACGTTGTAGCTGCCCCCATCCAGAGTGGAAATCAGCGAATTGTGGCTGGGCTGGGTCAGCACATCCACCTTACAAGCTGCTGGCGGCATCCGATCGGTCGGCGTAAAGCCACTGGAATAGGCATTGCGCAGTACCTCGGCGATCGCCGCCGCTTCCCGGTCTAGGGATAGGTTGTGGCCTTCGTTTTGGTTGTTGCCCAACACCAGCAAAATTCGAATGGCCTGCTCATTCCGCTGGGTGGGCAACTGATCCACATCGCTACTGGTGCGACTGAACAGAATTTGCTGATTGAGGGAAATTGCCGGTCGGCCCGCTTGGGGCTGCATAATTTCCCAAGGAAAAGCGATTAGCTCCGGTGTCCGCACGTCCAACCGCAGCCGCAGGGGCCGATCGCGACCCGCCGCAATTCCTTGGCTATGCACTAGGGCCGTATCGATCGAGCTAGAGAACAGCCATTGCCACATGGAAATCCCGAGGTGCTGCATCAGTCGGGCGCTGTGATTCCCCGGCGGTAAACTCTCCGCTACTACTGGCCCTACGGGTGCCGGCATCCGACCATAGTCTGCATGATTGAAACTGGAGCTGAACATTTCTTGCCAAGCCAACCAAGCATGAGTTAGCTCATCTTCCCAGTTCCGATCGAGTAGCACTTGCCCTGCCGGATAAGGAGCTCTTAGTACCCAGATCGCGTAGTTTCCTGGATCGGCACTGCCTAGCTTTTCAACGGCCACATTGAAAGATGGATAGTCATGACTAGACATTAACAAGAACCATGCTTATGGGACATTGCAGCTTCCCGACCTGGGGAGAAAAAAGAAACTCGCTACTAAAGTAGACATCCAACATTCTACCTGAAATCTTTACTGGGAGCGTAAATTAGAGAATTTGGTGGAATTATTAAGGAATTAGGGACTCCATTGGTACTGTGGTGCTGTGGTTTTGTTGACGCTGATATTGCAACGCAGCGGCCATAAAGCCTGTGAATAGGGGATGGGGATTGCTAGGACTAGACTGAAATTCCGGGTGAAACTGGGTGGCGATAAAGAAACTATGGCTGGGTAGTTCGATAATTTCTACTAATCTGCCATCGGGAGAGGTGCCGCTCACCTGGTAGCCTTGCTCGATAAACAGATTGCGGTAGGCGTTGTTGAATTCGTAGCGGTGGCGGTGGCGTTCGTAGATGACCTCCTGACCGTAGAGCTGGTGAGCTAGACTGTCCGAGTCAATTCGACAGGGATAGAGTCCCAAGCGCATGGTGCCACCCATTTCCACTACGTCATGCTGTTCCGGTAGGAGATTGATCACCGGATTGATCGCTTCCTCATCGAATTCTGAGCTATGGGCACCTTCCAGGTGAGCGACGTTGCGCGCCCACTCGATCACCGCAGACTGCATGCCCAAGCAGAGGCCGAGGAAAGGAATATTCTTTTCTCTGGCATGGGCAATCGCGGCAATTTTGCCATCGACCCCCCGAATGCCAAAACCGCCGGGCACGATAATGCCATCAATCCCGGCTAGCTGTTGGGCGATGTTCTGGGAAGTGAGTTCTTCGGAATCAATCCATTCAATTTCTAGTTTGCATTCCTTGGCGATCGATCCATGGCGCAGGGCTTCCACCACCGAGAGGTAGGCGTCGGAGAGCTTGGTATATTTGCCCACAATCCCGATCTTGACTGGTTCCAAGGAGGAATAGAGCCGCTCTACCATCTTTTGCCAGAGCTGAAGCTGGGGTTCTCGTTGTTCCATTTGCAACAATTCGAGTGTCCGGGTGGCCAAGCCTTCCCGTTCCATAATCAAGGGCACTTCGTAAATACTTTGCACATCGGGCGCGCCGATCACCGATTCCACTGGCACGTCGCAGAATTCTGAAAGCTTTTCTTTGATTGCTTGGG
Organism: Synechococcales cyanobacterium OTE_70_metabat_200; assembly: GCA_031375385.1. Lineage (GTDB taxonomy): Bacteria > Cyanobacteriota > Cyanobacteriia > Cyanobacteriales > Chamaesiphonaceae > JAAFHZ01. The sequence goes on along the minus strand of JANMHS010000020.1, from coordinate 51,227 downwards.
GAACCGGCTCGTAGCAACGACAAATCAACAGATCTGGTTGGATGCCGATCGATCGCAATTCCTTAACGGAATGCTGGGTGGGCTTGGTTTTCAATTCTCCCGCCGAAGGAATCCAAGGAATTAGGGTCACATGCATATAGACCACATTGCTCCGACCTACGGTTTTCCGAAACTGGCGAATGGCTTCGAGGAAAGGCAGCGATTCAATATCCCCCACGGTGCCACCAATTTCTGTGATCACCACGTCTGGGTTGGTGTTTTTGGCGACTCGTTGGATCCGCTTTTTTATTTCATTTGTAATGTGGGGGATCACCTGGACGGTGCCGCCATTGTATTCGCCTCGCCGTTCTTGGTTGATCACCGATTGATAAATCGCGCCGGTGGTCACGCTGTTCAAGCGAGACATGGGCGTATCCGTAAAGCGTTCGTAGTGGCCCAAGTCCAAGTCCGTTTCGGCTCCATCCTTGGTGACAAACACTTCACCATGCTGGAAAGGACTCATGGTGCCGGGATCCACATTGATATAAGGATCCAGCTTGAGAATAGAAACCGAGTAGTTGCGGGATTTGAGCAATCTTCCCAGGCTGGCGGCGACGATTCCTTTACCAATGCTAGAAACTACGCCACCAGTAACGAAAACGAACTTAGTCATGGGATCTATGGAAAAATTGAGACCTCTCATTCTGCCATAGATCGATCGGCTTTGGCATTGACATGGCGCAATCAACACACCATGCACGACCTCAGACCTCGTTCATGAAAACTATGCTTGCTTTAGCTCATCGATCTTAGCTAAGACTTCCTGACTATGCACCGTGGGATTCACGCCGGTGAAGATGCTTTTTAGCTCACCTTGGGGGTTGATGATAAAGGAATGGCGCATGGAAAAGATACCCAGCCAAGAGCCATAGGCTTTGCTGACACTGCCATCTGTATCAGCCAACAGGGGAAACTTCAAGCCTTCGGATTCGCAAAATTGGGCGTGGGAATCTACGGAATCGGCACTCACCCCAATAATTTGGGTCTGCCGTCGATCGTACTCGGCAATATCCTGTTGGAAGCGGCGGGCCTCGATCGTGCAGCCGGAGGTGAAGTCTTTGGGATAGAAATACAGTACGACCCACTGTCCTTTGTAGTCTGATAAGGAAACCTGACCGTCGCCCGTGTTGGTAGGTAGGCTAAAACCAGGCGCTGGAGTATTCAGGGCTGGCAGCTTACCGCCGAGGGCCAGCGCGGTGGGAGTCCAGGGTAGCCAACTGAGCAGGGAGATACAGAGGGCCAACAGGCCAACGGAAAAGTGACGACGAGAAAGCATAGTCCAGGAATTCTATTAAAAAGTAAATGTAAACCCTTGTTAAGTTAGCATAGCTCACCGCTGCCGCCCATCCTTTGGCTGGGGTTGCCAACTTGCCTTAGAATAGGCGGTGGTCAATTCTCAGCAAAAAATCCAACGTGGCAAGACTTTTAGACGGACAAGTAGCGATCGTGACTGGCGCATCGCGAGGTATTGGCAAGGCGATCGCCCTGCAACTGGCAGAGCAAGGCGCGAAAGTAGTGGTGAACTACGCTAGCTCCAGTGGCGCAGCCGATGGGGTGGTAGCTGAGATTGTGGGCCAGGGGGGCGAAGCTGTGGCGATCGGGGCCGACGTTTCCCAGGCCGATGCCGTAGACCAATTGGTGGCCCAAGTGATGGAAAAGTGGGGCCGGGTGGACATTTTGGTCAATAATGCGGGAATTACCCGCGATACGCTACTGCTACGGATGAAGCTGGAGGATTGGCAGGCGGTGATCGATCTGAATTTAACCGGCGTGTTTCTGTGTACCCGCGTGGTTAGCAAAATCATGCTGAAACAAAAGTCGGGTCGGATTATCAATATTACTTCGGTGGCTGGTCAGATGGGCAACCCCGGTCAGGCTAACTATAGCGCCGCTAAAGCCGGGGTGATTGGCTTCACTAAAACTGTAGCTAAGGAACTCTCCTCCCGGGGCATTACGGTAAACGCCGTCGCTCCTGGCTTTATTGCCACGGAGATGACCAAGGAGCTGAAGGCCGAAGGTATCCTGCAATTTATTCCCCTGGGTCGCTATGGCGAACCGGAGGAAATCGCTGGCATGGTGCGCTTCCTGGCGGCGGATCCGGCGGCAGCCTACATCACCGGCCAAACCTTTAATGTTGATGGTGGTATGGTGATGGCCTAGTGACTAGGGGAGTTGGTGTCGAGGATGGCTGCTCGGAATTAACTAGCGCCAATCTTTCCAGTTACTCCGGATGGTAGAAGTACCGGGGAACATCGTGGGGTTATCTTGGAGTTCCAATCGTTTGCGGAGTTCTTGGAGCTGAGGGGCTTTCTGGGGCAGATTTTCCACTAGTTGGTAGGGCATCACTCCCTTTTCTAGGGCATAGACTGCCGTAGTCCCTGCTGCTGCGCCCACAGACCATTCAAAGGACTGCACTCGATAGGCTGCTGCCGCAATGTGGCTGGTAGCAATGCTCTTGCCTGCTACCAACAGATTATCAATCTTTTGGGGAATCATGGCCCGCAGAGGAATCTGGAAGGGATAGGCTTGACCCTCGCCGCTTCTACCGCCTTGTCGTTCCTGATTGTTCGGCGCTTCCGCTGGACTGTTTTGCATACAGGGATGGAAATCGATCGCATAGTGACCCACGCCTACCGAATCTGCATAGACCGTGGCCCGGTTCTTTTGGGTGATGATGGTCTGGATATCTTGCTCCGCAATCCGATCGATTCCATCTGTCCCGTCGGAAAGAACTGCCCCCAGCAGTCGCTGATCCGTTTCGGTGAGTCCAGCCAACCGCTGCGGCTGCCACAGATCGTTGCGAGAAATATCCGTCTCCGTAATCCTGAAGCCATTGCTATAGCCAAAACTGGGCCGACCGATAATCCTGCGCCCTTCCCGGATATAGGGATATTTCGACAAACCATGGGCCGTACCCATGGGTGAAGCGTAGCCCCGTAAATATTTTTGGTTGGGATTCGGCGTCTTCCGCCAACCGTTGGGATCGTTCGGATCCAGGGGGGCGCGACTATCGGTGGTACCAGCTACCAGCCAGTGATAGAAGCCCTGGGCAATCTCTTCGCCCTTTTGTAGGGTCTCGGGCCGCAAGCCGCCTTGCCAGCCACCGGAACTGAGTTGACCGCTGGCCTGTAATTGATTGCGATCTAGGATCAAATTATCCGCCTCGGAACTGGGGCGATAGTCGTTGCCCCAAGTCCAGTTCTGCATAGAAATGTCGCCGGGAGCTGGGGCATTGTAGCCGATGCCGCCGAACTTGGATTTTTGCCCTTTGCCTTCGCTGAGAATGCGGCGATAGCTATAGACCAATCCAAAGTCTGCCAACCGTTTTAGTTCATAGCTATAGTAGGGTTCGTATTTTTTATAGAAGCTCGGTTCCGGCTGGGGTTGAGGAGTAGCGGTAGTCTGCATCGCAAAGGGATAGGTGAATCCTTGGGTACAGTAAGCATCACCCTTTTCGCTGCCCGAAGAAGGCTCCTCAAAATTCCGAGGATCGATGCCTAGACTGTGGGGGAGGTCAGCCAAGCCAATCAATTCGCCGGTTTCGGTGGCTTCTACTACATACCAGTCTGCTGGTCGGGCCGCTACTGGTGCGCCCGGAACGGTCTTTACTGAACTGGGCACAAAGCGAATTGCTTGCTTCTTGAAGCGACGAGAATCTGCATAGCTATAGGCATCGGCGATCGTCTGGGACAGGGGCTCCGTGTTCAGTGGGGCAGTGCCCGGTTGGGGACTATGCTGAATGGCGATCGCCGACGCAATCTGTTGACCGTTGCCCTTTTTCGTGATTTCCAGGTCTTTGATCACCGTGTTGGGATACCACTTCAGCTGGCCTTGACCTTTGCCAGCCGCCTCCTGCAACATCTTTTCTAAAATCTTGTGTCCATCCTGGGGCAGGAAACAGGATTCGCTCACCCAGCAGTCACCGGGATTCTGTTTTCCGTAGTGATCTTTGATGGCTTGCCGAAACTGCTTGTAGCCGCGGGGAAAAATTCCCTGTTTGCGCTGGGTCGGGCGTTCATCCAAGGCCGAGACACCCTGGGCCGAAATTTGGCCTCCTACCCAGTCGGTGATTTCTGTCATGCAAACAGTTTTGCCAGCCAATAGTGCTTCATAGGCTGTGGCCGTACCACTGAAGCCGCCACCAGCCACCAATATATCGCAACTAACTAGCTGAGCGGTGGGGGCAGTTCCAGCCCAGGCCCAAGACTGGATACCGCTAAGAGTAAAAAGCGGCGCAAGAAAAATAGCGGTGTATCTCATATTGAATGGGTAGATGACGGAGATTGCGGATTTGCCCATAGGACGACAGTCCAGTTAGCGAAAGTTCCTTAGACCAGGATACTATCTTCGAGAACGTGCTCAGAACTTATCGCGATCGGCAGCAATTTCCTTCCCTCTGTTTCACCAAATACTTGGCACCGCTAGTTGACAGTCATCATCCATTGGGTGATGCCATTGGCTAGTACCTTAGACATTTGTTGCTGAGCTGCTGGGTTAGAGACCCATTCAAACTCTTCTGGGTTACTCATGAAACCCAGCTCTAGCAGCACGGAGGGAGCCGCTGCTGGTCGGGCCAGTGCTAAATTGTCCCAAGTCACGCCATAGCGTGGGCGGTTGCCATACTGGATCACATAGGTGTGCAGGAAATTAGCCAGTCCTTGGGCTTGGGGATGGTACCAATAGGTCGAGAAGCCCTTAACTTTGTTTGGATCTGTGCCGTCTGGCAAGGAGTTGTAATGGAGCGATAACGAAATGGTCGGTTCAATTTTTTCCACCAGCGCTCGGCGATCGTCTAGGGAAATAGTTTTGTCCGATTCTCGGGAAAGAAAGACCTGCGCGCCTTTTGCTACTAGCTCGTTGCCTAGCAGCTTGGCTGCAAACAGGGTTGCCTCCTTTTCGGGATAACCATTGGGCCCCAAAGCTCCAGAATCTGCACCGCCATGGCCGGGATCGATAAAGATCTTGGTGCCGCTCAGGGGTTGGCTGGAGTTTTTATTCAGCCGGGGAGGATGGCGCAGGGTCAGAACTAAATTGTTGCCTTCGTAGCGATACTTATAGCCCCACTGCTGGCCGGATTTGAAATTAAAAGTGTATTCCACTTGGCTGGGCTGGCGAGTCTTGACTGCTACCTGTTGAATCAGCTGGTCGCCAGTGAGTTGCAGATTCTCTGATCGGGTGGTGGTATTAAAAAGCGTCAGCTTCAGGGCTTTTTCTTGCTGCTCGATCGCGATCGGTACTGCTGCTTCTAGGGGAAAACGCAGTTCCGTATGGCCGTTACGGCTTTGGCTTTGGATAGTTTTGACGATCGCCTGGGGCGCAGTGGCCATGGTAGTGGTTTTTAGATCGGTGGCATTCACCCAGCCCCCATAGTCCAAACGCACGAAGTTGGCTGTTTTCCCGTTGTTATCACCATCTTGGCGACCGACCACCGTAGCTTTTGTGCCCTTGGGCAGCGGCGTAACTCGGCTATAGTTACTGTTTGGCCCGGTGCGGGTGACAGCGTTATCTACAATCACCTCAGCGACTTCCAGATTGGCATTAGCAGAGGGTAATGCGGCTATTTTGGTAGGCGCTAGCTCTTTTTGAATCAGCGCCGTAGGTTGAGGCTTAGCTTCTTGGCGGGCGGAAGGTTGTGCTTGAGCTACGCCAGTGGCTTTGGCCACTGCACAGCCTAAATATTGACCGGCTCCATAGATTGCTTGGGGTTCGCTATTGGTAATGCTAGTTGGGCTGGCAGTGGCCATAAGATCTGATGTTGAGGCACCTGCGCAGAGGCTAGTCGGCAAAGTCAAACCGCCATGCCCTTTGGGATCACCACCTTCTTCGGTTTTGGCTTTGGTGTCAGACGTTATTACGGGATCTTTGGTGACTTTGAGCTGGATTTCTTCTTCCTTGTAACGAATCCGAAAATTGTTTTCCCCTGCCTTTAAGGGCAGCGTAGGGGCAAAGTTACCATTGGCAGCTCGATCGATTTGCTTACCGTCGATGGTTACTTGACCCTCTTTGGGCGCAGTGCCCAGGAAAAATATCTTGTCGGAGGTAGTGTGATGATTATTGGGCGGATGGGTTACGGATAGCAGCTTCTTCTGGGCGTATACCGGTACTGATAGCACGAAGCAGACAGTCACCACAAATAGGATGACGGCTTTAAGTATTTTTCTCCCCATATCCCACACAGTAAAGTAGCTTGGTAGTTTTTGGCGATGATGCCAATCTCCCCCGAATGGCCAAAATTATAAAACAATCTTTCTCCGATCGTAGAAGTTCACAGAATTTTATTAGAATTCATTGAACCTTATTATTTCGTCATAATCCGTAGCCGCTGCTACTACTCTAGATTTGTTCCTGCAGCCGCTCGGTCATACCCGTATCCAAGCCATCGATGCTCCGCCGATTTTTCTGGTGCCAATATTTTTCCAGCCCTGCTGGACCTTTTGTCGCCGCCCACTTGGCTAGCTTGGGGCGCTCTGTCAGATCGCCGGTGGGCACTGCATAGCCACAGGAAGTCTGGAGCGAGTTGATCGCCATCATGATGATTTGCCGTTGGCCGGGGATGGGTGGAAACTCCGCATTCAGCTCTGGCCAGAGAGGGTGGCGCGGATCGATGACTTCGCCCTGGCCATAGAGGCGCAGAATCAGCGGTTCTGCCGTGAAGCTACACATCATAATCGTCATCCGACTGCTTTCTCGCAAGTGAGCAGCGGTTTCGTTGCCGCTACCGGTGAGGTCTAGATAGGCTACATGGTTGCGACTAATGCAGCGAAAGGTATCCATGCCCTTGGGTGACAGGTTAATCCGGCCGTCCGCTGGTGCGGTGGCCGTGAAGAATATCTGCTGGCGATCGATAAAACTAATCAGCTCATCTGTCAGCTCTGGATAGAATTTCGACATAGTTGCTACGGGAAAATACTTGGCCCCAGTCTAGTACTTAATGCGCGGGTCGATCCAAGCATTGATCAAGTCGATTAGGATACTGGCGATCACCACGATCGCCGCGAAAAACACCATAATTCCTTGAATGGTTGGATAATCGCGGGCGGAGATGGCTTCGTACAAACGTCCGGCCAGACCGGGCCAGGAGAATGTCACTTCCGTCAATACCGCTCCACCCAACAGTGAAGCCGTGGTCAGGCCCAGCACCGTAATCACCGGAATCATCGAATTCTTCAGGGCATGAACCATCAAAACTCGGCGTTCGGGAATTCCTCTGGCTCGCGCCGCTTCCACATAGTCGGACTGGAGACTTTCTTTTAGGTTAACGCGCACGATCCGCTCAAAAATGCCGCTGAGCAAAATCCCTAAGGTAAAACATGGGAGGAACAGGTAGTAGAGAGAGGTCAAGAACTGGCCGAACTTAAAGTGCAACAGACTATCGATCGTATATAGTCCGAAGATCCGCTCTGGCGGTGCGGCAGTTGCGGGAAAGCGACCACCGAGGGGAAACCAACCCAGGTTCACGGAGAAAATTAGTTGCAACAACATCCCTACCCAAAAAATGGGCAAGGAATAGCTGATCACCCCAAACAGCCGACCACCGGCCTCGATCGCTGTGCCCTTTTTCGCCGCAGCAATTAGACCGATCGTAATCCCCACCACAAAAGCGATCGTAATGGCCCCGACTGCCAACTCTACCGTAGCCGGAAAGTGTTCGGAGATGATTTCGCTCACGGCTTTGCCCGAGCTGGTCAGAGACTTGCCAAAATCCAAATGCAGGAGCTTCCCGAGATAGTCCAAATACTGCTCTATTAAAGACTTGTCTAGCCCCAGCTTCACCCGCATTTCATCTTTGATCACCTGAGAAGCACGCGAACCGACGATCGCATCCACCGGGTCACCAGGCGTGGCATGCATTAGTAAAAATACAATGGTGACGATCGTCCAGAGCATCACGGGGGCCAGGAGCAACCGGGCAAATAGGTAGTACTGGAGGGACTTCAGTCGAGACATAGATCTGGGGCTATTTAGTGGTTTTTTTGATAGAGGAATAGCGAAGGTTTTGCAGCGGATCGGTGCCCACCCCGCTTACTCCTGGCCGGGAAAAAATGAAATCTTTGGTTTGCCAGAGCGGAATTTGGGGCACATCGAGCACCACTTGTGCTTGGATAGCTGTCAATACCTTGAGGCGCTCCGCCGGATTTTGAGCTTTGCCTTGGTTGGAGATCGCCTGATTCATGGTGGCATCGGAGTAAAAAGAGCCCTGCTCCGCACTGCCGCCCTCTTGACAACCACCTTTGGGATTGGGCTTACTGCATTCCAGGAATGGTTGGATGTAAGTATCCACATCAATAAAGTCTGGGTACCAATCCTGAATGACCACTGGGTAAGCCCCAGTTTTCAGCATTTTACTAAAAGCCGCTCTCTCCGCCGCATTCGGCTCAAAAATCAGCAATCCTTCCAGGTACTTCTTGCTGTAGGCCCGCAAGAAATTAGCAATCATTTTTCTAGAGCTAGAACTGGATGGATACCAAACCTGGATTCTGGCTGGATTCTGGGCTGTGAAACCAGCTTGGCGCAAGAGGTCTTTGGCCTTGTTTAGGTCTGCCCCATCACCCTTGCTATAAGCTGCTTGAAAGCCATTTTGGGACTCGCTAAAACTTGGTGGAATAATGCTATATAGGGGTTTAGCTTGCCCATAGAGTACCCGCTCGTTGAGGAGTTTCCGATCGATGGTGGCAGCGATCGCCTGCCGGACTAGTTTGTTGTCCAAGGGGGCTTGGGTGACATTCAGCATCATGTAGCTGGTGCCGTTGCCATCCACTTCCGTGACTTTCCAGCCCTGGGCTTTTTGGTCTGCTTGTAAGCTCCGAATCTGATCCGGCTCTAGGCTGAGATAGGCCACATCGATCGCCCCGGTCTTAAATGAGTTGTACAGGTTTGAGGCACTGCCTAGATAGATTTGGACGGTCACGCCTTGGTTGGCCGGTTTTTCGCCCCAGTATCGATCGAAGGCCACCATTTCGATCCGATCGTTACTGGTTTTCTCCAGCATTTTATATGGCCCGGTGCCGACGAATACCTCCGTGTCGGGTTTGTATTTTTTGTCGTTGTCTTTGGATTTCAGGTCTTTGGGGTCGGCAATGTTTTGGGCGTAGGCCGTAGGGGAGATGGCACAAGCTCCCGGAAAGGCTAATAGGGAAGTAAAGGCGGCAAATGGTTGTTTTAGTTTGATGGTGAGTTCGTATTTGCCCGTGGCCTTCAGGCCATCTGGATTGATCTGGGGTGGATTTTTGGATTTTGGGGTTTTGTCGGGCCGCAAGTAATCTATGCGATCGGAGAGCAGGAAGGATGGACTGCCACCGTTGACAATAAAGCGGCGCAGAGCAAAGGCCATGGCTGCCGCATCGAAGGGGGTACCGTCGTGGAAAACCACTCCTTGGCGCAGGGGAATGGTATAGGTTAACCCATTGGCGCTGATCTTGGGCAGTTCCGTGGCCAACTGGGGCACGAGCTTGGTGCTGCCCGGATTGTAGGTATAGAGGCGCTCGCTCATGTTGGCAATAATGCCTAGAGAACTGAGTTCATAAGCATCGGAAGGATCGAGGGTGCGGGGTTTTTCTTTGGTACCCACTGTCACCCAACCGGTTCGTGAAGAAGTCTTGGTAGGTTCTTTGGAAGTGGTGGCTTCTGTGGTGCTACAGCCGGCCACTATTAGCAAACACAGGCAAAGGAAGATCGAAGGGTATTTGCGCAAGTTCATGGGGACGGATGGCATGGCAACGACAGAGATGCTATTACGGGAAACCTGTTGGTCGCACCAGTATAGCGGAAAAGACTTCGCTTCTAGCTGGTTTGTTGCAAACTACTAATTCTTCACGCTTGTAGCGCAGAATCCTTTGTTGACAAGGAATACAGGTTAAAGCTCAGAAAGGATTAAGGGCGCAAGTATTGCGCCCTTAATCCTTGGGTTTCGATGTTCTCCAACAACCAGGAAATCCCGGAATTGTAGGAAATTCTCTAGTTACAGGGTAAGCCAGTGCGAGTATCGCGGGCATAGGGCAGCGGAATTGGGCTACCAACCACTGAGGTGCTACATGTCGATGCTGGATAAGCATAGACCGGTGCTTGCTGGATGATAATCACCGTTGAGGACTGCCGGAAGCCATCGATCCGCTCTGACCGATCGAAGTAGGGAGAGTAGCCATTTTGCCCGATGGAGCTGGGGTAGCTATTGTAAAACCGATCGCCATAAACGGCCCGACTAGGGGAGCGCTGCTGTTGGTTTCTGCCTAGCTGAGGTTGGCCATAGTAGGTATAGGTGGTGGTAGTGCGGCCGAACTGTTGGGCACCTGCGGCGGCTGGCCAAATGGCCACCATTGCACTACCCCAGAACAGGCCAACCAGAAAAGGTCTCAACATGTTTATTATCCTTTGAGGAGAATATTAGGAATTAACGACAGACCGTACCAGAGCGACTGAAGGTGCAGGATTGGGGATAGGTAGACTGTCTGTAGATGCCACCATTGACGGGATACTGCTGACCGGACTGATAGTTGTAATCCCTGTTGTCCTGGCGAGAATGACCATAGCCATGACCTCTATTATGTTTTTTCTTCACCTTGTGGTAGCGGCGATATCTACCTTCTTCATATCGATCTTCGTAGCGATCCTCGTACCGATCGCGGTGGGCTTGGTATTGCACTGCGTCGGGAGATTCGTAGATGTCTTCGCTGGAGTGAGGATCGTATTGAATTACTGTAGCGCTAGAGCCAAAGTTGTCCTGATCGCGGTCGTGGGCTAGGGCTGGGAGAGGAGCCAAGGTCAGCAACAGGCCAAAGGCCAGAGCGGATTTAGGAAGAAGAGACATGGAGGAAACTCCCACTTGAGAATAAGTTGTAAGTAGAAACGACTTTGATCGATCCGCAATGGTTCCACAGGAGCCCTAATTTCCTTGCGAAATTCTTGTACCACAGACACCGTATTTCCTCTGAGGCGAAAATCGCACCGACCGACTATAACTGTATTAAGGTGGTTTAGGGCTAGATCAGCTGCCAAAGTCTCTTTTGAATTGCGAGCTAATTACCGAGTCCGCGACCCAATCTGGATTTTTTAGCTAGCAATTGACCACTGTGACTTCACTTTTGGATACATAAATCTTTTCTACTTTATGAATATTGCAAATTCGATGCTGCTCCAACAGCTGCAATCTTGTAGCGAGCGAGGATTTACCGGCAAACTCTGTGTCAATAACTTGAGTGGCAACAGCATTGCTGAAATAGATGGCAACTGTTGGTATTTTATTTTTTGTCGAGGACGACTAATCGGTAACATTGGTGGTATTCATCCCATCCGGCGGATGAAGCGACAATTCCAGCGGCAAGGTATAGAGCTGTTGCCAAGTATGGAACGGGCATTGGCGCAGAAAATTAAAACTCCCGATTTTATTTACTGGCTCCTGGAAGAGTTGCCCCGCCAGCAGCAGATTGATCGGGGTAAGCTGCTCAATATCTTTGAAGGCAGTATTCTAGAGTCACTATTCGATATTCTGCGTTGTGAAATACTTTGGGAAATGGAAAAGCACGCGCTTTCTTATACCCTAGAGCCTTACAATTTTGCTGGTAACTTTATTCCGATGGTACCGATCGATCTGAAGGTTCTGTGGTCTCAGGTCTCTGATTTATTGAAGGCTTGGAAAAAGCAAGGATTGATAAATTGGTGTCCCCATTGGGCTCCTCAGGTGACCAGCTACAGTAAGTTGCAAGAGGTCGTGCCGACCGGCACCTACCAATCGGTAGTCGAGATGTTTGATGGCGATCAAAGTCTTTGGGATATTGCCGTCAACCAGTCTGCAGAGATTGCGATTATCGGATCGATATTTCTAGACTATCACCATCAACAGGTGGTGGAGCTGCGGCCTATTGGTGACTTGGCGATCGTTGATCGAGAAGCAGCATCTAAAGCGATCGAACAATTTTTGTTTTTAGAAAACACCGAGCTGACTAAAAAGCCCTTGGTGTTGCATCTGTGTAAAGTCAAGCAAGCGATTCAACTGGTGTCTGAAGTGGCGATGGAAGCTAACTGTACCTACATTCCGGTGGATGACTTCGGTCAGTCCCTAATGACTTGCCTGCGCGAGCAGCCAGCGGTGATGCTGGTAGATAGTCAGTCCGCAGAGGATGGATATGAGCTTTGCAATCGTCTCTACCATACTGGCAAGTTCAACGATATTCCAATCGTGTTGTTGGGCGGACAGGAAAGCTTGTTGGGTAGGATGCGGGGGACGATCGGCAGTACTGTGGAATACCATCCCGGTGCGTTCGATCGGCAAAAAGTAGCTAAGGTATTGCAGAAACACCTCTGATCTGATCGTTATCACTATTGAACTTTGACTCGAAAGCGAATGAATCCGTAGCTGTCTGGTGGTAAACCAACGGTGGACGCATTGCGAACATTGCCCAAATTGACTACGATCGCCCCATTTGGATTGGCCGGAATTGGATCGGTCGAGACTTTCTTGCAGGCATTGGGCAAAGGTTCATTTGGAGGATAGTATCGACCGCCATCCCCATCGGCCACGTTAGTATATGAGAGTGTCGTATTATTGGTGAAGACTACAATGCCTCGATCGATTCCCGGCAATCCACCATTTACTTGGGAAACACTGTTAAAAGCCGTGGGTACAAAGGTTTGATTGGCTGGGATTAAATCGCAAAATACTACGTTTTTAGCTTCCGTATCTCCAGCGGAAAGGAAGTAGATTGTATAGTCCATTTCTGAGTTAGGCCTGATGGTGCCACCATTAGTACCACCTAACAAAAAAGTACTTGGAGTTGGCCATTTATCCGTATCTCTGCGGGGATCGGTACTCAAAATTGGGGCATTGGGGATCGTAATATCGTTGTCATCGTAGGGGCTATCGGTATCCTTGTAAACCCCCAAATTATCACCGCCGACCGTACTAGTACCCCCATTGATGGCCGTAATTCGTTTCACCAAGATTAGATTGGGATTATTGACCGTTGGCTCTGGGCTAAATTCCGAGGTGTTGCCATCTGCATCCGTAGCCGTAGCCGTAATTTTGGTAGCATTGGTTAAGCCCAAGTCGCCAGCATTGCTAAAAAAGCAGGGGGCAGTGGTGATGCCAAACAATCCATTAGCATCAGCGGTACATGAACCAATATAGGTTTTCCCTTCGCTATGGGGCTTGGTTTTAGCATCACCCAGAATCACTTCACCATCCTGATTAGCCGGGCTATTATCCGCAATAAAAAACTCCACCTTAACTCCCGCAAAGGTATTGCTACCCGCCGGATTGCTCCCAACATAGCCTTTGACTCCTAAAGTGCCACTGTTCAGTACTGCAAAAGTGATAATCGGATAGTCGATATCATTGTTCGGTGAATCAGCTGAGATCGTGCCATTATTGGCAGTTACGCCATGGGGAGTTACATAATCGTTAGGATCCCGATCGTTGGGATCCAGATCGATGCCCAAGCCGCTCACCCCCGCCACGCCATTACCATAAATGCTATTGCGGGTCATGGTCACCCCTCGGGAGCCCATGACTACAATCCCAGGGCCAGAAGTGCCAGTGATCATGTTTTTGCTAATTGTAATTTTAGATGCACCGGCAGTATGAACTACTATGCCCACATTCTCCGTGGAAGGAGAATTGCCGCCAGGAGTCAGATATCCATTGTGAATATAGGAGTTGTTTTCCAATAATGTATTGGTCAATGCTCCACCAAAAGACAGCTCCGTGCCGGCACCGCGCATATTTTTGACTAGGTTGTTGCGGACTGTATAGCCATCTCCTTGGCCAATTAATAGGATGCCTTCAAAAGTATTGGTTTGAGATATCGGTGGGGCATCTACCTCATTGAATTCAAATAGTAATCCAGCCCCAGAGCCATTGGTGCGAATCCCCGAGTCATTGGCTCGCACGAAGTTGTGTCGGACTGTGATATTACTGCCCGCACCAGCCTCTATGGCATGAGCAGTGTTATTTAGAGCCGTAACAATAGTGCCGTCGGCCTGCATTCCCACCAGGTTATCTTGAATCAAAGCTCCATTGCCTGAATAGAAAAGATGTAGGTTGGCCGCAGTATTCTTCAGTTGATTACCCGCACCGGTAGCAATCAATCTATCCTGCACCACCGTGCTGCCGGAGGGAATACTGATGCCATTGATTTCTACCTCTGGCCGCTGGAACAAAGGCAAGGGAATAGCATCAGTGCCCACGAAGCCGCCAGTACCTAGAGTGCCAGGATTGGTATCACCAATATTCCTGGTTTGGGTGGCTCCATCAATTACCGTATCGCGATCAGTAATATTAGGCAGTGCTGCGGCTAAAGTAATCACCGCAGCTCCATAGCTGCTCAACTGGTTGCTCAGACCACTAGCTAGGCCAGCATGAGCTGCACCATCAGGAATCATGAAAATGCTGACTTCCTGGCCACCAACTTGGTTATCTTGGGTGAGTCCCCCATTACCCAGGGCGTTGCTATTAATAATGAACTGGCGCAGGGAGCCTTGGCCGCTATCATTGGTATTGACGATCGTATCAAAGTTATAGCCAAAGTCTATGCCCGTAATATCTTTATTGGTGACTTTGATCGGAGTGATCGACTCTGCTTGCCCGCCTGTAATAGCCCCACCGGCACCGGTACTAAAAGTGAAATTGGTGTTATTTAATATGGCTCCTGTGGCTGCTGCCCCAGTATCTGGAACACTGGGTTTCTCACCACCTACCCGATCGGGATCTTCCACAACCGAGCCAGTACTGCCATTCGTCCGAAATGTTTGCACAGGTAATTGGGTGCAGGTACTGACATCAATGGGGGGTGGGCAGCCACCGGTGCGGCCAGAACTAACGGTTTGATTGACCACTCGGACTAGATAGTCGCCCGCTGTCTGATTGCTAAAAGTGTATATACCAGATGAGTTAGTAGTGGTGGCTGCCACAAAAGCGCCGGTAGCTTTGTTATATAGCTCCACGATCGCCCCGCTGCGGGGCAGAGTGCCCACAGTTGAGGAGTTACGCCCAGATCCACCGCCATAGTTAGGATCTTCAAAGACCTTGCCAGAAATATTATTCCTAGCCACCTCATTAGCTAGGGTGCAGGAAATATCATCACCAATCTGTGGGGTGATAGTGAAATCGGTACCGCTACCACTGGGTAATGAGGTAGTGGTGGAATTGGCATTGGTGCAAGTAATAGAACTGCGATAGGCATTTAAGTTAGAAGCACTACCGGTGGCCATCTTTTCGTTGAGACGGATGACATTTCCAGGTAGCACCGAAATTGACCCTGTATCAAAGGTCGTCGTGGTACCCGTAGAAGTGGCCGTTGCCAAGGAAACAGTAGGGCCTGTGTAAGCAATTTCCGTCGTAAATTGATCCGCTGTTGCTAACCGGCCATTGATTGTTTTCGTGAGCTTGATTTTGGGCATGCCCAGACCAAGAAACATTCCCTGCTTTCCACTGTATGTAATACCATCCAAGTTTTGAGAGTTAGAGGCCACTGAGACAGTTGTAGGACTATTGGTAGACAGAATGAAAGAACCCACTTCAGCGGCGCGGGGTGCTGTCCAGGTTGCTTGTAAGCCATTGAGTGCCAGAGAAGTGTTAGTCGCTGGTGCTGTACCGGTGGCTGATTGAGGAATAATTTCGATCAGCGTCCAATTTGTGCCATTAGTATTGAGAGTGAGACGTTCATTATATTTATCGGGAGCAGTATCGGTGCTTTCTCCATCGGCAGCCCAAACCGAAAAATTCCGAGCATTCCCCAACTTATCTCTAACTACTATATTTGATAAAGATATCTGCCAACTCAATGCACTGCTGGCATAATCACTGCTATAAAGAATTGGCTGGCCCGTAGTGCCGTTGTATTGACCATTCCCGATCGCGGCTCCACTCCAAGAGGGCGTTGCTGTGGCAAATACTCCCTGAGCACCAGTGCGCTTGACTGTGGTGGTCATGATCGAGCCATCGGGTAGGGTAAAGCCAAAAGGTTGCCCTGCCGCTGTATTCGCCACACTATCGTTGTAGCATTCCCAATTTAGCCACCAAGTACTATTTTTGTTGATGCCGGTGGTGGCGTAGGAACCATAGCCGTTCGCTGCACTTGGTACACAAAGAGATTGAGCTTGGGCCGGGGCCGCGATCGCCAATCCACCCAGTGCAATAAAAACGAGTAATCCAATATTACGGAGACCTCCCATCCACTGGTAGGGACTTTGCCTAGCAAGAGGATGCCCCTCAATCTCTCCGAGACCTTTTGAAAAATGCTTCATTTGATTAGAGTACGTAAATCTTAGGCCGTGTAATTAGCAGAATGAGTTTTTGATGGAGGTTCCCTTCAGTAATTCTCCCCAGAAAATTGGCCGATCGATCTATTCTCAAAAATCTTCTTGAAAATCCATAGAACTAAGATTTTAGTACTTCAGAAAAATACTTTGAAGTGCCAGAAAATTACATGAATCTTGATGGGGCGAATTTTTGGGATTCAGTATTTTCACGATTGCCGATCGGTTGTTCGACGCATAGCAAGCCCCTATTTACTGCTGACTACTTAGTTAACTACTACGTATGCTCGTAAATCTCTTCAGGTATGGGATAGGTCGATCTCGTATTCCCACTGAACTTTGGTTTCTGTGGGTTTTTCGTGGTGTTATCGATCAAATTCTAGGGAAGATTAGATCATAAGCCTAGCGAGAAAAAATCGTTGGCTGAGTAAACAAAGCATAATTGAGTAAGTCTCGTGAAATCAGATAAGAGTTTCTCCCAATATTCCCGCCCCTTGATCGCCTCCTTCTTAATTGGGGGTGGCCTGTTGCAGTTGGCAGCACCAGTGTTGGCTGACGGTACCCCCGCTGGCACTACCATCAGCAACACGGCTACTGCCAGCTACGAAGACCCTAGCGACCCTACTAAGCCTTTGAACACAGTTTCTAATACCGTAGAAGTTAAGGTCGCAGAAGTTGCTGGTATTACCGTTACTGCCGATACTTTCTCGATCGATAAGGCTGTGGGCAACAATGCCCCCGGTGCAGAAGTCGGCGACACCGTAAACTTTGTTTACAACATCACTAACGTTGGTAACGACACTACCAAGTTTCATATTCCTGGTACTGCAGCCACCACTGGCCCTGGTTCCGTTACTGCAGTTCAGTACGAAAGTGCGCCTGGTGTTTGGACAACTATTCCAGCTGGTGGCAGCTTTGACTCTGCACCCTTCGCTCCGGGTGGAGTCTTGAAGGTGCGGGTAGTAGTTAGCGTCTTGGCTGGTGCCACGGCGAACACGCCTCTGACGGCTACTTTAGGTAAGACCGTAACACCTGGACAACAGAACGTTGCCCGCAACGCTGATGGTGGCGATGTATACACCGTAGATAACGTTGATGGCGCTGCCGGTGAAGTAAATGGCGCTCCAGAAAACGGCGTGCGGGAAGCTTCGGCAACTCAGACCGTGGTGATTGGCGCAACTCCTCAAGCTTTCGCGACTGTGACGAAGGTACACGGTGCGGGTACCGCAAATAGCATGTCCTACACTTTGGGCTTGAAGGTTGCCGCTCAAATAGATGTACCCGCTAGTAGCAACAAGATTGCTGCCGATTTAACGGCTACTCCGATCACTTTGAACAATGTCTCAGCTAACAAGGTCTTAGTTTCTGATGCGGTTCCTGCTGGTACTACTGCTGGGACATTAACTGCCCCATCCGGTTGGCAAGCTGTTTATACCACCGCTGCCACTACCACTCTTGCTACTGCTGCGAACTGGTTGCCCATTGCTAACGGTACTGCTGTTCCAGCTGGTGCTAAACGGGTAGGTTTCATCACCGATGGCCCGATCGCTAAGGGAACCACAGTTTCCGGCATGATCATTAATGTTAACTATGATACTGCATTGGCTAGTGGTGGCGGTACGTTAGCTAACATCGCTCAAGTATTTGGTAGCACTGGTATTCCTGGTGCTGGTGGTACTGTTGTGCCCGACCCGACCAAACCAGTTTACGATGAATCCGGTGACAGTAAGCCGAACAACTACAACGATGATGGTAGTGCTCCGACTCCCGGCCCAGTTGGCAACCCGCTGAATATCACCGATGGTGTGGCTAATCCTAACGATCCTGCTGTAGATGGCAACAACAATAACACTGGTAATGGCCCTGCTGGTGAACCGAACGTCTTCCAAGTCGTTCCGCCTGGCCAAGCTGGCATTCTGAATGGTACTGCCAACAAGCCCGATGCCGTTGGTCCCACTGGCAACAACGACGACTTCACTAACCTCAGCACCGCAGTTCCGGCCACTACTTGGGTACGCGATACTACCGTTGGTTCTCCTACTTTCGGTCAGACGCTCCCTCAGCCCCTGGATCCCGCTTCCGTAGCATTCGCTAACACCTTTAAGTCTACTACGGCAGGCCCCGTCAGCTTGATGCCCACGACACCAGCGGCTCCTCTGCCCGATGGGACTAAGGTAACTATCACCTATGGTGCTGTTTCCAAGACATTTATCTATGATACTGGCCTTGGTAAGTTTGTAAACACAGATGCGACTGGCAACCGCACAACTATTTCAGCTACTCCCCTCGTAACACCTAGCGTTGCTGCCAACACACCAATTAACTACGGTGTAGAAGTAGATTTACCTGCTGGTACTGCACAGCTGAAGGGCTATGGTGTGCCGATTACGGCCTTTGTAGACACCAATGCCGATGGTATTCTAGATGCTACGGAGCCTCAGAACAAGACGATCGATCGGGTTTATACGGGCTACCTGAAACTAGAGAAGCAAGCTCAAATCTTGGATACTGATGGCGTAGGAGTGATTGAAGCTTTCACTGCTACCCCCACCAAGAAAGCTGCTCCTGGCCAGATGATTCAGTACAAAATCGTTTACTCCAACATCTCCGATGTAGCTCCGGCTAACAGCGGCAGCGTGGCCCTAAACGCCCAGAACATCGTAGTGACGGAAGATGGCGTCCAAACTGCTACTAATCCGAACAGTTGGTACACCAACAGCGGTAGTGCCACTGTTGTGACCACCCACAAACCGGCTTCGGCGGTAGATACCAATGGCGGTACGATCACCTTTGGTGGTAAGACCAATGCGGATCCAGATATCTCCATCTACAAAGACACGATCGCTGGTCCTTTGGCTCCTCAGACCAATGGTTCCTTCAGCTTCATTCGGGTAGTTAAGTAATAGAGATAATTCTCATCTTACGGAGCTGCCCCAGGAATTAGCAGCGAGTTGCTGCTAATTCCGCCTTAGAAGCAGATGGCCTACCACTCTGCTTCTGCCCCCATCAGATCGCTGGTCTAGATCCCGATCGCCGGATGATTAAGTCCTACATTAAATCTACACAAGCGAGGCTGAATATTCACAATTCTGATGACTAGCCATTCTTTGTCTGTGCACGTCTGCGACGTGCTTGTTCTGTAGAGCAATAAGCCCGTGAAATTCCTTTCTCCCATCAGCAAATTATCCTTTTACTGTCTACTGGCAGTAATCGGTAACGCTTGTTTATCTCCAATCGCCCAAGCTGCTCCAGCCCCCCGGATTGATAACCAGGCAACTAGTGTCTATCAAGACCCCACCGATCCCAGTAAGCCCCTGACCGCCGTCTCCGAAACTATCTCGATTTTTATCCAAGAAGTCGCTGGCATCACAGTCAAGGCGATCGATATCACCCGCCAAGATGGTGGCAATATTAGTGATGTGGTTACGGGCACTGTGCTGTTTTACAACTACGAAGTCCAGAACATCGGCACAGACACCACCCGCTTTTTTGTTCCAGACCAAGCCCAGGTCAACTCGATCGGCACCTTGCAAAAGTTGCAGTATTTTGATGGTCAGGCTTGGCAAGACGTCCCTGCTGGCGGCTACACATCCAACCCCATGTTGATCGGTGGTCGATTGCCAGTCAGGGTGGTGGTGACAGTTAATAATGCGATCGGTAAGCTGACCGTCAGTCTGGGCAACAGCCCTAACGATGGTCAAAACCAAGCCCGAGCAGTCCAAGCCGCAGACGTATATACCGTCGATGCCGCCGATGATACGGTCGGCGAATTTGATGGGGCACCGGCCAACGGCGTGCGGGAGGCCCAATCTACCCAATTTTTGCAAATAGGTGGTAAGCCAGAGGCCTTGCCCCGGATCGATCTGACCATCGATCGACCCTTCAATCCCACCGATAATACGATTGGCTTCAACATGAAGCTGCAAGTACTGGCGACCCTGCCGCCAAATTTCTCGGGGGTCAGCCCCACGGACTTGACCGGGCTGGCAATTTCCTTAGATGGCCGCACTCAAACCGGTATCTTGGTTGCCAATGCTATTCCCTTGGGCAGTGAATTCCGCACTGCCACAGCACCTAGCCCCGAATGGATACCGATCTATGCCTATGGCGACCCGATTGGACCCAATGAGCGGGCTGATCGGGTAGTGTGGTCTACCACCAAACCCACCGCCGAGACCATGGCCAAAGTGCGCCGGGTGGGCTTTTTCCGCCCCAATTATCGACTGGCTAAAGGCACCGCCCTCGATGGCTTCAAGCTCTCCATCGAAGTTGTAGATCTGACCATTGCCAAAATCTATGATATCGCCCAAGTATTCGGTAGCGCACCGGCGGATCCCAATAACAGCAACGATATCACTCCGACTGCCCAGCTGATCTATGATGAATCTGGAGATGAACAGCCCAGTAACTATAACTATGATGGCCAGCCCGCTGCTGTAGGTTATAACGGCCAAGCAATTGTCAACCCCGGTATCGTGGATCCCAAAGCGCCCGATCCAGATCCTCGATCGCTAGTAGCCATTGGTGAAGCTAGAGGCAGCAGCAGTTTAGGCTCTGCTGATGGGGAATTTATCATCGCTAGTTTTCCGCCACCAGTGCCACCATCGCTCAAAAATGGCCCAAATAGCCAACCAAGAGCGATCGGGCCGACCAATGATAACGATGATTTCACCAACAAATCCACAGTTGTCAATGGCACTGGCGCTTTCGATCCGCCCCTAGTGCCCTTCGATAATACGGTCATTAATAGCAGCTCTCTGGCTAGAGATGTGAAAATTATCCCCACCGTAGACCTAGCAATCGATCTACCAACCGGTACTACCGTTACCCTCTCTGACCCAGCCGATACCGGGCGCACAGCCACCTTTAAATATAGCGAAGGGTCTTTTGTCCCCATTGCGGGCAGTCCGGCTGCCTTAGTCCTCAGCAACGTTGGGGCTGGCGCTACCAAGAACTATAGTGTCTTTATCGACCTGCCCGCGGGCACCGAAATGGTCAAGGCTTTTCCTCTGAAGCTGGTAGCTTTTATTGATACTAATAATAACAATCGGCCCGATAGCACCGAGACCCAAAATGCCACCATCGATCGAGCCTACACGGGCTTTATGCAGGTGGTGAAAGAATCGCGGATCTTAGCCCTCATCAACAACAGTTTGCAGCCGGTGGATGGTGAAGATGGCAAATTTAGCATTGCGGATAAATCTACTCAGCTAGATCACTATATCGAATATCGCATTAGCTATCGGAATATCTCCACCCCAGCCAGCGGCACCGGCAACCGCACCATCAGTGCCACCAACTTCGGACTCATTGAAGACGGCACCACCCAGCCTAATAACTGGGCTAATTTCACCCAAAACGATCCCAACTCGGCGATTGGCGAGGGGACAATTACCTACAGCAACGCCCAAGGCCCGAGTACAACCACTGACCCCCAGGTCACCAAGTACGAAGTCAAACTCACCAAACCCGTAGATCCCGCACAATCTGGCACTTTCACGTTCCGACGTAGAGTTAAGTAGCCGATCTGGGAATACTAAAGATAAACTTTCAGCTTTCTATTCGTTCAGGAGACTTTCCACCCATGACTCACTTATTCTCGACTGGCCTTAGCATCCTGGCTCTCTCTACGACTATCCTGCTCAACGGTCATCTGCCCATAGTTGGTCAATTGGCCCAACCCAGCTTGGCCCAAGCTCCTGCTACCAAGCAAGCCATCCAACTCCGTCTATCTCAAGCTAAAAAAGTAGCCATTGAAAATGGCTTCAAGCTAGTTCCGATCACGGCTGCTAAGCCCGGTGATATCATTGTCTACAGCGTAACTGCGAGCAATATTAGCGATCGACCGGTCAGCAAGCTGCGCATTGACCAAAAAATTCGCCCCGGCACCGTTTATGTAGCTCGATCGGCTACACCGATTTCTAATGCCAGCCTAATGTTCAGCATTGATGGCGGCAAAAGCTTTAGCCCCCAGCCAATCCTCAACAAAAAGCCCGCTCCGGCCAGTGCTTATACAAACATTCGGTGGTCTTTTATTGGCAGTGTGGCCCCCCAATCTAAGAGCAATGTGAGCTACGAAGTAGAAGTTCGCTAGTTTCTAAGTTGCTGTTTTCCCATCGATTTATTACTAAAGGAAAGTTACGTGTCTAGATCCCAGCCAACTCGGCTCCAACTCCTGATGTACGGAGCGGGCTGGTTGATTTACAGCGCATTGCTCCCCGCCCAGTCTAGCCTGGCCCAGAGCAATAGTGCCGTGAAAATTACCAACCAAGCCCAGTATCAGTACGATTCTAACCAAGAGGGACTGACCTCTAATGGCAATAATAGCTCCCTCGTCCAGAGCAATACCAATATCCTGATTGGCAACTATTTGGGCTTAGTCGATCCGCTGGGCTTCATCACCGGCTGCGATGGCAAGCCTTTGGCTAACTATAACGGCTACAGCGTAACTATTTATGATGCGGCCCCCGATCGATTGAATTTAGGTGCTCTCACTAGCTTGGTCACCACCGAATATCCCGATAACCCCGGTAATAATATTCCCCTGGGCATCTTGCCAAACGGCACCAATGCGAACCCTTTCTTATTAGATAACAGCAGCGCGGGCGGCTACAACTTCTTGTTTAACCGTTCTACCGGTCAGATGGATGTGGGCCGTAGCTATATCCTCGTAGTCAAGCCGCCAACTAACTCCACCTATGGAGAACGGCGGGTTCGCCTCGATATCACTGGCTTTGATGGTATTACCTTGAGCTACTTAGCCACTTCCTTGGATGGCCAAAAGCTCAGCTTAACCACCGACCAAAATGCCCTACAGGGCAGCGTGAAGGTCAGAGATGCCAATACGATCGGTCTTTCCCTGATCAGCCTTTCTAACGTGGGTGTAGGGGTTTGCGATAGTCAACCCATTCAAATTGTGAAGAGCGCTGATCGAGCTACGGCGGAACCGGGCGATACGGTAGTCTACCGCCTCACCTTGCGCAACCAGACTGATACGGATTTAATCAATCCGGAAGTCTCCGATACCTTGCCTTTGGGCCTTGTCCTGCGTCCCGAATCCATTCGGGCACAGCTCGGCGACCGAACGATCCCAATCGCCGTTACCCAAAGCGGCAGCACCATCACCTTTAAGGTCGGCGCACCGGGCTTTACTATTCCTGCCAAGCAGTTAGTAAATCTAGTCTACGCCGTCACCTTAGATGCCGATGCGATCCGAGGCGGTGGTCGGAACAGTGCCACCCTCAGAGGTACCCGCAAGGACAATAGCCAACAGGTCACCGATGGCCCAGTTAATCACCAGTTGGGAATCCGTCAAGGCATCATTCGTGATACTGGCACCCTGATTGGTCGGGTATTTGTGGATAAAAACTTCGATGGAGAGCAGCAGGCCAACGAACCGGGCATTCCCAATGCAATCGTCTTTCTAGATGATGGGAATCGTATTACCACCGATGCCAATGGTCTATTTTCAGTGCAATCTGTAGTAGCAGGGTATCGCACCGGAGTCTTGGATTTAGGCAGCTTACCGGGCTACACCTTAGCACCCAACCTCTATTTCAATGAACGTAACAGTCAATCTCGTTTAGTCAAGCTAGCTCCTGGCGGTATGGGCAGAATGAATTTTGGCGTCACCCCCACTGCGCGGGAGAGACAATAACTATGAAATCATCTCAATTTGTGCTTACATTGCTTAAGGCATTTTGTCTGGGCGCGACGGTGCAAGGCTTGGGGATTATACTCGCGGCACCAGCTTTAGCCCAGAGTATTCCATCGTCCCCAACGATCCCCAGTCCGTCACCTGCAACCACTACCCCAGTTACTCCGTCCAGCCCCAGTCCTGCTGTCACTCCAGCACTCCCCAGTTCGCCAGTTGCTACACCCAGGCCCAGTTCTGCCATTACTCCCGCGATTCCCGAACCGCTAGATCGATCGGCCCCAGTTCAAATTATCACGCCCACGGTGGGTGCTGTCTTGGATATTCCAGCAGCTACGGTGATCCTGCGCTATCGAATTGGTACCACGATTGAACTCAAGGTCAATGGAGTACTGATTGATAAGAGTTTGATCGGACGCACCGAAACCGATAGCAAGAGTGGGTTCATTACCCAAACTTGGTATGGAGTATCTTTGAATCCCGGCGAAAACCACCTAGTGGCCCAAAATTCTGGTGGGGAAAATGATGCAGTCAAAGTGGTCGTGCGTGGCGTCCCGACTAAGATTCGGCTGGCCACTCTAGAATCGCGAGTGCCCGCCGATGGTCGTTCTTTGGTGAACGTCATCGGCCAATTGCTAGATGAAAATGGCAATGATAGTAAGCGTGATACGGTCATTACCCTCTATACCAGCGCTGGCGAATTCGCCGGAGTTGATGCAGATCGTGACCAACCGGGCTTCCAAGTCAAGGTTCAACAGGGCCAATTTAAAGCTCAACTCAGATCTAGCTTAGATGCCCAAACCGTAAGGATTCGCGCTACGGCGATCGGCATTGAAACCACTACTCAGGTGCAGTTTGAAACCAACCTGCGCAACTCGATTGCCACCGGTTTGATCGACCTCCGGTTAGGAGCTAGAGGCACCGATTACTATCGTCCCTATACGGAATTCTTGCCGGTCGATCGGGATCATAGTACCCAGCTGCAAGCTAGGGGGCAAGCTTTTGCCACTGGCCGCTTGGGTAACTGGTTGGTAACCGGAGCTTATAATAGTGATCGGCCCCTGAACAAAATCTGTAACACGGGCGATCGACTGTTCCGTGATACTAATAGTGTTCAAACCTGTGATGAAGTCTATCCGGTCTATGGCGATGGCTCTAAGGTGGATGTTACTACGCCTTCCCGCGATAGTGTTTTTATCAAGCTAGAGAACTCCAGCGGGGTCAATGGCAACACCCCAAATATGGTGATGTGGGGCGACTATGGTACTACCGAATTTGCCAACCGCTCCCAGCAGTTGACCGGTACTAACCGCAATTTGCATGGGGCTAAGTTTAACTATAATTTAGACAACTTGCTGTTGAGCGGTTTCTATGGCGATAACGTGCAAGGCTTTCAGCGTGATACCATTGCCCCTGATGGTACCAGCGGTTACTACTTCCTGTCCCAGCGTTTTGTCTTGGGTGGTAGCGAATTATTAACGATCGAAACGGAGGAAATCGAGCGGCCTGGCACGGTGGTAAAGGTGGAGAATCTTGCCCGGGGCTTGGACTACGATTTTGATTACGATCGAGGTACAGTTTTGCTGCGCCGACCGTTGCTGCGCACGGCTACGGGCAATAATGGCAATATTTTGGTGCGGCGGTTAGTTGCTACCTATCAATATGCCAATGGTTCTAATAATAGTATTTTTGGCGGTCGTGCTCAGTACAGTCTCAACCGGGAAACTGGTCGAGAGAGCTGGGTGGGAGCTAGCTGGATCCGAGAAAATCAGGGTATTCGGGATTTTACTATTCTCGGTGCCGATGCCTTGATATCCTTAAGCCCGAGTAGCAATATCACCGCCGAATTTGCTCGTTCTAGCAATAATGCTGGCACTGGTAACCCGGTGGAAGGCAGTGCCATTCGTTTGGAAGGCCAGTTCAAGCTCAATGAAACCCTCAGTGGCCGAGTTAACTACCGGAATACAGAAACTGGCTTTGCTAATAATGCTACGACTAGCTTTGTACCTGGCCAAACCCGCTATGGGTCGGAGTTAACCACTCGGTTGAGCGATAGTACCAACCTGCGTTTTCAGTATGATCGGGAAGAAAACCGTGGTACCCCTCCCCAGGTGCTCACGAATCCCTATCAATTAATCGCTCCGGTTAATCCCCTGACCGGTATGGTGGATAACGATCTAACTACGTTTAGTGCCGGTGTTCAGCAACGCTTTGCTAATAATGCCACTATAGACTTGGATTATGTGAATCGGAATCGGCAAGATCGCTTAGCGGTGGATCCCACCCAATCCAATGTATCTTCTGACCAGATTCGCTCGCGGCTGTCCTACCCCCTAGGTAACAATCTTACCCTGCGCGCTCAAAACGAAATCAACCTCAGCAATCAGCAGGATGTGGTGTATCCCAACCGCACGGCGGTGGGCGTAGAGTGGGCTGTCTATCCCGGAGTCAATCTACGCTTGAGCCAGAACTTTATTGCCAGTACCCAATATGGCGATACTAACTACACCAGTCTGGATTTCGATAGTTCCTATAGCCTAACCAGTAGCACCAAGGTGACCGGGCGCTACTCCTTGAGTCCCTATCAATCGATCGGCTCTGTCGGTCTGCAACAGGGCTTTGTGCTGCGCCCCGGCTTGAAACTGGATCTAAGCTACGAACGGATCATCGGTGGTATTGCCACCAACAATGGCGGCCAGCAGTTCCCCCAACCCTATAGCATTGGCCAAACTGGTTCCACCTTGGGCACCAGTAGCGGTGATAGCTACGGTATTGGGCTGAACTATACCGATAATCCTAATTTTCAAGCCAATGCTCGCTATGAATATCGAAATACAGGTGTTTTGAATAGCACGAGCATCAATGCTGGTATTACCGGTAAGCTGTCACCGGAGCTGACTGCCTTGGCGCGCTATCAGCAGTCCAGTGCCACCAACCAGGTGATTCGCGATGCGGGCTTGGGTGATACGGTCAACTTTAAGGTGGGCATGGCTTTCCGCAATCCGGCGGTAGACCAATGGAATGGACTGCTGAGCTATCAGTATCGCCGTAATCCTTCCTTGTTGCCCAGCAGCATTCTCACCAGCACAGGTACTGGTTCTGACGACCATACCCTCAGTCTAGAGGCTATTTATGCTCCCAACTGGCAATGGGAATTCGGTGGAAAATATGCTCTGCGCAATGCTACTAGCTATCTAGATAGCACCCTGACCGCCGGCAGCACGATCGGCCTCAGCCAATTTCGGACTACCTACCGACTGGGCTATAGCTGGGATCTGACGGGCGATATTCGCTGGCTGAATCAGTTTGCCAGCGGTCGAAATGAGTTCGGTGCTGCCTTGGAAGCGGGCTACTATCTATCTCCTAACCTGCGACTGTCGGCGGGCTATAGCTTGGGAGTCAGCGATGACCCCAGTGGTCGGCGCAGTGCTGATGGCCCTTATCTGGGTCTGACCTTGAAATTAAACGATTTATTCGGTGGCTTTGGTCGTCAAGACATTGCTCCATCCCAACAGCAGGAGTCCAAAATCAGATGAACAAACTAAAAATTTTGATCGCGGCTTTGCTGCTGTTGACCAATGGCTGGGGCGCAAGGGCAGTGACCTTACCGGAATATCTGGAGATGACTGTGAATGGCGATCAAGACGAGATTCGCCCCGATGCAGTGCTTACGCTCCGGGAAGCTCTCAGTTTACTCAATGGCCAATTACAGCTCGATCGGCTCAGTGCGGCGGAACAGCAACAGGTCAAAAAGACCAACGGTCAACATCGCCTAAAATTTCAGTTACTCCAGGGTCGCCAACAGATCCTGCTGAATGCTGAGCTGCCCGCGATCGATGTGCCCAATGTGTTGATTGATGGTGGTGCTGGTGCTACCAAGTCTGTAATGCAAGACCTGATGCTGGAAACTCCCGGTGTGGAAATTGCTCCAGCCACCGGACAACAAATCCACCATGGTCTATTCCTCAGAGCCGATAATATTACGGTGCGTGGTTTAAGTCTCCACGGCTTCCGGGTGGGCGATAATAGCATCACCCAAAATATCCCCGCCGCCGATATTTTCATCGGGACGAGTAACTATCCTCAGTTGGATGGCCGGCCAGCTCCTAAAAATATTTTAATTGAGAATAATTTTCTGGGGCTGCGGGCCGATCGCTCCATGCCCGAAAACACCTCGGATTTCGGCGTGTATGTCTTCAATTCCCAAGGCACCACCATCCGCCGGAATGCGATCGGCTACCATAGCGCCAGTGGCATTATTAGCCAAATTAGTGCTAATAACTTGCTGGTGGAGAACAATGCTATTTTTGGGAATGGCACCCAGGGGATGCCCGATGGGATTCGCCTGGAAGGTCAACTGCTCAATAACCAAATTCGGGGCAACCTGATTTGTGGTAACGATGGTAGTGGCGTTTTTGTTTTCAAGCCCGATACCGGTTCGGTACGGATTGCTAATAATCGCCTCCAGTCTAACGGTCGCCGCTTCCGGCGGGCCGCGATTCACCTGATGGGTAATGACAACTCGGTAGTTGATAACGATATTTCTTTCCAGACCGGTGCTGGTGTGTCGGTTTCATCTTTTGCGCAGCCGCAGTATAAAGATACTCCGGGGGCCCGCAATCGGATTACCAATAACCGCTTTAGTCATTTAGAAGGGTTGAGTATCGACTTGGTCACCTATCGTAACGATGGAGTGGAAGACTTTCAGGATGGCGATGGGGTCAATCCCCAGCGCAACAGCGATAGTCGGCGCTTGGATACGGCTAATGGGGCGATCGATGCTCCCCGTTTTTTGGCGAGGGAGTTTTATATATTGAACGATCGGGTCAACCTGGATGGTCAAGCCGATTCCGGGGCTAAGGTGGAAATCTATCAGGTCAATGGCGACCGCAGTGATCTGCAAAATGGGCCGCTATCTAAGCTGTTGCAAACGGTGATGGTGGATAGTCAAGGGCGGTTTCAAGCTACTTTGACTGGTCTCAAGCCCGGCACGGTGCTAAGCGCGATCGCTACGGACGATCGCTATGGCACTTCGGAGCCAGCCGCTAATGTGGTGGTCGCTCGACCGGGTGTCCGCTTGCCAGCCAATGCCAATAATGTGGTGGAGCAGCCGGGAAACTGTATGCTACAGGCCCAGGTACCGGAAAAGCTCACCAAGCCAGTAGCGTCCTTAGCGCCGCAGAAGTCGCCAGCTCCACCCAAACCACCGACTATACCTGAGGCACCGCCAGCGGTGACGAAGATCGTCATTCCCCGCAAGGTACACTTTGCGCTCGATAAGTCTCAGATCAGTCCTGCTTCGGCGAAGCTCTTGGATGAAATAGTGGCGGTCATGAAGTCTCATCCCTATCTCACTGTGGATCTGGCTGGTCATACTGATCCCCGTGCTCCCCAGGCTTATAACCAAGCTCTGGGTCTGCGACGGGCCACGGCAGTCCGCAACTACTTGCTCAAGCGAGGCATCGCTCCTAACCGGATGACTATCCGATCGATGAGTTTCAAACAGCGTTTCAGTGCCGACAATGGTGTGAAGCCTTATGCTTTGGATCGC
Organism: Synechococcales cyanobacterium OTE_70_metabat_200; assembly: GCA_031375385.1. Classification (GTDB taxonomy): domain Bacteria; phylum Cyanobacteriota; class Cyanobacteriia; order Cyanobacteriales; family Chamaesiphonaceae; genus JAAFHZ01. The sequence continues at coordinate 21,735 of JANMHS010000020.1, read as the reverse complement.
CGGGTGGAGTTCGATTACCGGGATATGCGCGGCGGCGAAATTGAAGCGGTCGATCGCTTCGACGATCTCCAACCGGAACGTTAAGACGGCCCTCTCCCCCAACCCCTCTCCCAAATTTGGGAGAGGGGGGTCAGAGCCATAGGCGGGATGAGGGCAGGCCAGCCATTGATTAGGAATACTCGGACATCGAGGGACAGCTACAGACTAGGTTCCGATCGCCATAGGCTTGATCGATCCGGCTCACCGTTGGCCAGAACTTATTGCCCCGCAGCGCTGCTGTGGGGAACACTGCTCGATCGCGGCTGTATGGTCGATCCCAAGAATCATCCACCAGATCTGCCAGCGTATGAGGAGCATTCTTGAGCAGATTGTTCGCCTGGGCGACCTGGCCTGCTTCAATTTCCCCAATCTCCTGCCGAATCGCAATTAGCGCATCACAGAACCGATCCAGTTCGGCCAGGGACTCACTCTCCGTGGGTTCCACCATCACTGTCCCAGCCACCGGCCAGGATACCGTAGGCGGATGGAAGCCATAGTCGATCAAGCGCTTGGCAATATCATCCACATCGATATCCGCCGTCTTCTTGAAGCCCCGTAGATCCAGGATACATTCGTGAGCTACCAGACCTTGATTGCCTGTATAGAGCACTGGATAGTGACCGGCCAAACGCTTAGCGATATAGTTGGCGTTCAGAATCGCCACCTGAGTTGCCAGCCGCAGACCGCGACCGCCCATCATGGCAATGTACATCCAAGAAATTGGTAAAATACTGCTGCTGCCCCACGGCGCTGCGGATATTGCTCCGATCGCCTGACTACCACCAGTTCCAATCACCGAGTGACCCGGTAGGAACGGCGTCAAGTGAGCCGCTACCCCGATGGGGCCGACTCCAGGGCCACCACCCCCATGGGGAATGCAGAAAGTCTTATGCAGATTCAGGTGACAGACATCTGCCCCAAAATCACCGGGCCGACAAAGACCCACTTGGGCATTCATATTCGCCCCGTCCATATAGACCTGACCGCCCCGATCGTGGATGATTTGGCAGATTTCCTTAATGCCCGTCTCAAACACCCCATGGGTGGAAGGATAGGTCACCATCAGGGCCGAAAGATGGTCTTGATGCTCGATCGCCTTCGCTTGTAGATCGGCAATATCGATATTCCCCTGATCATCGCAATCCACCGGCACTACCTTCATGCCTGCCATCACCGCACTGGCCGGGTTCGTACCATGGGCAGACTGGGGAATCAAACAGACATTGCGATGGGTATCACCACGTTGTACATGGTATGCACGAATTACCAACAAGCCCGCATATTCGCCTTGGGAACCGGCGTTGGGCTGCAATGATATCCCATCAAAGCCAGTGATCTCGGCCAACCAGCGCTCTAGATCCGTACAAAGTAGATCGTAGCCCTGGGCCTGCTGGCGCGGCGCAAAGGGGTGAATCTGACCGAACTCTGGCCAAGTCACCGGGAGCATTTCCGCTGTAGCATTCAGCTTCATGGTGCAGGAACCCAAGGGAATCATGGCCTGGGCTAGGGATAGATCCTTGGCTTGCAAGCGATTGATATAGCGCAGCATCTCCGTTTCTGATTGATAGCTACAGAAGACCGGATGGGTTAGGTATAAAGAGCTACGGTTCAAATCGGGGTGAGGATTCAAGTCCGTCTGGGCTTCGGCGATCTCTGTGAAGGTGAACTCCACTGGGCCAGCTAAAACCGTCCACAGATCAATGACATCTTGTTTGGTGGTCGTTTCATCCAAAGAAATCCCCACCCGATTGTTATCTAGCCAGCGCAGATTGATTTTTTGGGTCTCTGCCCGTTCTCGCACCGCTGCACCATCTGGGAGGGCGATTGTAATGGTGTCGAAAAAATGCTCGGCCTGGAGTTGGAGACCCAACTTGCGACAACCATCGGCCAAAATGCGCGTGAGGCTATGTACCCGCTGGGCGATCGATCTCAATCCTGCTGCCCCGTGATAGACCGCGTACATCCCGGCCATATTGGCTAGAAGCACCTGGGCCGTGCAGATATTGCTGGTAGCCTTGTCTCGCCGAATATGCTGCTCGCGAGTTTGGAGGGCCAAGCGCAGAGCTAAGTTACCCCGCTTATCCCGAGAGACACCCACCAACCGACCGGGAATCTGCCGCTTATATTCGTCCTTAGTGGCAAAGTAGGCAGCGTGGGGACCACCGTAGCCCAAGGGCACACCAAAGCGCTGGCTGCTACCGATCACGATATCTGCACCCAACTCACCGGGCGCTTCCAACAAGGTCAAGCTCAGCAAGTCCGCAGCCATGATCGCGATCGACCCAGCGGCTTGGGCCTGGGCAATAGTCGATCGATAGTCATAAATCGTGCCATCACCCGCTGGATATTGCAGCAAAATCCCAAAGTAACCTTGGCTAAAGTCAATTTTTTGCCAGTCGCCTACGGTCACCTCAATCCCCAAGGGCAGAGCGCGGGTTTGAAGTACCTCGATCGTTTGGGGAAAACAGTCCTGGGATACCCAGAATTTCTGTAGTCCTTTCTTGGTTTGAATCCCATAGCTCATGGTCATTGCCTCGGCGGCGGCGGTGCCTTCGTCCAACAAAGAAGCATTGGCGATCGGCATTCCGGTCAAGTCCATTACCATGGTCTGGAAGTTCAGCAAAGCTTCTAGACGACCTTGGGAAATCTCTGGTTGGTAAGGAGTGTATTGGGTGTACCAGCCGGGATTCTCTAGGATGTTGCGTTGAATCACCGTTGGGGTGAGGCAATTGTAGTAGCCCATGCCGATGAAGGAGCGGTAAACCTGGTTGTGGCTAGCGATTTCTCGAATTCTTTCCAGGGCAGCTATTTCGCTGCTGCCTGGGTCAATTGCTAATGGTTGCTGGATCTGAATATCTGCCGGTACTGCTGCTGTGGTCAAGTCATCCAGACTGGTATAGCCCAGTAGATCTAGCATTTTTTGTAGATCGAGAGCACGGGGACCAATGTGTCGGCCAATAAATTCTTCCCCAGTCTGCCAAGGAGCTTGTGGTGCAGATTCAGATTCAGTTTCGTTGCTCTGACCTAAGTTGGCATTAGTTTGTAGCGAAGACTGAAGAGGAGACTGGGTCATAAAACTAATTGGTAAGGTTTCTAAATTTATACATTAATTCACCTAAATTCACATCGGGTTAGCTAGCCTAGTTGCCTGGTAAGATTGTGTTCAACCAGAAAGCCAAGCCCGCACTGCCGATCGGTAATGTCAGGTTATCAAGCCCCCACTGGGAAATAGATTCTAGGCCGATCGCCACCAAGGCCACGGGGATCCCGACCAACCAAGTAATGGGCAGGTTACCTTGGCTCACCAATAGGATCGTGGTGACGACGAGATAGCTCACCAAAGCGAGGGCCATCGAGCCTTCCCAGCTTTTGGTGTTGCCCAAAATTTGGTAAGGATGCCGACCATAGCGCTGACCGATGATCGCCGCTAGGCCATCGCCCCAAGCCATGACTAAAATGCCAATTACGGCGTATTCCGGATGGTGCAGGGGCCAGAAGATGGCAATCAGCAGACCCATACTGACGGAGTAAAAAAAGGTGCCCCAGCTTTTGCGGCCCACACTATTCACCCCCGGCAAAATCGGCCATCGATAGGAAGCTAAGGTGCAAATCCCGGCAACGATCGAGGAGGTAATACCCACCCAAGCCGGGAGCTGCAACAACCAGGCGATCGCAATCACATTGCCGGTGCCAATATGGACAATTTTGCGCGTTTGCTCCGAGGGCAGCCAGTCCCAACGATGGCAAAGTTCGGCCACTAGGACGATCGCTCCCACATAGAGGGGCACGATCGCGATCCGCTGCCAGAGAGGGAAATCGGTAAGAACAGAAGAATCCACGGTGGTCGTCTATGCTAAAGATGCTCCCTGTAAGACTACTCGGTCTCACTGTCATGCGCAAACCACTAATTTCTCTGGTGCGCGGCTATCAGGTATTTATTTCTCCCTACTTGCCCGCCGCTTGCCGCTATAGCCCCACCTGTTCTCAGTATTCGATCGAGGCGCTAAATCGGTTTGGGGCGCTCCAGGGCAGCTGGTTAACGGTGAAGCGCATCTGTCGCTGCCATCCCGGCTATCCCGGTGGCTATGACCCGGTGCCGGAGAAGCCGGGATCTACTAACTCCTGAGGATCATAGATTAAATAAGATCCAAATTCGCCCTCACCCCAGCCCTCTCCCAAGTTTGGGAGAGGGAGCAGGAGTGCTACGTTTTATTTAATTCTCATTTCTAAGCAGCTTAAGGAAGGGCGTAGCGAAAATGGCCACTTGGGTGCGATCGCGTAGTTCCAAGGTGCTCAGAATTTTGGTGACGTAGTTTTTCACCGTGCGCTCGGTGACACAGAGTTCCTCGGCAATTTCGCGATTGCTGGCCCCACAGGTTATTAGTTGCAATACTTCTCGCTCGCGGGGAGTCAGGGCCTCGATGCTGGGGGGCATGGCGATCGCCTCCGGGGGACTCATGGCTTTCTCTAGCAAGCCAGGGCCTAGCTGTGTGTAACCGCTGTTCACGGCCCGAATAGTGGCCGCCAATTCTTCGGAAGGGGTATCTTTCAATAAATAGCCTTTGGCTCCGGCTTGGATAGCCTGGGCGATGTATTCGGTGTCATCAAAGGTGGTCAGCACTAGTACCTTGACTTGGGGGAAGCGCTGGCCGATCGTTTGGGTGGCCGTAATCCCATTCATAATTGGCATTCGAATATCCATCAGCACTACGTCCAAAGATCGAGCGCTTTGTGCGATGAAGTCGATCGCCTGTTGGCCGTTCTCGGCAGTGCCTAGCACCTCGAAGTCTGGCTGCGCGGCCAGCAGGCTCTGCAAGCCCCGACAAATTATTTGTTGATCGTCTACGATTAAAATCCCAATCATGCTGTTTTGCGATCCTCATTGGATGTGCTGGAGTCTACGGCTGGCGGCAATCATTCGCTTGATTGTGGGACAATTGAGGCAAAACTTTTTCCTCTGTGTTTATGGCTCTCCTGAAAATTCTGCTTGGTGTTGCGCTGTGTTTTTGTCTATCTTTCGCTCCCTTGGCCCAGGCAGCCCTGCAAAATTATAGCAATGCCGATCTCAAAGGCCGCAGCTTTGCCAATGAAAAGTTAGTAGGTGGAGTTTTTCTGGCGGCTGAAATGCGTGGGGCGGATTTTAGCAACACCGATTTGACTGGAGCTATTTTCACAAAGGGTGCGTTGCTCCAGGCTAACTTCCATGGGGCAGATCTGAGTGATGCGCTGCTGGATCAGGCAACTCTCGATGAGGCGGATCTGAGTGATGCTATTTTGGTGCGGGCGACGATGACCCGCACGCGCTTTTTTGGGGCCGGGATTAAGGGAGCCGATTTTACCGATGCTATTATCGATCGGTCCCAGGTCAAAGTTTTATGTGAAGTGGCGATCGGTACTAACTCCCGGACGGGGGTGGATACCAAAGAGAGCCTAGGCTGCTAGGAGATGAGGCTCTTAATGACTAGTTCAACTCCTTTTTTGGATGCATTGTGCTGGCAGATTGGCAACAATGACCAATTAACTGCTACGGAAATATTGCAGACCTATGAGCGAGGTTGGCGATATTTGGCAGTTCTGGCGGATCCGAGCGAGGAAGAGTGGCAAGAAATTCGGCAGTTGACCGCTCAATATGGTTCTTGGCTGCAAGCCGATCTGATCTTGGGGGAAAAGCATCCGATGCGGTATCAGTGGCATGATTCGATTGTGGTGATTTTGGACAGTCTGAGATCGGATTTATTGCAATCTTGGGGGGTCTGTTTTGGGGGTGGAACTTTGGTGAGCTTAATGTGCGGTGAGCACCGATTGAGCCAAAATATCGATTTTTTAGCTAGCAATGGCGGCTATCGCCAACTCCGCACGGCCCTGAGCAGTGCTTCGCTGGGGCAGAAATACGAGGTGTTATTTGGACCAAATAGTCAGCTCCAGTTTCCCCGTGAGATGCAGATGGATCAGTATGGGATCAGGTTTCCGGTGGTGGTTGATGGCCTCACGATTAAGCTGGAGATCGCGGCGGAGGGTCGGATTACGCTGGATCCTCCGCGCTGGTTGGATTTTTTGCCGGTGCCTTGTCTATCTGAGGTGGATTGTTGGGCGGAGAAGCTGTTGGCCAATGCCGATCGCTGGCCCGATGACCGGATTAGATCCCGGGATCTGATCGATTTGGCGGTGTTGCGGTTGGGTTCGCCGATACCAGAGATGGCGATCGAGAAGGCTACATCGGCCTATCCGGTGCTGCCCGGTTTGCGATCGGCTTTGGAGCGCTTTCAGGCTCAGCCCAGTTGGCGGGAGAGATGCTATGAGACTTTAGAGATCAGGGATGGCGATCGACTCGCGGCAGTTGTGAATGGAATGGATTTGTTAGCAGCCGATTTTGGTCTGCCCAAGACTGTCAGGGTTTGGCGGGAGAGCGCCGATTCTCCATAAATCTGCCCCACTTGTTTAGCCAAAAATTCTGGCTCAAAAAATTGTGCGCAGATCCAGCACAAAACCTGGCAAAATATCTTCCCCACTGAGAGTTATAGGTTTTTCCAAGACCTCCACCTCTCCCTCTAGGCGGTAAATCTCAACCTGTTTTTTCTGAGGGTCGATCAGCCAGCCTAAGCGCACCCCATTTTCTCTGTACTCTTGCATCTTCTGCCGTAACTTCTTCACTGAAGCAGTAAATCAGCTTGACTCAAACGAACTGTCCACTTTACCTTGACAAGGTCAGGATCTCTGTTTGTGCGACAGAGTGCAGATGTCGAAGATCCATTGGGCGGTCATATAAGCATAAACGTCAGTGTAATTTTGGCTCCTCTTCAATAACTAATTCTAGCGAGAATGGCGCACACATCAATTCCAAGGACTTCATTGCTGCCTTTAAGTCATCCGACTCCTCAGATGTATAGAGACGAACAGTATTATTGGATGATTTAATACCAACTCCATGAATCCCATATTTACCAAGAAAGGCATCTTGAACCTCTTTTTTTACATTGGATAATGTATGGTCAGCTCCATTGTGACTGTTGTTTTTCATGGAATAACTACCTCTAGCTCATTTATAACGTCTTGGATGCGGTTGGCAATACCATAAGTTCCAGAACTCGGCCCTGCAAAATAAAGTCCAACCACCTTATTCTGCGTTCTATGTACAACAGCTGCTCCACTGTCACCACCCAAGCCAATTGGTTGGGCGCTGCTAGAAACAATGCGTAGTTGGTTCTCAAATAGAGCAATAACATTGGAATCATTATGATCCATTCCAACTAGTGCATCATAGCTAATATCATCTATGTAGCCCTCAGTGTAGCCTGTAGTTCTTCCGTGTTTTCTTATCTCCATATCTTCTTGGGCAGCGATAGTACCTGAAATAGCTCCTATCTGACAAATCTCGGCTCTATGATCAATACTGGGTAGGATGCTACCAATCGCAGCATCAACACGATTTGCTTGGGTGCCTCCCATCTTGATAGGTACAAATCTATGTAGTTTGGCAAAATAGTCGCTCAGGCTGCCACCATCGGTTGGTCCCGGCTGGTAAAGAGGATCACCAACTAGCGCAGCATTGACATTGGCATACACGTGGTTGTTACTAATGATAAAGACGGCGCTAGGATCATCGGAAACATTCGTACTGCGACAAAAACAGCCCAGTGTTCCGGCTGTAATGTCACGGTGCCCAGAGCTGATTCCACCAATAATAGGACGCTGTCTTTGTTTCCGCTGTTGAGAACAGTCAATCGCGTTTTGGGTAGTTGCCTTAGCTGCTGTCTTTTTTTGCGTTGTAAAAGCAAAAGCTGGCTCTGCTTCGATAACATCAGTCAGAACCCCATCAATGGTTTCAGGAATTACATCACGAGGTGAAAGTAACGATAGTGGAAGTTTTTGAACAACATAAATCCGCACACATTTCTCAGATGACTCATTTCCCGCAGATATTTTGTTGCCAATGCCCATTGCATGAACGTTGCGTCCGGCTGAGACAACTGCCGAACTAACTGATATTGTTGCTCTTCTGGAAACAACAGAGCCGCCAATCCCAAGCTGTAAAAGTTGATTGCGAAGAAATGATTTTGCAGCAAGAAGATCGTTCGAAGTAGGCATATTAATTTCTCCTTAATAGTGGGTGATCTAGCTAGAGCAACACTTGAGCGGGTCTTGACTTCCCCCCCCTTAGCTATACTTTGCACAGTAGTAATTTGAGCAATCATCAAACCGAACCAATGTTTGTACAGGGTAGCTTATTCCTTTTGTTGAAAACGAAAGTTCGCTTGTGCAAAGTATCTCAGGGAGCATAAGCAGGATTAATTGTATCAACCTCACTTCTGCAACTGATGTGATGTGAGGCAAGACTAGCTAATGGGTAAAGCTTTCCAGGTATTTTCACCGACTTTACCATCAACGACTAATCCTCCCTTGGCTGTCTGAAATGCCTTAACAGCGTTTTTGGTATTTGTACCAAAGTCAGCATCAAGAACGAGCTTTGCTAGGCCACTACTGGGAGTTTTGTCGATCCAGAAGTTTAATCGTCTTTGTAATTCCCTAACGGCTGGTTGCTTATTACCTTCAATAAGTAAAATTGGTGTATTAGGCCCATCGCCAGGAACAAATAGCCTCACATGCAGGTGATTATCATGATTGGGCCACGGTTGTACGCCTTCAGTGTTAGCATCATTAAAGAATATTAAATTTACGGCAACTGTGGAATTTGCATAAAACAAGTCAATCAGTTCTTGTGTTAAGCTCCGAGAATAAGCACCGCTTTGCCAAGTCACATCACCTTCAGTACCATCATTGCGTACTGGTAGGATATCAATGTCAACTCCTTTTTGATGAGAGGCATGTCCAGATATTGGGCCTCCACCATTCAATGAAATATCACCAATGCCGATGCGGGGACGAGAACCTCTTTTTGACCAAATATTCCCAACCTCTTTGATGGCCTGAATAGTTTCTGCTGTCCCCCACCGAGAGCTGTTAGAATGGTAACCAAAATAACCGTTCCCAGGCTCATTTAGTAGTTTGTCAACACTAACTGATAAGATGCTCAATTTTGCAGGAGCTTCTGGATCGAAACCATTAATTTCTCTTAAGTAAGGATTAACAATATCTAAATTTTCAGGAGTAGTATCTTCTCCTCCATATGGAGGCAATAAATAAGCTGGAAGCTTCCGGTCAGTTGTAATATCCGTCATTTTCCCCTCTGATTTCTAGATTATTGGTGTTCATTAAACTTTTTCAAAAATAACGAAGACCCTCTACAATACGGACTCTCTACAATATGAAGAGTTCATAAAAATTGAGATAAACCTTTATATTTGGTAAAGCTTATCTATATTAAAGGAGCTTGTTAGTGCATTTAAACCAACGAAATCCATAATAACATGCTATCCAACATTCTCCAGAACAACAGCATAAAATCTTAACAAATGGTTAATTCCACTGTGCTGTGATCAATAGTTCGGACGCTTTCGCTATTGTACAGATAGTATTGAAAAAATAGTGGTGAAGATAACCGGCTGGACAAGAAAGTGGTTCATCGCTTATGGTGCAGGTTACAAGAATCAACACCCAATGAACTGCGGCTCTCCCAAGATTGGGAGAGGGGCTGGGGGTGAGGGCAGTTCAATGTGGCATTGCTCCAGCATTTCTGAATTCGGAATTGCTAGATACTCATTGATATACAGTTCCATCGGGCATAATCGTCCCAGTCAAATTGGCCCCAATGAGTCTAGCCATCATCCGGTTGCCAGCCCTAATTTTTGCCCCCGTTAAATCCGCATTACTCAAATCAGCTCCACTGAGATCGGTGCCAATTAGATTAGCTTCGCGGAGATTAGCATTACTCAAGTTTGCCTGCAACAAATTCGCTCTGAATAGATTAGCGCCGCTTAAATTCGCGTCCTGCAAATTAGTTCTGTGCAAAAAAGCATCCTGGAGATTGGCATTGCTCAGATCGGCCTGGGATAGATTGCGACCGGAGAAATCGCGCTCTTTCAAATCCGCCCCTGCCCAGTTAACATTACTGAGGTCTGGACGCTGCGGAGGCTTGTGAGTCGATGAATTATTTTGTGCTGGGCGACTGGCGGCTGCCGGAGGAGTCTTTGGTGGTGGCGCTGCCGATCGGGTTTCCGCTGGTGGCTTAGCCGGTGGGCGCGACGACGATACGGGATTCCCCGTCCTGCGGGATCGAGAAGGAGCCGCCGAGCGAGCCGCACCGCTTCTCTGACCATTGTTACTATTGGACTGGGACTGCTTTTGGCTATGCTCCCGCAGTCGATCGCGGGCATGATTGATTTCTTGGAGTTTTGCTTGGGCCTTTTCCTGCAACCGAGGCATATTCTGGGGCAATCGATCGGGATGCCAAACCACAGCCAAATCTTTGTAAGCCTGATTCACTTCTTCCAAGGAAGCTCCAGGCTCTAATTCCAAAATTCTGTACCAACACTGTAAATCGTGCATTTCCCCAAATCACCCTTGGCTTCCACCAAGGTGTCTCTAACTGCCACCCAGTGTACTCGATCGAAGCCCAACCAAGCCCGAAAATCCTGTGGGCGAATGGAGCTGCCATAGTTAATTTGTACTGTCAGCGACGATTTATGACCAGACTTTGGCTTTTCCTGAGGCTTCTTAAAGCATAAATTAGCCGACCAGACCCAATAAGTAGCTAGAATGAAGCCAATTATTGAAGCTGCGGAACATCATGAGTACAGGAACATTATTTGACAAGGTATGGGACATGCACACCGTCGGCATTTTGCCTTCTGGGCAGACCCAGCTCTTCATCGGTCTGCACCTCGTCCATGAAGTCACCAGCCCCCAAGCCTTCGCCATGCTACGCGATCGGCAACTACCCGTAATGTACCCAGAGCGCACCGTCGCCACCGTCGATCACATCGTGCCCACCGAAGACCAAGCGCGCCCCTTTGCCGACAGCCTCGCCGAAGAAATGATCCAGCACCTGGAGCGAAACACCAAAGAACATAACATCCGCTTCTACAACGTCGGCTCCGGCAGCCAAGGCATTGTCCATGTCATCGCCCCCGAGCAGGGCCTGACCCAACCCGGCATGACGATCGCCTGCGGAGACAGCCACACTTCCACCCATGGAGCATTTGGCGCGATCGCCTTCGGCATCGGTACCAGCCAAGTCCGTGACGTCCTGGCCTCCCAAACCCTAGCTTTGGCCAAACTGAAAGTCCGGCGTGTCGAAGTGAATGGCTCCCTGGACCCTGGCGTTTATGCCAAAGACGTAATTCTGCACATCATCCGCAAACTAGGTGTCAATGGTGGTGTGGGCTACGCCTATGAATTTGCCGGTACCACCTTTGAGCAAATGAATATGGAAGAGCGGATGACCGTTTGTAACATGTCGATCGAAGGCGGTGCTCGCTGTGGCTACGTCAATCCTGATCAGGTGACCTATGACTATCTCAAGGGTCGGGATTTTGCTCCCCAAGGCGATCGGTGGGAACAGGCCGTCGCTTGGTGGAATAGTTTGCGCAGTGACAGCGATGCGGTCTATGACGACACCATTGCTTTTGATGCAGCCACCATTTCTCCGACGGTCACCTGGGGCATTACCCCCGGTCAGGGCATTGCGATCGATGAATCCGTCCCTACCCTAGACACCATTCCCGATGCGGAAAAAGAGACTGCCAGAGAAGCCTATGCCTATATGGATTTCCAGCCCGGTCAATCCCTGTTGGGCACCAAGGTAGATGTGTGCTTCGTGGGTAGCTGCACCAACGGTCGGATCGGCGATCTCCGAGAAGCTGCTAAAATCGCCGCTGGTCATCAGGTAGCCGCCGGAGTCAAGGCTTTCATCGTCCCCGGTTCCGAACGAGTCAAAGAACAGGCCGAAGCCGAAGGTTTGGACAAAATCTTCACCGCTGCTGGTTTTGAATGGCGGGAAGCCGGTTGTTCCATGTGCCTAGCGATGAATCCAGATAAGCTGGTGGGTCGCCAACTCAGTGCCTCGTCTTCTAACCGTAACTTCAAAGGTCGCCAAGGCTCGGCCTCTGGACGTACCCTGCTCATGTCACCGGCCATGGTCGTCGCCGCTGCTATCACCGGCCAAGTATCGGATGTTCGTCAGTTAATCGCTAAGCTCTAGGAGAATCATGGAAACTAAAGTAACTAAAATTGTCGGTCGGGCCATTCCCCTCGTTGGTAACGATATCGACACCGATCGAATCATCCCTGCCCGCTTCCTGAAAGCTGTTACCTTCGACGGTTTGGGTGCCCATGCCTTCGCGGACGATCGGGCCCAACTCCAAGGGCAGCACCCCTTCGACTTACCCCAATACCAAGGCGCGCAAGTGCTAGTGGTCAATGCCAACTTTGGCTGTGGCTCTAGCCGCGAACATGCCCCCCAATCGATCGGCAAGTGGGGTATTCAGGCGATCGTCGGCGAAAGTTTCTCGGAAATCTTTTTTGGCAATTGCGTCATGCTGGGTCTCCCCTGCCTCACGGCCACGCCCGCTGTCACCAGTCGTCTTCAGCAGCTAGTCCAGGCGCATCCTGCCCTAGAAGTAACGGCGGACTTGGTGGCTGGTACGGTCACCTGCGGCGACTTTACAGCTCCGGCCACCATGGCCGACGGGCCGCGCCAACAGCTGATTGCGGGGACTTGGGATGCCTGTGGCCAGCTAGTTGCTGATGGGGCAGAGATCCGAGGGACAGCCGATCGATTGCCCTATCTGGCTTGGAGCTGATGAATACTTAGTCTTTAGCTAAAAATAGCCAAATAAGCAGAGCGCTCTCCCATTGGGAGAACGCTCTAGTTTTTATATTTGTTTTTTTATTTTTAAGACCTTTATATCGGCTGGTCTCATTTGAATATGAGATAAGCTTATCAGAGGAATCAGGAAATCTTTTGTTTCTTAATTATTTATTTATATTTCGGTTCATTTAAATTCATCAACGAATGTAACGAAAATGTGTGCAAATGTAACAAAAACGTTACTTAGGGCCAGCGACCAAAGAGACCCCAGCCAAGCGGGCCAGCCCAAACTCCGCACTGCGCAAGAAATGGAAGCTTTTGCTAGACCTAGAGATCGGCTTCACCAGCACCGTTAACAGCCCCAGCCGATTGCCCGCCAGCACATCCGTGAAAATCCGATCGCCCACCATGGCCACTTGGTTGTAGGGCAAATCCATTTCTGCCACCGCCTGCCGCAACTTCCGTCGGGAAGGCTTAGCAGCCCCAATCAGGTAAGGTAGACCCAAAGATTCGGCGATCGGCTGGATCCGGTTCCGATGTGGATTGTTACTGACCAGGCACAGCTTACTGACCACCTGTTGCACCTCCGCCAACCAAGCCAGCAACTCTGGCGAAGCGGCCGGACTAGAGATCGATACGATCGTGTCATCCACATCCAAGACCAAACCCCGCAGTCCGTAAGACCGCAGTCGATCGGGCGTCAGCGCTAGAACGCTGTCACCTAGTACCACGTCCGGCTGTAATAACTTGAAGCCCATGGATATCTCTAGTTTTTCTTTGGTTGCTGACGGCTGCGGGCTACTTCTTGCACGGCTTTATTGTGCTCCCCATTGGTGCGAGTAAAGATATGGGTGCCATCGTGCTTGGCTACGAAGAATAGCATATCGGTCGTATCCGGCTGTAGTACTGCTTTCAGGCTACTGAGTCCGGGACTGGCGATCGGGCCGGGGGGCAGGCCCGCGATCGCATAGGTATTGTAGGGGTGCGGTTGCCCCACCTGTTTCAGGGTCAGGGGTTTATCGGCGGTTTGGCCAATATTAAAGGCATACTCAGCGGTGGGGTCGGAACCCAGCTTGATTTTTTGTTTCAGTCGGTTGATAAACACCCCAGCAATCAGCGGTCTTTCTTTGGCCACCACCGCCTCTTTCTCGACAATGCTGCTCAGGGTGACCCACTCCAGTAGTGTAAGTCCCGATTTTCCCCCCTCAGCTTTGTAAACTGGTAGGGCATTTCTTTCAAATTGCTTCAGCATTTGGTCTACCATCGCCTTAGCCGTGACTCCTTCTTTCGGAGTGCTATAAGTTTCTGGGTAAAGAAAACCTTCTAAGTTCTTGATATCTTTGGGTAGCCAAGGAAATTTTTCCCGCGGAATTTCTTGAGTAGCGGCAATAAAGTCTGCGGCCTGGATGGAGAACCCGGTTTTTTGTTTGAATTCTGGGCTCTGGAACCTAGCGGCCATTTTTGTAATCTTAGAGCCAGGTGTCACTTCGAAGCTAACTTCCGTGACTTTGCCAGTCCAGATCTTGCTGGCCACTTCCGGTAGGGGCTGACCAGGGGAGAGCTGATAGCTGCCCGCCTTGGCTCCGCTACTCTGGCGGGAGAAAACTGAAGTCCATAGCTTCCAGGCAAACTCTGACTTAATTATTTTCTTTTCGGCTAACTGTTTGCCGATCGACTGGGCCGAACTGCCATTGGGGATATCGACCTGAACCGTCGGGCTATCTTCCGTCGCTGGCGCAGCAATTTCGCCGCTCCACCAAGTGTTGAATCCCAAACCAGCTACCAACGCCGCTGCACCGGTTCCACCGGCAATTTTAGCCCATCCAGGGAGGCTCGCAATATTTTTCATACTTAGTAAAATTGACGACTGCTTTCCGACCTGTGGGCGATCGGATTTAGGCTTCTTCCAACAACAGGTCTTCCAACATTGGGCCGATCTGTGCGGATTCTTCCGAAGACAATAATACTACCGTACCGCGTTCATCTTGTCTGCCGAAGAACAATAAAGGGTCTACTGGTGTGCAGATGGCATATTCCTGCTCTTTGTTGTAGAAGCGGGCCAAGATCTGGAATTCCTCTGGGGAAAGATCGGGGTCTTCTTCATCTAGCTCGATCGTCAGAATTTCTTCCGGATCCAGCGGCGGTAGATCGCCCACAGCAGTCAAGGTATAGGCTGTTTGCTTCAGGGCCAAATTTTGCTCCGAGAGGACGGCGCTGGCATCGGCAAAAATCAGAGCCACTTCTTCGTCTTCATCCACCGCCGTTAGTTCGGCCATTTCGTCGTCTTCATTCCAGGCAAAAATCTCGATCGGCGCATCCACCGGCAGCAGCAGCAGGTAAGTTTTGTCTTCTAGCAGCAGATGGCGCTCTACATAGCAGGCTAGTTTGCGGCCATTCTCATCGGCCAAATCCACTACTTCGGTTGACTCGTTTTCTTCGGAATAGGATGAAGACATAGATTTCGATGGTCGTTTGCTAGAAATTTAAAAGCCGCAGCCAGCAACAGAATACCATGCCAAGGGCCGCTCAAGTCCAATCTTCTTGCACCTGGAATTTGCTTTTTACTTGGTAAATGCGCTCCTCGTTGTGAATGTGGCGAGTTTTGGCAAACAGCTCCTCTTCGGTCAGCTGCCACTGGGTCAGCAATTGCTGGAGGCTGGCCTGGAGATCCAAGGCACCGGGAAAGCCTCTGTACCGAATCAGCAACCTGCCCAGTTCTGCCAAGCTCACCGGGTCGCTGGGGCCCGCCGCCCTGATCTGGGCGATCGCCTCCAGATCGCGGCGCTCCTGGGGATGTTTTTGTAATGGTAAGTCGCTCATGAAAAAATCTCCTAAAAAAAGCAGAAGGGCAATCTTGCCTCTTCTGCTAGTCGAAACGAATCGGGTGCAATGCCTACTTAACGCCACTCCAGTTCACGGAGAAGCCATCGAGCACCAAAGAAGAGTTGTAAATTTGCAGAATGATCAGAAGGAATACCAAGAACAGGAGCATGAAAACGCCCATGACTGGTGTGGTTCCCCAACCGGGAACTACTTTGCCGTATTCCGAATTCAATGGTCTGAGAATATCACCCAGTTTAGTCCGCTGTCCCATAGGTCACCAAAATTTAAAGCTGTAAAAGTATTGTTTAACAAATCGCAATACAATTATAGGGTATATCTTCCCCAATCTTTACATCCTATGGAATCCGCAACAGTTCTTAGTATTACTCTGGCCGCGACGATTGTGGCTATTACGGGCTACGGCTTGTACCTATCCTTTGGGCCACCAGCCACTCAGCTAGATGATCCCTTCGACGATCACGAAGACTAGCAGACTACTTGGATATGGGGAGGGAGAGACGGTACTTTCCCTCTAGCTAGAGAAAACTGCGCTATAAATGGTATCTAGCGCTTTCTATCTATCGAACTATGTCTAACTATCAGGTGCGGTGGCTCGATCGCCTGCAAGAGGTTCCCCAATCGGCTTGGGACGAGCTAGCGCTGCCCTTGGCTACGCCTTTTTTGGAATGGGAATGGCTGAACAATCTGGAAACCTCTGGCAGTGTTTCTGGCGAGACCGGTTGGCTACCAAAACATCTGACGGTCTGGAGTGGCAGCACTTTGGTGGCCGCAGCGCCCCTGTACCTGAAGGGCCACAGCTACGGTGAATTTATCTTCGATCAACAGTGGGCGGAGGTTTCTCAGCAACTGGGCATTCGCTACTATCCGAAGCTGGTGGGCATGACCCCGATTACGCCCACGGAGGGTTACCGCTTTTTGATCGCACCGGGGATAGACCAAGGGGCGATGACGGGCTTGATGGTGCAGGAGATCGATCGATTCTGCGAGGCCTACGGGATTTCTGGCTGTCATTTTCTCTATGTGGATCCGAGCTGGCGACCGCTGATCGAGGAAGAGGGCTTCCGGCCTTGGTTGCACCACAGTTACGTTTGGCAGGATGAGGATTTTACAAATTTTGATGGCTATTTGAAGGGCTTTAATGCCAACCAGCGCCGGAATATTAAGCGGGAGCGGCAGGCGGTGGGGGCCGCGGGTCTAACTATGCGCCCTCTGACTCAAGACCAGCTGGATGTGACTATGATGTCTCTGGTCTATGACTTTTATGCGGATACCTGCGATAAATTCGGCTGGTGGGGGAGTAAATATCTCACCCGAGCGTTTTTTGAATCTTTGGTGGCTAAGTACAGCGATCGAGTTCTAGTGATGGCGGCTTTCACTGAAGGCCAGGAAGTCCCGATCGGGATGTCTTTCTGTGTGTACAAGGGTGATCGGCTCTATGGTCGCTATTGGGGCAGTCGGGAGGAGATCGATTGTTTGCATTTTGAAGCTTGTTACTATGCCCCGATCGAGTGGTCGCTCCAGCAGGGCATTAGGATCTTTGATCCTGGGGCGGGCGGTCGCCATAAGAAGCGCCGAGGCTTCCCGGCGACACCGAACCACAGTGTTCATCGTTTCTATCATCCCCGCTTAAAGCAGTTGATTTTGCCCTATCTGGTGGAGGTGAACCAGGCGGAGAAAAGGGAAATTGAGGCGATCAATGCGGATCTACCATTCCCGGTAAATGAGCTGAAGCTATCGATCGCAGAGCCTCTGAGTAGCGAGTAGCAATGAAACAAAGTGTGTTGGCGGGATCCACTGTAAGTAAGTTCCATCACTGATGAAGGGGAGGAGTTTTTTCGGATACTGGATTTGCGAAGATTTTATAACACTGCTGTAGGGGAAAGGATGGAGTGTTATGCTGAAATGGTTCTGTCTAATGCACCGATCAGGGGTGTTAGGCTGACGGATTTCTACCTAATAACCCTCTGTGGGTGTGTTAGACAGAAAATTTTCCACCTAAGATCCTCTTTTGGGGTGTTAGGTGGAAATGGTTCAGTCTAATCAGTAGTTATGCCGACAGCTTAATATAATTTGTTCTTATGTGTTATAATCAGTGGAAGCTGCACCATAACATCTCGTTGAAAACGACGCCTAGAACAGTAGCTGGAGAAATGAATTAATGGACGAGATCAGAAAAAGGTTAACCCGCCCAGCGTAGCGGGTCGCGGTTCAACTCAATCATTAGGCAGACGCAATATTTATTTTCGATTATCTATGTATGGCTAGAATAAAGGACTTGTTTTATCAAAATATTGACCTTAAGAAGATTTTTGATAAGGCTCACGACCGTGAGTTAATACTTCAAGCTGCTATGGAGCTTATTCCTACTATAGGTGGATCACTCTCAACCCTCTACTTTGGCGGTAAGCAAGAAAAAAGACTTAAGCGCCTAGAGAAATTTCTTAGTGAATTAATAGAGCAAGTGACGTCAACACAAGCTGAACTAGCTGATTTATCACTACATGATTCAGATGAATTGAGATTCTTGCTAGAGTCCTTGTTCGAAAAAGTCGAAGTTGAAACGCGAGAACAAAAAGTGCGGTTACTTAAAGAATTCTTGTTGACTACACTGCAATACCCGGTTAATAGTAACTTTGATATGCGCGAGCATTTTCTAGATACGTTGTCTGCCATGTCGGTCTTTGAGTGCGAGTTGTTAGGCTTCTTGTTTCAAGACTCTAAGAAAATTCAAATTCGACAAATATCGAAGTCAAATGCTAGCCCCTATATGGTTTTTGCTGCGGTTAACAAGCTACGTTCTTATGGCTTCATTGAGAGCCGGAGGGGTAGTTTTCAACTTAATGGTGAACAGGATGAGAATTTAGATGATATTATATTTGTTTCGGAGCTAGGGATTCAATTTTGTGAGTACGTGAAGATTGTCTGACAAGCCTGCTGGAGAACATCTTGAAGCCATTGCATCGCAGTAAAATAAGTGATGTCCCAATTCTACTATCACTCATCTCCCATATCACTGATATTGAATGCTCGAACTACTTCTCTGAGAACCTAGGGGAAGAACAGAAGCTTACTGTTAGTCAGTTTCAAAATCATGTCAAATCCGCACTCGAACGCGCAATGCCAGAGATCGAATGGATTTCTGAGCATCGTGTCAGTCGCAATGTTAATGACTCCATCGATATCTTTGGCCAAGGACAAGATTTCGTAGTCGTGATTGAATTGGATGCGCATCGTGCAGATCAGGTTGCTAAGAAGTTTGTATCACGAATGGCAATTCTGCCGACTACAGCCACTTACTATATTTCTCTCTGCTATCCTGGAACTAAAAAAATGAACAAGTCAGAATGTGAAAAATACTTTAGTTACTGTGAAATATTAGCTAGCAGAATGGGTCATCATTACGCAGGTTTCATCATTGAATAAATTTGCCCGAAATTACTGAGAGATTGATAGGATCTCAAGGTATCTAGCAATGGGAAGTTTTTTCGTGGATTTTGAATGGGATCAGAACAAAGCCGTTATAAATATTAACAAACATGATGTCTCCTTCCCGGATGCTGCGACTGTCTTCGATGACGCTTTGTCCGTAACATTTCCTGACTCCGACCATTCCATTGGGGAAAGCCGTTACGTTATCATTGGAACATCGGTGTCAGGTTTGTTGTTGGTTGTTGCCCACACAGACCGAGACAACTGCATTAGGATCATTAGTGCTCGAAGAGCCACTCGCCAAGAGAAAAGGTTTTATGAAGAAGACAACTGATGAATTAGACGAACTTCGTCCTGAATATGACTTCTCCCAAATGACGGGAGGGGTGAGGGGCAAGTACGTTGAAAGATACCGAGCGGGAACTAACTTAGTGCTGCTAGAACCTGACATTGCAGAAGCTTTTCCAACTGCGGCATCTGTAAATGAAGCCTTACGATCATTGCTGCCGATCACGCATGAGCAGCAGCCTAACAAACCGGTTGGAGCTGACTAGCATGGTCGCTTACAGTTACAATGTGGTTGATCGGTAGCTGCTCAACCGGAACGTTATACAGATGGCTTATTGATTCTCATAGCCTCACTCAGCTAATCTGGATGTTTAAAACAGATAGGGGAGATTCGGCATTGCCGACGCTTCGCGAACGGGCTGCTTGGAGGCTGATAAATTGCCACAAGAGATTGCCTTCCCAACCGGGAAATTGCATCAAACCCCAACGTAGGGAATTGGGTGCGATCGCAAATAGATGCACCATTGCTGCCACCAATTCTGGTGATGATAGTTTGTCGGCCAAGAATCCCGCCCATTGATTTTGGGGCAGACTGAAGAAAGTATCAAAATGCTGCTTTAATAGCACCTCATCGAATCGCATCAACTTCTCTAGGTTGATGGAGATCGGGCAGAGGTAAAGTCATCGGAAAGATGACACATTCCACCTCGTGGATGGCAGTAACTTTAATTCCGCGAGCCGCTGGTGCAAACGTCGCAATTTTCCCAGCAATGACCAAATAATTCAGTCAGTCCCAAGGCTTCGAGTTCGTCGTGCCAGATGCCATAAGTATTCGGCCAAATCTGTCGCAGGGGGCTGGCCGTCAGTCCGCCAACTTTAACTCCTCGATCGGCTAAAGCCGCCGCAATAATCGTGCCAGCGGGGCCAGAGCCAATTACGATCACCTCAAACATACCAGCGTTCTCCTGTATATCGCACGAGCAAGCATCCTACTTAGGTATCCGAACTCATCTTAACATGTGTTGGTGGAGTGACCGTATGAAACCACTGGTGTCACAATTAAACTGGCTTTATGATTCAATCATGCTGAACCAGAGAATCAGAAGAGCAGGAATTGTACAGCTAAAAAGTCGCCGAGAGGTCAGGCCAATGGCAGTCCGACAACCTCCCTACAGTAAAAAAGAGTTTGCCCAACGTGGTGATGAAATCTACGAATCTCAGGTGCGATTATCTCCGGTAGGTTACGCTAATGCAAGTCGAGGAAGGCAACCATAGCAAGATTGTGGTGATTTGCCTTGGAGCAACACTTCGTTTATCGACAGGTCGTTCGTAAAACCAGAGCTTTTGAACCCACATTCCGCTCTGTCAGTTCGGGATAAGGAAAAAGGCCAAAAAAAAGGCACCACAGGTAATCTGGAGATACCAACCAAATTACTGAGGTGCCTTATGACCAGTTTAGAAGAACTCTTTTGCTCCGTCGATGATTTTTGCCAAGTTTTTGAACCGGTGTGGGAACTTCAATTACTTGGAAATAGCCTACAATCGCGCAAAAGAGCACGCAGTCTGTGCTTGAACGAGAACATGACGATTCAAATTGCCAACGTTAGTTACTGGGGTGCAGAGCTAGCAGTCGGTTGACAGCTGCGAGCCGAGAGGTTTCTCCGAGCAGGATGCATTGAGCCATGATGGAAAGGTCGATCGCCGCCAATATTGGAATCCGACTGTGGTTCGCTTTCTGGTATTCATCGGCTGCTAGACAATAGACTTCTAAGACGCCATCTTCCCAAAACCAGACTTCATCTATTTCCAATGCCCGATAGCACTCTAGTTTCGACAGATCGCCGCTGGTAAAGTTGACTTCGATCGATAGTTTAACGCCCTGAATTTCGTAGGATTCGTCGGCTTCTGTGGCGGCCAAGCCTTCTCGCTTTTGGGTCATGGAGCCGGTTGGCTTGAATTCAACTTGGCGATCGAGTAAAAATGCTTCGAGTAAGATTGCAATAATCTTTTTGAACAGTTCATGGGCTTCGCTGGGCATCAGAATCTCGATCGTGCCATTGTAGTAGGATAGTTTGATCCCCCGCGTGTTGCCAAAACCGGCGCGGAGATGCTCGAATTGTTCCCAGGTTTTACCCCGCTGCAGGGTGCGGACATCTCCTTTGCCAATTTCAACTTGAACACGTGACGATTTGAGTGTATCTATCATAAAACCTCAACATAGTAATTTGGGGGGTATTTAATAAACTCAGCATCGTTTTTCATGAGGGCTTCAGGAAATTAAAAGAATGCTAAATTAACGTCAGTTCGGGTTAAGAAACCGACAGGATAAGCTTGCAGTCTACAACCTTTCTAAACTGATCCCTCTAAAATTCTCATTCTTCTCCGGTTCCCCCCAGAATTGGGGGGTTAGGGGGGCGAAGTTGACCGGA
>JANMHS010000120.1:0-5491 GCA_031375385.1 Synechococcales cyanobacterium OTE_70_metabat_200 | reverse complement strand
ACTTTCAAGTAAGCTTTTTTGCTCTACACTGAGATTGATTATGAGTTTTGAAGTTCTTCCTCGCATGACAATTTCTTCGCTACAATTACCTCATAGTAACATTAAATGAATTCCAACCCCTTTCAGTAAAGAGGTGTACTTAGAAAAAGCAGAGCAAAAACCAGCGATCGCGCTGTTACTCTTGTTATTACGGGATTTCTATCAGGAGCGGATTCCCCTAGGGTATGGAGTGAATCGGGGCATGGGTTCGATCAAAGTGACCAAGATCGAGATTTCTGGCCAAGGATTGTTGGAGTTAGGCACGGTGAATTTTGATCATTTTACTATGACCGACAAGGCTTTTCAAGGAGTTGATTCTGTTTTTCTGCAACAGCTTCAAGCGGCTTGGCAAGATTGGATTTCGAAGGCCAGGATGCCGCAGGAGGTGATTTATGCTTGAACAACCGTTGACTCTCCATAGCACATGTCTGAAAAATGTTAGCTTGCCAGAAGCTTTGGAAAAGTGTGGAAATAAATACTTCACATCGGCGGTAGGGCTATTTTATAGTCCAATTAGTTGTGCTTTTGGCAAAGTTGCCACTACAGCAGTTATTGACTACAAAGGTCAAAATCTATCTTTGGGTGATGTTTTTGAAGCAAGGATTTTCAATGAGCATGCGGAACTGCGCTGGCTAAATGAAGCTAATGGGCGCGGACGAGCCATGTTAATTTCGGAGGAGGCGATCAATTCTGAAGTAGGTGAAACACTGGAGCCTGTTCGATGGATCCATCAGATCGACCAACAATACTTACTCTGGGGCGAAGGAACTGGGGGAGAGGCGATCGATGGCTGGAGCTGGTTGTCAGCGGCCAGGATTGGAAAGCTGGCGGTGCCTATACCTGGTATACAGAGAAACGAGCGGGTCAGGCTGCAAGTTTGTGAATACCTGAGTGTGAGCGATCGCCATGGTAACGTGGTGGTGGCTGAAGAAAGGCTGTGGGGTTTGCAAAAACTGGTGAGCAAGCCGGAGGAAACATGATTACTCAAAGTCCTTTTTTAGATGCGCTATGCTGGCAGCTTGGGGATAATGACCAATTGACTCCAGTGGAAGTTTTGCAGACCTATGAGCGAGGTTGGCGCTTCCTGGGAGTCTTAGCCGATCCCAGTGAAGAAGAATGGCGAGAGATTCGGCAGCTTAGCATTCAATATGGTTCTTGGTTACAAGCGGATTTGGCCTTAGGCCAGGAGCAGCCAATGAAGTATCAATGGCACGAGTCAATTATGGTGGTGTTAAATAGTTTGCGATCGGATGCTTTAGCCACTTGGGGAGTCTGCTTTGGCGGTGGCACCCTAGTGAGCCTGATGTGTGATGAGCATCGCCTCAGCCAAGATATTGATTTACTGGCGAACAATGGTGGCTATCGGGAGTTACGGCGGGCCGTGATGGAGCAGAGCTACGATGCGCTGTTTCAGCCTACGGATCAGCTGCGCTTTCTCCGCGATATGCAGATGGATCAGTATGGGGTAAGGTTTCCGGTAGTGGTGAATCCTGCGGCCAGCTCAGAAACAGAGGTGACAATTAAGCTAGAAATTATTGCGGAAGGCCGGATTGAGCTGGAGCCGCCGCGCTATTTAGAGGCTTTGCCGGTGCCTTGCCTATCTTTGGTGGATTGTTGGGCAGAGAAGCTATTGGCGAATGCTGACCGCTGGCCCGATGACCGAATTAGATCGCGGGATCTCATCGATTTGGCGGTGCTGCGGTTGCGGGGAGAAATGCCGGAGGCGGCAATCAAGAAGGCTACAGAGGCTTATCCGGTGCTGCCCGGTCTGCGATCGGCGATCGAGCGGTTTCAGGAGCAGCCCGATTGGCCAAGGAAGTGCTATGAGGCTTTGGCGATTGATCGGCCAGATTTAGTGGTGGATGGGATCGATCGATTGTCAACAGATTTAGATCTTCCTTTAACAGTTAGGGAATGGCGTGAGATACAAGAAAATTCCTGACTAGTCAACTATTTTTTGTTTTTACTGTACAGAGGTAACTATGACTACAACACCCAATCCCCAACCGGTTCGCCCCAATCTTCCACAGAAGAGCAAAAAGGTGGTGAATGTACCTGTGCAACAGAATTCCAAGTCAGTCCCCACGAAGCAAACAGTCGTTGAACGACCAGTCAAAAAAGGGGCTTCTAATCAATCATTTCATAATCCCTATAATTTTGTACCAGCGATTCCACGCCAGCAAGTTGCCGGAGATCTAGGAGATTCCGTACCATCTGCGCATGGGAGATATTTACCAGATCGATGGAGTGGCGAAATCACACTGCAAATTCAAACAATTACGCCACTACTAATTATTGATGCAGCTCAAGGCCAAAAAATAAATGCTGAACATCAAGCCTATCCAATGCGCCAATGCCATGATGGGCTTCCTTATTTAACGCCTACCTCTATCAAGGGAATGCTACGTACTGCCTATGAAATCGTAACTAATTCTCGTCTTTCTCAATTCAGTAAACATGAAGAGCCATTAGTTTATCGAATGGCCGCTAGTTCGAGTAATATCTATCCGGCAGTGGTTAGGAAAATCAAAGGTGGAAAGAACATTTTGCGAATCATGCCTGCCCATGGAGTCATGGGTCATGTCAGTCGGCTTCCCTCCTATAAAAAAGACAGTGAGGAGAAGGATAAGGGAGAGAGCATGGCTTCGCTAGTATATCATGAATCTGGCGAGTTACCTCAACATGGAGATCTGGTTTGGGTGAAACTCAATCCTGATCCTAATAGTGATTCTAACTATATGCATTTGCCAGAGGATATTCGAGAATATTTTATGGACAAAAAACTTTTGAGCAATGTAGTCATTGCGATTCAAAGACGCAACTCCGAAATTCCTCCCGACCAGAAGTTCGATAAAAAATGGCGAAAAGGAGTTGTTTGTGTCACAGGAGCAAATGTCAAAGACAAAAGGTACGAGCGAGTTTTCCTGGAAAATGATGAAGATGATAAGAAAATTGTCATCACACCAGCCATGGAAAAAATGTGGCGTGATTTAGTGCTCGATTACAAGATGGTCAACAAAACCAGCTTAAAAAAGAGACGGGAGGATGAAAGCAAACCAGAACCATATGATTATTTGGGTGATAAGCCAGGGGAAACAGCTTTTTCTTGGCATGTATATGAATCTTTATCTGAAGATTTGAAGTCTGGCACGCTTTGCTATGTTGAGCTAGACAGAGAATTAGAGCTAAACAATGATTTTCGAGTAAAGGAAGAAAATATCAAAGCTATTTTGCCAGTGACACTCTCTCGGCATTTTTATGATGTGTCGCCAGCTAGTTTGTTGGATAAATCACTTCAGCCTGCCCAAGATTTTAACGAGCTTTCACCAGCCGATCGAGTGTTTGGTTGGGTGAAACAAGGTGGGCATAGCGCCTATCGTGGCAATATAAGAATTCACTCAGTACAGTGTTTGACTAAGGATGCCATTAAAGATTTGAGTCCTGGTCTTCCTTTGGCCATCTTAGGTCAACCTAGACCTCAACAGGGTCGATTCTATGCTGCTAAGGATCAGGAGGGCACACCTATTGATCGAGGTACTGCTAAAGAAAAGATGTATCAGGCTGGACAAGGTCTGCGGGGACGCAAGGTATATCCCCATCATGCGGGCCTGCCCACCGAATATTGGGACAATCCATTAGTCGATCGCACCAATGAAAATCATCAAGGCTTTTTCCAAGAATGCCGGCGACCGCAGAAGGAACGTGCAGAGCAGCAAGATAATCAGAATCGATCAATTACAGAGTGGGTTAAACCCAATGTAGAGTTTGAGTGCAAAATTTCCGTCACTAATCTTTCAGAGGTGGAGCTAGGCGCTTTGCTATGGCTACTAGATTTACCTGAGAACAGTTATTTCCGGCTGGGCGGTGGCAAGCCACTTGGTTTTGGCAGTGTAAGACTGCAAAGGCAATCAACGGAGCTGCGTAACGGTAAGGACTGGGCAAAATTCTATGGCTCTTTGTGTCAGTCCGTTCCCATACCGGAGCAAGATTCTCTAATTAAACGATGTATTATTGAAGAATTCAAGCCAGCGGTAGAATCAGCCTATGGCCAAGGCTTTGAGAGCAATCCTTTCATTAGCGCTTTCCTGAAGGCGGCAGCAGGTTTCAGTCAGCCTATTCACTATCCGCGCACTACCCAGGCTCCTCAAGCAGAAGGAGAATCTTTCAAATGGTTTGTGGAAAATGAGCGCAGGGCAGACAGGCAAAACGCTCTAGGGCCGCTAGCCGATGATCCTGGTCTGCCAATTTGGGAATAAGAGAAACCCAAGAAATGACCGTGTCGCAACCATATTTGATTAATAATTAAAAGATTCGAGGAATTATGCAAACTATTTTAATGACTGTTGGTACATCGCTGCTCACCAATCGGGATGTTGACCAGAATGAAAAACGTCCTTGGCTGGGAGCCAAAACAATTGATGATCGTCAAGCAGCCGTTGATTGGATGCTCCAGAAAGTGAATGAACGTATGGACTGGCTTGAGCAGTTTAGTGCAGAAACCAATACATTCTGGCGGCTTGACCTTGATCTGACCGATGAGTTGATTTTGCTCCACTCGGATACTCCAATTGGCTTAGAGTGTGCAGAGGTGTTACGTGATTTCTTTGAAAGAGGCATCGGTCAACAGAATATCCAACTGCATGCATTACCGGGAGTAAATTATGATGCCGAACAATCCGAATCTGCTTTGGAGGCGATGGCGAAACTGTTAATAAAATTGATTGAGCAGGCACCAGGAAATATTGTTTTGGCTGCTACCGGTGGCTTTAAATCTCAGGCCATGATCATGGGTATTATCAGTCACGGATATGGAATTCCTATATGCTATGTGCATGAACAATACAGGACCTTAATCACCTTGCCCTACCTGCAGCTAGGGCAAGCACCTATACAAAGTCGAAAAGATTCGGCCAGCATACCGGTGTCAAGCCGCGATCGCGCTGACGTTATTCAGGTTCAAGAGTCAAAAAAACACCATCGCCCTAAAGCTTGGAAAAAAGTTGAAAAGATGTTGCAAAGCATTCCATGGATTGAATTTGTCCGATTTGACGAGCAAGCATTTTCCGCACCTAAAAACGGGGTCAAGCGCTCACGTGTACGGAGTCTGGATAAGTGTCATGTCTTTTGGCTACATCTTGATGAGAGTAGAGATTCACGCATGGCAGTTTCAATAGAAACTACTGGATATACAGACGAGCATGAAGAGCAAGCTTTTCAGGAGCTACGAGAGAAGCTAGGCAAAGTACTAAGCTAATGGTTGTATCACCTTCAATTTAATATATTAGTATTAACTGAAAGCCATGAGTAAAAAACCTCAGTACCGGACAAAAAGCTTGAAGTAG
This sequence comes from Synechococcales cyanobacterium OTE_70_metabat_200, assembly GCA_031375385.1. Lineage (GTDB taxonomy): Bacteria > Cyanobacteriota > Cyanobacteriia > Cyanobacteriales > Chamaesiphonaceae > JAAFHZ01. The sequence continues at coordinate 110 of JANMHS010000120.1, read as the reverse complement.
TTGGCAGAACAAGGTTTGATGGAAGTTACTAAGTACCAGCTCCCCTTGTTCCATGAACCAGATTAACCTAATTCGTAAAACCTTGCGACCCCACCTGAGCTGGCATGGTG
>JANMHS010000119.1:0-16039 GCA_031375385.1 Synechococcales cyanobacterium OTE_70_metabat_200 | reverse complement strand
TACCCAAGCTGAAGAAACCTACTCGATGGTAACTGCTAACCGTTTTTGGTCGCAGATTTTCGGGATTGCTTTCTCCAACAAACGGTGGTTGCACTTCTTCATGCTGTTCGTACCGGTCACCGGTCTGTGGATGAGTTCCGTAGGTATCGTTGGTTTGGCTCTAAACCTGCGCGCTTACGACTTCACTTCTCAGGAACTACGGGCCGCTGAAGATCCCGAGTTCGAGACTTTCTACACCAAGAACATTCTCTTGAATGAAGGGATCCGCGCTTGGATGGCTCCACAGGATCAACCCCATGAGCAGTTCACCTTCCCCGATGAAGTACTACCTCGCGGTAATGCTTTGTAAATTGTAAAAAAGCATTTCCAAGTTTTATTGATCGTCCCCATGCTCAGCGTGGGGACGTTTTTTGGGATGCTCTAGCTTCTTCTGGCAAGGGTGTGGCCCTAAATTGCCCGATCGGAATGCCCATGCTCAGATTGAGAACGAGCCGTTTCGATCGATGTTAGTGGTGGAGAATTGCCATTTCTTAACAAATTCTTCCATTGGTATTTAAGTTGTTTATGAGAATAATAAGTAAATTCGATTCTTCCGAACTCAGTGGTTTTGCCTCGATCCCCACTACTGTTGCCTGGATTTTTCGAAGAATTGATCGAGTTTTCCCAGAATCTACCTATTACTCCACACCCAGGAATTCATGAAAGACCACAAAATATGTTGCTCCAACTGCGGCAGCGATCGAGCAGAACGCCACTACATTGCAGATCTGGAACTAATTCGTAGCCAATGCCCGGTCTGTGATTACCTGATGGTGACCTGTGCCGCTACCGGTCGGGTGGTGGAAGCCTATGCGCCGGGTATCTTCTTGGCACCCGCTCTGGTAAGGGACGAAGCGGTGATGCTAAAATCGTAAAGAATTGTGGAAATTTAGACTTCAACCCATGCCCGTTCAGATTCTGGTCGAAAAGAAAAAACTCACTCAGCCACCGCTGACCATTCATACCTTGGGCGATCGAGTGCTGCGGCAGCCCGCTAAACGAGTGAATAAGGTAGACGACGAGCTGCGGCAGATCGCCAAGGAAATGCTGCAAACCATGTATAGCTCTGATGGGATCGGTCTTGCGGCACCCCAGGTGGGCATTCACAAACAGTTGATCGTGGTGGACTGCGAGCCGGAAAATCCGGCGGCTCCCCCGCTGATTTTAATTAACCCAGAAATCAAGAAATTTGGTACCAGCTCCGGTAAAGACCAGGAAGGTTGCCTGAGTGTGCCCGGTGTTTATATGGACGTAGTGAGACCGGAGACGATCGAGGTTTCCTATAAAGACGAAAACGGCAAACCCCAAAATCTCAAGGCCGATGGCATGTTAGCCCGCGTGATCCAGCACGAAATTGATCACCTCAATGGGGTGATGTTTGTCGATCGCATTACCGATAGCCTGACTCTCACCAGCGAATTGCAGAAAAAAGGCTTTTCGATCCAAGCCGTCCACCCCATTTCTTAGGAAGCTAAATCTTTGTACAACTACACTCCTCTGGGCAGCATCTGCCTGCTGATCTCTTGTATCGCCGCTGTGGCAGCAGTGGGCTGCGTGTTCGAGCTATCTTCCGGTGCACCGGATTATGGCGCTTCGGTCACCACTGGTATCCTAGCGGCCAGCGTGCCCCTGTGTATTGGTTGCTTTTTTGTCGCCGTGCGCAGTACTAACGCTGTAAATAAATAATTAGTTAGACTGCTTTGCTGCCCAGAGTTCGGCCAAGGTGGCGCTATGATGGGGAAAAGTTTTTTGCGCCCTCATGGTTCTTTCTCAGCAAATCGAGCAGCTAGCTCTGAAAATTTATCCCGACTCTACGGAGTTGGTGGGTGCAGCTGTGGAACAGGTGGTGCAGCATCTGCAAGCCACCCTCCGCCAACGCGGCCAAGCCACCGTGATTTTGGCTTCGGGCAGCTCTCAAGTTCAGTTTTTGAAGGCCTTGACTGCGGCAAATTTGGACTGGTCGCAGATTACATGTTTTCATCTGGATGAATACCTAGGCATCGAGTCCGATCATCCAGCCAGTTTTCAACGATACATGCGCGAACTGGTGGCCGATCGAGTCCCCTTGGCCCAATTTCATTATTTAGACAGCAATACTTTGCAGCCGCTGCAAGAATGTCGGCGCTACGGTCAATTGTTGGCAGCCCAGCCGATCGATCTCTGCCTGCTGGGGATTGGGGACAATGGCCATATTGCTTTCAATGACCCCTTAGTAGCTGATTTCCAAGATCCCGATCCGGTGAAGATCGTCAAACTAGCCGAAAAATCTCGCCAGCAACAGGTAGATGTTGGCTTTTTTAGCGACCTGAGCCAGGTGCCCCAATATGCCATGACCTTGACGATTCCCAGTATTCGGCGGGCCGAGCGGATTCTGTGTTTAGCGATGGGTGCGCGGAAAGCCCAGATTGTCCAGCGCCTGCTCCAGGAGCCGATCGCCCCCAGCCTGCCGGTCACTATTCTGCGCCAACAGCCCCAGACTACCCTACTGCTGGATGCTGAAGCCGCTGCTTTTATCTAGTTACCCAAATACTTTACATATGAATAATTTTTTAAAAAAAATCCCTAATGCCCTTTGGATGCCCGCAGCGATCGCTTCGATCGTCTCCGGGGTGTCGATCGGTATCAAGGAAATGGGTTTGCTAGAGTCCATCGAGCTACTGGCCTACGACCAGGCAGTGCGCTTTCAAGGGGCGGAGCCGCAGGATAAACGAGTGTTAGTCATCGGTGTGGGTACTAAGGACATCGCTAAGTACGGCGACAAGACCTATTCCGTAACCGATCCAGTTTTAAGTAAAGCCCTGAAAAAATTGACTGACGGGGGCGCAGCGGCGATCGGGGTGGATTTATTTCGGAGTGGTGCGACGGGCGCTTTACTGAAGACTCTTCAAGATCCAGACAACATTGTGACCCCGATCTGTGCCCATGGCGCTGCCGGTCAGGAGCCGGAGGCTGGCCCGCCCCAGCCCAAAGCAGAAGAGGGCCAGCCAGATGGCCAACCAGGTGAGCAACCAGCCGTGAAAATTGGTTTTGCGGATATTCCGGTGGATGCGGATGGTATTACGCGCCGCACCTCGCTGCTAGCAGCCCCGCGCGATGCCAAGATCTGTCCAGCCGAATCTTCTCTCTCCTTGCGCCTAGCAGAAGACTATTTGCGCGAGAAACACAAAATCGAACCCCTCCTCGATCCCAAAACTGGTGTTTATAGCTTGGGTAAATTGACCATTTCCCAACTGAAAGCCAATGATGGCGGCTATCAAAAAACCGAAGTCACCGGCTACCCGATCATGCTGAAGTACCGCCACCCCAGCGCGATCGAAGTGGTTAGTATGGATGACCTGCTGGAAAACCGAGTGACTAATCTGCAAGACCGCATCGTCTTGATTGGAGCCACTGCTAGCAGCAAAAAAGACGAGTTTCGCACGCCCTATAGCGCGGGCCTGGCCGAGCACAATATTATGTATGGGGTGGTGGTTCATGCCCAGGCCGCCAGCCAGATTGTCGGCATGGCGCTGGATGGTCGATCGCAGATTGGCTTCTGGCCCCAGTGGCTGGAAAATTTATTGCTAGTGGGCTTTGGTCTGGTGGGTGGCTATGTGGCTTGGTTCCTGCGCCATCCGGCCACCTTGGCGATCGCGATGGTCGCAGCTGTGGCCGTGCCGATCGGGCTGTTCGGAGTCAGCTTAGGCTATGGGCTCTGGATCCCGGTGATTTCGCCGGTACTAGCACTGTTGGGTACTGCATTGGCCACTGGCGGTTGGCGGGCTTACCAAATTAACCAAGAGCAGCAAAACATGCGGCAACTGGCCAACAATCAGCAGCAGACGATCGATGCGCTGAAACAGTTGCTCAGCCAGCAACCGGCGGCGGCCATGAATGCCGCTAATGCGCCTACGGTGCCCTACAAGGTGGAATCTAATACCATCTTGGGCAGTCGCTACCAAACCACTGGCACCCTCGGCTCTGGGGGCTTTGCTACTACCTATGCTGCAGAAGATATCAATATGCCCGGTCGGCCCCGCTGTGCGATCAAGCACCTCACTCCAGCCCGTCGGGATCCGGCCTTTGTGGATGTTTCCCGACGGCTGTTTAGCACCGAGGCCAAGATCCTGGAAAGACTGGGCAGTCATCCCCAAATTCCCCAATTGTTGGCCTACTTCGAGCAGAACGATGAATTCTACCTGGTACAAGAGCTGATCGACGGTCGCCCTCTAGATCTGGAGCTGGAGGAATGCAAGGAACCTTGGCCCCAGGCGAAGGTGGTGGATCTACTAAAACAAATGTTGTCGGTGCTGGACTATATCCATGGTCAGTCGGTGATCCATCGGGATATTAAACCCAGCAATATTATTCGCTGCACAGATGGCGGCAAAATGGTACTGATTGATTTTGGGGCAGTCAAAGAGATCAATCCCCAAGCGGTGAATCAGAGCATTGCGATCGGCACCAAAGGCTACACGCCGCCGGAGCAATATATGGGCCGCCCCAACTTTAGTAGTGATCTCTACGCTTTGGGCATGGTGGCGATCGAAGCAGCCACCAATACAAGTCCTCTAGAACTCGATCGGCCCACCACCGACGACATCCTCCAGTGGCGACATTTGGCTCCCTTGAATCCGGAGCTAGCCAATGTTTTGGACAAGATGGTGGCCTACCAATATGGCAATCGCTACAAGTCGGCCAGCGAGGTTTTGAAAGACCTTCAACAGTTTTTATAAAAGTGTGGAAAGGCGTTTTCTCTTGCTTTTTCTCGGCTAAATATCTCAATGTTGTAGCTGTTTTGCGGGCTAGCACTTTCCCCTTGTGAAAAGTAATGCTAAAATCCTTTACAAAATAACATCAGTTTTTTAGGTGGAGTATTTATGGCTGTAGCACAAAGTAGTTTGGTTGGAGAATTTAAGAACTTTATCCTGAAGGGTAATGTCTTGGACTTGGCCGTTGCTGTGATCTTGGGCGGTGCTTTTGCGAAAATTGTCGAATCTTTTATTAAGGATGTCATCACTCCGGCAATCCTCGTTCCTGTATTCAAAGCAACAGGTGCAAAAGATGTAGAAAGTATCATCGTTGGTGATGGTATTAAGCTTGGTTTATTTATGTCGGCTATCATCAACTTCATAGTTGTTGGTTTGGTGATGTTTTTCGTTGTTAAAGCTTACGAAACTGCTAAACGAAAAATGTCTCGTCAAGAGGCGATGGCTGAAGCTGCTACGGATCCGGCAATTGCCTCTCAGCAAGAGCTAGTCAGTGCGATTAACCGTCTCAACACCACTGTCGCTCAAAAGATCTAGTCGATAATCTATTGACGATCTCCCAAACCCCCTGAACTTTCAGGGGGTTTTTCAGGGGCCCAATAAACCAAAGCCCCCCGAGAATTTCTCGGGAGGCTTTGTTTGGGATGCTTAGCGGACGAAAGCTTTAAAGAGTAATACTATCAGCATGACCATGGAGGCCCCGAGGCCCGCCGTCAGGAACTTGAGCCAGCTCTGCTGGGTGCGGTGGTAGCGATCGAGTCCTTGCTGCTTTTTCTTCAGGTCTCCCCAAGAAACAACCATTTCTTCGTAGCGCTGGTTGACCAGTTGGGCTTGGCCCTGGGTCTGGTTATCCACCCGATCGTCCAGATCGTCTACCTTGAATTGGAGGGATTGAATCGCTTCCCAATACTTACTGACCTGCTTGGCCTGCTCCGCAAACTGGGAGCGCATGGCATCGGTCTTGTTGATCATTTCGGCAGTGAGCTGATAGAACTGCTGCTTCTCATGCTGGACCGATTCCGAGAGACTAGCAAAGTTGCTGTTCATATCTGTGAGGTTGTTTTTAACCACCGCCGATCTCTCATCCAGGCCCACCTGGAGGGCCTTCAGGGCTTGGTGTAGCTGATCGGATTCTTCCAGCCGACCGCTGACCAATTGCTCCAGCGAAAGCGACCGTTCCCGGTCTTCGCGGATGGCCAGCAAGAGTTTCTTGAGATCTGCTTGTTTTTGTTGAAAACTCTGCTCGAAGGTGTGGCCCCTCTGTTCTACTTGCTGTTGCACCCCTTGCAGCGATTGGTAGAGTTCGGTGTGCTGGGTATGTAAGCGATCGTGGGCTTGATTGAGGGACTGTTCGGCTCCCTGAATTTTTTGGACTAATGGTTCAATCCGATCGTAGCTGCCAAATTTATCCAGGGCCGCCACAATTTCTTGGCGCACCTGCTCGAAGGACTCGAGCATTTCTTGTAACTGACGGACTTGTAGCTTGCTGTATTTGGCCAATTGCTCCGTGCGATGTTGGAGCTGCTCTGCTTGGCCAAAGCCATGCTCGATCGCCGATAGCTTTTCTTGGCTACTTTGCTGAATCGTGGCTAGCTGATGCTTGGTCTCGGCGATCGACTCTAGCAACCGCTGACTTTCGGTTTTCAGCTCCGTAGGGATCGCCAGATCCGCTGCCTTTGCTCTGGTAGCCGATCGCTCCAAGGGCTGGGACGGGGTGCCCATCAGCTCGAATAGTGACTTCAATTCCCGATCCACATCCCAATTCTCATCGGTTGGCGGGGTCTGGCTGGCTGGATCGACGGCCTGTGGACGCTCCGTGGCAGAGGCATCTCCCGCTGGAGAAGCTGCGCCAACACCGCTCTGCTCCGGTCGGCTATGAACCATTGGTTCTAGCTGTAAAAAATCCGAATTGGAATTTTCGTGGCTCGGAAAAGTGGACATAGGTAATGGGTTTTAGCTAATTGAGAAAATTATTGAGATGTACCAAAGACAAGGATTTGGTAACTACAGACACACAATTACTAAGAGTTTCTCTTAGCAAAACACCACTTCATTCAAGATAGCAATTATCGACCGTGAAGCAAGTTTTGGACGAAGGTCGGCTGGCCACCCCACCGTCTGATGATGCCAATCGGTAATCGATCGTTGCTGTTACTCAAGACACTGGCCATTATATCGCCCGGAATCTGGGCTATCCAACAGCCTTTATGCCGATTCTCTGCTAGTTTCTGGGGAAGATTGACGGGATTCCGCCGGGGGAGCGCTGAGCCGTATAATGGAGTCTTGTAATTAAATGCAATTTAAATATAGGTAAATTCATAGTGACTGCCACTGCTCAATCTGCCGCTCGGCGCGTCGTGTTTCCTTTTACGGCCATCGTTGGTCAAGAAGAAATGAAGTTAGCTCTGTTGCTCAATGTTATTGATCCCTTCATTGGCGGTGTCATGATTATGGGCGATCGGGGCACCGGCAAATCCACTACGATCCGGGCTTTGGCCGATCTGCTACCAGAAATTGACGTGGTGGCCAACGATCCTTTCAATAGCCATCCCAGCGATCCGGATCTGATGAGCGACGAGCTGCGCCAACAGTTTTCCGAGACCCAAACGCCCTTCCCGATTAGCACCAAGAAGGTGCCGATGGTAGATCTGCCCTTGGGGGCCACCGAAGACCGGGTCTGCGGCACGATCGATATTGAAAAAGCTCTCTCCGAAGGAGTAAAAGCCTTTGAGCCAGGTCTACTAGCTAAGGCCAACCGGGGGATCCTCTATGTGGATGAGGTCAACCTGTTGGACGACCACTTGGTGGATGTGTTGCTAGATTCCGCCGCCAGCGGCTGGAACACCGTGGAACGGGAAGGTATTTCGATCCGTCACCCCGCCCGCTTCGTGTTGGTCGGCTCCGGGAACCCGGAAGAAGGGGAACTGCGGCCCCAGTTGCTCGATCGGTTTGGAATGCATGCGGAAATTCGGACGGTGAAGGAGCCGGTGTTGCGGGTGCAAATTGTGGAGCAGCGCTCGGAATTCGATCGCCGCCCCTATGAATTCCTGGGCCAGTATCAAGTACCCCAGGTGGCTCTGCAAGAGAAGATTGTGGCGGCCCAGCGGCTCCTGGATCAGGTGACGATCGACTACGATCTGCGGGTGAAAATCTCGGAAGTCTGTTCGGCCTGCGATGTGGATGGTTTGCGGGGGGATATTGTCACTAACCGCACGGCTAAGGCGATCGCGGCTTTTGAGGGCCGGACTGAGGTGACGGTGGATGATATTCGGCGGGTGATTGCCCTCTGTTTGCGGCACCGGCTGCGGAAGGATCCGCTGGAATCGATCGACTCAGGCTTTAAGGTGGAGAAAATCTTCTGCGAAGTCTTTGGGGTGGAGTTGACCGAGAAGGAATTGGCCAGCGTTCGTTAGGGATTTATGTGCTAACGCACGGGCTAGTGACAACGGGCTTGGTGGGCAAGTTGTCACCTGGCTTAGTTAGTCTAGGGGGCTGACGACACCTCGTCCACCGCGATTGAGGACGTGGGTATAGATCATGGTCGTCTTGACATCTTTGTGGCCCAGGAGTTCTTGGACTGTGCGAATATCGTAGCCATTTTGCAGGAGGTGAGTGGCAAAGCTGTGCCGGAAGGTATGACAGCCTACTTTTTTGTGGATTTTGGCTTGCCGCACTGCTTGCTTAACAGCTTTTTGCAAGCCACTTTCATGAAGATGATGCCGTCGGACAGTACCCGTCCTCGGATCGGTGGAAAGATAAAAACTAGGAAATACATACTGCCAAATCCACTCTGTTTCGGCATTAGGGTATTTGCGTTCTAGGGCAAATGGCAAATAGACCCGGCCATGGCCTTCTTCTAGATCGCGCTTGTGTAGACAAAGCACTCGTTGAAGATGTGCTTCCAAAAATGGAGCCAGAGTTGTTGGCAGCATTGTTACCCGGCCCCTTTGACCTTTAGCATCCTGGACAACAATTTGCTGGTAAGAAAAATCCAAGTCTTTAACCCGCAGTCGTAATGCTTCGGACAATCGCATCCCAGTGCCGTAGAGCAATTGAGCCAATAGCTTGTACTCCCCAGACATTTGATTGATGATAGCTTGGACTTCAGGTTTAGTCAGCACAGTAGGCAAATACCGAGTTCTTTTTGCACGCAGTGCATCAACAGACTCTAGTTCTTGGCCTAGAACTACTTTGTACAAAAACACTAAGGCGCTCAGTGCCTGATTCTGAGTAGAGGATGCAACGCGATCTGTGGTAGCTAGGTGGCTTAAAAAGGATTGGACTTCTTCTACACCCATATCTTTAGGATGCTGCTTGTTGTGAAACAGAATATAGCGCTTGATCCAGGCTACGTAGGTTTGTTCTGTTCGATAGGAGTAATGTTTCAGCCGAATAGCTGCTCGAACTTGATCAAGTAGTCTGGGTGGGGTAGATGATTCCATAACCTTGGTGGAGAAAAATGAGAATTATTACAAAATGTTAGGAAACCACCCCTAGACTGAGCAAGGGCATTTAAACTGAAATTGCTTCAGTCTAAACACCCAATTTAGGCTGTTAGGCAGACAAATGTCGTGCTAACCCCCTTATTTCCTAGGGTATATGCGGACGGTTGTCTGCATATACAACTGTTTTGGTGTATTAGGCGGACAGATGTCGTGCTAATACCTCTCTTTCCGGGAGATATGCCGACAGGTGTCAGCATATGCACCTAATTTAAGGGGATTATACTGAACTCTTCAGTATAAACAGTTGTTAGCTGGCTACGGCTATCTGTCGAGAGAGCATATTGATGGTATTCATGGATATTCAATGATGGATAAAAATCAGTTGAATCAACAAGTGAATACGAGAAGTCTTAGCAAAGTTATCGGAGCAGTGGTTGCTGGAATTGTTGCTGTTGCAACTATTGCAGCAGCGGTCTTACAACCTGAAGAAACAAGAAGTTGTCTTTCTCTAGATGCTCGCGGATGCCCATTTTTGCGATCTTTTGCTTCTGGTGAATCAGACGTTGGAGCAAATTATGGAAAACTCAGGGAACTCTTGCAAAAGAAAGATTATCAAGGAGCAAATCAGGAAACAGGCAAACTCATACTTTGGCTAGCAGGCCGTGAAGGAGAAGGAAATCTTGACGAAAGAAGTATGAAGCGCTTCCCATGCCGGGATCTTCAAGTTATTAATAAACTTTGGTTGGAAAACAGTAATGGGAGATTTGGCTTCAAAGCCCAAATTGACATTTGGCAAAGTCTGAAGAAATACAAGTCCGAGGAAAAACCATCAGCTTTCGGGTACGAAGTGGGTTGGCGTAAAAACAATCGTTGGTTAAATTCTCCCAATGAATTATCTTTCGAGCTGCGCGCTCCAAAAGGTCATCTTCCAGCAAGGTATGGAGAAGGAGAAATGTCAGGAGGCTGGTTAGCTTATCCACTTCTCTCTGGAGTAGCAGTTTGCGACATATGAGCTAAAATAGACTGAGACTTGTACGTTGTGTGCTGCATATGACTAAGGAACTTGAACAGGCGATCGCCCGATTAAAAACTTTGCCCACAGACAGGCAAAATGCGATCGCAACCCTAATCCTAGAAGAACTTGAAGAAGAGCAGCGATGGGACGACTCTTTTGCCCGCTCTCCAGATTTATTGGCCAAACTAGCAGCCGAAGCAATGGCAGAACATCGAGCGGGTAAAACTCAGGAATTAGATCCGGAGACATTGTGAAATCCCTTACCACTGCTCAGTTCCGGAAAATGTTTGCTGATCTACCAGATTCGATTCAAGAGCAAACTCGAAAAGCCTATGAGCAATTCAAGCAAGATCCAAGCTATCCCAGCTTACGATTCAAGAAAGTGCATTCAAAATTGCCCATTTATTCCGCACGCATCAACAGAAATTACCGTTCTGTTGGTCAGTTGGAAGATGATACCGTAATTTGGTTTTGGGTCGGATCTCACGCAGAATACGATCTGCTGCTTGATCGGTTGTAGAAACGCCAGCTAACAAACCCGTTGCACACCGACTGAGTTGGGCTGACAATCCTAAAAAGCTTCTAGCAGCGGGTGAACGGGAACGTTATACCGACAAACCTGTGAGGCAATACAGAGTTTCTTCACTAGCACATTTGAGATTTAAGAATGGTAAATTTTTTTAATGGATTAGAAGACTTTATCGCCAAGTGGGAGGGCTATGTTTCGTATAGTCCTCGCATGGATAAGGATCTACCCTTCGTTAAAGGAGAACAGGGTGTTATCAATCTTGATGGCGAACGATCCTGTTTTGAAGCCTCTATATTTTCAAAAGCCAGTTCGCTATTTGAAGATGCTATAGAAGATGGCATTAAATCCCTAGTGATTTTTCTTGTTCGTTCAATAGATTGCATAACATACACTAGTTGTCAGGGACATGCAGAGTCTGAATGCACCTCACTAAGCTATCGTCATGTTGGCATTTTGCCTAGAAATGAACAAGAATATCAATCTCTCATTAAAAAGTTGAATCGAGTTAAGAGCAATGTTGATGAGACAATCGTTGACAGCTTTGTAGAAGTAGTTGTGGAAGAGAACTTTGTTGACTCGGAAACTTTACGGATGCCTTGTATAGATATTACTTTCATCCCCACAGAAAACTATGAAGATCAGTATTTTATTCACTTAGAAAAAACTTATGAAAGTTTTGTAGGGTGTATTAAACAGGAGTTTTATGGTTGGAGCACGAAGACTTATGCCTAATTTCACTACTTTTATATTGAAAGTTGCCAGTAGATGCAATCTAGACTGTAGCTACTGTTATATGTATAAACTTGCTGACCAATCATGGGTAGATCAACCAAACGTTATGACTCCTGAAATTTGGCAAGTATCGGCAAACAAAATAGCAAATTATGCAAAAAAGCACCAACTGTCTTCTGTCGGTATTATTTTACATGGAGGAGAGCCGTTATTACTTGGAAAGCAAAAGACAGAATCTATTCTCACTGACTTTCATTCCACTCTTACTGAAAATGGAATTAGAGGAAGCTATGGATTACAAACTAATGGCACTTTGTTAGACGAGAATTGGATTGATCTATTTCATAAGTTTGATGTTCACATTGGCATCAGTATTGATGGAGATCAAGATAATCATGATAAAAATCGGACGTATCATTCTGGTCAAGGCTCTTATTCAGCAGTCAGGAAGGCAATTGATCTGGCTAGCTCAAGCTCAAAGGGAAAGGAAATATTTAGTGGTGTTTTATCTGTAATAAATATCGAATCTGATCCCATAGCTACTCTTCATAGCTTTTTAGATATGGGAGTCAAGAGCATTGATTTCCTTTTCCCAGATTTGAACTATGAGTCTATTCCACCTGGCAAAGAAGATTTCAACAATACGCCTTATGGCGATTGGCTAATCGCTATTTTTGATGAATATCTAAAATTAAATGATCCAGACATTTCAATCAGAATGTTTGAGGTTTTGATGTCACTATGCCTTGGATATCAGCAAGATATTGACATGTTTGGTTGTACACCTATCAAGATACTGGTTATTGAGACTAATGGAGATCTGAACGCACTCGATTGTTTAAAGGCTTCTGTTCAAACTTATCTAGGTGCAAACATTCTTAATGATGATTTAGAATGTTCTACAATCAACCATTCTGAGTTGGTAAAAGTTCAAACAGGAGGTTATCAAAGCCTATGTAGTAAATGTCAAAAATGCGATAATGTTAGTGCTTGTGGTGGTGGATATCTTCCCCATCGCTACTCTAGTTTGCGACAGTTTGATAACCCTAGCATCTACTGTGCCGATATCTACAAATTGATTGAGCACATTAAAGCTAAGTTGTCAGCAATGAAGCAATGATTGTCATCCACTTAATTTCTATTGGAGGTTCCAATGACTAAAGTTTCCCCACTTGTTGTCTTCACCGAGGAAGACATTAATCGTATGAAATCAAGCAGTACTTCAGGGTCTGTGGTAGTGACTAAGCTTATCGAGCGTCTTGAGATGAAACTCAACGATCCCGATACGTTTGCTCACAATAGCCACCAGAGCCACAACCGAACTCGGTAAACTGCAAACTATGTAGTGGGGAGCTTCAATTTTACAATCGAAGCTCCCCACTCGCAAATTAGTGCTTAGAAAGTTGGAGTATATGATGACTTTTTAGGTTTCAGGTCGTAATTGATATTCGTTTTGGTTTATCTGGAGCAAACATTTTGACTTCACATCCTGAAAAAACTAGAGATTTCTCTATATCTGGACAGCCAGAGACAGAATTTGAAACGGGGATACTTCCGCTATATGAAGAAGTCTCTAAAGCTAAAAATACGTATCGCCAGTTTTACTATGGTGATTCCTCTGCACCACTTTCAATGCATTGTGGATGGTCATCTGACGAGGCGCAGACTTTAGCCTATGAGGCTTTCTTGCGCTTATTTGACAGAGGTGGGGATGTATTAGATTTAGGCTGTGGGAATGGAGCTTTACTAAAATTTTTACTCCTCCACCTTTCTGTAGAGATATCTCCTTATGGAGTCGATTTCTTAGAAGAATCAATTCAGGAAGCAAAAACAGTTGTTTTATCAGACTTTTCAGATAATTTTTTTGCATCTTCCATTGATGATTTTAATCCTGGAGGGCAGAAATTTAAGTATATAATCACTAGTCCAGATTATACTTTCGATCCCGATATAGAAAAGCATGTTAAAAAATGCTTTAGCTGGTTAGAACCTTGTGGAAAGTTGATATTATATGATTACAAAGGCTCAGAATACTTTAAAGATTTTGTTGAATCTTGGTGTAATTTAGGTCTTGGTTCTGCTGAGATTATTGAAACAAATCTAACTGCTATTGTTTGTTATGTTCGAGATTGACGAACTTAAGAAGTTTAACATTAGGAGAATCTTTAGTGGTATTAGACATAGAAGAAATTGCTAAATGTATGGCTATGTACGAGGTTGATCCTCAAGAGCAGATTAACAAAACTAAATTTAGGTCTATGTTTGTAGAGAAATGGGGAGTTTCTTGCGGAGCGAGCATCTTAGAAGTTGGATGTGGGCAAGGCGAAACAACTGCTGTTCTTGCGGAAGCCGTTGGCGTAAATGGATATGTCATAGCTACTGATCCAGCAAGTTACACTTATGGTAGTCCCATTACTGTTGGAGAGTCAGCCAAATTTCTATCTAAATCGAGGTTGGGTAATCGAATTAGCTTCCATTTCAACTCGAAGATATCTGATGATGAACTTCCTTTTATTAATAAGGAATTCGATTATGTAGTTTTAGCGCATTGCTCATACTATTTTGATTCTCAAAAAGATTTGCTGAATACATTTATAAGTGCCAAAAAATGGGCAAAAACTCTTTGTTTCTCTGAATGGGATACTCTTGTAAGAAGTATTAATCAAGTCTCACACTTGTTGACAATCTTTGTACATGGGCAAGTGGAAGCATTCAAAGCAACAAGCACAGCGAATATTAGATCACCATTTTCAAGACAAGAAGTGGAGCGTCTTTTAGGAAGTGCTGGCTGGTTAATTGCTCATAGCTTTACTGTGAATGCCTTGCAATCTCAGGAAGACGTACTGTGGGAAGTAGATGTGTGTCTCGAACGAATAATTACGGAAATGGAGAGTTTGAAATTACCCGAAAAACTTTATAACCTCATTATGTGGCAGCTTGATGCCTTGGAGATGTATAGGAAGACTTATCCTGTAGAACCTTTGCCTTCCTACTGTCTTATAGCTAAATCAGAGTGAAAGAATATCTACTTAGTCAAGCTCTAATACCAGGTACTGTTCTTCATGGAGGCAGGTATTCTATTGACCATCTCATATCTCAAGGTGGTTTTAGTTTTGTATATTGTGCGTTTGACGAAAGTAGTAAAAACTCAGTCGCAATAAAAGAATTTTTTTCAGATCAATATTTATTTAGGGATGATAATACAACAGTAGTAAAGCCTATAGGAGGTAAAGCTGTCGCTAGAACTCAGAGCTATATGTCCTACTTTATTGAAGAAAGAGAAATTACTTCTAGAATCAATCATCCTGGCGTGATTACGATAATTGATTCATTTTTTGAGAATCAGACAGCATACTTGGTAATGAAGCTTATTGAAGGACAATCTTTATCTCAGCAAGTAGAGCAAAGTCCTTATATCTATATCAGCCAATACGAGAAAGTTTTTAAGTTGATATCCAAACTTATTGATATTCTATCCAATATTCATAGCGAAAATATTTGTCATTTAGATATTTCACCGGACAATATTCTTCTGGATGCTTATGGGGAAATATTTTTAATTGATTTTGGCTCTGCATTAGTTCAGTTCAAAACGAGAAAATTTCAGCCTAGAAAACGTAAATATGCACCAATTGAAGTAATCAAAAATGAAAATATTGGCATCGAAAGTGATATATTTCAATTGGGCATGACAATTCATGAATTATTATTGGGTTATCTTCCTCCATCAGCAAGTAAAAGGATATCAAAAATAAATAAAACAGGGGCAGATCCTTTGAAGCTAGACAATTTAAGAGAACCCTGGAAAACGTTGGTTGCCAAAGCAATTTCCTTGGATAAGCATGATCGTCCCAGTTCAGTTGATGATTTATGGAAAGTATTAAGCTGCCTAGATGTAGGTTAATATTAAGTTATGTACGCAGTCGTCAATGTAAGCGGAAGTTGCTGGTTGAGGCTCGGTATAACAACCCTGGTGCAGCGGACGGTTGAGAGATCTTGGTTGTAATGCAAAGGTAATCTGCCGCCGCTGACCAGGAACGGTTAGACTGACTAAATCACAACCTAAAATCTATAATAGAGTAGCGAACTTCAGTACTATCTAATCGGTTCCTTTTTAGGGATTTGATGAGATTTACTAGCTTAAGGTTTCGATAATACCTGTGAGCTTTTCCTGAGTAAACGATACCGTTAAAGCATCGTTTTGAACCACTTGTTTCTCCGAGTCATATTTATAAACTATGTTTTCAGCAGTTAATTCAAAAACAGTAGCATTATCATTGGTTTTTGCTTTCATGGCGATTCCTTTCCTTGCTAAACCTAGTAATTGTTCGTTCAGATTTGATATATACCAAGCTAATCAAATAGGCATTAATGATTATGATATGGCTGAAGGGGGTGTAATTAAAAGTGAAAGTAAATGGTGAAAGGCAGAATAGATATGGGTTACAATAAGAAGTAGGCAACACTTTCATCCCAGGACTACTCATGAAGAACCAGCCCAGCAGATCAAGTCAAACTGAAAGTCTAGAAC
>JANMHS010000096.1:0-1860 GCA_031375385.1 Synechococcales cyanobacterium OTE_70_metabat_200 | reverse complement strand
GGATATTGGTAGTGCTCAGGGCATCTACGGAGGCTGGGGAAACTTCGGAGCTAATGGAGCTGAATTCGCACAACCGCAGATAGCAAAAGCAACGGCTGGAATGGCTGGTGGCACAGCAAATTGGAGATTGACGATCGTGCTAACTGGTATAGTTACCGCTTTGTATGGGATTGTTTATTTTAACAACGTTACTGATACACCGCCTGGTAAAGAATACAAGCGTCCCAAGAAATATGGCGCGATGGAAGTTACCAGTGCTAGAGATTTTTATGGGCTGTTAATTATGAACTTTGGACTGATTTTTGCCCTCGGTTTATTAGCATGGCGACTAGCTCAAAAGAAATTACACTTCCTTAATTCTGGACAGATGTATTTTGTTTGGTTCTTATTAGCTGGATTGTATGCTTATCAGAGTTATCAAGCTTGGTTAGTCAATCGTGATGTGGTGCTAGGCAGGAAACAATTCGCCCCATCTGAGCGATATGAATTTAGTCAAGTCGCGCTGTTGCAATTTACCTACATTACCAATTTTGGTTCTGAAATTGCTGCTGTCTCGATGTTGCCAGTCTTCTTTGAAAAAACCTTTGGACTAGAACATGCTGCGGCGGCAATGATTGCAGCTACTTATCCTTTCTTGAATCTATTTTCTCGCCCCAGTGGTGGATTCATTTCCGACAAATTCGGGAGTCGAAAATGGACGATGACAGTCGTAACTGGACTAATCGGCATCGCCTATCTAATGGCTCATCAAATCGATAAAACTTGGGCATTGCCTGTAGCCGTTGGGGTGACGATGTTCTCCGCACTATTCGCTCAAGCTGGCTGCGGCGGCACTTATGCAATTGTCCCCTTAATTAAAAAGGAAATTACCGGACAAGTTGCGGGAAATGTGGGAGCGTATGGTAACTTTGGCGGGGTGGTTTATCTGACAATTTTCAGCCTCACTGATGCACCGACGCTGTTTGCATCAATGGGTATCGGTGCGTTAACCTGCGCGTTCTGCTGTGCTTTCTTCCTGAAAGAACCCCAAAACTCGTTTGGGTTGGATAGTGCTCAAGCGACTGGAATGGTTGCTAGTGGAGAATTAGGTTAATTTGCCAAGTAGGGTGTGTTATCGCGCCAGCGTAACGCACCAAAGCATTAACCGCGATGGATGGTGCGTTATGCTGCGGCGTTTTTATATCTCCTGGGGGAGAGGCTCCGCCAACGGGGGTTCCCCCCGAATAAAAAAACGACAAGACAGGCGCAGTAACGCACCTTACGGGCTATGCAGAAATGGGATAGATATTTGATGTCTATTCCATTTTTAGGTCTTGATTTAGTGACATCATATTCACAGTGTTTTTGTCTGTGCTTATGAATACTTCCGATCGATCCGCTGCCAATCAGAATCTATTTCTGGCGACAATGGCGTTTGCGGTAGCCTTTGCCAACTGGGGCATCATCTCAGGATTGGCACCGTTATTACGCAAAGAATTGGGGCTGTCAGTGACGCAAGCGAGTGTGATGATTGCGATTCCGGTGTTACTCGGCTCAGTTGGACGCATTCCCCTAGGGATCTTGACCGATCGATATGGTGGTCGGATTGTGTTTAGTATCTTACTAGCATTTACGATCGTTCCCGCTGTCGCACTGTCAATCAATCATTCTTATCCAAGCCTGCTGTTCTGGGGCTTCTGGATGGGGCTAGCAGGTACCTCTTTCGCTGTGGGCGTGGCTTTTGTCTCTGGCTGGTTTCCACCGAGTCAGCAGGGTACGACGCTGGGCATCTATGGTGCGGGAAATATTGGACAGTCGGTGGCGGTATTTGGTGGACCAGTTTTAGCTGCTAATATTGGCATTCCAGCGACATTTCTAGTA
>JANMHS010000025.1:0-18662 GCA_031375385.1 Synechococcales cyanobacterium OTE_70_metabat_200 | reverse complement strand
GAGCGCGAGAAGACGATTGCAGCTTGCAGCGATTTTGTAAGCGCAGCGCCAAATAGCGGAAAGCTGCATGAGGAGTTGAGCAAAAATGCAGTATTTGGTATACTTGAACTGTAAGCAGAGTGGCAGTAATTTGCACTGCGAACAACCAGCGGCTCGCGCCCGTCGGGTTCCCCGACGCGAAAAGCGAGACAAGACAGTACCTTAAAAATAGAATGTAGAGGGTTCCAGAAAGGAGAGCTGCCAGCCGGTAGACCCGTTTTTTGGGTAAAACATTTTACGGAAATAGGTGTAAACATTTAGATTATCTAATTGATTTTACAAAACGACGGTGAGGACGCATCGTTGCTGCTTGTGGAGGCTTCGGGGATACCCGGCCTGTGAAGCAAGAAACTCTGATCGTGAGGTTAGAAGCTCCCGCTACACCGTAAGGTTAGCGGTGAGAGTCGTCACTAGCCGGTAGGAACCAGCGTTACGATCGAGAACACCCATTCGGATTATCACACCAAGAGAAGTTATTTTATGACAGAACAAATCGCCGCTCGCGAACTCTTTCGCGCTGCCTACGAAAACCGCTACACCTGGGAAAAAAGCTTTCCTGGCTACTCTGCGGATGTGTTGCTCACCCAAGGTGGTGAGCAATTTAAGGGCCAGATTGAAGTTACAGCTAATCTGAAGGCCGCAGTAGTGGGCATCGATAATGCGGAAGCTACCAAGTCGATCGAAGGTCAATTGTGGGAAGTAGCTATTCACCGCATCCGTCGCACCTTTGAAGAAACCCACAGCAACAATACCTTTGAGTATGGCGAGAACGATGAAACGGGGGCGATCGAAATCCTCATGGGCGGTAAGGCCAGTGGCGATAAGTATAAACTACGTAACAACGAAGTCTGTATGGTTCACCGCAAAATCCATGGCGTTGTGGTCACGATTCATACTTTTAGCAGTCACGATACGGGTGCAGGCTACCTGTCTCACCGCTATGACTCCATTTACACCGATCCAGAAACCGGTGAAGCTAAGGGTGGCAAGAGCCTGTTTACAGATACCTACGAGCAGGCTGGCGGCTTCTGGATTCTCAGCGAACGGGTAATTGAAGAAGGTGGTGCCAAAACTACTTTTGCCTTCAGCAATATCCAAATGTCTGCGGTTGCCGAGCCAGCAGCCAGTGTGGCTGGCTAAATCTTGTCCATCGTCCCCATGCTTAGTGTGGGGATGCTTGCTCGAACGCTCCAGCGTTCTCTGACAAAAGACTTGGTGCTGGAGCGTCTGCTTGGCATTCCCACGCTCAGCGCCGCAGCCATATATGCTTCGATGGGCTAGGATTTTCGACTCTCGATCGACCCTTGATGTTGTTTGGCCTTCAGTTTTCCGAAATAGCCCCCGTCCTTCAATGTAGAATTATGAAGCGGTAGGTTGATTTCAGAATTAACCCACAACTTTCGATCCAGCCGAGTCTCCCATGTCCCCAAAAATATTTCCATGGCTGTCGTTGGCCATCATCCTCCTGGCCGGATGCAAAACAACCACCTCGACTTCCGAAAAATCTAAGACTGCGGCTAAAAATGGATCGCTGACCACCGTGGGTAGCTTTGGTGCAGCAGGAACGGTGAGTACCTCAGCAATTGGCACTGCATCTCAGCCTATCGCCTCCACCACCGGCACCGGCAATCTTGGGGTGAAAATGGTGGAAATTAAAAACGACTGGAACGGCTATTCCGATATTACCCCTATCCTCCGCCACTATCGATTTTTGCCCAAAGGGGATGGCCTAGAAGGCAATGGTAGCTTTGCGGTGGGTGGTCATGGTGGCTATGGTATCCAACAGCAATACACCAAGAAAATTGCGATCGACTCCACCCTCACCCAGCAATTTCTCCAGATTCTCAGCGCCACCAAAATTACTAAATCCGATCGCTACAATCCCCGCCGCGACCACCGGGACGACTATCCAGATATCACGATCTATATTAAAACTGCTGATCGAGAAGTCACCTTTGCCTCCCGTTCCCAAGGCCAACAAAATATTCCCTGGCAAGTTCGGATCAAAACCAAAGGCAAGGTAGAGTCTTTTATCACCAATTCCACTAACCCGGCCCAAGCCCTGGCATCGATCAAAACCCAGATCGATCATCCCGGACTGGAACAGGCGATCGAGAAACACCATAAACCCAAAACTAAGGCTAGTCCAAAGCCTGGCACCGTAGTCATCAACCCCAGTCCATCGCCCCTATCTTCACCCAAACAACAAAATTAGCCTGCTTTCTCTAATAGAAGGCAGGCCAAGGGGAATTCCTAGACTGTTATTCTTCGCCTTCTTCTTCAGGCTGCGGATAGAAGAAGCTGGTAGACCGACCAGTCAAAACAGACTTGCCCAGAGATAAGGCGCGTTGGGCTTGCAGAACAGCCTTCCGCCGCCAAGTAGCACGGCGCATGTCGCGCTTCGATTTGGATGTTTTCTTCTTAGGAGCTGCCATGATTTTTTACAAGTTTTTAGCACAGCCTTAAATCATACAATCTAAAAGCACCAATGGGAAGAGCGCATTGCAGATTTCCCGCAAATCCCCGTCAGCTATGAACGATACCCCCGATTGCCTACTGCTCCAGTTGCAAGGCACTGTCCAACTGCAAGACTACATCACGGCGATCGCCTGTGCCCTCACCCAGGCAGATCGCTGGGCGCTCGCCTCCGCCGCCGGAGAAGTAGCCATCTGGCAACAACAAAGCCTCCAGTATTACCGTACTGCCGATGAAATTGGCATCGACTGTCTGAGCTACAGCGCCGATGGCCAGTTTTTGGCTGCTGGCGGTCGGAATGGCCATCTCTCGATCTGGGCCAATGGTGAACTTGAATCTTTACCGAATTTAGGGAAAGGGTGGATCGATCGATTAGCCTGGCACCCCCATCAACCTCTGCTGGCCTTTAGCTGCGATCGCCTGCTCCACCTCTGGGATGCCCGGAGCCAATCTTTAACCTCCCGCCTCCTGGCCAACTCAATTTTTGACCTAGCCTGGCATCCCCAAGGCACGGCCTTGGCCACCGCCGGCTACGGAGGTGTAGCCGTCCGCTCCCTAGCAGATTGGGAAACGGCGGAACTATTAGCGGTGGATACGGGGGCCCATCGCCTAGCTTGGTCCTATGATGGCGACTATTTGGCTGCTGCCACGATCGATCGCTTTCTTTCCATTGCCCACACCGATGCTTTAGAGCAGCCTTGGGTGATGAGTGGCTTCCCCAGCAAAATTCAGCAGCTGGCTTGGATCAATGGTGGCCCGCTCCTTGCCACGGTCAGCGATCGGCAACTGATCTATTGGCTTTATGCTGAAGAACAGTGGCAGGCTTTGCCGGAGCCGGAATGTCCGGTGGCCCTAATTGCGCCCCATCCCCAACTACCGTTGCTGGCCCGCACTAATGTAGGAGGCGGAATTGCCTTGCAAGATGTGGACTTTGCTATGCTGGCCACCCAAACCCTATCAGACTGCACGGTGCTAGCTTGGCACCCGATCGGCCACACTCTATTGGCCGGAAGTGCTGATGGTTCTACTACTTGCTGGCAATTGACCGACTAAAACAACAAAACTTTAAGCTTTACTCACCATGTCGGGGCAAGCTAACATATATAATGTGTTCCTAGAATCTACAGTGAGTTAGTGAGCTATGAAAATCGATCTGCGGTACAAAAACGCGCCACTGTTCGCTATTTCTATAGCTTTATGCCTTACCACCATGGCCGAGGCTGCTCCCGTGGCAGGAAAAGCCAGTAATGCTAAGCGATTCAACACTCCCGATGAAGCAGTGCGATCGATGGCTGCCGCTCATCTTGGTCAAGTTGGGGTTAGTCAGCCAGCACTTAGCTTTCCGCGACCCTCTGAAGTAATACCGTCAGCTCTCAAAAAGGTAACTCAGAAGTCCCCATCGATCTTTCCTGGTGCTACTGCCTCTCAAGTAATCAGTACCGCAGGTACTAGTGGTATTAACCCACTGGATCGAATTGTAGCTGGCATTACCAACAAATCTAGAAACCAAGCTGTACCTCAAGCTATCTATATACCGGCCAGTCCTCAGGCTAAAGCTGTACGACCCGCACCCCCTCCTGTCAGCCGACCGGCTGCTAGCAGCGAATTATCTCAGGAAAATGTGCCATTTACAGCTACTGCTAATGTGCCGGTTGCCGATCTGCCTTTTCCAGACGTAAAAATCAATACGGACCCAGCTCCAGAGCAGTCTCAGGCCCAAAAAGAAACTTTTATTGCCCAGCCCTCTGCCGATAAAATGGCTCTCTCCAACAACCAATGGGCTAATTTGGGTGGTATTGGTGGTCTCACTAATAACTTAGTTAGCAACTCCCAAAAAATGGTGCTGTCGATTCGTAGCGACTCTTCGGCCCTGCTCTCAATGGGATCGGCGCGCATGGAAATTCCAGCTGCTTTTAGTTCTCGCCTCACTCTGGGCAGTACAGTCAAAAATTCCCAGCTACCAGAACTCAGCAATTCGGACTCAGAGGTGCTATCGATTCAGATCCCTCGGCGTGGAAATAACTCCGCTATGCGTCTACTGTTGACTCAGCAAGACGTTAGCGAAGTATCGACTTTGGTCGTCCAGAATGAGGAGCGCCAATCAGTTGCTTTTAGTCTGATAGGCACTCATCGGTTCTCGAATAAACCGAATGTATAGGTGACGAAAAGTGGATTTGACCACACGCGGTAGGGCGAAGTCGATCGGTAATAGCGCTTCCGGTAACTTCCAGTCGGTCATTTGTAGGTCGATCGGTCGCGACAGGGGAAACACCATCTCGGATATTTCTGGTGTGTAGCCCAGGCGTTGGGCCACCGCTGCCGTAGGCACCAGTTGCGGATCCACATTCAGCAAATCCAACATGGCCCGATCTAGGGCAAAAACATTGGCAGAGGCCCCTAGTACTCCTAGCTGCCGGGGTTCGCCAGTGCTAGGGCCGTTGCCTTCGTGGCCGATAATGCCATCTATGATTGTCAGGTTCGGGTCGATCGCCCGGGCAGTGGCCACCAGCATTTCCCCAAAGCGATCCGCATCTTTCCCCGCACTCATGTGCCACCAAGCTTTCATCTTGCCCGGTACGCAGCCGAATAAATTTTTGACTCCCAAGGTCATGGTCAACTGCATGTGGGATTTAACTTTGGGTAGGTTGATCACCACATCCGCATCCATGGCTTCTTTGCTCAGCAGCAAATTGTCGAAATTGTCGCTGTCAGTACTGTACCGCTGGCCGTGAAACTCTACCACTGGCAGACCGATTTCTGCCATCATCGGCAAATAGTTATTATTTTTGGCTACCCCTTGGGCACTACCGAAAGCGGGGCTATCGCCAAAAAAAGGCAGCCCACCTACTTCTTGCACCATCTGGGCTACGCATTTCACGAGCTCTGGCCGGGTCACGCATTCTTTGGTCGGACGAGCACCAGTGAGCAGATTGGGCTTGAGCAGTACTCGCTGACCCGGTTTCACAAAGGCGGCCATGCCACCTAAGGGAGCTAGGAGATCTTCTAGAGACTGGCGCAGTGCTTTTTCTTCGTAGGTTTCGGCCCGCAAGAGGCTAACGGTTGCTGACATAGGAGGAAAATCGAGAGGTTCTTAGCTATTGTAGTCGCCCGTCTCCTCCAGGATCTACTTGGAGGCGATAGCCGCACTGGCGAACGGTTTGAATAAGGTCGCTCTGCTTCAGCTTTTTGCGCAGAGACAGAATGTGATTATCCACGGTCCGGCTGTTGCCCATGTGTTCGTCCCAGGCTCGCCGCATTAGCTCCGCCCGATCGACTGGCTGGCCACCGGACTGTAGGAGTACATAGAGCAAGCTAAATTCTTGGGGAGTCAGGTCGATCGCCTCTTCTTTGTCGAAGACCCGCCGTCGTACTAGGTCGATCCGCAGATGACCTTGGGTAATTTCTGATGGCAGGCTGTGGCTGCGCCGAAGCAAGGCGGCCACCCGGGCCAGAAACTCACCCATGCCAAAGGGTTTTTTCAAATAGTCATCCACATAGGCCAATGCGGCGGTAATCGTCGCCTCTTCCAGGCGAGTAGAGAGCATCAGAATTGGTGTGGGGTTACCGGATTCTTGCAACCACTGGCAGAGTTCCAGCCCCGTGCCATCGGTGAGGTCGTAATCCACCACAATTAGCTCCGATCGCAGTTCTAGGATATGACTGCGCGTGGCCACTGCACTGGCTCCATGCTGTACTTGATGGCCCTGTTGTTGAAGCTGAGATACCAACACTGCCCGCAGGTTGGCGTTACCGATCGCCATTGCAATCACCGCCATAGAAACCTCGGGTTGATAGGCCTGACAGCTATTTTGACAGCCGAGCGGTCGATAACCGCCAATCTAAAAAAAATCTTAAGATATGGCCCTGAATAATTCCTGATTTTTAAGATAAAAAGTATGAGGAAAGCGGATTTCCGATCTGTTGACTTGGTAAGATAATATATATTGTTAATGACCAGAGGAGATGGGGTAATGCTACAAGAAACTGAAACTATCCGTCATTATCAAAAAATTACCGATGCTGCCGGTGAACTGTGGAACAGAGGCTACCGCTTCGAGGATATCCGCATATATCTGGATGGCTATTTGGCGGCACTGCGGACGGGCAATGCGATCGAAGCCTACCAAATTAGCCGCCTCGAAGAGGAGGCGGTGCGCTATATTTACGACCCTTCCAACTTTGAGATGCCTCAGTTCCAACGAGCTGTAGATTATCACTAGCTGCTTGGTCTGGCGGCTCTAAGAAGCCAATGCCACTTCTACCTTTTGCTGGAGTTCGCCGCTCTGGTAGAGCTGTACGAGCACATCTGAGCCCCCGATGAATTCGCCGTTAATATAGACCTGGGGAATTGTGGGCCAGTTGGAAAATTCCTTAATGCCTTGGCGGATATCTTGGTCGGCCAACACGTCAGCAGTTTCGTAAGGTACGCCAAGGATGTTCAGAATTTGTACTACATTGTTGGAAAAGCCACATTGAGGCATCAAGCGATTGCCTTTCATGAAAACCATGATCTTGTTGTGAGTGATCAGGTCGCTTAGCCGTTGTTGGGTTTCGGGATTCATAGGATTGTTGGGATATTTGGTGAGTAGTTGATCTAGGCGGACTGTTGGCTGCTCCAAGCTTCCGGAGTGAAGGTTTCCAGAGACAGGGCATGGAGTTCGCCACTGTCCATGGCTGCCTTGACGGTGCCATAGACTAACTGATGTTGTTGTACTAGACTTTTGCTGGCAAATTGGGCCGAAACCACGATCGCCTTATAGTGGTCGCCACCACCGGTTAAATCGGTGGCTTGCACGGTGGCATCGGCAATACCCGCCTTAATCATGGTTTCAACTGTGGTTGGGGTCATTCTGAGGTTCTCCATTTAGCTCCGGCTTTGATTTTAACATTTGTTGTAGGGTGACCAAACCCTAGGTCGGATACCAACGTTTTTTCCACTGGGAGGTGGATTCCAGCGCGCATTCCTGTTGTTCTAGGTGACGATCGGCCAGGATGTGGGCAGCAGTATCTTGGAGGGTGGGGTCGCGATATGGTATGGCGGCGCGGGTCTGGAGATGCTCTTGGGCTGCCAAGCTCAGGGGTGGGAGCAGAGCGGCACAGGGACTGGCGATCGTGCCGGGAGCCTTGCGGCCAATGGGCGGGCTATCGGCCACTGCTAAGCCAGCTGCAATTAAGGCCGATCGCACCGCCGCCGCACAGGAGTAAGTGGCCAGCATGCCATCGGGCTGGCAGCAGCGGGCCACCAGCCCCAAGAATTCCACCGTCCAGAGCTGGGGACAAGCTGTGGGTGAAAAGGGGTCGAGAAAAATAGCATCGGCCTGCCAGCCAGTGGTGGCGAGGGATTTTATTTCCTGACGGGCATCACCAATCCGCAAACTGGCAGCGATCGCTGGTCGATGGCAGTGGTGATGTCTGGCCAGCTCTGCCAATAGCTGTGGAATTGGCTCCGGCCAGTCGGCTAGTAGGGATTGGGTGGTGGCGGCGATCGGCACCAGCGGATCGATTTCCAAAGCCAGTATTTCTACAGAACAGACTGGATTGCTCTGCCAAATTGCCGCCAAAGCGGCAGCGCTGTTGTAACCCAATCCATAGCAAATATCGAGGATGCGCAATCTGTCTCTGGATTCTTGGGCTTTCTCGGCCAAGTTAGTAGCCAGGGCATATTTGAAAACCGCTTCTTGCTTGGCTCCGGAGCTACTGTGATAGGTCTGGTCAAACTCTGCCGAAAAAAATGTAAAAGAACCATCGCCAGTAGTTTGTAATTCAAAGGTCTGCATGGTAGATCCCAGCATCAAGCTGAACCACAAAAGATTTAATGTCGAAGGATGAAAGGCGTTGCTGATTTAACGGATGGTTTGCCCTCACCCCGCCAGATCCTCCGGCTCTGGCCCCCCTCTAGTGCTGCGAGGGTTTCGCCTGAGGCAACCTCAGGCGCTCGCCCTGCACGCCCAAGTTTAGGAGAGGGGTTGGGGGTGAGGGCAAGATCTAACTCCAATTCAGCAACGCCAAATTTCTAGGGTTGGCAGATCCGTCGCAGGGCAGTCAGCAATCGCTGATTTTCCGCCGATCGTTTCAAGGCCACCCGTCCATAGGCTATCCCCAGCTCGGGGAAACTCAAACAGTCCCGCACAAAGATTCGATATTCTTGCAATAGGTGCTGTTGAATGGCGGGGAAAGGGAGCGAGAGCGACCGCAGTAGAAAGAAATTGGCGCTGCTGGGGTAAACATGAAGATTCGCGATCTTCTGGAGTCCCTCATATAGTTCCGGTTGGCTGGTGGCATACCAGCGATGGGTGGCCGCCATAAATTCCCGATCGGTCACCGCTGCCAGCCCCGCTGCCACTGCTAAGCTATTCACGGCCCAAGGATCCCGCCAGGATTGCCACTCTCGTAATCGATCGGGATGACCGATCGCATAGCCCAAGCGTAGCCCCGGTAGACTGTAAAACTTGGTCAGAGAGCGAATTACTAATAAATTTGGATAGTGGTCTACTAATGGAATTGCGCTACATTCGGGCCGCACAAAATCCATAAAAGACTCATCCACCACCACTAAAGCAAAATGATCGAGCAAGTCTGGCAATATCGCCGGATCGAAAATCTGCCCGGTGGGATTGTGGGGATTATTGCAAAGTAAGCCCCAGCCCTGGGGTATATCGGTCAAGAGGTGAGATAAGTCGGTCAGTTGCCCTAGGGTATCAATTAGGGCGCGCCGCTCTACCTTGGCTCCACAAGCGGCCAATGCTCGATCGTAGTCATTAAAAGCAGGTACGGGCAGGATCGTCCCTGGCAACTGGGCCAAGGCTCGTCCAGCCCAAGTTAATAGCTCCGCTGCGCCATTCCCCGGTAACACCCAGTCGCTGGGTACCCGATGAAATTCCCCGAGGGTTTGGCAGAGTGGCCCATAACCGGGCGTAGGATAGCGATCGATCAAGTCGAGCTGTTGTTGAATAGCAGAAACCACCCTCGGCGATGGGCCGAGGGGATTGATACTGGCGGAAAAATCCAATATTTGGTCGATCGGGCAGCTCGCCGTTGCAGCTGCCCAATCTAAATTTCCGCCGTGAATCGGACGACTGGAACTAGCCAAGAATCCTCATGTTACTTTTTCTTAGCTGCTGCAGCCTTAGCTGCCGGAGCGGACTTGGAAGCAGATACTTTGTCTTTGAAAAGCTTACCAGCGGAGAAAGCTGGCACCTTAGTAGCCGGAATATCCATCTTTTCGCCGGTACGAGGGTTGCGGCCTTCGCGCTTTTGGCGCTGTCTGGGTTCGAAAGAACCGAAGCCTACGAGGGTGACTTTGTCGCCCTTGGAAACTGCTTCCATTACTACTTCTAGGGCAGCAGAGAGGACGGAATCAGCCACTTTTTTAGTGACGGTAGCTTTGTCGGCAACCTGATCAACTAATTCACCTTTATTCATTGAATGTCTCCATCAGTTTTAAGAGAGTTTTATTGTGCTTCTCTATGATTCGTCTGAATCTTTCGGAGAACGGACAATTAATTTGTCGATCGAACCCTGAAGCTTGGACTTAATCGGAGTTGCACTGACCTATTCTAATAGGTGAAAGCGAATTTTGGAATACCTAAATCTTTAAATTATGTTGATTTTCATACTTTCTTTATTAATTTGGCCCTAATTTTTCGGTTCAGACCCCGATGGAAGCGTCCAGAAAGATGCTTCCAAACATTTTATTGAGTAGTTATACTCATGATAAAATCGAATTCTGTAGCCTTTGTGTACAAACACTTACAGTCATTTTTTAAGTGTAATTGAGCAAAAAATAATCCTTTTATATAGAGTAATCCCAAACAAATGGTGGTTTCTCAGTCCCGTAGTCGAATGGTTTCGTCGGTCAAAGTCAGGCCCTCGGCTCTGGCCAGCTCCCCGATCGCACTGGCTAGATGGCTCAAGGCAGTGGTGGAATATTCGATTAAATTAGAATGCTTCATAAAGGTTTCTACGGTCAGGCCACTGCTGAAGCGGGCAGCCCCACTGGTAGGTAGGGTAGAACCGGGGCCAACCAAGGCGCTGCTAGCGGGACTATGACCGCCCAGAAAGATCGCTCCAGCATGATGGCAGCGACCGGAAACTTCCCAGGCATCGGTTACCCATAGCAAAAGCTGGGCTGGGGCAAAGCGGTTGCTGAGTTCGATCGCCTCATTCAGTTTATCTACCAATATGATCGCTCCATGGTGGGCGATCGCTTTTTCCACTAGCAAACCGTGGGGATGATCGGCCAATCGTTCTACTACCAATGCCTGTACTTGCTCGGCCAAGGGCCGATCGGGAGTGATTAGAATGGCGGCAGCTAATACATCCCGTTCGGCTTGGGCCAGCAGATCGGCAGCAATGGGCGCAGCATTGGCTCCTTCGTCTGCAATAATTATCAGTTCTGGGGCGCTAGCAACCGTATCGATTGCTACCACACCGCTAACTAGTTGTTTGGCGAGGGAAACGTAGCTACTGCCAGGGCCAGCGATCAGATCGACTTTGGGGATAGTGGCGGTGCCGTAGGCTAGGGCGGCGATCGATTGGGCACCGCCCACGCGATAAATTTCCTGAATGCCAGCGACTTGGGCGGCCACTAGCACCGCTGCCGGAACGGAGCCATCGGCATTCGGTGGAGTCACGATGGCTAAGCGTTCTACTCCGGCCACTTGGGCCGGAATCGCATTCATCAAAACCGTGCTGGGATAGCCCATCCGCCCACGGGGAATATATAGTCCGGCGCTGGCCACCGGCCGATATTGGCGGCCAAAGATTGCTTCCCGCTCGGCAAAATGCACCCAGGACTTGGGTCGATGTAATCTATGGAAGTTGGTCAGCTGTTCGGCAGCGACCTGCATGGCCTGTAAAAGATGGGGTGTTACCTGCTGATAGGCAATATCTAGCTCCGCTCCCGACACCCGCAATTTATTGATCGAAATGCTAGAGCAGTCGTACTCAGCGGTATACTGCAACAGTGCATTATCCCCTTGGCGCTGGACAGTCTGAAGAATCTCTCGTACCGTTGCTTCGCGATGGACGACTAGATCGTCTTGGTGCCGAGAGCGAATCCGATCCAACTCTTGCTGGGCTTCAGCCAGCTGGTTAATTATGCGCAGCATGGGTTGGGTAGCCAATAGTAGAATATCTTGCCTTTAGCTTAACGCGATTTTTGGGGGGCGGGCAATTTATCAGCCACCCATGGGCACATTTGGACAAGACGGTAGTAAAATCTATAGGTGGCAATAGTTCTGTCACCTTCCCACCATATTTATGACCTCCGGACAGACTTCCCTTTCCCCCCAAGAATTAATTGCAGTACAGCAAGCCTTCGAACACGAAGGTGCTAGTGTGCGTGCCTCCATGCGCTACTTGCTGGAAGATAAGGAGGCGATCGCCGCCGCACTTCTATTGGCTCTTTCCTTTGTGAAGGGACAGAAGCTCGATCGGGTGCAGATCCGAGATTTAAAAAAAGTAGAGCCTGCTAAGTTTAATCAGGGCTTGATCGATTTCCAGATCAACTGCTCGATCGATGGGGGCCAGATCGATGTGGGGGTAGCGGTGCTCCAAGAGCGGGATCCGGTGGATGTCTGCGCGCATCTAAATCGCTTGCTTTCCTATAAGGATTTTGGTCTGAACCGTCTCTGTATTCTGCGCTCTGCTGACTGGATTAATGACACGCCACAAATTCAGAATTATCTACCCCGTTTACTGTCCCCAGAAATTGGTGGCAGCTTTGTGGATCTCCAGGCTACTTCTATGGAAACGTTGCTGACGATCCTCTATGCGTTTCGCGGTCGCCGCAAGTATCTGATCAATGCTCCCCACATTCTCCAGTACCTAGAACGAGAAAATCTCCTAGCCCGTAACAGCATCCTGCGAGACTTGATGGTGGCGGTGCAAATCTAAGAAAACCAACAGATAGGGCGCAAGCATTGCGCCCTACCGTTGGTTGTCCTGAATGTCCAGTCGATCGTCGAACCCCTGCAAATCAATAATCTTTATGGTTGTTTAGTGCCTAAGGTTCGTAGTTGCTCGATCGCCTCGCGCTCCTCAACCTTTCTCCCTTGTGCTGCGTAGAGTTTTTGGGCCCGTTGCAGATCTTCGATCGCGCCAGCCCGTTGGCGCAGCCTCTCCGTAGGAGAATCGTTCAATTGGTATCGCTTCAGTAAGCCGCGATTGTAATAGGCATCAGCGAATTCAGCGTCCTTGTCGATCGCTTTGTTGTAGTCAGCCAAGGCTCCTTTGCTGTCCTTGTGGCTAGTGCTTTTCAAGATGGCCCGGTTGTTATGGGCTTGGGCGCTATCGCTAAATTTGATGGCTAGATTGTAGTCAGCTAATGCACCGGCGGGGTCATTGAGCTTGGTATACTTCAGGGCACCACGATTGTTGTATGCATCGGCCAGCCCAGGATTGATCGAGAGCGCCCGATTGTAGTCGGCGAGGGCTCCGGCCACATCTCCCTGCTGGGC
The DNA here is from genome assembly GCA_031375385.1 of Synechococcales cyanobacterium OTE_70_metabat_200. GTDB lineage: Bacteria > Cyanobacteriota > Cyanobacteriia > Cyanobacteriales > Chamaesiphonaceae > JAAFHZ01. Next base: position 5,688 of record JANMHS010000025.1, on the reverse strand, counting down.
GGCGCGCAGGTTGCCACGATTGTAGTAGGCGTAGACGAAGTTAGCATCGATCGAGATGGCCCGATCGTAGTCTGCACGAGCACCGGCAATATCGTTAAACTTGGTGGCTTTGAGGATAGCTCGGTTGTGATAGGCTCGATCATTCCGGCTGTCCACGGTGATCGCATTGTTATAGTCCACTAGGGCGCCGGGCAGATCTTGGAGTCTTTCGCTCTTCAAAATAGCCCGATTGTAGTAGACCTTGCTGGATCCGGGGTTCAAAGTGAGGGCGCGACCGTAGTCGGCTAAGGCCCCAGCTATATCTTCAAGTGCTTGGTATTTCAAGAGGCCGCGATTATAGTAAGCGCTGAAATAGTTTGAATTTAATTTAATTGATGCATTGTAGTCCGAGAGCGCTCCTTCCATGTCGCCATGCTGGCGGTAACGGGCGATACCCCGGTTATTATAGGCATACTCTGCACTCAGCCCGCTCGGATATTGGGATGTCCTGATCAAGAAATCGTATTCCGCCACGGGTGTATTGTCGTCGTATACCTTGGATGTGCTGTTGGAACCTGCAATGGGTTGGCCATGTTCATCCAGCTGCTCTTTTTCCCGGATTTCGACCCTAACTGCCACCTCCCTCATCGGTTTGACGGAAATCGCGGTATGGGTAGCGACCTTTGGGACGGGGCTGGATTGGTTGCTTTGGCTATGGAGAGCGATGGGGATCGGCACTGGGCTGGTGCTGATACCGGTGAGGGTCAGTAAAATTATTGGGTAAAGCATGGACAATTTTCACCACTGGAGAGCTCTGTTTCCCCAATTCTAGCAATTGGTTCCTTAATTCCCGCAACACCGATCGAACCCTAGGCTCTCCAAGATCAGATCGCTCACTGCATTGGCTATCGCAAACTCGCCAAAGAAGCTCTCCCGGAAATTGAAGCTCTGCATTTCGATGATGATTGCCACTACCAGCTCACCTAAATCGTTTTCCCCTTCCATCCGCTGCCGCACAAAAATCTGGGCACAGCGTTCCGCAATGGTGGCATTGACCGCTTCGGGAATGAATTCGTGATCCAGCCATTGGTGCAGACTTTGGCGTAGCCAGTTCCCCTCTGCTTGGGGATCGATGACTGGCGGTAGGGCGATGGGGGCGATCGGTTCGGTCATGGTGCTCCGTTTGTAGACGAGAGTTGCTCATCAGTTTAGCGCGAGCGATTGACCGATTGACCTGCTTGCTTCCCAAATCGTTACGCTGATTTCCGATCTCTACGGATCGGTGGCACCGATCGATCTTAAGGCTTCAGTAATAGTCTGATATTCCCCTTGTCTGCCCTGCTGCTTGAGTAGTTTAGCCGCCATCCGCAGGTCGGCGATCGCCCCAGGTTTATCGCCAAGGTTGTTGTATTTCAGGGCTGCCCGATTAGCGTAGGCGTTGGCATAGTTGGGGGCGATCTCAATGGCTCGATCAAAATCCTCCAGTGCTTTGGGGTAGTTTTTTTGATGATCTCGGTGCAGCAGTCCCCGATTGTTATAAGCGTCTGGATCGTTGGTATTGAGTGCGATCGCTTGATCATAGTCGGCCAGAGCTCCTGGATTATCCTGTAAATATTTCTGTCTCAGCACGCCGCGGTTGTAGAAGGTTTCATGATAGTTAGGATTGAGGGCGATTGCCCGATCATAGTCGGCTAAAGCTCCTGGGTAGTCCTTGAAGCGTTCGGTTTTTAGCGCTCCTCGGTTGTTATAGGCCTCGGCATAATTCGGCTTTACTTCGATCGCCCGGCTGTATTCTTGGAGTGCTTGGGGGTAATTCTGAAAGTGATTTTCTTGCAGTGCTCCTAGGTTATTGTAGGCTTCGGCATATTTGGGGTTGAGGGTGATCGCGCGGTTATAGTCGGCCAAGGCTCCAGGATGATCTTGCAGCTGGTCGCGGACAATGCCGCGCAAAAAGTAGGCATAAACGTAGTCTGGCTTGCTCTGGATCGCGAGATTTAGATAGTTCAAGGCTGCTTTTTTACTTTGGGTGGTTTCGCCACCGGGCCGAATGTAATTATCTGTAGCAGCAATAAAATATTCGTCGGGGCTGGACTTGCGATCGGAGAGTGGGATGTTGTTGCCCCTGGGTGGGAGCGTGATGCCCACTTTGTGAGCCTGTTGCCGAAATTGATCGATGGGAATGCCCATGTTCCAACCCACTTTTTGACCGAGGCTGCGATCGTTGTAAGTGTTGGTGCCTGTTTCGTATCGCCAGCCAAAGCCATGAATGGCAACGATCTGACCTTGACTATTCCAGACTCCACTACCGCTCATGCCTGGCATGGTATAAGCGTTGTATACCATGCTGTACCCATCTTTCTTGGTGAGTGGATTCACGCGGTTGCTGCTAGCGAGCACGTCGCCTTCGCTATCGGTGAAGCGACCTGTATTGGCTGGGTAACCAGCTGTATGAATGCGATCGTTGATGGCGATCTGGTCTGAGGTGCTGAGCTGTGCAACGGGATAATTTTGATCACTCCGGAATTCAATGACAGCCATATCTAAGCCATCGGGTAGGTTTTGAATACTTTTGGCATTAGCTGGATGTCTTTTTCCATCGGCAGTGACGATCGTGTGCCGGGCTGATTTAGTACATTGATTGGAGCTTTTTCGATCGGTGCTACCCCTCACCACATGGCGGTTGGTCAAAACTTTGTATAGGTTTCCCTGCTTGCCGATGATTACTCCGGAGCCTTGGGTCGGACAGATCTGCACGGTGACGGTTTTGGCAATGGCTGCTACTTCTGCATGACTTTTTTGCGTAATGTTGCTGGCTGATGATGGCTGGATGCTGGTGGCGATCATCATGGGCCAGCAAATCGATAATCCTGTGATCAATGGGGCTGATAGAAGGCGATTCCGATAGTTCATAAGTCAAAGAAAAAGCAGAGTGCTGGAGCTGGGAGGCCGCGACAGTGCAACTAATTGATTACTGCGAGGGGGTGCATAGCCAAAGCTACGCACCCTCAGGTCACTAACTTTTTTCTGGAGCACTTCAGCCACAAGATTCTAATCTTATTCTTTAACCCAGCCAGATGCACCATAAACAAATGATTTCTTTTTCCTTTTATGGCAAGTTCTAAATATCAAACAAAAAGGGCGGCCTCTGGTGGCCACCCATAGTGAAGTTGATTGGGGGTTTAATGTAACGAAAACTTAGAGGCTGGTGATGAAGCCAACGATACCGTGACCGCTGATGACTTCCATGGCCAACAGGGAGACAAACCCGAGCATGGCTAAACGGCCATTGATTTTTTCTGCATACTCGGTCCAACCAGCCTGAGCACCCTCTGTTACATACATCTTAGGCTCAAGGGCAAATACATTTTCGCGGCCGTCACTGTCAGTAAAAGATGTAGATCTCATGATTTTGGGTGCTTGTTAATGTTTGCTTGCATTAATGTAACAAATTCTTTACAAAAGATCAAGTGAGACTCTCATTTATTTTTCTCCAATTTCAGATAAAATCCTTCTAATACTCTGTAGCAAAAGCTTTCAGCTTTTTGGCAAGAATCGTTACTAGTCTAGCTCGACCGATAGCTCAAGCGAGCCATCGGTCAAGCTAAATGATCAGATGCCTTTTAATGTGAGAACCTGGGGCGGTGTAGCATCGGGTGGATATAGTAAATCCACCTGAACAATTCGCTTGGTGCGCGCTGGGATAGTGATTGTGGCTAGAGGGCTACCTTGTTCGCCGCGTTTCTGTACCAGGTGATAGAACTTGGTTTGGTTAGTTCCTTGGCCGTCGGGATATTGAATCCTGACCGTGCCGCGGAAGTGGACATTTTTGGGGAGTGGGTTCAAGAAGCGCAATCCGCCATTGAGACTGTCTTGCTTGATCGGAGTTTGCAGGGCTACGGTCACCGTGCGGGCTTGGTTGCTGGCATTGTAGAGAGGCATCTTCAGGCTGTATTGCACGCCATAGTTACCATGGGCTTGATAGGCCGTGTCTGGATAGCGGGCTGCCATTGTGGCACTCTGAACTTGGCCGGTGCCGAGTTGGCCGCCAGTCAGCGTAGAAATGCCCCAGGATATGGATTTGCCCATGTCTGGGGGGCTGAGATAGTTTTTGCCAGGATCTGTGAGGTTGGCCTGCCAGCGGGAGCCGATCGAGATGCCAGCCACCCGGCTATAGATGATCCCTTTGTCGCTGTTGGGAGGTGTGGGCGTGCGATCTCGAGGACTCGAAAGTGCCCCTTTATCCAGCAGATCTTGCCATTCCTGAAGCGTTGGGGCCCGCTCACCTGGGCCGCTGGTTGGGGCAAACATCGCCAGGCTAGCGGCGTATACCTTACCACTGCTGGTCAGGCGCATGTAAGTCGATCGACCGTTGATCGGTGGGGTCAGTCCTTTGACTGGAATGGGCAGATTCATCACCATGGCGCTGCCGCCTGGGGGAATCGTGATTTGGGCGGGGAAAAGGCTTTGACGGCGATCGCGTAGGATGTCGCTCATGGCTCTGCTGCCCGGCCCAGCATAAATATCCCCGAGTGGATTTTCTACTTGAGAATTCATGGCAATGAATGGTGCGTCGGGCTGACTGAGGTAGCTAGCGGCTTGCTGGTATTTAATGACGACCGGCTGGCGACCGGGATTCTTCAGCAGTATGCCTATATATAGTGTGCGTAAGTTGTCTGCTGGTTGAGCTTTGGCAACGTGGTGGGCAAATATATCAAAGTTGCCTTGCAAGGGATAGTTGAGGTGAGCACTGGGAGTTGCTTTGCCCGTGCCCGGAAAGGTGGACAGCAATATGCCTTCTTGGAGTACTAGTTCGGGGCTGTTGCTATTAAAGACTGGCGTGTTGTCTAGTTTGCCAGGGAGCGATCGGACTTCTTGGTTCTCTACTATTTCTTGGCTGGCTGGAGCTGGTAGGGTAGCTGCGACGAGCTGTGGGGCAAGGTGGGCGATGTCAAAGAATGGAAGCATAGGTGTGGGCGATCTCGATTTTCTAAAACTGATCCTGTAGATGTCGCGCAGTGCCAAATAGTTCTGCTGCTGGCAATTTCATGATAATTTCATCCCGCCATGGGAATATGGAGGGCAAGTAATTTTTACTGGTAAATGCTATGTCCATGCTAACCAAGGTTAATTTGTCGATCGCCCGTGAGAAGGTTCCAGTCCTGGGCCACATCTTTGCTCGTAAGCAGCATGGTTTTCCAGCCAGCCGTCTGCAGAAGATTTTTCCAGGGGATACTCATGGTGCTTGCTTCCTTGGAAATTCTCGCGGTACATTAAGAGCGGATTTCTAAAGAAAAAAAGCGGTTCAGACCCATGATTTTACCCGGCTCGGCAGTGAAGGTGATCAATAGAAAGGATACCTATTACAATTTCCAAGGCTTCGTCCAAAGAATTACTGATGGCAAGGCCGCAGTGATTTTTGAAGGTGGCAACTGGGACAAGCTGGTCACTTTCCGGCTGAGTGAATTGGAGGCGATCCCGTAGGACGGGTACTCCCGTATCGAGTAAATTGGCTGTAAGCCATACGCCCCAGTGTTTTTGGCGAAACCCAAAAAAACCTCAAAAAAAGTATTGACAGATGCCTGGAGATGGGATACATTTGTAAAGCGGTGAAAACAGCAGGCCGAAAGCGAAAGCTTGAAGTCGTTGGCGGAAGCCAGTTTAAGCCAAAAGAACCTAGAAAAAAGAATAGTCTGAAAGAAAAGAAATAGC
>JANMHS010000024.1:0-88181 GCA_031375385.1 Synechococcales cyanobacterium OTE_70_metabat_200 | reverse complement strand
GAGCGCGAGAAGACGATTGCAGCTTGCAGCGATTTTGTAAGCGCAGCGCCAAATAGCGGAAAGCTGCATGAGGAGTTGAGCAAAAATGCAGTATTTGGTATACTTGAACTGTAAGCAGAGTGGCAGTAATTTGCACTGCGAGCAACCGTACCTTGAAAACAGAATGTAGGGAGTTCCAGAAAGGAGAGCTACCAGCCGGTAGACCCGTTTTCTGGGTAAAACATTTTACGGAAATAGGTGTAAACATTTAGATTACCTAATTGATTTTACAAACGACGGTGAGGACGCATCGTTGCTGCTTGTGGAGGGCTAGAGGATACTCACCCGTTGAGGCAAGAAAATCTAATCGCGAGGTTAGAAGCTCCCGCTACACCGCAAGGTTAGCGGTGAGAGTCGTCACGCTTGTGTCATTTGTCTATGCTCCTTGTTCTAAGTTCTAATTTTTAGACTCTGCGGGAATGTCCACTTTTTCGACGCAAGGTCATCAAATGCTGCTCCAATCTTCTATTTGCAATTCGGGGACTTTTTCAAAATCTTGGCGGTTTCGGGTAACCAAAATAGCATTTTGGCTCAGGGCAATCGCAGCTATTTTCAAATCCTGAGAGCCAATGCGAATTTTTTGTTGCTTCAGTTTTAGGTACTGGTTATGGGCTAACAGGTCAAGTTCCAGAATATTCATCCCCTGAAAATATTGAACGGCAGACTTCAGGCGACTATAGGCAACAATGCTTCTTTCCGCGGAATTAGCTTGACGAATGACGTTGAGCCATCCTCGCAGCTGTTCTTCAACGGTAATAATGGCGATCGCGATCGTTTCGTGGGAACGATTGGCTAGTTGCTGAGCGACTTGCAAGTTGCCACGCTGATGGAGAGATACGTGGTCGGTATCTAGAATCCAAAGATTCAATTAGCACCATCCTCGTTATCTAGCTCTTTGCGATACTGTTCAACATGCATTAGCATTTCATCGAAGTAGGGGTCGTCTTTGAAGATTCCTGCGGATGTCAGCCAAGGATTATGAAGATTCTTTTGTTGAGAGGCTTCTTGCTCCGAGTGGAGACGCTGCGGGGTATCGTCACCAATGGAGGAGGTGCTGTACACTTCGATTTGAACAATTTGGGTGTGGGCAATCTTGTCGCTCAGGAGCTGTTTGACTTTGGCTACTGCTTCTGTGGATGTTGCCGCAGATACCTGACAATCTGTCCAGCCTAATACTCTGGCAATGTAGCTGCCATCAATCTGAGTTTCTAGTGAAACATTGTAAGTGTATTTGCTGGTGCTAGCTGGGTTGCTCATGACGTTTATCCGGATGGCTGCACTTTGCATTCTAGCATTCAACAGAAATGAACGTAGCACTTCACGATCGCCCGTGAAGTCGAGGCAGAAGCCAAAACCAGTTGCGGTGTGCTCATGTTATTTGCCCGTTCTCCTTGGTTCAATTTTAGACTCTGCGGAAATGTCCAATTTTTCAAAGCAAGGTCATTATTCAATATTTCTGCTAGTGCCTTTATTTGAAGTCAGAAACTAGTTCCTTGATCTCATTGATCTTCATGGCAGAAGCCCGACTTCTGGGTTGGTTGCTTTCAACCCGAGAAGTCGGGCTTCTGCTCATGGGGTTTATTGGGGGGTGAGGCTGGCGTAGACGACGATCGAGTAAGCCCGAGGTGCTACTGTATCTACTTCCAGTTGGGCGGTGTCGCCACCGGCGCTGGTGGTTTGTTGGCTGCTGAAGCTGGCGGTATCCTGGTAGCTGCTGCTGGCGTTGGTGTAAATGCCGGTGCCGCCCGTGAAGCGAATTTTGGCATTTTGGAGTTCGATCGGGCTAGCAGCTTTGTCAACAGTTACGGATAGAGTATTTGGCGTGTTGCAACGGGTTGTGACAGAGCCGCGACTGTTAGCTAGAATAAAGCTATCACTGTTACTATTATTGTGGTTGCTGTCGAGGCGAATAATGGAGCACTCAATGGGTACTTGGCCAGTGAAGACTGCAGAAGCTGTGTCACTAGCTTGGGCCGGCATCGCCCACAGGCTGATGCCGCCAGCTATGACTAGCAATTTTAGATTAAAGGTACGCATCTAGTATTCTCCATGGCTAGGTACAAATTAGGTCGGAGATAATTTCTCTTACTTCTACTTACGCAGCAACTAGTCAGTCATCAGGAAGAATAAATACCCTCATCAGAATTGATGAGGGTATTGGTTTGTAATAGGGTGGTAAATCAATTTATTTAGCCAAAACATAACCTGAATTTAACAGTTGTTCCATTTGTGGGTTGGTACGGGACAAATCAGATGGTATTTGGACTGCTGAATCACCGGGAGGAATTGAGAAAACATCACTGATGTCAATATTTTCTGATTGTAGGGAGATTTCTGAAGATTTGAGGAGTGGGCATGAATGCAAAGTAAGTAGTGGTTTTTGACAGTTTTGACTTTTCGGTTGGGGTGATGGTGAAGAAAGTTGTACGGTGAGAGTGATTTCTTGAAGAGGCTTCGTTGTGGAATCAATTTTTAGACCCGTTGGAGATACGGGAAACTCGCCTACTTTGAATTTATATTGTCCTTGGCCTAAGCTTTCCAAATAAAACAGTCCAGCGCTGTTGGTCACAGAATCTGTAACGACCTTACCATCTGCCGATAATAGTTCAACCCGCGTATCTGCAACTAAGTTGCCATTTTGATCTTTCAATACCCCTGTGACTGTGTATGAAGGCGTTAACGGAATAGCAATACGAGTAGTCCCACTTGCTACTACATCCATTCGCTGGGACTCGATTTTAGATCGATAGTTTGGTGGATAACCCGAAGGATCAATATCCACGCGGTAGCTACCAGGTGGTAAGGTGACAACACCAGTTTGACCTTCTACTCGTGTTCTGTAGAAGCTGAGGCTATTTTGATTGATTCTCAGTAGCAGTGGATCCCAGTAATTCTGTTCTCCTCTGTCTTGTCTGCCATTTTGATTGGTATCAAAGAAAGCAGTTGCTTCGATTCGGCCAAAGGTGCGCAAATCGCTAATTTGATTTTGGGTGCCGCGAGCGCCACCATCAAATAGCAGCGTAGTAACTAATGCTACAGAAAAATCTGACTGATTACTATTTTCCCTAATGCCTCGATAATTTCCTTGTAAACGCCAACCTGGAATCAAGTCTAGATTTACACCAGCAGAAATACCTGAACCAGAATTACCCCAGTTATATCCTAGCTCTAGTTGCCAAGCCGATGTCCCATAGCTTGTTAAGTCAGGAGATCGATACTGCCAAGTTAGGCTGGTGATGCTATCGTTCCTAGGCTGATTGTTAGTCTCACGTTGCTGACTTAGTTGATAACCAGCAATCAATCGATGGCCATACTGACTAGATGGAGCATCAGTTAATTGATAAGCAACTTGCCCAACTAAATTAGATTCATTCCGAAGTAGACTGACTTGCCAGCGATCGAGCCGTTGATTGACAGATACTGCTGTTCTTGCCTGATCGTCGATTGTAGCAGTTGCAAAAGTGCTGCTATTTAGACTATTAGCTATATATTCGACCCCGGCACGAGCTCCACGTAAAGTGTCGTATTCGCCAAGTGCCGAAAGATTAGAGTTTAAACGCCATCTGGTATTTGTTCGTGTAGAAGTGTTATCAGAATTAGCATTCAGATAAAAATCTGGAGATGGTCTATAGCTTAATCTACCAACAAAATCCGTGTTGGTACCTGCGGCTGTAAATAGCGCTACTTCTAGTGGCAGGTCGTTGGGCTGCCAAAAAACCTCACCAACTCCCAGCACTCCCCGATCGTATGCGACACCCAAGCCAACAGTCAACGATTCGGATAAGCCCCGGCGATATAACGCTCCACCTCGATACTCATTGAAATCCCCAAAGGTACCATTGGTAACTCGATTTGCTCCACCAGAAGCTACCCAAGCAGAAGCCCCTTGGGGCAGTTGTCCAGGCGTTGTGGTGAACTGCGGCAGCCGAATTTCAGGGTTATTAAGTAGTTCTCCCTTTGGATAAATTAATAGCTGATAATCTTGACCAAACGCATCCTGACCGCTGCTAGAAACAACAACATTATCAAATCGAAAAATGCCACTGCTATTGACCAAGACTTCATCTAAAGTATCTTGACTGCCCCCTCTTACCAACTTTACGATCGAGCCCGGAGTAGCTTGACCTGAGATACTTCGACCTACTCGGCGCGACTGCAGCCGATCGGTTACTAAGAACTCGGCTCCAAAGTCTTGGGTGGGAGGCACAAAGCCTTGGCGCCCGACATATGTCAAACCCCAGTAGCTTTCTCCGCCGCCCCGCCGCCGCCAGAAGGGTATCTGGGAACCAGCAACAATGTCTGACCCCGGCTGCTGCCGAATGACGGAAGCTTCTGCAATATTCCACGTTTGAGGTTGGTCGAGAGTGGGTTGGTCGAGTCGTACCGACCAACTTGTATCTAGAATATTACCAACAGCCCGCAATTCACCACTTGTATTCGTATCTCGGCCTTCTCCCCCATTCACATTGACCCTTTGCTCGATCGCATTAAGCGAAATAGCTGGGGGCGAAATTATCGGCAAGCCCTCGGTGACGGGTACTGGTTCAATAACTTGCGGACGGCGACGAATCGTTTCTTCTGGGAAGTCAATTACTAGCGCATATTTATAGATATCAAAAGTGACTGGAACTCCGGCTATTGCTCTGAGATCGGCGATCGATATTACAGTGCCCAACTGGTTATCAGTAATAGTATTGACGAGCCGGTATTTACCCTTGATGGTGGGTGCTGAAACCTCAATTTCGCCACCGGGCAAACGAGAAATTTCTAGCTTTAGGGGCTTTCTCAAATCTTCTAGAGGCACTAGCCAACTATCGAAATTCACAGCCTTTTCGCCGTCTTCTCTCCCTCGAACTCGAATGCTTTCTACGACTACCTTACCATTAATAATCAAGCCCAAGAGCAGGAGCTGACTCTCGCTAGAATTACCAGTCACGGCTGGTTGAACTTGCTGCAAACCAATAATATTAGGTTCGGCACTGACCTTGGTAGCCACACCTAGTAGCGGTAGTGATAGAAAGATTATAAAAAAAAATCGTCTCGACAAAACAACTCTTTGATTTCTCTTAGGGCTACTCCAAAACAGACAGTCTAGCATCGTGATATTGGGTACTATTTTAAGCCGGGACACGTTGAAAGCCCTCACCCCAGCCCTCTCCCAATCTTGGGAGAGGGAGCAAGAGACTCCGCTTTTGGCTCCGGCTCCCCTTCTCCCAAACTTGGGAGAAGGGGCTGGGGGATGAGGGCTTTCAATGGTTTTCGCTGTTTTTTGTCCCGCATTAAGTTCCTACCCGTGATATTGACTCAAAGATATATTTTTATCAAGTGCTAGTAAGCTAAGGAACTTTGAGCTTAAAAGAAAACGGCATAGGAGTGCCGTTGCTCCGCTGAACTTGTCCGGAAATCGTATATTCCCCTGGCCTTAGGTTACCTTTTTTTGTTTCGAGGGTGATAGATCTTTCACTCCGATTTTGGACGATCGAACTAAGAACAGAACCACTGTCTATTTCTTTACCGGCCTGCTCAATTTTCCACTGCACCGCTGGGTTGGTGGTAATCGAACCTTTATTGATTAGCACTAGGCGCGGCCGACTGTTCTGGGCATCCCACTCTATACCCAATGGCGCTAAATCGGTTTTACCGCTGCCCTTGGTAACAAAAAATACCGAGCCAACTCTGAAGTTTACAACTACCGTAGATTCGGTCTGGGGCTTGGAATTATCCGACAATTCTTCGGCAAAAACAACGGCCCGATATTCACCATCAGGTGCACTTGGTGGGATTAAAATGTTGACCCGGATATTACGCGTTACCTTTGGGGGCACAACAATTTCACGCGGACTGAACTGCAAGTACTGCTTGGCGCTGTAGGGATGGCTGGAGCCAGTGGTGAATCCTCTATTGCGCTCATAGGTAAAATCTTCTACATAAATACGTATCCGCACTGGTTCATTGCCAGTATTAGTCACGTTAATAGTGGATCTGGCCTGAGAGTTACTGAGGGGCACAATGGTTACCAATGGCCCTACGGAGTAGCCAGAAGCCTGTGCCGCTTTGACAAAAATAGTGTTAGCTGCTATTGCCACCGCCAAAAAAGCTGCTGCTAGCTGGTGGCAGTTCTTTGCGCTGCGTAAATATGTCATTAAAATTAAAAATATTATTTTTACTTAAGTTCCTCCTAAAATCATGGAGACTTAGGAGGAATCTTACAAACTGGCTGATTGAAAAAACTAGTTAGGAGCAACAGTTACTTTAGTAACAGCCTTGTACGTACCACCCAGCAAAATTGCTGGAGCTGTAGTTTGTACTAACACTTTAACTTTCACAGCATCATTAGAAGTAGGTATGCCATCCGATGTGCCTGAAGTACCACTGGTTACAGTGGCAAACGCTCCAGCACTACCATTCGTGAATTCAGCGGTGTGTGCACCGTTTCTGATCTGGTAGCCAGCTGCACCCGCATCAGGAGCTACACCGACAGTGGCTGTTGCGGAATTGCAGTTGATTGCATAAACGCCCGTACCAGCTAATTTGCGAGCGTTCACAAGATTCAAAGCTGGCGCATTAGGAGAAGTGACGGTACAAACGGAAGGAACTTCACCATCGAAATCACCTGAAGCACCGTCGGTAGCCTGGGCAACGCCAGCGAAGCTGCAAGAGATAGCAGTAACAGCGAAAATTGCAGCAAATTTGTTGAAAGACATAACTTAGATCACTCGCGAATGTATATGTTTGGTATTAATTAAAATGCTTTCGGCTCAACCCGCTAAATGCTGGGCTGGATACGAACTTTAATCCGCATCCGATACCCTCCGGACCTTAACAGTTGACCATTGGCCGCTTTTACTCTGGCTGTGACAGCAAAATAGTCACCGCCAGAATTGATGGTCGCAGGTGCTGTGAAAGATGCAGTAGTTCCCCAACTCGGTGTGCTGGGTAGACTGCTATAAACTCCTGAGCTGCTCTTGCCAATTAAAGCTATTTCAGCTACCCCATTTTGCAAGCGGCTCTGTCCATTTTCGATATAAACAGTGACGGTGCTAGGGCGATCGCAGATGACCTTGACAGTCATTAAACGACTGGGCAAAAGTTCAGATGGAGTTCTAGAAGTACCAACCAAGTTACCACCAGTTACAGAAAGAACCTGACAGTTGCTTGGAGATTGAGCCAAAGATAAACCTTTAGGCTGCGGGTTGCCGATCAATATCTGAACGTAATTCGCCTGCAAAACAGTAATAGCGATTCCTGCTATTGCAACAAACTGCTCAAACACTTTGGGACACCTTTGATAACCAGAAAGCTTAACTAGAAAACCAATATACAGCTAATTTCCTTTAAACAACTCATCCGATCGGTAAGAATGCTCACTGCTTTTTCCTCGTTTACCAACCATGTTGACTAAGTATCATTTGCTACTTTTCGCCCGGGCGTTTTAAATGATTTATTTGATACAAAAAATATGTTGCTAGGGATCGTCGAAATAGCAATAGGCTCATGTTGGCTAGAAATTGTCAAGTAGCACACCAAATTTATTTATTACTTTGCAAGATAAAGATAAAAACCAAAGAAAATATTAAATCCAGGAGTCAATCCTCATGCAAAATCATCAAAAATCACATTAAACTCATTGAAAAAACTTGAAACAACGGCTTGACTCTGGCTCTGATCTCCTACGGGATAGCTATCTCTTATTGCCAGAGGCGAGGCTACGCCAACAGAGACACTACTCGTACCGTCAGATCGTGCAGAGCATTTACAGATCAGTTGCGATCGATCAAAAAAAACATCAAATTCCAGAAAAAGTTCATCCGCCCTAGCAGCAGTGAAATACCCCCGCAACACAAAATTACTCTGGCTCTTCTAACTTGGTAATTCTTCCCCGGTCGGCTTGATTGTCCCGAATAACAATGCCAACAATTTGTTTGAGGTCAGCAAGATCATTTTCTAGGCGATCGAGGTTTCTAGAGGTATTCGCCGATAGCTCCATCGCCACCGACTGTTGCGCCACCGCTGCTGATCGTTGCGACAACTCCGCCAACTCCAAAGCACTTAGCCTGAAGGAGTTCTGGCTTGTGCGTGGCACCTTCCACCCTAGCGGATATAGGCTTGCATCACATCGCAAATGCTCTGCCGATCGTTCTCCACACAAATCAACCGCAGCGCATCCCGCCTAGCCTTCGTCACCCGGCCTTCCCCCACGGATCCCGACCCCTCAGTAATCACCTGCCGCAACAAATACCCCAGCGATCGCTGCCGTTCCTCCTCACTCGCCACCGGATCCGCATCAAAAACCAGCAAACAGCTATCGTGGTTCATCAAACCCAGCGCCACCAAAATTTGGGCATACTCCATCATCAACCGCTTAGAACCTGAAAGATTCCATTGATCGAACCGCAGCACCAACAGCGTTTTCTGCCGGTGCAAGGCCCCCCCAATTAACTTCAACAGCCCCGGCAGATCCTCCTTGGCCTGGGGCACCGCCACCTGCAACGATCGGCACAAACCCCGCAGCAACCCCAGCGCAGAACCCTGCTGGCTCCCATTCAAGCAAAGCGTCGTCGCAAACTGCGGCGAAAAAAGCATCAAATAATCCGTAATATTCAACACTTGGTTGGCCTGGTAAGAAACCGAAACAATCTGCGCCTGTTTTTCCCGTAGCCATAGTTGGGCTTGTAGCCGATCGAACACAATTTCCCCATTCATCTCCTCCGAGTGCCGCCGATCGGCCTCTTCCTTCATCACCTCCAAAAAATTGCGACGACTGAGCTTCTTGTTCAGGGTTGGAGAAAGATCCTTAAACAACCGAGAAGCCGCATTTTGGAAAGAACTTTCCGTGTATTGGTAGTCGAGACTGGCCTGCCGATAGGAGGTCTTGGCCAAGATGCAGCCGATCGTTCGTTTCTCTAAATCCGTCATGCCACTTCTGCGCGATGGGCTATCGTTCAGAAGTTGTTCCGCCAATGCCAGCACCCGCTCAAAATCCGCCGCCATATCAATAACTCATTCTTGCAAACAAGTATTACCAGCTAAACCGTTTTTGATACTACACCAAAGAACAAAATCTGTCAGTAAGAAAAAGTAAGATTTTAGCCCCAGCAACGGGCCAGCCGCTGGAGAATCTTGAGAACCTAGCGCCAGAAATCCGCAGCAGCGTAAGCGTTGGGCAGTTTACTGAGGGTCAAACAGACGGAGATCACCGCACCGATCAGCACGGAGCAGCGCAGCCAAAACCAGTCCCGGTGTGCCCGTGAAGAAGGGGGCAGATAGACTGAAAAGAGCGCTAACAGGATCGACAGGGGATTCAGCACTAGCAGCTTGGGCCAGGAGTTTTTCCAGACTTCCCACATTTGGTAACCAGAATCTCCAGCAATTTGCCGAATGTGAGAACTACCACCGATCGCAAATACCCAAAGGCCAATTCCCAGGGTATAGATGGAGGCGGCCAGACTGAAGAAGATGACTAAGGTGGTGAGCATCGACTGTTTATTTTTGGGCACCAGAAAAAGGAAGGTGGTACCGGCTAGGCAGGCCAAAGACCAGGTTCCCCAGAAAATAATAAAGATGGTCAGTTCTAACATGGTGGGCCGGGGTGGGTCAGAGTCGATCGGCTATGCAGTAACCAATGTAGTGGAAATACTGCAAAGATTCCATGGGAGAATATGCCGATTCCTCAGCACCCCAGAGCTATTGAAAAACTTCTCAATTGTGCCAGGAAGACAAAAAATAGTCGATAATAGGAAGTCGATATTTAAAAGAATGTGTCAAAGTGAGCAATTTGAGTACAGTTTCTGATAGCAAACGGAAGTTCTATGAGCGGCACGATCGCCCGATTAACTCGATTTTTCGGCGAGTCGTAGAAGAATTGCTCGTGGAAATGCACCTACTCTCGGTCAATGAAGGCTTTAAATACGACGCTATCTACGCTCTGGGTGTGGTCAGCAGCTACGACAAGTTCATGGATAGTTACAGCCCCGCAGCAGACAAGGCTAGTATCTTCGATGGTCTTTGTCAGTCCGTTGCGACAGATGCCGATAGCTACCGACGGGATGCGACGGCTATTTTGGCGGCTGCCGGTGACCTACCCAAAGAAAATTCTGTGGATGAAATGATCGCTCTGGCCAATAATGGCTCTAACACCACTCTGGCTGGCACTCTGCAATCGATCGCCAACAATCCCAAATTCAAGTACAGTCGCCTATTTGGGATCGGTCTCTTCACTCTGCTAGAGTCCGTAGCCCCCGGTCAGTTTGAGGAAGAAGTCCAACGCAAGGCTACGGTGGAGAAGTTGGCTGCTGGTCTGCACTTGCCTGGTGACAAGCTCGGTAAGGATTTGGATGCCTATCGCAGCAGCTTGAGCAAGCTAGTCCAAATGCAGGCGGCTATGGCTGATGTGGTTGAGGCCGATCGCAAGAAGCGCGAAGAACGCGAACAAAAGAAGGCCGCAGAAAAGGCCGTCAGCGAAAGCACCCCCAGCACCTAACCCGCGTTAATTACCACACACTTCCGCTAACGCAGCAAGTGTGTGGTAATTTACTTGCCAAATATGACAGCATATATGCTATCGTATTTGGTATGAGTACTAAGATTGTTGTTGATACCAGTGTCTTTGTTAGTGCCCTAATTGGTGCCAAAGGCCCAAGTCGAGAATTGATCCGGCGCTGCCTCCTAGGTGAGTATCAGCCTCTGATGGGAACTGCTTTGTTCTTGGAGTACGAGTCAGTTATGAGTCGGGAAGAAATTTTGGCCAGATGCAGCTTGGAGAAATCCGAGATCGCCAATTTGCTAGCCGCCTTCATGATTGTTGCCGAATGGACGAAGATCTATTACTCATGGAGACCGAACCTTAGAGATGAGGGCGATAACCATCTAATCGAGTTGGCTGTGGCCGGCAATGCCGGGGTGATTGCCACTAATAACCTCAAGGACTTTCGTTCGCCTGAGCTGGCCTTCCCCAATGTATCGATTTTGAAACCAGAACAAATTATCAGGAGTTAACCCTATGGCTACTTTGACCGTTCGGATACCAGACGATAAGCACCTCCGGCTGAAAGAACTCGCTGCGTCTCAAGGGGTCAGTGTAAACAAGCTGATCGAGGAGCTTTCTACGGTTGCTCTAGTGGAGTTTGATGCCCATACCCGATTTAAGCTGATGGCTGCACGGGGCGATGTGGCTGAGGGTCTGAGAATCTTAGACAAGCTTGATTCCCTAAGTTGACCTGAAGCCGGGTCAGGGCAGATGTCATCCGCCCTTCCTAACTCAGCCAAGTCTTCAATGCCCAGCCAATCAAGATTCCTAATCCACCAAAGCGCACTGCCGTCCAGAATGGTTCCATGGTCATGAGCTGACTTTCCAAGATATTCTCTAGGTCGCCCAGCTTGGCGGCGATCTCTTGTAGTTCCTGCTTGGTTTCTGGAGATTTGCCTCGGGCCTTGACTATTTTTTGTCGTTCCTTAAGTTCGGCGCGGGCCAGGTCTGCGGTGCCCACCTGCTGGTAGCGATCGCGCAGGGCCGCAATTTCGGTTTCCAACTGGTCGATCGATTCTAAGTAAGGATCGGCCTGTGGTGCTACAGGTTGATCGGCGGTAGTGACGGGATTCATAGCGGCTGGGATTTTGCTCGGAACCGAGCTAGACTGCATTTAAGCTTAATGTTCCATAATTTGGCAGGTAAACGATCGATGGCTCCAGATTTATCTCAGGTCGAGACCTTGGAATTGGCTCAGGCGCTGGCGGAGCGGCTACGAATTACGGAGGGAGACTGGCACCGGCTAAAATCCAATCGGGCTAGGCGCGCCCAAGAGCAGGCTGCGGCAGCTTTGGTGCTGTTACTCAGCGATCGCTCCCAGGATGGTTTGGCCCATTTGCAGCAGGCCGTGGGTTGGCTGGATCGATCGGTTTCGGCTCCCCCTTGCCCCACCCACCAGCATTAAATTTTAGGGCAAACAAATTCTTAACCAGCTAGAACTTTGCTGAGATAATCATTGTCCCAGCTAGCTTTGAGGGGTTTAGCCTTTTGGTAGGTTGGGTGGACGCGCTGCATTCTGGAAACTTATGACAACGCCTTTAGACACACCGTGGAAGCAGATTCTAGAGTCTTACTTCCCACAATTTATGGCTTTTTTCTTCCCGGAAGCCTACAGGCAAATCGATTGGAATCGAGGCTTTGAGTTTTTGGATGGGGAACTTCAGCAGGTCACTTTGGAGGCTGAGACAGGCAAAAGAATTGTCGATAAGCTAGCGAAGGTCTATTTGCGTAATGGCCAGGAACAGTGGATCGTTGCGCACATTGAGATTCAGAACCAAAAGGAGGACGAATTTAGTGAGCGGATTTTTGTCTATTTTGCTAGGTTGCGGGACAAATTTAAACGGGAGGTGGCTAGCTTTGCGGTTCTGGGAGATACGGATGTAAATTGGCGGCCTAATTCGTTTGCGCGGGATACTTTGGGCTGTAATCTTCAGTTCTCTTTTCCTATCATAAAGTTGGTAGACTATAAAAAGCAGAAAGAGAACCTAGCAGCTAGTGATAATCCTTTTGCGTTGGTGGTACTCGCTCACTTAGCGGCTCAGGCTACTAAGGGGAAGGAAAGTCAACAGCGCCGGAGAAATCAGAAGCTCAACATCATGAAAATGATGTACGATCAGGGCTACAGTCAGCAAGAGGTTACTGACTTGTACCGCTTTGTGGATTGGGTGCTTACGTTGCCGCCGGATCTGGCTGAAGCTTTTAAAACTGACTTGATCGCCTATGAGGGGGAAAAGAATATGCCTTATATTAGTGAGCTGGAAAGGGAAAGTTTAGCCGCAGGCGAAGCCAAGGGCGAAGCCAAGGGCAAAGCTGAGGGTGAAGCCAGGGGCAAAGCTAAAGTGGTTCTCAATCAACTGAATCGTCGAAGGCAGCTCTCTGAGGAGATGTTGGCGAAGATTGAGGCATTGCCGATCGAGCAACTAGAACAACTTGCTCTAGATTTGCTGGATTTTACTAACAGCAATGATTTAATAGAATGGCTTCAGCGTTATGGTCTGTCTTAAATTCAGGATCAAGCTGACGCAGGGAGAAGACAGGGCCAGATGAGTCATTGTTGGCTGGTCGAAGATGCCGTTACCCCGCACTGAATTTTGGGTTGCTTGCCAGTGGATGCGCTCTTAAGCTACTATGGTTGACTGGTCGCTGCTCGTATTCGATGCCAGGAGACTATAAACAACATTCAATACTGAAGCAAAGCAGAATATTTATGGCTAAGAAAAGCATGATCGAGCGCGAGAAAAAGCGCCAGCTAATCGTTGATAAGTATGCAGACAAGCGGGCAGCGCTGATCGAGGAGTTTAAGAATGCTCCGACTCAGAAAGAGAAGCTAGCTGCTCACCGGAAGATTCAGCAGTTGCCACGCAACAGTTCCGCTACTCGCTTGCACAACCGTTGCTGGGTCACCGGCAGACCGCGCGGCTACTATCGTCCTTTTGGTCTTTCTCGGAACGTGCTGCGGGAATGGGCCCACCAAGGTTTACTCCCTGGTGTTGTTAAATCCAGTTGGTAGTATTTCGTTAGCTGCCTGCACTACCGCAGGCCAGCAAGTTCACCCTTTTTCTCTTGGAGGAAAAGGGTTTTGTTTTGGCACCGATTCCGCAGAGCGTCCGCTCTGCGGAATCGGTGCCTCTCCTTTGGAGAATCGAGTCCGTTGGGCGATCGTATCGCGGGGGACACCGAAATAGTCCGAGGCCCGAGTCATATCCATGGATAACAACTGATCGGACCCTAAGGACCAGGCATCCTGGGGTGGAGAAGGCTGCCCGCCGAGAACTTTAATGAGTTCTCCAGCCAAGGCTTTGGCAAGCAAGGGCGGCACGCTGTTGCCAATCTGCCGACAGCCGTGCCATTTAGTTTTGTGAAAGCGGAACCAGTCTGGATAGGAATGGAGCCGCGCGGCTTCTCGCACCGTAATCAAGCGCGGCAAATAGGGATGAATCGGTCGCGGCGAAGTGTGGGCACCCCTGGCGCTATCGGTACCAGCCCGCAGCGTATTGCAAAGACCCTCGGGATCCAGTTTGCGAAAACGGCTGATCTGCTCCGTCTGTCCTGGTTTGGTTTCCGTAAACCGCTGGCGCGATTTGCTGGTGTGGGCGGTGCGCAGGCTGGATGTCAACAAATTGCGATCGAACAAGCGGGGATAGCTATAGTCATCAAGATCTCGCTCGAAACCCCGTAAGGTCTTGCCGTATTCACTAACGGTTGCCCATTGGCAGGGCACCGCATCGCTGTGCTGCAACTCCACAAAATCGTCGGCGTTCGGCAAATCGCCAATCGCCTCCCAAGCGGTCACTTTTTTAGCCCCAGCTACTGGATAAATCGGTAGGGGCAAGTCCCGCCGAGCCGCCACCAAAAAGAGCCTACGCCGATCTTGAGGTACCCCATAGTCCGCTGCATTCAGCACCCGATAGGGCAGGAGCACTTGGTAGCCGATCGCCTCCAATTCCTCAATGATCTCTTGCAAAAAGCTAACATGTTTGCCGATCGTCAGACCCCGCACATTTTCCAATACACAGTACTTAGGGTGCAGCTCTTGCACCAAGCGGACATAGTGAAATACCAACTGATTACGTGGATCATCCAGAATGCGCTTGCCCATCAAAGAAAAGCCTTGGCAGGGCGCTCCCCCAAATACCACATCGATATCTCGATCGGCCAAGTTAGCCCGCTGGCGAATCTCCGCCCCGGTTAAATCGGTCGCACTGGCACAGATCACCGGCGCATGGGGGAAGTTGTATTCATGGGTGGCACAGTGAATCGGGTCAATCTCTACGGCAGCGGCAATATCGAAACCAGCTTGCTCAAAGCCTAAGGACATGCCACCAGCGCCCGCAAAAAGATCGATCCCGATCGGTCTTACCATACAACCCTAGTTATCATTAATCGCCGTGCGACCCTGTTTGCCTAGCCGCACCACCACAAAGTAGCCCAAACTGAAAGCGTAAACCAGGAGCGCGGCGATCGCCAAACCACCGAGGGTGCCAGCGGGTATGCCGTTATGCAGAAATTGTTTGTAGAGCAAAGGCGGCTGGAACCAAGCCTGACAGTATTCACCCTTCACTGCCGCATCGGAAAGGCCACATTTGAGCGGAAAAGTCCAAGCCACCAGTCCGATGGCACAGTAGATCGTGATGGCCCAGCGCCAAGCAGTCAAGGCCAGCTTGATCGCCTTGGGCGGCAAATCGGCGATTTCTTCGTTGATATCGATCCAGAACCAGAGGCTCAATGGAATCAACAATCTGGCCAGCCAGCCCGTAAAGAAAGAGAGTCCAGATTCCCCGATCGCCAAATAGATAGTAATGGCCAAGAGACTGGCCACCCGCCAATAGATCTTCATCAACCCATTAACCACCAGCACCTTCTTGCGCAGTCCCCAGATCGATAGCACCACTGGGATAATGACCGTGAAGATAAAGGCCAGGCGATAATCGAGCCAAATCAGGAACTGGAACCAAAGGGGGGTAAAAGACATTTTTCCGTAGACTAAAATTTTCCTTGGTTCCAGTATAGGCGATAGCCTGACCGCACAGCCCGGCGGACGTTACTCGAAAAAATCCCCCTGGGGTCTGGTGAAGTTCAGGGCAGCTTCGAGGCTGGCTCCGAGGGAAATCAAGAGTTCCTCTGCGCCTAAGTTGCCGACTAGTTGAACGCCGATCGGTAAGTTGGTCTGATCTTCTATGGCTACTGGCAGGATTAAGGCGGGTTGACCCGTAGCGTTGAAAACCGGACAGGGCGAAATCCAGCGACTAATGATCGCCAACAGTTCTGCTGGGGGTAAAGCGGCCCAAGCACCGATCTCGATCGTGCTGTGGCTGTAGACCGGAGCGAGTAATACATCGAAGTCTTGCCACTGGGCCAGAATGCGCCGCGCGATCGTCTGCAACAAGTACAGCGCGTTCAAATATTCCCCGGCACTGCCCGATCGGGCCATCAGCCACTGGTTGAAATCGCTGAGAGCCGCAGCTGGGATGCCGGAAGCGGCCACGGCGGTCTGCCAGACCGTCAGAAAAGGTGTGAGCAGGTCGCTGGCATCGATGCTGACCTCTGTCACCCGATGGCCCATTGCTGCCAAGAGCAGCCCCGCTTTGGTCAGGGCAGCTTGATAGCTGGGACTCAGGGGCGAATCGGCCCAGAAGGATGCACAGAACCCAATTCGCAGAGTAGGCACGGGCCGACCCACGGCGGCTAGGAAAGAATCTGGGGGCGCGGGCAAGCAATATAAATCACCGGGGATTTTTTGGGAGAGGGCATCGAGCAAGGCAGCAGCGTCGGCCACAGTGCGGGCAATCGGCCCATGGCTACCCAAGCCACTAATGCGATCGCCTACGGGCGCATCGGAAATCCGGCCCCGCGTTGGTTTGATCGCCACCAGTCCACAACAGTGGGCCGGGCCGCGCAGGGAACCACCGCCATCGGAACCGGGACCAAATGGTAAGAGATGGGCGGCTACGGCGGCAGCCACGCCGCCGCTACTCCCGCCAGCGGTGTATTGCAGATTCCAAGGGTTGCGGGTAGGCGGAAAGCCGGGGGATTCGCTGTAGGGAAAGGAGGCTAGCTCGGAGATAGCGGTTTTGCCCAGGATGTTGCAGCCCGCGCGATTCATCAACATAGCCATCCCATCGTTACTGGTGGCGATGTTTTGTTGGAGCATGGCCACTCCATAGGAGCAAGGCATACCGGCCACGGGCTGGAGGTCTTTGATAGCAGTAGGCAAGCCGAAGAGCGGCGGCAGGGCCGCTGGCTCTTCGGTCATCAATCGGTCGGTCTGGGCGGCGGCGGTGTCGATCGCCCGGGCGGTCGCAACATGAAAAAAGGCTCCAATCAGAGGATTGAAGCGATCGATCCGCTCTAGATAAAGCTGGGTCAGTTCGGTGGGGGAAATCTGCCGCGATCTAATCAGCTGGGCTTGATGCAGGGCAGAAGTCAAGAGTGGATCGGTCATGGCCATCCTCTAGGGTCAATGGGAAGCCCTCACCCCAGCCCTCTCCCAAGTAGGGAGAGGGAGTAGCGAAAAATCCGGTCTTAGGGTTTCCCCTGCTTGGGTTGATTGCATGGTCGGGAAACCCGACCGCATCAACTCCGCAAGTGGAGGACTTTTTCAAGACAAGAGACTTCGTTTTTGCTCCGGCCCCCCTCTCCCTGCTTGGGAGAGGGGTTGGGGGTGGGGGCTTCCAATGGATGCATTGAATTCAGTCAAATAATGGATCTTAATTAAATTCTCATTCCTAAGCTTCCGCTTCCATGATGGTGGTTTGACGGAAGAAGCTGACTAGTTCGCGGTTGACCGTTTGGGGGACTTC
Source organism: Synechococcales cyanobacterium OTE_70_metabat_200 (assembly GCA_031375385.1). Lineage (GTDB taxonomy): Bacteria > Cyanobacteriota > Cyanobacteriia > Cyanobacteriales > Chamaesiphonaceae > JAAFHZ01. The sequence goes on along the minus strand of JANMHS010000024.1, from coordinate 70,817 downwards.
CTGCTGGATCCAGTGACCGCACTGGGGGATCAGTTTTAGTTGGAAGGGAGCAGCCACTAACTTGGCCATGCCTTCGGTGAGGTGTTGGCTGAGCATACTGTCTTCCTGGCCCCAGAGTACCAAGGTGGGGGATTGAATCAGTTGGGGAACGGCGTTCAGTCCTGGGAGCCAATTTTGGGGATTGAGGAACTGTTGGGGGTTCAAGATTTGGCGATAGTAATTCAGGGCAGCGGCTAAGACTCCTGGTTTTTCTAGGGCTTCTTGATAAATCTGGTTATCTTCGGCGCTGAAAGCTCCCTTCCGGACGGCTTGGCCCCGGAACACGTTGAGCACGAAGTCTTTGATGTTTTGCTTGATCAGCCATTCGGGGATGCCCGGTACCTGGAAAGCAAACATGTACCAACTGCGGCGCAGTTGATCGAAATTGGTGCTGAGTTCCTGCAACATCTGTTGGGGATGGGGCGCATTCAGGATGGCTAGCCGATCGAGCACTTGGGGAAACTTCTGAGCCAGATGCCAGGCGATCGCGCCGCCCCAATCATGACCGACGATATGAGCTTTGTTGTATCCCAGGGACTTAATCAGGCCCATGACATCACGACTGAGTGTATCGAGATCGTAGCCACTACTGGGCTTATCGGAATAGTTATAGCCACGGAGGTCGGGAACGACAACTTTGAAATGACGGGCTAGGACGGGAATTTGATGTCGCCAAGAGTACCAGAATTCTGGAAAACCATGGAGCAGAATTACCAATTCCCCTTCTCCTTGGGTAACGCAGTGCAGGCGGATGTTATTGGTCTCGATGAACTGATGCTGCCAACCGGATTGCAGCGAAGCCCTATATGGTTGCATGGATTTGACTAAGATTTAGCCAGGAATAGTGTGTGGTGAGTAATCTGAGCCTAACATTCCCGCTGCCCGATGGCAGCGATCTGGGTAACTTATTTTGTTGCACAAACTGGGGCCGGGACTTTCAGTAAGTTGGCTAGCTCTTGCAGTTGGCTGATCGCTTCAGCTCCTTCTAATTTCATTAGTTCATTGCCATCCCGACGCTCGGTCCAGTTAATGCTGCTATCGGAAACAAAGAAGCGGATCTGGTGACCATCGGCCAAGCTGACCATAAAGGAGGCGCTTTCTAGTACGTCGCCACAGGTGTACCAAGACGTGATGTAGCCCTTGTTTTCGAGGGCGATCGCCAAGGCATGAAGATTTAAGATCAGGTCTTTAACTAGGTCGCGATGCTGTCCAGCTATTCTTGAAAACATTCGGGGTATTTCCTCCAAGGGAACCTGCCGCCATTATAGCCTTAATTATTTCTTAAGCTTTTTTGTTCAGAAATCCTTACATATGGACGAGCGGGGATCAATATTTACTAATGTTTCGGCAGCAAATTACCCCGGATATAGTAATGATTTATACATGCTAGAGGAGTACTACACTCCTCTCTGGGACTACTGAGTAGTCCACCAACCTGCTGCTGGCCCAATGAGGCGAACCATAATCCAGAGCAGCGCCATCGCTCCGATGCCGAACCAAGCTCCTTTGGTGGTGAGCTGGACAAATTGCTGGGCTTGGCTCTTGGTTAGGGGTAGCCAAGCTACGATGCGGTCTTTGGTGCTGGAATCTGCGTCAGGATTCGCCTGACGACGTTTTGCTTCACCCATCGGAAATAAGTTTAAGGAAACAGCTAGGTTGATCCTAGCGCTGAAGGAGGATCTGCGGCTCGATCGGCCCGAAAAACCCCGATCTTTGTAAATAAATGTAAAGAAAAGTGAAAAACTTCTAGTCCCTTCCAAGGGCAGTAAGTAGCCCACCGTGGGTCGATCGTCCGCCGATCCCCCTGCTCAGCAAGTTTCCCCAAAGGTACTAATTGCCTTGATTCTGGAGCGTAAGCGGATTAACATGAGTCAAGAAATTGCAGCAATATTTACTGCTATATACAAAAAATATCGACAACCTTATTTACTTGGAGGAGCGTAGTCAATGGGACTACCTTGGTATCGAGTACATACAGTCGTCCTGAATGACCCAGGCCGATTGATTGCTGTACACTTAATGCACACTGGCCTCGTGGCGGGTTGGGCTGGCTCGATGGCTCTGTTTGAGCTATCTACCTTTGACCCCAGCGATCCAGTTTTTAACCCCATGTGGCGTCAAGGTATGTTCGTGCTGCCGTTTATGGCACGCTTGGGCGTTACCAAGTCCTGGGGTGGCTGGAGCATCGTCCCCGGTGAATCGGCAGCTGATGTTGGTTACTGGTCTTTCGAAGGAGTAGCCGCCGCCCATATCGTTCTGGCTGGACTACTCTTCCTAGCTGCAATCTGGCACTGGGTATATTGGGATCTAGATCTTTTCAAGGATCCTCGGACTGGCGAGCCCGCCTTGGATTTGCCAAAAATGTTTGGTATTCACCTGTTCCTTTCCGGTCTTCTTTGCTTCGGCTTTGGGGCCTTCCACCTGACGGGTCTATTTGGGCCGGGCATGTGGGTTTCCGATCCCTATGGGATTACGGGACATGTGCAGCCGGTGGCTCCGGAATGGGGGCCCGAAGGATTTAATCCTTTCAATCCGGGTGGCGTAGTGGCTCACCACATTGCCGCCGGTACGGTGGGGATCATTGCTGGCTTGTTCCACTTGACCGTTCGTCCGCCGGAGCGTCTGTACAAGGCGCTGCGGATGGGTAATATCGAAACTGTTCTGTCTTCCAGTATTGCAGCGGTTTTCTTTGCGGCCTTCATCGTTGCTGGTACCATGTGGTACGGCAACGCTACCACTCCGATCGAGCTATTTGGCCCGACTCGTTACCAGTGGGATGGTGGCTACTTTACCCAAGAAATTCAGCGGCGGGTACAGGCTGGCGTAAATGCTGGCCAGACGGAAGAGCAAGCTTGGCAAGCAATTCCGGATAAACTAGCCTTCTTTGACTATGTGGGTAACAGCCCGGCGAAGGGTGGTCTGTTCCGTACTGGGGCCATGGATAAAGGCGATGGTATCGCTCAATCTTGGTCCGGTCACCCCATCTTCAAGGATGCTGCTGGTCGGGTCTTGAATGTTCGTCGTCTGCCGAACTTCTTTGAAACCTTCCCTGTGATCATGACCGACTCCGAAGGCATTGTCCGCGCCGACATTCCTTTCCGTCGGGCAGAATCTAAGTACAGCTTCGAGCAAGCTGGTGTAACTGCTACTTTTGCTGGTGGTGCTTTGAATGGTCAAACTTTCAAGGAACCCTCTCAAGTGAAGGCATTTGCCCGGAAGGCTCAAGGTGGCGAAATCTTTGAATTCGATCGGGAGACTCTGAATTCCGATGGTGTATTCCGGACTAGCCCTCGTGGTTGGTTTACCTTTGGCCATGCGGTCTTTGCTCTGTTGTTCTTCTTTGGCCACTTGTGGCACGGTGCCCGTACTATCTACCGCGATGTATTCGCTGGGGTAGAAGAGGGGATCGAAGAACAAATCGAGTTTGGTAAGTACCAAAAACTTGGTGACGTTTCTACTCCTAAGAAGCAAGAAGCGTAAACTGTTAGTCAGGGGAGAGCGATCTCTCCTGACCCTCTACAAAACTAAGTATCCTGAGAAAAAATCATGGAAGCTACTATTTACATTTTGGTAACGGCTTTGGCCCTGGGCGTGATCTTTTTTGCGATCGCTTTCCGTGAGCCCCCGCGCAATCTTTACAACACTAAAAAGAAAGACTAATTCGTCGCTGCGGTTTTCTAGAGACCTCCACTGATTCAGTGGGGGTCTTTGGCTTTATATTGAAATTTATGCAAAATACTCGGATCAGCAATCTTTTAGGTTTCGTGGCCGTCAACCTGCAACGGCTGTTTGCCAATCCTTGGCGGCGGTTGGCGGTGTGGCTGATTGCGCTGCTGTTGGGGAATTTTTTGGGTTCGGTGGTGACGCTGCTGGTAGGCCAGGTGGCCCAGTCGGATATTGGGGCTTCGGTGCTGCTGTTGTTGCTGACGGAGCTGTTGAGCTGGCTGGTTTATCGGCGGCGCGGTGGGGTGTGGGTGCGCGGCTCTGTGCGTAGCCCGGAGGCTGAGCTGGAGCAAGACATTAGCAGTCTGGGCAACCTAGTTCTCGATCTGCTCAATGCCCTCAAAATTGGCTTTGTTTACAGCATGTTCGTGGAAGCCTTCAAGTTGGGTTCCTGAAGGCCATCGGATATATTCAAGCCACTCAGATTTCTCTGCTACCAAACGAGCGACATTACTAACTCGAAATTCCGTAGAACATCTTCGCCAAATAGTCTCTCCGGATTTTCCAGAATTTCGGCTGGCTGGTTGGGACGGTAGATCTCTACGTAACGCTTTTTGCGATCTATTAGCCAACCAAGTTGGACATCATTAGCCATGTACTCCTGCAATTTTTTTTTGGTGTCACCTAGTCGATCTGTCGGTGACATTAGCTCCAGTACAAAGTCTGGAGCAATTGGTGGAAATTTTTCTTGCTGAGCTGGGGTCAAGCTGTTCCAGCGATCGATCGCAATCCAAGAAACATCGGGCGATCGATCAGCTCCATTGGGCAGCTGGAAGCAAGTAGAAGAATCAAAGCAAATTCCGAGTTTTTCGCGACGATTCCAGACTGCCAATTCCGTTCCAATTTCAAAGTTACGATTGCCAGTAACACCGCCAGTTGGGGGCATGATCAGTATTGCGCCTTGGGCGTTCCGCTCGAATTTAACGTCGGGATTGGTACGGCAGAGTTGGTAGAATTGCTCGTCACTGAGGTGGATGATTGGTTCCAAGTTGATCGTGTAAGCGGCATTCATGATTTTTGCCTTTGAATTGCGTCAGTTTCCCTGAATCCAAGATATCAAATCTTGCTGCCGGTCAGCTTGGCCCGCAGGACTTTGATCCGATCGCGGATTTCCGCTGCTTTCTCGAATTCCATTTCCTTTGCTGCTGCCTTCATTTCCGCTTCCAGTTGCTGGATGATTTCTGGGATTTGGTCGAGGGATAGATCCTGGACATTTTCCATCACTGCTTCTAGCTGCTGACCATTGAGGCGGCGGGACACATCCAGAAATTGCAGGATGGCGTTGCCTGAGGATTTGCGGATTGGTTGGGGGGTGAGATTATGCAGCTTATTATGAGCGGCTTGGATATTGCGGCGACGCTCCGTTTCTTCGATCGCCCGCACCATACTGTCGGTCATGTTGTCTGCATAGAGGATCGCTTGGCCATTGATATGGCGGGCCGCTCGGCCGATCGTCTGGATCAAGGCACGATCCGATCGCAAAAAGCCTTCTTTGTCTGCATCCAAGATCGCCACTAGGGAGACCTCCGGCAGATCTAGACCTTCGCGTAGTAGGTTGACACCAATCAGAACATCGAACTCACCGTTTTTGAGGGCTTGGATGATCTCGATGCGCTCGATCGACTGAATATCCGAATGGAGATAACGCACCCGGACTTGGCGCTCTTGCAGGTATTCCACCAAATCCTCAGCCATCCGCTTGGTCAGGGTGGTAATGAGTATCCGTTCATCTCGCTGGGCTCTGGGGTAGATCTCGGCCAATAGATCGTCGATCTGGCCGGTGGTTGGCCGCACAAAGATCTCTGGATCCAGCACCGCCGTGGGCCGAATCACTTGCTGCACGATCCGTTCTTCCGAAAGATCTAGCTCCCACTGAGCCGGAGTGGCCGATACGAATACACATTGGTTGACCTTGGCCCAGAATTCTTCGGACTTGAGGGGGCGATTGTCGGCGGCGCTGGGGAGGCGGAAGCCGTGATCGATTAGTACCTTTTTCCGGGCTTGGTCGCCGTTGTACATGCCCCGAATTTGGGGGACGCTGACATGGGATTCGTCTACCACTAGCAGCCAGTCGTTGGGGAAGTAGTCTACTAAGCATTCTGGTGGTGCTCCGGCGGCCCGGCGGGCGAGGTGGCGAGAATAGTTTTCTACGCCGTTGCAGTAGCCCACTTCGCCCAGCATTTCTAGGTCGTAGCGGGTGCGCTGGTCGATGCGTTGGGCTTCGATGAGTTTCCCGGCTTTTTCTAATTGGTCTCGTTGCAGCACCAGTTCATCGCGGATATCTTGGATGGCTTGCTCGATGGTTTCGGCGGGGGTGACGAAGTGACGGGCGGGATAGATATTGATCTGTTTGAGGGTTTCCATGATCGCGCCGGTTACCGGATCGATGTAGCGGATCGCTTCGATCTCGTCACCAAAGAACTCGATGCGGACGACCCGATCTTCGTAAGCGGGGCCGATTTCTAGCACATCACCGCGCACCCGGAATTTACCCCGGCCCATTTCAATGTCGTTGCGAGTGTATTGGACTGTGACGAGTTGGTTGAGGACGTCTCGCTGGTTGATTTCCATCCCCACTTCAAAGGGGAGGGCGGCTTTGAGGTATTCGGCGGGGGTGCCTAGGCCGTAGATGCAGCTAATGGAGGCTACAACGATTACGTCTCGCCGCTCGAAGAGCGATCGGGTAGCGGAGTGGCGGAGCATGTCGATTTCTTCATTGATGGCTGCGGTTTTTTCAATGAAGGTATCGGTGACTGGGATGTAGGCTTCGGGCTGGTAGTAGTCGTAATAGGAAATGAAGTATTCGACGGCGTTGTGCGGAAAGAACTGGCGGAACTCGTTGCAGAGTTGGGCAGCGAGGGTTTTGTTGTGAGCCAAGACGAGGGTGGGTTTACCATAGTCGGCGATCGCCGAGGCCATGGTGAAGGTTTTGCCGGTGCCGGTGGCTCCCAGGAGCGTTTGGCAGCGGTGGCCCTGGCGGAGGTTGATGAGGATTTCTTCGATCGCTTGAGGCTGGTCGCCGGTGGGCTGAAAGGGGGCAGTCAGAATAAAAGGGCTTTCCACGATCAATTTCTCCAGGGGCGGTGCTATGTACTAATATACTACATTTATCGCTGGGACACTGTGAATACGTCATTTGCGTTGGCAAAGGTGGAATTAAGGAAATATTGCGCGCTGTTGCAGGATCCCACAACCCCCATATGCAAATGTTAGAATTTTTGCATTAAGTATTCTGAATGGTGTGAGAACCAAGACTATGTTTAAGCAAATTACTTCGATCGCTTTATTGACTATTTCTTTGGGCAGCTTAGCCAGTTGCAGCAGTAGTAAGGTGGACGATAAGCCCAAATCGAAGGCTGGTACCAATGGCTCGGCGCTAACCAAGACTAGCGGCGGTGCGGTGGTGGCCCCGAAGGGAATCACTATCAGTACAGATTTACAACAGGAAATTTCCACTGGCAAGAACAAGAATAACGACAAATTCACTGTGAAGCTCCATAACAACACCGTTTCTAAATATCCGATCTTGAAGGATGCAGTGATTGAAGGTCATTTGGAGGAAGTCCAGAAGGCGGCCAAGGGCAAAAAAGCTAAGCTCAGTCTGGAATTTGATGATATCAAGCTCAAGAATGGCGATCTGTTGGAGATCGATGCGGATCTAGTGAACACCCAGGTTGAATCTAAGACCAAAGGCCAGTTCATGAAGAATGCTGGCATTATTCTGGCTGGTACCGTTGCCGGTCATTTTGTGGGTGATAAGACTAAGTTCAAGCATGGTAAGGCGGCTGGAGCTGCCGCTGCTACGGCTTTTGTGTTATCTAGTCCCGGTGGAGAAGTAGTCTTGAAGAAAGGCACCGATCTCCAGTTGAAGCTGAAGTCGAATCTGGAAGGTTAGGGATCGATTCCCAGGGCGCGCAGTTTGGCTGTCATCGCGGCGATTTGTTGTTCAGCTGCGCTCGATCGCTCTCGCTCTTTCTCTAGCTGCTCTTCGGCGGAGATAGCCCGTAGCTCCTGTTGTTCGGCTGCGAGCTGAGCAGCTGTGGCCTGTTCTTCGGCGGATATGGCCCGTAGTTGCTGTCGATCGGCTTCTAGTTGGGCCATCTCCGCCTTTTGGGCAATTTCCAATGGGGATAAAAATGGCTCACCCATGGGGGTGTAGATTTCTAGTTCGGCACCGAGTTGAAATTTGATGCCTAGGCGGGGGCTGACCCAGCCGGAGATGTCGCTAATGCCTTGGAGGCGGTTGTCTTGGCGCAGCCACCCGGTAAAGTCTATGGTGTCGGGGTTGTAGATGTAGTATTCTTCTGCGCCGTGGCGATCATAGAATTCAAGTTTGGCGGTCATTTCGGCTAGCCGATTGCCTGGGGACAAGATCTCGAAGACGACTTGAGGGGCGATGTTGTCTTCTTGCCACTGTTGGTAGGAGCCGCGTTCGCCTTTGGGTCTGCCAAAGACTACCATGGCATCGGGCGCTCGTCTAATGGTGTTGCTGTCTTCTACTGGGTACCACAGGAGGTCTCCGGCGACAAAGACGTTGGGGTCTTTGGCAAATAGGATTTCTAGGTTTTCTTTGATTTTGACGATCCAGCTAAACTGGAGGGTGTTGTCGGACATGGGCTGGCCGTCGCAATCTGGATAGATGATTTCTTCTGTGAGCTGCTGAACCATGGCTGAAGGATGCTCCGGTGGTACACACCTATTATCTTAGCTCAGGATTGCTGTGGATGGCTAGGGTTGTTTTTGCAGTTTTTGGACTTGGGCGATCGATAGCTCGGTGATTTTGGCGATGATTTCTGGGTTCATGCCTTCTTGGAGCATTTTGCGGGCGATCGCTAGGCGTTCTTCGGCTAGATTCTCTTGCCGCCATTCTTGATAGATTGCTGATTCTTTCATGAGTTCGCTCCTGAAAATTGGCTCGATTAACTTCTTTTCTAATGATAACCCGCCCATTACTAGGCAGATTGCTGAAAGGTTGCTGCGTTGGCGGCGGTTCTCGATTCCATCGATTTTTTGGGCGACTGTGCGCAGGGTCGCCAGAGGATCGGGGGTATCCGTAAGTGCAGCGTAAGGCCACAATCCGGGGTATCGAAGGAACAGGTCGGTGGGTTGTTCCCAGAGTCGGATAACGCTGAATTTATGGTGAAGTTGGTTGGCTTGGAAGGTGGAAACGAAGACTTGGGGTGAGGTGGTTTTTCTGAGGTAGACGATGGTTTGGAGGATGTCGCGTTCGGGGAATTTGCGATAAATTCTGAGGTTGTAGTCGGCCATTCGGAAGCCAATCTCTGGTTCTGGATCGGTTTGGAATTCGGTGTGGGCAATGAGTTTGCGAGATTTGAGTAGGATGACGGAGTCGGCGCGGATGGGTTCAATCGATAGCTCCGTAGGTTTCAGTTCGGTAAATTTAATGGGTTTGCCTACGAGCCAGGTGGCGAAGTCTTGGGAGTATTCCTGGGCGAGGAATTTGGAGAGGTTGTCGAACATGCTGGGGGTTGGGGGGGTGAAGTCGATCAGGGAGGTTCATAGAAGCCCTCACCCCCGGCCCCTCTCCCAAATATGGGGGAGGGGTGCCGGAGTCTGGAGCGATGATTGTTTGGGATGAATCCTAGCAGAATAGGTTGCAATAGAAGCCCTCACCCCCGGCCCCTCTCCCAATTCTGGGAGAGGGGAGCCGGAGTCTGGAGCGATAATTGTTTGGGATGAATCCTAGCAGAATAGGTTGCAAGCTGAACGAAGATTTGATAAGTTTTTTGGTTGGAACTCGATCGATGAGTTTCTTTTTTCTGTGAGCTAGTGTATAAACAAGGAAGGCTTTTAGGGAAGTTATCCTTCACATTCAGTATTGGGTGACAAAAGGTGCTTCTGGCAGTGGTGTTGAACCTAAATGCTGCTTTGACTTGCGTGGCGCTAGCCTAGGCGACAGCCCACATCGCTTTACTGTTTTCACCAAAACTATGAAAGATTTTTTCGTCAGCTATAATAAGGCCGATAAGCAGTGGGCGATGTGGATTACCCAGACTTTAGAGCAGGCGGGCTATACGGTAACGACGCAGTACAAAGATTTCCGACCGGGCAATAATTTTGTGCTGGAGATGCAGCAGGCGACGTTGGAATGTAAGCGGACGATCGCTGTCCTTTCGGATTCTTATCTGAAATCGACTTTTACGCAGCCGGAGTGGGCAGCGGCTTTTGCCAAAGATGCACAATCAAAAAAAAGATTGCTGATTCCAGTTCGGGTGAAGAAATGTGACCTGGAAGGATTGCTTCCTCAAATTATTTACATAGATCTAGTAGGTTTAGATGGAGTTCAGGCAAAACAAGAATTGTTGGATGGCTTATTAGACGAGCCACCAGACTCAATAGTCGATTTTCCGGGACAGCCATCGGCAACATCGGCCTCGGAGAAAAACTCTGAGCCTTTGCCGGAGTTGCCTCGGGCATTAAGTGAGGTGCAAAAAATCAAGGAAGCTCAATTAAATCAGCAGTGGGACTCCTTGCGCAGCAAGGCAGAGAATATCATTCAAGACATTAATTGCAGCACGTCATATAGTCAGAGAGGAATCCTGCAAAAGCAATTAGACTATGTATACAAAGAAATGGAGAGAATCGAAATTGATATCAATGAGTTAGGTCTGTAGGATGAATCTATCTAAGCAAACGCTTAACAAGCAGGAACAAAAACGCGACTTTCAGCTCCAATATGACAGCCTGAGAAATAAATCATGGGATTTAAACGAAGATATCAATACGGCTAAATTAAATTCTGAAAGAGGGGAACTGAAGGAAAAGCAAAAAATCATTCATCAGAAGATGGATGAAGTAGCTAAGGTTCTTGAACAACTTGATCAAGAAATCTTGGGCGCAGCAGGAGTGAAGGAACTCTACTCCATTGTGGTGTATGTCAGCTTGGAAATCATCAATAGTGCTTATCAATCTTCTTTGTCTGGAGTGGTGAGTAATGACCAAGAGTTGGATGTCAAGGAAAAACTATTGCGATTGGCAGAAATACCTAGAAATCCTTTGCCAGAATTTGTCAGTCGTATTATTAATGACTACCGCTTAGTTAATCAAGATGGAAAGATAGCATTACTGCAATGGTTAAAAGTGCGAGGATTAGAGCTGATTCAGTTCTCGCCAGTGGAAAAGCACTTATTGGTGAAGGTGAAGCCTGCTGAGAATGATACGCTCTATTTAGTTGAAACTATCTTTACCGAAATTCAAAATCCCTTGTCCGCAGAATATGAAGAGAAATCTGATGCTCGTTATTTCAAGGTTGATTCCAATCCATTGCAAGAATATTCTGAATTTGAACTGAGAGAAGAGCTGCCTGGTATTTTGTGCAATGCCATTAAGGCTTGCCACGATGTTCATGGCGTTGCTAAATCTGACTTGATGATAGAGTGTTTTTTGCCAATTCCCTTACTCGATTTGCCTGTAAATCAATGGCCAGTTCGACAGGATGGAACTGGCAGCAAGTGCGGCCAGCTATGCAAATCTGTGGTTATTCGTATATATGATCAGAACTGTGCTATGCTTTGTGATGATGCATTGTCAGACAAGCAAAAGTATTGGCAGCGATTATGGAGCAGTCCAGATATTTATTGTTCGCAAGCATTAGAAGATTTTGCTCTCATTGATGGGCCAAAATATTTAAATCGTCTCAATCAGCAGGTTGTTGGTTGTCAATTTATTGCTGGAGGAAACCAACAACAAGATTTTTGGGAAGCTTTTTTAGAGCAAGGAATTCCTGTCGCTTTGTGGCTGCGCCAGTCATCAATGGATTCTTCGGTAACAGAGGGATTCATCAACTCATTGGTAGCTGAAGACCCCATTAGTAAACTTCCAGAGGCTCTAACTTGTCACCGTGGGAGTGGAATATCGGGAGTAGAACATTTATCTTTACTCTGGGACAACCCATTTCGAACGTTTCCTGACGAATCGATGTACAGTAAAAATACCAAGGTGGTTTAATTAATTATGACAGACTCAAAACCCATAAGCTGGAAAATCTATAATGGTGATGGTGTAAAGAAAAACATCACATCGGATGATTTGCTACCGGCTCCTCCTTGGCGACAGTTTAGTGATGATCCGCAGGATGCTGAGGAGCAGCAGCGCCGGAAGGGGAAGAGTTTCAAGGCTCCTGATTTGGCGATCGAGATGGTCAACGCTGCCCTTATTCTGAGGAGGCCTTTGCTGATTACGGGTAATCCGGGAACTGGTAAATCGACTTTGGCCTATGCGGTAGCTAGAGAATTGGGCTTGGGCAGCGTCTTGAAATGGCCGATCACAACTCGCAGTACTCTCAGAGATGGATTGTATAGCTATGATGCGATCGGGCGAATGCAGGATGGCCAAACCCCAGAAGAAACCGGAAACTATATTACCTTGGGTGCTTTGGGTACGGCTTTCTTGCCCCGAGATTCAGATTTGCCTAGGGTTTTATTGATTGACGAAATTGATAAAAGTGATATCGATTTACCGAATGATTTATTAAATTTATTTGAAGATGGAGAATTTGCGATCCCTGAATTGGAGCGGTTAGAAAGAGCAAAAAATAACGTATGGACGATCGATCGCCTGGATGGCAGAAAGCTGAAGGCTGAAATCTCCAATGGGATGGTGCGCTGTCGAACTTTTCCGCTGGTAATTATGACCAGCAACGGAGAACGAGATTTTTCGCCCCCGTTTTTACGGCGCTGCCTACGATTTGCCATGCCTAATCCCAAGGATGTGGATGAGCTGCGGACTATTGTAGAAAAACAGTGGGGTGTAATGGCAGTAGCGCAAGCCGATCAACTCAGGATTTTGATTGAGAAATTTCATGCCGATGTTCAAAGTGGAAAATTGCTGGCAACCGACCAATTGCTCAATGCTATTCATATTCGTCTGCAAGCAGGGGGAATAGATAAATCACCAAAAGTGGAGGAGATTTTGCTACGGGAGCTGAATCGTGGAGAGGTGACATGAATTTACCCATTAGGCAGCTTCAGCAGTCTATTCGTCAGGTATGTGATGGGCTAGAACCTAGCTCGATCGAACTGGCGGAAATTCTGTGGTTAGCGGTGCAGATGGGTGGAGAATTAGGCGGTGGCGAGGAACCTTCGGAATCTGTCAGTGAAACTTCAGTGGTGGCGGAAGAAGCGATCGCCCCTGTTATTAGATCAGAAAAATTACCGACAATAGAGCGATCGACTCCCGCAGATATTGTGGCTGATGTTGTATTGGAGCTATCGACGAGACCAGAACCACCAGAAACGATTAATCCGGTGCCGGTGAAGATGCCCGAGGCTCCGGCGTTGAGTATGAATCATCGCAGAGCAATAGCTAGGGCATTGCGGCCTTTGTTGCGCAAGGTACCTTCTCAGGTGCGGATGGTCATTGATGAAGAAGCCACCGTAACTAGAATTGTGGAAGAAAAAATCTGGAGTCCGGTGGTGCGACCGGAGCCGGAACGGTGGTTGGAATTGGCGATCGTGATTGAAGTCACTAGTGTGTCGGAAGTGTGGCGACAGACGATCGAGGAGTTTCGGCATTTGCTAGAGCGCCATGGGGCTTTTCGGGATGTGCGGACTTGGCAGTTGCAGGCGGTGGCCGGGGAGAAGCCCTTGTTATTTTTACAGACAACCCATGGATTGCAGCGTCAGCCCCGTAGCCCTAGGGAGCTGTTGGATGCGGGCGGGCGCCGCTTGATTTTGTTTTTGAGCGACTGTACTTCCGATGGTTGGCGATCGGGCACTATTGTGAACTTGTTGCTGGAGTGGGCACAAGAAAATCCGGTGACAATTGTGCAGCTTTTGCCCTATCACTATTGGGAACGCAGTGCTTTAGGCGAGGGCTATCCGGTGCGGTTGGGGGCTAGGTTGCCGGGGGCTTTGAATCGAGATTGGTTTTTGGCTGGGTTGTCGCCTCGGCAGCAGCGGCGTTTGCAAGGCGGAAAAAAGTTTCCGGTAATTACCATGCAACCGCGATCGATTCAGGTTTGGGCGGAATCGTTGCGGGCGATCGGGGAGCAGCCTACGACGGGAATTGTGATTTTGGATGGGCCAGAAGACCCTCACCCCAACCCTCTCTCAAGTGGGGAGAGGGGGCAAGAGACTAAGCTTCCTACTCCCCTCCTTGGGCCGGGGGATGAGGGTCTTCCTAAGGCATCATTGCCACCAGAGTTAACAGCAGAGCAATTGGTACAAAGATTTAGGAATACGGCTTCGAGGCAGGCTCAAAGGCTGGCTAATGTAATGGCGATGTTGCCGGTGGATTGGTCGGTAATTAGGTTGATTCAGAAAAATTTAGGTCAGTCTGGTGATGATGCTTTGTTGGAAACCGGTGCATTACATTTAGCGGAAATGGTGCTGAGTGGTTTGCTGATTCCGGCTACGTCAAAAAATGGTCGGCAGCAATATGATTTTGCGCTCCAAGTTCGTGATGTTTTGAAACGGGCAATTCCTATTTCGGAGGCAGAAGCAGCAGGTGAAAAAATTGCAGAGCAGGTTTTTGAGCAATTCCCGCAAGAGGTGCGCGATCGAGTCAATAAGTATATCGAGGAACGTTTTGAGGGCTTTTATAGTAAGTTTGATGCTTTGTTGGTGCCCGAGCAAGATTGGGGTGATACGCCGATAGATGTGGTTTCTTTTGCCCAAGTACGGGAAGACACTTTGCGGTTCTGGGGTGGGGAATATGCCGAATTGGCGGACAAGCTAAAGAATTTAGATAAGGTTCAGCTGCTTGTCACGGGGAGCAGTGTTGATCGAACTGCTTTGATACCAGAACTACAAGATGCTTTGATACCAGAGCTGCAAAGTATTGAGTTTGAGACAGTGACTCTCTCTTTTCTGGCAGAGATCTCACTGGAATTATTTCAGTTTAATGTAGCAATGTTGGAACCACAAGCAGCTCGATTTTTCCGGCAGCGTGAGTTTAAAATCCAACTGAGAACGGCGGCAGCCTATCAGTTTATAGAACCCTTAGGAAATAATGTGCAACTAGAAATGGTGCGGATTCGTGGGGGGGGATTTATGATGGGTTCACTTCAGGAGGAGGTCGGTCACCTTCCCTCTGAAAGCCCTCAGCATCTCGTAACCGTCTCAGAGTTCTTTATGAGCAAGTATCCCGTTACTCAGGCGCAATGGCAAGTGATCGCTCAACAGGCCCCAATATCCAGAGAACTTAGCCTAAATCCATCCATCTTCACAGGAGATAATAAGTTACCTGTAGAAAACATTTCTTGGTACGAAGCTGTGGAGTTTTGTCAGCGCCTTAGCAAGTGGACAGGTAAAGCTTATCGCTTGCCCAGCGAAGCTGAATGGGAATATGCTTGTCGAGCAGGCACCGAAACTCCCTTTCATGTCGGCGATGTAATCTCTACAGAGGTGGCGAATTATAATGGAGATTATGATTATGGCCAAGGCACAAAGGGCAGCTACCTAAGAAAAACTACAGTTGTAGGTAGCTTTAAAGTTGCCAATGCTTTTGGGTTGTATGATATGCATGGCAACGTCTGGGAATGGTGTCAGGATACCTATCATAACTATTCCGGGGCACCAGTGGATGGCACTGCTTGGGAGTGGGGTTTAGAAAAGAATGCTCTTAGAATGCTGCGGGGCGGCGGCTGGATCAGCGATCCGCAAAACTGCCGTTCTGCTTGTCGCTATAACCGCAAATCTCCTGACTACCGTAATGATAATGTTGGTTTTCGAGTTGTGAGGGAAGCTATTAGGACTTCGTAGCCCTTTTGTCCTTTGAGCCGTGCAGTGTTTGAATTTTTTCAAAATCAACCCCCAACCTTTGACATAACTACCGTTTACCGGAGGTGCAAGCGAAGCTATCATCCAAAAAAACTACGACTTCATTCAGTGGTACATTCCCCATCTCAATAAATTGCCTCGGAAGCATGAATTTGCCATTGGCGAATGCATGACCCAAGGTCTATATGGCTTGCTAGAAGCTCTGATCAGAGTCCGGTTTGCCCAAAGTAAAGCAGAGCAACTGCAAAGCATCAATATCGAGCTAGATGTCCTCCGCTATCAAACCCGGTTGCTCTTCGATTTTAAAGTCCTGCCCCTGGGGCAATACGAATTTGCCAGCAGAGCCATTAACAACATCGGCACAGATCTGGGCGGCTGGATTAAGCAGCAGGCCAGATCGGTAGGAACTTAATGCGGGACAAAAAACAACGAAAATCATTGAAAGCCCTCATCCCCCAACCCCTTCTCCCAATTCTGGGAGAAGGGGAGCCGGAGCCAAAAGCGGAGTCTCTTGCTCCCTCTCCCAAACTTGGGAGAGGGCTGGGGTGAGGGCTTTCAATGTGTCCCGGCTAGATCAGTATGAAACGACACGGCAACCTCTGGCCCCAAATTATTAGCTTCGAGAACCTCCTGCGATCGGCCAAAAAAGCCCAGCACAGCAAGTGATATCGAGATAACTTTGAGCCCATAGCTATCAGCCCGGCACTTATCGCACCTTTGAAATCTTTGAACAGTAACTCATCAAAGGCTGTTATTCAGCGTTTTTGTAGAAACATTGAATACCTGTGAATCTTTTTGGGCTAATGAATTCAATAAATCCAATGGTAGGGGCACGGTGCCCCTACCATTGGGTTCGGTGGTTCATAGATATCCATGGATTGTAGGTCTCATTGGATGTATTGACTGCACTCTTGCACCTAGATGGTTGCAGGCTACCTGGCCACCCTATGCCTGCAACTACATCCACCATTGGTGGCTGATCGCATCCTCCAATCTCGCCAAAGCTGGTTTGCCCATGGCCATACCTGGCGACTGCACCAAAAATTCAATCCATCCTGTAAAATATAGAGTGGGGTAGCAGAAACAACTGGGGCGGCGGCTGGATCAACAATCCACAAAAATGTCGTTCGGCTTGTCGCAACAACTACAGCAACTTACCTTCAATAGCGCAACTTGTTATGACCGTCGCCATCCCTATTCCTAGCATCCAACTCACCCCCGGCAGTCGAATTTCGATCGCCAATGTAACTTGGCAAGATTTTGAAGAAATATTGTTGGATTTAGGCGAAAAAAGAACCAGCCGCATCACCTATTATCAAAATCAGCTAGAAATCATGTCTCCCCTCGCGCTGCACGAACGACCACACCGGATCATTGCCTATATTGTCACTACGATTTTAGCAGCTCAAAACAGAGACTGGGAAGACTTTGGTTCTACGACTTTAAAATTACCAGAGATCGCTGGCATTGAGCCAGACACCTGTTTTTATATCGCCAATTCCCAGCGGGTACGTAATTGTGCCAACCTCAACTTGGCCACCGATCCGCCGCCAGATTTAGCGATCGAATGGGACCTCACCTCCAAAACCACGATCGACGTTTATCAAGCTCTCCGAGTCCCCGAAGTATGGATCTATCAAAATGGCCAACTGACCATTTATCTCTGGGCAACCCAAGGATACCAAACTAGCCTCGAAAGCCAGATTTTCCCAGATTTAACGATCGCCACCCTCGTCCCCCATTTAATTCAAAAAGCGATCACCCAAGGCACTAACCCCATGCTCAAAGATCTTCAAACCGTTTTAGCCCAGCAGCTTTAAAACCCTGAAAACCCATCTATTACCATGCGCCTAGTCCAAACCAGAACCAAACACACGGCTCAATTTTTCCGCGAACAGCTCAGCGCCGAGGTGAGCTTGGATATGATGCTGATTCCTGGTGGAGAATTTATGATGGGTTCGCCGGAAGAGGAGATCGATCTCTCTTCCACTGAAGGCCCTCAGCATCCTGTGACTGTCCCCACCTTTTATCTGGGCAAATACTCCATCACCCAAGCCCAGTGGCGAACAGTGGTCAAGGCTATGGATTCCGATCTAAATCCAGAACCTGCTTATTTTAAAGGAGATGCAGCCTGGCATAAGGATAATTACCCTGTAGAAGAAGTTTCTTGGTTCGAGGCTACAGAATTCTGTACCCAACTCAGTCAACTCACTGGCCGCACATATCGTCTACCCAGCGAAGCCGAATGGGAATATGCTTGTCGAGCACGCACTACGACTCCTTTCCATTTTGGCCCCACCATCACCACCGATTTAGTCAACTATCGGGGCACAGATCATAAAGAAAGCAATTTGTCTGGTTCTTATGGCAATGTGCCACAGGGCATTTACCGAAAAGAAACCACACGGGTGGGTATGTTCCCTCCCAACACTTTTGGGCTTTACGATATGCATGGTAATGTTTGGGAATGGTGTCAGGATCATTATCACGATAGCTATACTGGGGCCCCAGTGGATGGTAGTGCTTGGATTGATCCTGATGCAAGAAGATATTCCTATAGAATGCTTCGGGGTGGTAGTTGGATCGGTAATCCACAAAACTGTCGCTCGGCTTGTCGTAACGACTGGGGTAATCCCGAAAACCATCTCAACCATATTGGTTTTCGAGTAGTGAGTGAAGCTGCCAGGAATTCATAGCCCTTTTGCCCTTCTTGCCCTGAGCCTGCCGAAGGATTGCTCTCTGAGCGCGTAGCGCCCCAAAAATTTATTTTTTCAAAATCAAGTCCGATCAATCCAACCTCAATCTTTACTGATCATGGCAACCATTCTCACCATTACCGAAGCCATCAAAACCTTGGGGCAAATCCAAGAAAAACTAGGAATTCAGCTTGCTGATGAACCCACGTTTTTTAACGAGTGGCTAGGTTCACCCAATATTTTGTCCGATAGCGATCGCCAACGCCTCGACCAGATTCGTCGAAACTACCTCTATCAAAGCACTGAAGGTGTCCTGCTAGCAGAAACCATCTCACTCCTCTGGGGTACTCCCGACAGAGTGCGCTAGCACTTGGCGGTGTTGGCGGAAGCCTGCCGTAGGCATTGGGGGATAGGAGCGCGAGACGACGATTGCAGCTTGCAGTGATTTTGTAAGCGCAGCGCCAAATAGCGGAAAGCTGCATGAGGAGTTGAGCAAAAATGCAGTATTTGGTATACTTGAACTGTAAGCAGAGTGGCAGTAGTTTGCACTGCGAACAACCAGCGGCTCGCGCCCGTCGGGTTCCCCGACGCGAAAAGCGAGATAAGACAGTACCTTGAAAACAGAATGTAGAGGGTTCCAGAAAGGAAAGCTACCAGCCGGTAGACCCGTTTTCTGGGTAAAACATTTTACGGAAATAGGTGTAAACATTTAGATTACCTAATTGATTTTACAAACGACGGTGAGGACGCATCGTCGCTGCTTGTGGAGGGCTAGAGGATACTCACCCGTTGAGGCAAGAAACTCTGATCGTGAGGTTAGAAGCTCCCGCTACACCGCAAGGTTAGCGGTGAGAGTCGTCACCAAAATGGTGCTACTTTCACCCCTACTAGAACTCGCTGGATTCTACCAGGCTCCCTACAAATTTCGTGCCGAAGTTAGCACCGCGATCGAAGCCATTGGCGACAACGACGAAATTCTGCGGGGCCGCATCGATGCCCTCGTCCTGCAAAATCAGCTCTGGATTGTTTTAATCGAATCCAAAAAAGCCACCTTCGACCTAGAACTCGCCCTGCCCCAAACCTTGGCCTATATGGCCGCCACCCCCAACCCCATCTTCCCCTGTTCGGCCTGATCGTCAACGGCAGTAGTTATCTATTCGTCAAACTGCTCGACGATCGCTACGGCACCTCCGACCTCTTCGCTACCCGCCCCCAACACCACAACAACCTCTACGAAGTCCTCACCATCCTGCGCCACCTCGGCCAGCTAGAAATCACCAGCCCCGGAATCTTGCTCCCCTCTCCCAAACTTGGGAGAGGGGCTGGGGGTGAGGGCCTCTGACATCGCCTCTATGGCCTAGCCCCAAGCTCTTGTAGAAATTTTACGGTGAGTTGATATTCCCGTTGTCTGCCTTGGGACTTATATAGGCGAGCAGCGGTACGCATATCTTCGATCGCCCCAGCCTTATCCTTGAGGCTATGTTGTTTGAGTAATGCTCGATAGGCATAGGCTTCCGCACGATTAGGGTCGATCGCAATCGCGCGGTTATAGTCAGCTAAAGCTCCTTGGGGGTCTTTGAGATAGTTGACCTTGAGCGCGCCCCGGCTTTGGTAAGCCGATGCAGAGTTCGGATCGATCGCAATGGCCCGGTTATAGTCAGCCAAAGCTCCCGGGGCATCCTTCAGGCTGCCCGCCTTCAGAATACCTCGATTGATATAGGCATCCAGATACTGGGGATCAAGCGCAATCGCCTTGTTGTAATCTGCCAACGCTCCTGGATAATCTTTTAGGTACAGTGCTTTGATCAAACCACGGCCATTATAAGCAGTAGGATAGTTGCCATCGATTTCGATCGCCCGATTGTAATCGGCCAAAGCACCTGAGGTATCCTGAAGAAATACTTGTTTGAGCGCCGCTCTGACCGTGTAGACCTCTAGGTAATTGGGATTCAGGGCGATCGCCCGATCGAAATCTTGCAAGGCTCCCCGATAATCTTGGAAGCGCTGTATCTTAAGAACTCCACGGCCAATATAGGGATCGGGAAGAGTGGAATTTATTTCAATCGCCTTGTTATAGTCTTGCATCGCGCCCGGATAATCTTGCAAGTATTGTTGCTTGACCAGCGCTCGCCCAACGTATAGTTCTGCGAATTGCGGATCTATCGCGATCGCCTTATTGAAATCAGCAACTGCCCCTTGATAATCTTGTAATTGATTGAATTTCAGGGCACCCCGGTTCCGATAGGCTTCCACGAAATTGGGATTCAGGGTAATCGCTCGGTTATAATCCGCCAATTCTGCTGGGTAGTTTTTGTTCTGGCCTTGCAAATATCCCCGTAAAAAGAAAGCATAGGCATAATCGGGTTTATCCACCAGGGCTGTATTTAGGTAACTAATTGCTTCTTGCCTGCTTTGGGCTACTTCTCCACCGGGCCTAATGTATTTATCAGCAGCCGCAATAAAGTAATCATCGGTGCTGGGATTTTGGTTTTCCGTGCCTGGCATGTTAAAGGTGAGCGGCAGGGTCACCCCGACTTTTTGGGCATTTTGGATAAACCTGGTAACCGGAATTCCCATGTTCCAGCCTAGCTTTTGACCGATTTTGCGATCGGAACTAATAGTGCCTTTTTCGTAGCGCCAACCAAAACCATGAATAGCAATTACCTGTCCTTGGCTATTCCAGACACCACTGCCACTCATCCCATTGATCGTGAAGGCATCGTAGACCATGCTGTAGCCTTTAGCATTGGTCAAGCGGGTGGAGCGGATACTATTGGCCAAGACGAGACCTTGGCTATCCTTGAACTGGCCCGTCCCAGCTAGGTAGCCAGCGGTATGCACTTTGCTTCCAGACTTCACTTGGGTGGGATTGCCGAAGGTGGCGATCGAATAACTCTGGCTGCTCCGAAACTGGAAAATCGCTAGATCTACTTCACCGGGCAAGTTCTTGATGGTTTGGACATCCGCCAGATATTTCTGACCGTCGGGGGCAATAATGCTGTGTTTGGCCGCCTTGGTGCAAGCATTAGGATTTTTGCTCTCGATGCCACCTTCTAGCACATGGCGGTTGGTGAGAACAGTATAAACATTGCCAGCCTTGGCGATGATGATCCCAGATCCTTGGGTCGGACAAATTTTGACTGTGGACGCTTTGGCGATCGCGGCCACTTCTCCATGACTTTTCGTAGCTGCTCGGGCAGACTGGTTGCTGACAACGGTATTTATGGTTACTACCGGAATGCTAACCAGCAGGCTAGCACCGGACATTCCCCACAGCGATTGATTCCAGCGGCTCATCTTGATCTATCCCCACAAATTTTCCCTCAGGATAACAAATCCATGGGAGTCTTTGGATAAAGGGGAAAGATGGTGTGGGTTATTCTTCTTCTTTCCCATCGGGCAGATCTTGATTTTGGCTGCGGCGAGAAGTGCGCCGATATTGCTTGGCAGCCAAGCGCGGCTCTAGGGCAATGCTGCCCGACTTACTCTTTTGTTTCCATACGGATTCGGGCGATCGCTGTTGGGTCTGTTTTTGTTGCCAGCGCGCAGCTTCCAGCAAAAAGTTGCGATAGTGTTCATAGCGCTCCCAATCTCGATCGACCGCACAGCCCGGCTCATCCCCATGCAGACAATCACTGAACTGACAGCCGCCCGCCAGCTGGCCATGAATTTCCGGAAAACAGGCGGCTAGCTCGATCGGCCCACAATTCAAATCCGGTAAGTTGAAGCCGGGGGTATCCGCAATCAAACCGCCATCAGGCAACTCAAACAACTCCACATGGCGAGTAGTATGACGACCGCGCTGGAGCTTCCCCGAAACCGCCGCTACCCGAATAGCCATACCCGGAATCAGCTCATTGATCAAACTGGATTTACCAACCCCAGAGTGACCGGCAAACACCGTAATGCTCTGGCGGAGCTGCTGACGTAGTTCATCTAAGCCCTGGCCGCTTTTGGTACTCAGAAAAAGCGGTGGATAGCCCCACTTGGTCAATCGTTCGGCCCAAGCCTGTTGCTCTACTTCCGTCACTAAGTCGCATTTATTTAAACACAGCAGCACCGGCACTTGGCTCAGCTCCGCCTTTACCAAAAATTTACTGAGGTTCACCGGCTCGATTACCGGATCCGCAGCCGCAAAAACCAGCGCAATGCGATCCACATTGGCGATCGGGGGCCGGTCTAGGGAACTACGTCGTTCGGCCACTGATTCAATGACCCCGCGCTCCGTTTGGCTCTCGGCCACAGTGACTAGGTCACCCACCATTGCCTTGGTGCCGATTTTCTTTAATTTTTCTCGTTGGGTACAAAGCAGCCGCTGGGGGCTGTTGCCCAGATCATTGGTTAATTGCACCCAGTAAAAATTGGCCTGGATGGCCACCACCGTACCGGTGGCAGTCATCAGGAACGCACGAGTAGAGCAAAGAACCCGGTCTGCTCCAGAGTTTGCTCGATGGTATAACCAGCCACTTGCAGACTCCGGGGGACTTGCTCGATCGGTTCACCACCATCCAACAGCACTTCCAAGAGCTGGCCGGGAGCCATCTGCTCCAATCGCAACTTCGTGCGCACAAAATTCAGCGGACAAGGCGTCCCGCGGAGATCGATCTGAACATCAGGAGTTGGGTTCATAAATTACTTGAAGATATTTCCCAAAAAGTTCTCGATGCCATTCTTGCCAGTCTTTTCGCCCCGAATCTTAGCCAGCTTCTCCAACAGTTCTCGTTCTTCCGCACTGACCTTAGTGGGAATCTCGATCCGTAGAGTCACCAAATGATCGCCACGGTTCACGTCGTTGCCCAGACGCGGCACGCCTCGTCCGGTCAGGGTCATAACTGTATTGGGTTGAGTTCCCGGCTCGATCGTGGCTTCGATCGGGCCATCTACCGTATTTAGCTGCACGTTGCTGCCCAGAATGGCCTGGAGATAACTGACCTGCACTGTGGATAAAATATTGATGCCTTCGCGCCGGAATTCGCGATCCTCCGCCACCATCAGGTACACATACAGATCCCCCGGCGGGCCACCGCGCATTCCCGCATCGCCTTCCCGCGAAATCCGCAACCTAGTACCATTATCCACTCCCTTCGGAATGGTGATTTCCAGTTTTTTGGTTTCCTGCTTGCGACCGGCTCCATTGCAGGATTCACACTTGTCTTCGATCACCTGGCCTTCGCCATTACAGGTGGGGCAGACTGCTACCTGATTGAAAGTCCCAAAGGGCGTGCGGGTCGATCGGCGCACCTGACCGGCTCCATTACAGGTCAAGCAAGTCTTGGGCTGGCTGCCGGGTTTGCCGCCAGTACCAGTACAGGTGACGCAGGTTTCCAGATGGGGAATGCGAATTTCTTTTTTACCACCGAAAATCGCTTCCCGGAAATCCAACTTCAGATCGAGGCGCAGGTCTTCACCGCGCACCGGGCCATTCCGCCGCCGCCCACTAGACTGGGTTTGGGCATTGCCAAAGCCCCCAAAAAATGTCTCGAAAATATCAGCGAGTCCGCCCATATCACCAAAATCGCCAAAGCCTTGGGCTCCAGCACCGCTGATCCCCGCTTCCCCAAACTGGTCGAACCTGGCTCTCATTTCGGTATCGGACAGTACTTCGTAGGCGCGGGAAACTTCCTTAAAAGATTCCTCCGCACCATCTTCCCGGTTCACATCCGGGTGATATTTACGCGCTAGGCGACGATAGGCTCGCTTAATTTCTTCTTGATCGGCAGAGCGGCTGACGCCTAGAGTTTCATAATAGTCGCGTGCCATAGAGAGGTTCTGTCAATGGATGGAAGATCGCCGGTCGGCAGTTGCTGCAAACCGTCCAACACATTGTAATGGAACCAAGGATCTTCGATCGGGCGTGAAACCGAACCGGTTGACCTTTATTCCACTACTTCGTAGTCGGTAGTGGCGGTTTCGTCATCATCGAAATCTACGGTCAGGGTACTGGCAATGCGCCGGGACGGAGACATGCCAGCCGGTGGGGGTGGCGGTGGTGGTGGGAAATTTTGGTTGTTGGTTGACTTGTTTGATGAATTGGAGTCTTTGGGTCCAGGCGCGGGCATAATTCCATCGGCCCGTTGGTAAACTGCCGTACCCAAAGCCAAGATCTTCTGTTGGAGGCTATCCAACAGCGCTTGCACATTGTCGATGTTGGCGGTTGGTTCCAGCAGCACCATTTGTAGCTCCTTAACTGCCGCATCGGCAGTGAGCCGCATGGAATCGTCGATCAGGTGACTGTTGTCCCGTAGGGTGACTTCGTAGCTATAGATCATCGACTGCGCCTGGTTGTTCAGCTCGATTAGTTGCAGTCTGCGCCAATCTTCCTGGGCAAAAGACTCCGCTTCCCGGCGCATCCGTTCGATTTCTGCCGGATTCAGGCCGCCCGTATTGGTCACCGAAATAGTTTGTTCGCGACCGGTGCCCCGATCCTGAGCGGATACCTTGAGGATGCCGTTGACATCGATATCGAAGGAAACTTCGATCTTGGGTACGCCACGGGGCGCTGGTGGGATGCCTTGGAGCAGGAATTTACCCAAACTCTTGTTGTCGCGGGCCATGGCCCGTTCTCCTTGCAGAATGTGGATTTCCACGGAGGTCTGGCCATCGACGGCGGTGGAAAATTCCTGCGATCGGCTGGTAGGAACGGTGGTATTCCGTTCGATAATTTTGGTGCAAACTTCCCCCAGGGTTTCAATGCCCATGGACAGAGGCGTGACATCCAAAAGCAGCACGTCCTTAACTTGCACGTCACCGCCCAAAACGCCAGCTTGGATGGCTGCACCCATCGCGATCGCCTCATCGGGATTGATCGATCGATCCAGCTCTTTGCCGCCAAAGAAGCTTTGCAGAGCCTTTTGGACTGCCGGGATCCGAGTGGAGCCGCCCACTAGTAAGATGCGATCGATATCTTTAACAGTACAGTCGGCATCCTTCAAAGCGCGAGCTACGGGATCCAAGGTTGCTTCGATCAGGCTAGCGACCATTTCCTCGAATTTGGTACGGCTCAGTTCCACTTCTAAATGCTTCGGGCCACTGGCATCGGCCGCAATAAAGGGCAGGTTGATGGTGGTGTTGGCCATAGTGGATAGCTCGATCTTGGCTTTTTCTGCTGCTTCCCGGAGGCGCTGTAGGGCCATTTTGTCCCGGAGCAGATCGATCCCTTCCCTGGCGCGGAAATCTTTGATCATCCAGCGCACAATTTCGTTATCGAAATCATCGCCACCTAGATGATTGTTGCCGCAGGTGGCCTTTACTTCAAAGACGTTATCGCCCAAGTACAGCACCGATACATCGAAGGTACCACCGCCCAAATCGAAAACCAAGATGCATTGCTGCTTCTCCATTTTGTCCAGACCGTAGGCCAAAGCAGCCGCAGTCGGCTCATTGATAATCCGTAGTACTTCTAGACCGGCGATCGTGCCCGCATCTTTGGTGGCTTGGCGTTGGGCATCGGTAAAGTAAGCGGGTACCGTAATTACAGCTTGCTCGACCTTGGCCCCCAAAAAGTTTTCCGCATCCCGCTTCAGCTTCTGCAAGATCATCGCCGACACCTCTTGGGGGGTGTAGCTGCGACCCCGGATTTGCACATCCACGGTATTTTCCCGCCCCTTGGCACAGTTATAGGGCACACGGCTGCGCTCTATTTCCGTATCTTCCCAGCGGCGACCAATAAAGCGCTTGATGCTGTAGACCGTATTTTCGGCGTTGGTGACGCTTTGTCGTTTGGCCAGTTGGCCCACGAGCTGTTCGCCGCCCTTAGCGAAGCCCACAATGCTGGGGGTGGTACGGCCACCTTCGCCATTGGAAATTACGCAGGGTTGTCCACCTTCTAAAATAGCTAAGCAGCTATTGGTAGTGCCGAGATCGATGCCGATTACTTTTGCCATAAATTTTGAGGCAGCGGAAAAATAAAAAATTTTGAAATTAGGTAGCTAGTTAGCTTTCGGAAACTTCCACTGGAAGAACGGCATCTTCGGCAGTTAACTGTTCGATCGGCATGGCCACTTTCACTAGCGCATGGCGCAGGATTTTGTCGCCCATGAAGTAACCTCTTTGCAGTTCTTCGATCACCGTGCCTTCGGGAAAATCTTCCGTGGGTTGGCGCAGTACCGCTTCATGCAAATTGGGATCGAAGGGTTGACCTTCCGGTCGCATGGGCGAAACTCCGGATTTCTTCAGGGCATCCACTAGCTGTTTGTAAACACCTTGATAGCTCTTGTGGATTTCCATTTCACCATCATCCTGAGGCTTGATCTGGGTGCGGGCCCGTTCGAAGTTATCCACTACGGTCAAGAGGTCGCCAATGGTTGCACATTTAATGCGCAGTTCCAAATCTTCTTTTTCCTTCAGGGTGCGCTTGCGGAAGTTGTCAAAATCGGCGGCAATCCGTACGTATTGATTTTGGAAAGCATCTTTTTGCTCGGCCAATTCGCTATTTTGGGCGGTCAGAGCGGCGATCTCCGACTCCAGATCGGCCCCAGGTGTGACCCCGATCGACTGGTCATCGGCTGCACTAGGCTCACTGCCAGAGGCAATTGGGCTAGTGGCATTTTCGATGCCAACTGTTTCCGGAGAATTCACTGAAGCTACGGCTGGGGCGGGAATAGTTTCTGGCTGTTTTTCAGTTTCACTCATGATAAATACTCGATTCCAGTTAACAAATTGCTAGCAGTATGCAATGCATTTGTCACTTTAAAACATTTTTGGTTCCCTTGACATGGAGATAACCTCCCATCGAAACTCAAGCGGTAGCGGAGTTGAAGCATTCCTGGCGGAAGTGTTTTGGGGCTTACCTTTTTCAAGATGCCCAGTTGGTCGGTACAAATAACATTCCAGCCTGATTACATGAAATCAGCACAAAATTTCTAATGCAGATCTACACATTGCGAACTAGACCTTGGGTTTTAATCGCACCACCGAAGTCCATGGGGTGGAAAGAGGTCGCGGAAGGTCTAAAATATAGACCCTAGATATTCCCAGGTTTTTATTGGAGTCAGTCATGGCAGAAAATCGTCGCAGTCAAGCCATTACCCAAGGCGTACAAAGATCCCCCAACCGAGCCATGTTAAGAGCGGTGGGCTTTGGGGATGGGGATTTCGACAAGCCGATCGTCGGTTTAGCCAATGGCTACAGCACGATCACGCCCTGCAACATGGGGATTAACAGTCTGGCCCTCCGGGCTGAAACTGCTCTCCGCCAAGCCTCGGCCATGCCTCAGATGTTCGGCACGATCACGATCAGCGATGGTATTTCGATGGGCACGGAGGGGATGAAGTATTCCCTAGTTTCTCGGGAGGTGATTGCGGACTCGATCGAGACCGTTTGCATGGGCCAAAGTCTGGATGGGGTTTTGGCGATCGGAGGCTGCGATAAAAATATGCCCGGGGCCATGCTGGCCATGGCCCGGATGAATATCCCCGCAATTTTTGTCTATGGCGGTACCATTAAGCCCGGTCATCACAATGGCAAAGATTTAACGGTGGTGAGTGCCTTTGAGGCCGTAGGTCAATTTAGTGCTGGCAAGATCGATCGGGCGGAGTTGGATGCAGTGGAAAAGAAAGCTTGCCCCGGTGCCGGTTCTTGTGGGGGGATGTTTACGGCCAACACCATGTCTTCGGCCTTTGAGGCTATGGGTATGAGTCTGCCCTATTCTTCGACCATGGCAGCGGAGGACGAGGAGAAGGCAGTGAGCGCCGAGAAATCCGCAGCGGTGCTGGTGGAAGCCATCCGCCAACAGATTTTGCCCAGCCAGATTTTGACGCGCCAAGCCTTTGAAAATGCGATCGCCGTGATTATGGCCGTGGGCGGTTCTACGAACTCGGTGCTGCACTTGTTGGCGATCGCCAAGACCATTGGGGTGCCCTTGTCGATCGATGATTTTGAAATAATCCGGGCGAAGGTGCCGGTCATCTGCGACCTGAAGCCTTCCGGTCGCTATGTAGCCACCGATCTGCACCAGGCCGGTGGTATTCCCCAGGTGATGAAGATGCTCTTGGCCCACGGCCTGCTCCATGGCGATGCCCTGACCATCAGCGGTCAGACCGTGGCCGAAGTGCTGGCCAGTATTCCAACGGAGCCGAGAGCCGACCAAGATGTGATCCGTCCCTGGGAGCGCCCGATGTACGCCCAAGGCCACTTGGCCATCCTCAAGGGCAATCTGGCCACCGAAGGCTCCGTGGCCAAAATCACTGGCGTCAAAAATCCCAAGATGTCTGGCCCGGCCCGCGTGTTCGAATCGGAAGAGGCCTGCCTGGATGCGATTCTAGCTGGCAAAATTGTCGCTGGCGACATCATCGTGATCCGCTACGAAGGGCCAAAGGGTGGCCCCGGCATGCGCGAAATGCTCGCTCCCACCGCCGCAATTATCGGTGCCGGTCTGGGCGACTCCGTAGGCCTGATCACCGATGGTCGCTTCTCCGGTGGTACCTATGGCATGGTAGTGGGGCACGTCGCCCCCGAAGCCTATGTTGGTGGCTTAATCGGCTTGGTTCATGAGGGCGATCGGATTACTATCGATGCGGACCAAAGATTGCTGCAATTGGAAGTCCCTGAAACAGAAATCGCCGCTCGCCGTGCTCAATGGCAACCGCCAGCCCCACGCTACCGCACGGGCATCCTAGGCAAGTACGCCAAGTTGGTTTCTTCCAGCAGCTTGGGAGCCTTGACCGATCAGGACCTATTCTGATCGCCCATGAATGCTCCTTGGCTCTGGGTAATTGGGATTGGTGACGACGGTTTAGAGGGACTCAGTGCCCTGAGCCGGGGCCTGATCGATCGGGCCGAGGCGATCGCTGGCGGTCACCGTCATCTATCGATGCTGACTGCCGATGAGCGGCCCAGAATTCCTTGGACTAGTCCGCTCAGCAATTCTATTGACCAACTGTTGAGCTGGCGTGGTCGTCCGGTGGCAATTTTAGCCAGTGGCGATCCGATGTGCTATGGCATTGGGGTGACTTTGCGCGATCGGCTCTGGGCGATTGGTCTCGACCCCCAAACGGAAATGATCATTCAGCCAGTGCCCTCGGCTTTTAGCTGGGCCTGTAGTCGCCTCGGCTGGGCCAGTCATGAAGTGGAAACCCTGAGTTGTTGCGGTCGCGACCCTCATTTAATCAACTTGTTTCTCTACCCCGGAGCCAAGATATTATTGTTGAGCGCCGATGAGCGCAGTCCGGCCCAAGTGGCGGAGATTCTCGCACGGCGGCAAGTTAGCGCAACTATGACCATCCTGGAGCATCTGGGTGGTACACAGGAACGGATTTATCCGTGGCAAACTGGGGTGTCGGTCTCTAAGTTGCACTCGATCGCCATTGAAGTACTGCCAGGATTCCCTGGTTACAGTCGCTTGCCAGGGTTGCCGGACTCCGCCTATCTCCACGACGGTCAGTTGACCAAGCAACAAGTCAGGGCTTGTACCCTATCGGCATTGGCTCCGCGACCGGGAGAGTTGTTGTGGGATGTGGGGGCGGGAAATGGGTCGATCGCCATTGAATGGCTGCGTAGCGATTCTCGGAACCGGGCGATCGCGATCGAGCATCATCCCCAACGGCTGTCGAATATTGCGGCCAATGCCGCCCAGCTAGGAGTTCCTAATCTCGTGGTTCAAGCCGGGCCAGCACCGATCTCCCTCGCCGGTCTGCCCACCCCGGACGTGGTATTTATCGGCGGTGGCTTGACGGTGCCGGATGTGTTTGAAAGCTGTTGGCAGGCTCTGCCCCCCGGTGGGCGGCTGGTGACTAATGGAGTAACTGTGGAGACCGAGCAGCGGATCTTGCAGCTCCAGCAGCTTCATGGGGGGAGTCTGACGCGCATTGCCATTCAGCAAGCCGCACCAGTGGGCAAGTTTCTAGGCTGGAAGGCGCTCGCCCCGATTACTCAATGGTCTGTGCTGAAAGCCTGTTGACACTCCTCTGCCTCAAGGCGAGAGGATTCTTCTTTCAATGAGCCAACTTGCCTTGGCAGGCTTGCGCCAACCAAAGTAGAGGTCGATTCTCCAGAAGCGTTGATTGGCTCTAGGCCAAAGGTTACCGTATGCCCTACGGTACCTAATCGTGCGTCAAGGGTTTCGCCCGAGGTCACCTCGGGCGCTTGCCCTGCACTCAGTGCTTCACGTTCTTCGGAGGTTTCCTCCGGATCCTGAGTGGCACGTAATCCCAAGTTGAGGATATTGATACCAGCATTGTGGTCTCTGTCTAAGTGACAGCCGCATTGACAAGCATGAGTGCGAGTTGATAGGGACTTTTTGACCATGGTGCCGCAGCTAGAGCATTGTTGAGAAGTGTAGGCTGGATTGACCGCAATAGTTTTACGTCCAAACACCTGACCAAAATACTCTAGCCAAACTCTAAATTGATACCATCCAGCATCGGCTATGGACTTTGCCAAACAGTGGTTTCTGACCAAGTTTTTAACCCTTAAATCTTCATAGACCACTACATCGTTGGATGTGATTACGCATCTTGCTAGCTTGATAGCATGATCTTTACGTTGTCTACTTACCCTTAAGTATGCCTTGCCCAGTCGGACTCTAGCTTTTCGTCTGTTGCTAGAACCCTTGCTCTTTTTGGATACCCTGCGGTGTGCCCGTCTCAGCTTTTTTTCGCCGGTGCGGTAAAACTTAGGGTTTTCTATTTTGACTCCATTAGAGTCTGTATAGAAACTCTCCAGACCAACGTCTAGGCCAATTTTTTGACCTGTTGGGTGCAGAGTTTCTTTTCTATCTACTGCCACACAAAACTGAATGTAGTAGCCATCAGCTCTTTTAACTAATCGAACGCGCTTGACCTGTTCCGGCTGGTAAAAATTCAGGTCACGAGTACCTTTTATCTTGAGCCGACCAATACCAATCTTATCCGTAAACGTAATAGATTTGCGGTCATCAGCTAGTTTCCAGCCAGTAGTCTTGTATTCAACTGAGCGATTGTGTTTTTGGAAAGATGGAAATCCCTTTTTTCCAGGAGTCTTTTTCCTACAATTGTCAAAAAAATGGCTAATTGCAGCCCAAGCTCTTTCAGCAGCAGCTTGACGAGCCTGAGAATTGAGGTTTTTGGCGAAAGAGAATTCATGGGCCAAGATAGCACAGTACTTATTCAGGTCGTAGCCCGTCTTTGCTCCACCATCAATCCATAAGCGTAAACATTTGTTACGAACAAACTGAACTGTGCGGATTGCTTCATCAACTAGATTAAATTGCTGGGATGTGCCGTAGGCTTTGAATTCAAAAACTAGCATCTTTGTACCTCCTGAAATCTAATGGTACAATACTACTCATTGAATTGCAAGAAGTCATGGAGTTTTGGCATTAACTCATCCAGCCTCAAACCCCAAATACTTTGCGTTATGCGGTAATGCCTCCGGCACGCTAACGCGAACGGCTAGAATCGTCAATGCCAGTTTCTTATATCCTCGCTCTACAGAGACGAGGTTTTACGGCTATTCTGATAAAATGGCAGTTGGATTTTTTTTCCTTCTAAAATTCTCCCCTACTAAAATGCTTTCTGCCACTGTAATTGGACTGGGTCGATCGGGTATTGCTGCCGCCAAAATTCTGCAAAGACAGGGTTACCAAGTCACTATCAGCGATCGAGCCACCCGAGATAATGTGGGCGATCGACTAGCGGCTCTAGAGCAGCAGGCCAGTTCCCTAGGAATCACCGTCAAGCTAGGTGACACTTTTGCCCCCACCACGGATTTGCATAAGCTGATAGTCAGTCCCGGTGTGCCTTGGGACAATCTAGCTCTGGTGCAGGCTAGGGACATGGGCATTGAAACCATGGGTGAAATGGAGTTGGCTTGGCAGGAAATGAAGTCTTTGCCCTGGGTGGGCATCACCGGTACCAATGGTAAAACTACGGTCACTGCTTTGACTGCGGCAATTTTTCAAGCTGCTGGCTTGAATGCGCCGGCCTGTGGCAATATTGGCTACGCGGCTAGTGAGATTGCCCTGCGGGAGCCCCAACCCGACTGGGTAATTGGAGAAATTAGCAGCTATCAGGTGGAGTCCTCGCCAACCTTAGCACCACGCATTGGCATTTTTACGACGCTGACTCCCGATCACCTATCCCGCCATAAAACTGTCGAGAATTACTACGCAATTAAGGCTAGCTTGGTTCGTCAATCTACTTTTCAGGTATTGAATGGCGACGATCCCTATTTAGCCAGTGTGGCAGAGCAATGGCCCCAGGCTATTTGGACGAGTATCGGTGGGTTCGATAAGTTACTGGGTGATCCAGAGAAAGGCACCTGGATTGCCGATGGCTGGGTCTATTGCCAAGGTCAGCAGATCTTGCCGATCGCCGACCTGCAAATGCCTGGTATCCATAATCAGCAGAACTTGTTAATGGCAGTGACCGCTGCCCGCTTGGCTGGCATTGCACCCGCTGCCATCCAATCCGCCGTGCGGGATTTCTTGGGAGTCACCCACCGTCTGGAATATATCTGCACTTGGCAGGGCGTAAAATACATCAACGATAGTAAGGCTACTAACTATGATGCGGCGGATGTGGGCCTTGGCTCCGTGGAGGCTCCGACGATCTTGATTGCAGGTGGCGAACCCAAGGAAGGGAACGATCATGCCTGGCTACAAACTATTCAAGCTAAAGCAGCAGCAGTGCTATTGATCGGTGAGGCGGCCCCCCAGTTTGCCAAACGCTTGCAGGAAGTGGGCTTCGATCGCTACGAAATTGTCGAAACCATGGCCAGGGCCGTACCTCGATCGGCGGAACTGGCTGCTTTGTACCAGGCTACAGTCGTTCTGCTCTCCCCCGCCTGTGCCAGCTTTGATCAGTACCAAAGCTTCGAGGCCCGCGGCGAAGATTTCCGCAAACTTTGCCAACAGAATTTTCCGGGTGATGGGAAAATCGCTCAAATAGCGGATTGCTGATCCTACTGGGCTGGCTAAAATTGGCAGTAACAGCACGATCGCCCCAAAATTGGTTAGAATAGAAGACTGTGACAAATCGATCAAATTGAGGATTACATGTCAAGAGTCTGTCAACTAACCGGGAAAAAGGCCAACAACGCCTACTCCGTATCCCACTCCCATCGTCGCAACAAACGGTTGCAGCATGCCAACTTGCAAGTCAAGCGTATCTGGTGGGTAGAAGGCAAACGTTGGGTCAAGCTCAAGCTTTCCACCAGTGCGCTAAAAACTTTGGAACTCAAAGGTTTAGCCGCCATGGCCAAAGAAGCTGGTCTCGACCTCAACAAATTTTAAGAGCCGATTTCTTCCCCCTCTGGGGGTAAGAATTTAGCTTGGGTTGAAAGTGCTGACTTTTCATCCCGAGTTTTTTAATGGGCATTTTTTTATTCAAACATCCTCGGGGCCACAGTTTCCCCGATCGGGGAGTACCCGTCCGGCGGGATCGACCCACCGGTTTTAGCTTAGTAGAAATCCTCGTCGCTAGCTGTATCTCTGCCATCTTTGGCTGCCTAGTATTTCAAGGAATTGGACTCGCCAGTATCATCCAAGCCCGCGCCATCCAAAAAGCCGAAGTAGCAGGTTGGGTCAGAGATGACCTGGAAAACCTGCGCCAACAAGCGGCCAATCTGGCATTTAATAAAAATTTTTGCCATCCGACAGCTGCCGACAACGGCTGGGCTGCGGCCCTAGCAAGATCACTGGGTGGCGAGTCAGAGCATCAATTACCCACCTTGAACTTGGTGAGCACCACTGGCCGTACTTTCCAAATTGTCCGCCAGACAGAAATTAGTGCTACCCCTCACAACATCCTGAGTCTGCGCTACCAAGTGCAACCGATCGAAGGTACTAGCAACTTAGCCTCCATTTATGAGTTCTACACGGAGGTAATCCCCGATGCGGCTTTCCAATGTCCGTAGTCATAGCAGCGGCTTTACCCTAGCGGAAAACTTAGTCATAGTAGCAATTCTCGGAATTATGGCCTCGATCGCTACCCCCAGTTTCCTCGCTCTCCAGCAGCGTCAGCAT
Organism: Synechococcales cyanobacterium OTE_70_metabat_200; assembly: GCA_031375385.1. Classification (GTDB taxonomy): domain Bacteria; phylum Cyanobacteriota; class Cyanobacteriia; order Cyanobacteriales; family Chamaesiphonaceae; genus JAAFHZ01. Next base: position 36,678 of record JANMHS010000024.1, on the reverse strand, counting down.
CTCTATGTGGCGATGGATATGGTAACTAATGTATTACGGGAAGCCCAGCAGAAATCGATCGAGCGCGGCAGCCGCTGCCAAATCACCTTGGCTGCTACCAAACTAGTGGATAGCCAGCATTGCTTAGTGGGTGGCGATCGGGATTTACCCAAAGATATCGCGCTGGAATCGCCGGGGTTGGATAATTCGATCGAATACGGCATTAAAGGCAATACGGTGGATAATCGCACGATCGTCCTGCGTCTTCAGCATAGCCCCACCCAACCTCGCTGCCTGGTGATATCGGCACCATTGGGAGTCACTCGCCAAGGATTCTATCACGACCAAACTCGCTCTTGCCGGACTTGAATTTTGCCCTCACCCCCAACCCCTCTCCCAAATTTGGGAGAGGGGGGCCAGAGCCGAAGGATCTGGCGGGGTGAGGGCAAACCACACCTAAAACTCGGATTGCTACCCAGAAACTCCCATGAAGAAAAAACTGCCTCGTCATGCCCAGCAGGGCTTTGCGCTACCCACCGTGCTGGGTTTTGGATTCATTGCCATGATGCTGACGGCGGCCCTGCTAGAGCGGGCCAGAAGCGAACAGATCGGCGCTGGTATGCAAGCCCGTAGCGATCTGACCTTGGGTATCACCGAAGCGGGACTGGCTCGTTTTCGCTCCTTTTTAGACCAGCACCGGCAGCTGGCGGTACGCAATCAAGATCGATGGAAATCCGATCTGGGCCAATTACAGGCGACGATCGGGAACTGTGAAACCCCAGCTGTTTTGGCTGAAATAGAACGCTATGCCAGTGGCGAATGGCAAGATTTACCCGATGGTCGCTATCGCTTGGTTAGCTACAGCTATCAGCCTGCACCCAATGGTCAAACCATTGGCTCGGGAAAAATCATGCTCGAAGGTAGTCGGGTTCAATTCGGTGCCGAATCTCGCTATTTACTGGAAGCAGAATTCCCGATCGCCCTCAATGATGTGCCAATTCCGGCCCTTTGGACTCAGCAATTGAAGATGAGTCGCACCCAGAAAATCACTGGGGCGGTCCGCAACCGTAGCTGCCCGCTGCCAAACGATCCCGATGGGGTGTATGGGGTGGATCAAGAGAACCTGGATGCGACTAAACCTAGTGCGATCGAGGCTGCTGCGGATCCTTGGTTGACACCCCGCACAGCTCCAGCCAGTGCCATTGAGCTGCCCCGCATCACACGTAGCATGACCCTACCGCGCAAAAGCGATTCGCCCGACGAGCGGGGGAATTTTAATTACCGAGTGACGAGCGATAGTAATAATAACTCCATTCAGCTCAAATCTACGGCCAAGCTGGTGGTAGATGCCAAAGAAAATCAGCGCGTGAATCTCTATATCGATGGTGACATGGTGATCGCTGGCAAGATCCAGGCTCAGCCCAATAGACTGCGCATCTATGGCAGCACTGGGACAAAAAAAGTATCGATCGAAGATAGCGCTATGATCAACGCGATCGTCCATGCCCCCTTAGCGGAGGGGATCGGCATTGCTGTAGCCAAAGGCAGTCCGTTGGGGTATCTAGAGGGGGCCTTGTGGTTGGCTGCTTGGAATAGCGATCTACAAAACAGCCAACTACCCATTCGGGCAGTTGGCAATTGGTCGGAGCTAGATATCCCAATGGAAGAAAGAATTGGTCTCCGCCTCGATCCGCTCAGTGCTTGGCGACGGCGAGAAACCGCACCAACTGATCATTAATAGCGGCTGGTGTTGATATAGCGACTGCTGGATTCTTTGTTTTCAGCTGTGATTACATCGTTTTCCACATAGCTCACTTCAGTTAGATTTTGCAGTGCTTGCAGTGGTGATACATCGGAGATGAAGTTATCATCTAAGTTTAAATCTGTCAGATTTTGCAAGCGGCGCAGGGGTGCAATGCTGGAAATATAGTTGCTAGAGAGTTGCAGATTAGTGAGGTTAGTCAAGCGACCCAATGGCCGGACACTCTCAATTTGATTACCGCTCAGATACAGGGAATCCAAGTTAACCAAATTAGCCAAAGGTTGCAGATCTTTGATTTGATTGTAGCCGAGGCTGAGTTGATTCAGTTGCCGGAGCTGGGCTAATGGCGAGATGCTTTCAATTTGGTTGCCACCCAAGAAAAGGTTGCGGAGCTTAGTCAGACGACCGAGGGGCTGAAGATTAGAGACTTTGTTGTTATAGAGATTTAAGTCGGTCAACTGACGCAGTCCGGCCAAGGCGTTCAGGTCGCTGACCTGATTCCGACCCAGATTTAGCTGGCGCAGGTTGGTTAATTTGGCTAAGGGCTTCAGATTTCGAACGTTGTTACCATTGAGGTTCAATTCTCGCAGGTTGGTGAGCTTGGCCAAGGGCTGCAAGTCTTTGATTTCGTTGGCACCAGGGTGATCTTTGCCTTCGCCATTATCGAGGTTGAGTTCTTGTAACTGCTCTAGCTGTTCGATCCCTGCCAAGGATGCGATCTCTTTACCTTCTGCTGATAAGCTCTTGACTTTTTGGAGGTCTGCTACGGTCAATGCCCGATCAGCGGGGACTCCAGCCTGTTCTTTGACTGCTGCTTCGAGGCGGGCATCGGTGAAGTGAATTGGGGCAGCGGAGGCGTTAGTGCCAAAGGCGTTGGCGTTAGCCTGGGCGATAGCCTGTATCGCTACAAGAGAGAGGAGGCTAGAGAGGCAGAAGTGAGATGTACGCATGATGGGGAAGGGGGGAGTAGACGAGAGGGGATGGGGTTGGTTCCTGCGTCAAGTAAAGCTTTTATTTTTGGCAGTGCCCGTTCTTTAGATCGCTCGATCGCTTGTCTGGATCTGGTGATGCAGGTGATGAAGATCGCACCATCTAAACTATTTTTCTGCTACTTCCATGGGGATCCGGGCATTTTCGAGATAATTCCCGGTTAAAATGCAAGAAGTTTTAGGCTGGATTTATGTTGACTCTCACTCCGGATTTCAGGATCTGCATTGCGCCGCTGGATTTGGCAGAGATCTATGGTTTGGCCGATGATGGGGCGAATGGGGCGGTGGTGCTGATGAGTGGGATGGTACGTGATCAGACTGGCGGCCGACCGGTGAGTTTTTTGGAGTACCAAGCCTATGAACCGATGGCACTACGGGTGTTCGAGCAGGTGGCAGCGGGCGTACGGCAGCGCTGGCCGATCGTGACGCGGGTGGCGATTCACCATCGGGTGGGGAAGTTAGTAGTGGGGGAGGTGAGTGTGTTGGTGGCCGTGGGTGCGCCCCACCGGGGGGAGGCTTTTGCGGCTTGTCAGTATGCGATCGATACGCTCAAACACGAAGCGCCGATCTGGAAGAAGGAGCACTGGGCCGATGGCTCTAGTAGTTGGGTGAGCATTGGGGACTGTGACCACATTTAGATCATGAGGAGCTACCTATCGATCGCCCCGTTCGCCAAAGCCCTTCACCGCCGCCGGCACCGCAGAAGCCTGGGTTTTGGTTTGTAAGCGCGCCGCCTCACTTGGATCTAAGGCTCCACTGCGGGCCAACTCCGTCACACTTTGATTCAGCTTGATATTCACTGGCTCCAGCTCCCTCGCCAACCGAATTTGTCGATCGATCGTGTCACCGGCATCCACCAAATTCCCCAGACCATTTACCAACTTCTTGATATTGTTGATAAACACCGGATCACCAGTCAGTTCGTCTAAATCCGCCGTAATCTTTTGGGCATTTTGAAAGGTCACCCGCGCCGCATCCAAAGTATCCTTCAGACTAGACACCATTTTGGGGTCATTCAAACTAGCCGTCACATCCCGCAGATTGGCCGCAGCCTTGTTGGCATTAGCCAATGTACCCTCCAGGTCTTTCACTAACTTTTCGGAGTTCAGCCTAGTGGCGGTGTCATTCAGCTTGGCGATCGTCGGCTCTAAAGAATTCACCGTGCGCCGCAGATCCACACTCAGGGCATTAAAGTTACTCAGAGTAGAACTAAAAGTCTGGCGATTTTCTGTCACCAATGCATCCACCGATCGGGCCAGCTTACTGAGATCTACAGCAGTATTACTGGCATTGTCGGCAGTCTTACTAATCCGATCCGCCGTCACCCCAAACCGATCGGTCGTAGCCGTAATTTTATCCGTAGCCACTCCCACCTTGGTAACCACCCCATTGGCATTTTTAACGGTGCCATCCAAAGACTGAGTGAGGTTATTGGCACTAGTGGAAATCGCCGCTAGTTCCTTCTTCAGCGTATCCGGCAAGTCACCAAATCTCTTGCTGAGCGATGCAATCTCCGCCGCCGCGAGGCTGGCATTGTCCAGGGTCTTTTTCAGGCCATTATAGATTTCTGGCGACTCGTAGCGATTGACCAACGCCGTCGTCCGGCGCAGTAGCTCGTTAAAGCTAGCCCCCGCCTGCCCTTTAATTACGGCCTTGTCACAAACAATTTGATTTTTGTCACAGTTAGACTCATTGGCCCTAGCCAAAGTTGCAGTGTTAGCCAACTTATCTGGCGTAGTGAGTTCGATCACCGGCTCGCCAATTAGCCCCGTCTGACTGACTTCCGCGACTGCACTGCGGGGAATCTTCACCGTCGGCTCCGTAATATCCAGGGCTACCTCTACCCCCACCCCCGGCACATCGGTTCTAATCTTGGCAATTTTGCCTACCCGAATCCCGCGATAGCGCACCGTGCCACCCTCTTGGATACCAGCGGCCTCATCGAAATGAGCTAAAATGGTGTACTTGGAGCTGTCCGCACCGGGCAGCGTACCTTTCAGCCACATGGAAGTGCCAAAAAGCAGGGCCAATCCGCCCAAGATCATCAAACCAACTGAACCTTCTCGTATTGCACGGGACATAGATCCTTCCTCTCACCAAAATCTCGCCTTTGGCGAAGACAACTGCTCTACTATACCAATTCTACCCAAATTGCTTTTGATACTGTTATGGGGAATTCCGCACAAAGGCCGCAGACATTGTCTGCGGCCTTTTTAGTCCGATTATCTTCTGGGTGGTGGCCCTTTAGGTGGTTTTCTACCTGGGGGCTTCTTGCCGCCGCGTTTGCCACGTTTGGCAATATGGCTAGGTACAGTTTGACTGTTGCTATTGCTCAGGCTGTTGTTACTACTATTGGAGCTGCTAGTGGCAGAACTGGGCAAAGGGGCTAGGCCGATCACGGCAAAAGCACCGATCGTCACAGCGGTGACTAAGAATTTTGGCATACTTTCGATGATGAGTTAGTTTCATCTGTAGTTGATCTGTCGCCCCTCAGTAAAGACGATCGATCCAGCCAAGTCAAAAAGACTTAATAAATCGCAGCGAAATTCCCAACAAAAAGCAGTCCCTAGAGGGACTGCCATCTCATACCAAGTTACGTTCGCCGTAGTGAAATTACAACCTAGTAGACCGGTTGATGAAAATCATTGCTACTTAATGAATAGCATTTCTTGATAGGTAGGAAGGGGCCAAAGATCGTCAGCTACTTCCGCCTCTAGAGCATCGCCGTACTGACGCAGCTCGTCCATTGCTGGCCGAATTACCTTGGAGCAATGTTGCATGTGCTCTTCGATAGTCGCAAAGTCGTGGCTGTTTAAAGCTTGCTCCAGCTGCTCCGTAGCAGCTAGGAGGGACTTGGTGAGGTCCGCCACCTTGGTCAAAGATGCTTGGTCAAAGTCCATGCCAATTGCCTTCAGACTACCAGCAGCCTGGGCCAGATTGGCCAGGTGCCGACTGGCAGCGGGATAGATCGAAGTCTTGGCCATGCTAATGGCCAGCTTGGCTTCCACCGCGATCGAGTTGATATACTGCTCTGCATAGGTCTCAAAGCGGCTGGCCAGCTCGGCGGAGGAGAGAACTCCCTGCTTGGCAAACAATTCTTCGATGTACTTTTCTTTCAGCACCGGCAGCGCATCAGCACTGGTGCGCAGATTGGCCAAGCCCCGCTCTTCCACAGCCATCTTGTGCCATTCTTCCGAATAGCCATTGCCATTGAACACCGCACCGCCGTGCTTCTCCATTATTTCCTGCAGCACCTTCAGCACCGCATCATTGCCACTGACGCCAGCGGCATGAGCGGCTTCCAGTTGGTCGGCCATCCAACTCAAAGAATCGGCCAACACCGTATTCAGCACCACCAATGGCCCAGAGACCGCTTGGCTGGAACCAACGGCCCGGAATTCAAAGCGGTTGCCCGTAAAGGCAAAAGGCGAAGTGCGGTTCCGATCGCCCGCATCTTGCATCAATACTGGCAAAGTATCCACGCCCATATTCATGGTGCCCTTGCGGGTGGAACCCTTCAGTGCGCCCTTTTGGATCTGGTCGAATACATCGGCAATCTGGGAGCCGAGATACACGGACATGATCGCCGGCGGCGCTTCGTTGGCCCCCAGCCGGTGGTCGTTGCTAGCGGAGGCGATCGCTGCTCGCATCAAAGGCCCGTATTTGTGAACGCCACGAATCACCGCGCCACAGAAGGTTAGGAACTGCATGTTGGTATGGGGCTCATCGCCGGGATCTAGCAAGTTTCCTTGGGTCTTGTTGCCGATCGACCAGTTGACGTGCTTCCCGGAGCCATTGATGCCCGCAAAGGGCTTCTCGTGCAGCAGGCAAAGGAAGCCATGTTGCTTGGCTGTGTTCCGCAGAATGGTCATCAGCATTTGCTGGTGATCCGCTGCCACGTTGGCCGCCTCAAAGATCGGCGCAATTTCAAACTGGCCGGGAGCCACTTCGTTGTGGCGGGTCTTGGCCGGAATGCCCAAGCGGTAGAGCTTTTCTTCCACATCTTGCATAAAGACCTGTACCCGCTCTGGAATCGCACCGAAGTAATGGTCATCGAATTGTTGGGCTTTTGCTGGCGGGCGGCCAAAGAGAGTCCGACCGGCCAAGAGTAAGTCTGGGCGGCTGTTGATGAAGTTGCTATCCACCAAGAAATATTCTTGTTCTGCACCACAGCTAGAGTTTAGTGGAGCCACATCAGTGTGTCCCAACAGCTTCAGCACGCGGGTAGCGGCCTTGTTCATGGCAGCGTTGGAGCGCAGTAAGGGAGTCTTTTTATCCAGCGCTTCTCCAGTCCAGGAGACAAACACGGTGGGAATACACAGGGTTTTACCGTTGTCTGTTTCCATGATGTAGGCCGGACTGGTCACATCCCAACCGGTATAGCCCCGCGCCTCAAAGGTGGAGCGGATCCCACCGTTGGGGAAGGAGGAGCCATCTGGCTCTCCCTGTACTAGCAATTTGCCCGATAGCTCGGTCACTACGGAGCCATCGCTGTTCACCGAGACGAAGCCATCGTGCTTCTCAGCGGTGGCGTTGGTCAAGGGATAGAAAACGTGGGCATAGTACAAGGCTCCCTTCGATACGGCCCAGTCTTTCATGGCATTTGCCACCACATCGGCGATCGAGGGATCAAGCATTTCACCGGCCTGAATGGTCTTTTGCAGGGAGCTGAAAACGTCCCCCGGCAAGCATTCTTTCATTTTGGACAGATTAAAGACATCCGTAGCCCACATATCTTCTAGTTTCTTGGGGGCTTTGGCGGGCTTTGGTTCCCGACTGACAATTTGCTGAATTGCCTGAACGCGCGACATGTTTCCAGTCATAACAATTTTTCTACTATCAAATCTTTGTGCAATCCTATGGACAATGAATGGCAGCATTCCGTATCAATGGATACGAAACATTATAACTTCATGCCATGTTAATAGTTGACAGGCTCCAAATAAAGTTGGTATTGCAATTTAGACCCTAATAAGGTTCTAGCTTAATTCTAAGCATTAAAATTATTTTCTCTACTCGGCGTCTTCCACTTTTTGCCACCACCAGTTCAAAGGTAAATAAAGCACCGGCATCCACAGGCTACCGAGCACTGCCGTCGCGATCGCCACTTGCTGGTACCGCTGCCAGAGCGGATTGCTGAAATCCGTAACTGGCTGATGGGACTGGAATAAATACTGGATCGCCGTTACCCCCTCATTCACAAAGCCCATGAAGAATGTAATCAGAGCGATCGAAGCCAGTTCCTCTTGGATATAGCGCTGCTTTTGCAACAGCGCCGTCAGCACCCCCACCACCACCAACCCCAAGACGTGGGAAGGCAGCAGAATTCGATCGGGCAACCGGGAGCCATTCAGACTATCGTGCAAAATCCCGAGTAGGACTCCGGCCACTGCCCCTTCCCAGACCGATCGCTTTACACTCCAGGCCACCACCCACAACATCAACCAGTTCGGAGCAATGCCCAGCAGTTCCATCCCCGGCCAGCGCGTCGGCAGCAGCAGTGTACAGAGCAGCACCGAGCCGACATTCACCAGGCCATTCAGCCACAGCATCTGCTTACGAGACAAGTCCTTAATATCGATCATTTGGCATCCGCGGCTGGTTTATGGGGTGCGTAAACTCTCACCCATTCCAGGGCATTGATCGGCGCAGTCAGCTTGACGATTGCTTGGGGTGCCGGCACCTTTTCTAGATCCAATTTCACGATCTTGCCTACTACCAGCCCGCCTGGAAAGCGTTGACTGACCGTAGAAGTCACCACCGCATCGCCGATTTTTACGCCAGGGTTCTTATCTAAAAACTGCAAAATCAATCGATCTGATCGATCATTGTTACCTTGGATATAGCCCATTTGCCGGTTGCGACTGACCAAAACCCCAATACTACTAGTGGGATCGGTTGCCAGCAAAACTTGGCTGGTGTGGGCCGTCACCGATTCGACCCGGCCCACCAAGCCGCCCTCACTGAGCACGATCGAATCCACTTGGACTCCATCTTTACTGCCTTTGCCCAGACGCAAATGCTGCCACCAGTTATCCGCAGATCTACCAACGATCGGGGCGATAATCTTTTCCTTGGGCAGATCGTTGGGTGCGGCAATTTGCTGCTTGAGGTTTTCATTCTGAATCTTGATTTCGGCCAGCTCCACTTCTAGGCTCTGCACCTTGCTATCGGCGATCGCATTGGCCCGGTAGGCATTGGGCTGAAAAGGCAGGGAAATGGTGTGGTAAGTTTCCCAGAGCAGCGCGCTCTGGGTATGCCAAAGAAACCCCACACTGCCTAGGGCTAAGGTAGCACCAACGAGTTTGGTCGCGTTTTTTCCCCACCAACGTTTCAATGCAGCCATCGTAAAAATTTATCGCTTAGCTTCCCTAAGGACTAGATTGTTAACATTCAGTCTTGTCAACAAGTATGCCACCGTCCATGTTCAAAAGAACGCCACAACTCAGCAGAAATCCTCCCCTAGGGGAGGATTTCTGGATACTCAGATGAGTGGTTGTAGACTAGACAGTCCGCGACTTGGCCGTGAAGACCCGCTCTAACTGCTTAAAGTTCTCCAGCACCAAACCAGTTCCCTTCACCACACAGGTCAGAGGATCGTCGGCAATATGTGCCACAATCCCGGTCTCATGGCTGATCAGGGTATCGATGCCCCGCAGCAGCGCACCGCCGCCCGCCAGCATGATCCCCCGATCGATGATATCCGAAGCCAACTCCGGCGGTGTCCTTTCTAGCGTCCGCTTCACCGCTTCTACAATGACCGAGAGCGGCTCGGACATACTTTCCCGGATTTCTGGAGCCTTGATCGTCACCGTGCGCGGCAGACCAGAGAGCATGTGCAAACCGCGCACTTCCATGGTCATATCGTCGTTGGCGGTGGGATAAGCCGATCCCACTTGGATCTTGATTTCTTCGGCGGTTCTTTCCCCAATCACTAGGTTATGAACCTTCTTCATGTACTGGATGATCGAGTCGCTCAGTTCGTCTCCGGCTACCCGTACGGAGTCGCTGATAACCGATCCCTGCAAGCTGAGTACCGCTACTTCGGTGGTGCCACCGCCGATATCGATAATCATGTTACCGGTGGGTTCGGCCACGGGCAGACCGGCTCCGATGGCGGCGGCCACCGGCTCATCGATCAAAAATACTTCGCTGGCTCCAGCCTGTTGGGCTGCTTCCATCACGGCGCGGCGTTCCACTTCCGTAACGCCACTGGGGATCCCGATCACAATTTTTGGTCGGATTAAATTGTTGCCTTCGTTGGCCCGCTGGATAAAATGCTTGAGCATCACTTCGGCGGTAAAGAAGTCAGCGATCACACCATCGCGCAAGGGCCGGATGGCAATCACGTTGCCGGGGGTTCTGCCCAGCATTTTTTTGGCTTCTTCGCCCACTGCTAGCGGGATGTTCTTGATCTGATCCATGGCTACCACCGATGGTTCCTGGAGGACAATTCCCCTCCCAGCCACGTAGACTAGCGTGTTAGCGGTTCCTAGATCCATGCCCATATCGCGCGACATGGGAAAGCGATTGAAAAATTTCACCTGTTACAGCACTCCTGGGTATAACAAACTGGGAAGTAAAATAAATCTTTGGTTAGTAGCGATCGCTATGTGTTTCAGTCGGCAATAGCAATTGCGATAAGCACATAGTAACTTCGACTCTTTACAAAGAGACATTAATTCAGCCGGTTTGCGGTGATAGATAGATTAATTTCTGGATCTTAGGTTGTTTTGACTGGGAAGTCTACTAAAGATGCTAGCCAAAATCAGCATTTTCAATTAAGATCGATTCACGTACAAATATACTAAACACTATGAACCTCAACTCCATTCACCTCGTCGGTCGGGTAGGTGGCGATCCCGACATTAAATACTATGAGTCCGGTAGCGTGCTTTGCACACTGACCATGGCAGTCAATCGTCGATCGAAGAACAGCGACCAAACGGACTGGTTCAACCTGAAAATTTGGGGCAACACTGCCAAGATCGCCGCGGACTACGTACGCAAAGGCTCCCTGATTGGCATTCAAGGTTCCCTAGAAATAGAAACCTGGACAGATCGGGCCACCGGTGGCGATCGATCCCGGCCTGTGGTCAAGGTGGATCGGCTAGACCTGCTGGGTTCCAAGAAGGACAACCAAAGCAGTGATGGGCCAGACTACAGCAATGAATATGGCTAGGTATAGACAAATTCCCTAATCCATACCAGACAGGGGAGTTATGGATTGAAACACCCCGACTAATGAAGGTTGAGGGTGTTTCGATTATAAAAGTCTGTAGGCGCAGAAAAAACACGAAAACCCCGCACAGAGCAGGGTTTTGGGTGATGCCAGGACGGAGATTTGAACTCCGGACACGAGGATTTTCAATCCTCTGCTCTACCAACTGAGCTATCCCGGCGAACGGCAGAATTACTTCAACGCCTTTGCCACAATAACAAAGAATTTTGCTCTTGACAAGCAGTTTGGGAATATTTTTGTGCTTCATGCCCGGTCGCAGCTTTCCTGATCTCGGCTGAAATCAATGCCACAGCGCCTTCCAATCCATTGTTCAGCTTGCTGTCCCGCCAGGGAATCGCCAATTTTCTCCAAGAGGGAGAGACCTATCTCTGGTAGAATCTCGGAATTGTTTCTATCACCGTCGTCTCTAAATGGCAACATCGCGCGCACGCATCGCCCTCGACGCAATGGGTGGGGACTATGCCCCCGACCCGATCGTCGCGGGAGCGATTAAGGCCCAATCTGAACTAGACGTAGAAGTTATTTTAGTCGGCGAACCCGACAGGATCCGAGCTTGTCTGAAGGAGCAAGGTGCCACCCAAGAATTTGAAATTGTGGAGGCTGAAGGCACGGTCGAAATGGACGAAGAGCCTCTCAGCGCCTTGCGGCGCAAACCCAAAGCTTCGATCAACCAAGCCATGCAGCTGGTCAAGGAAGGTCGAGCCGATGCGGTGGTCTCCGCCGGACATTCTGGGGCGGCGATGGCTGCTGCGCTCCTGCGCGTGGGTCGGATCAAAGGCATCGAGCGGCCGGCGATCGCTGCCATTTTCCCCACAATTATTGCCGACAAATCGGTGTTGATTTTGGACGTGGGGGCCAATGTGGATTGCAAACCCAAGTATCTAGAGCAGTTCGCCGTCATGGGATCGATCTATAGTCAGTATGTTTCGGGCGTGGCCAAACCCCGGGTTGGGTTGCTCAATATCGGCGAAGAAGAAAGTAAGGGCAACGATTTGGCCATTAACGCCCACACCAGCTTGGCCAAAAATAGCGAGATTTGTTTTGCCGGCAACGCCGAAGGTCGCGATGTGCTGTCGGGGGACTTCGATGTGATCGTCTGTGATGGTTTTGTTGGCAATATTTTATTGAAGTTTGCCGAAGCCGTAGGTGGCATCGTGGTGCAAATGCTCAGAGAAGAGCTGCCGCGAGGCACCAGAGGCAAGGTGGGAGCCACCATCCTCAAGCCCAACCTGAAGCGTCTCAAGCAACGCATCGATGCGGCGGAGCATGGTGGGGCGCTGCTACTGGGGGTCAATGGAGTTTGTATTATCAGTCATGGCAGCTCCGATGCCTTCGAGATTGCCAATGCCATCCGGGCGGCCCAGGGCGCGATCGAAAACCAAGTGATCGGCCATCTCCAAGACCGGATTAAAAAATAGGGCAACTTCTCAACCAACAGGTGTAGGGCTATGGGCGTGACATTTATCGGCTGCGGTGCAGCCACTCCGGCCCAGACCGTCAGCAATGACGATCTGAGTCTTTTTATGGATACCAGCGACGAGTGGATTGCCAGCCGCACCGGCATTCGGCGGCGACATCTCTCCAATGGCTCCGATTCCTTGGTCAGCCTCGGCTCCACGGCGGCCAGTCAAGCGCTAGCCATGGCTGGGATGCAGGCGATCGATCTAGACATGATTCTGCTGGCCACCTCCACTCCCGATGACCTCTATGGTAGTGCCTGCCAAATCCAGGCTCAGATTGGAGCCAGTCGGGCTGTGGCTTTCGATCTGAGCGCTGCCTGCTCCGGCTTTGTTTTTGCGCTAGTCACTGCCGCCCAGTTTTTGCAGACTGGAGCTTATCAGAATGTCTTGGTGATCGGTGGTGATGTGCATTCCCGCTGGGTCAATTGGCAGGATCGGAATAGCTGCGTGCTGTTTGGGGATGGAGCCGGAGCAGTAGTAATGCAGGCCGGGGCGAGCGAAAATCTTTTGGGCTTCGAGCTATGCAGTGATGGTACCCAGAGCGATGCTCTCCATCTGCGCTACCAAGGCCAGCCCCAAGCTCTTACTGCCGACCTGACCGTTCACCAGGGAGCCTTTGGTCGCCTGAAAATGAATGGCAAAGAAGTCTATCGCTTTGCGGTCAGCCGGGTGCCGGAAGCCCTAGATAAGGTGTTGTACAAAGCTGGCTTGACCGTGGCCGATCTGGATTGGTTGATCTTGCATCAGGCCAACCAGCGGATCATGGATGCGGTGGCCGATCGCATCGGTCTACCGGCTAGCAAAATCGTCAGCAACGTGGCCGAATATGGCAATACTTCGGCGGCCTCGATTCCGATCGCCCTTAATGCCGCCGTGCGATCGGGCCAAATTAAAGCAGGTGATACCATTGCCACTTCCGGCTTTGGAGCGGGACTTTCCTGGGGGGCCGCAATCTTGAACTGGGGCCATCCCGCCCGTTCGTAAAACCGATCTATCACCGATCGACAAAATCCTTACAATAACAGTGTGGGCCTTCGATCCCGACTCATTCACGTTTACCACCGTCAGCTCCCTATGCAACCCAATAATCCGCAACAGTTCACCGAAAAAGCTTGGCAGGCCATCACCCGCACGTTGGATCTGGCGAAGCAGGCTCAGCAACAGCAGATGGAAACCGAGCATCTGTTGAAAGCCCTGTTGGAACAGGAAGGGTTGGCTACGAGTATTCTGACCAAAGCTGGTGTCAATGTCCCTAAGCTGCGGGAGGCCGTGGATGCTTATATCCAGCGCCAGCCCAAAATCGGCGGGGCTAATAATTCTATTTATCTCGGTCGCAACCTCGATTCCTTGCTCGATCGAGCCGAAGAGGTACGCAAGGAATTTAAAGACGACTTTATTTCGATCGAGCACTTGATCCTGGCCTATGCCCAAGACGAGCGGCTGGGCAAACAGATTTTCAATGATTTCAAGCTGGACGAAAATCGCCTCAAAACCACCATCATCCAAATTCGGGGTAGCCAAAAGGTCACGGACCAAAATCCCGAAGGCAAGTACGAATCTTTGACTAAATATGGGCGTGACCTGACGGAAGCGGCCAAGGCCGGCAAATTGGATCCCGTGATCGGGCGGGACGAAGAAATCCGCCGCACCATCCAAATCCTCTCCCGCCGGACTAAGAATAACCCGGTGTTAATTGGCGAACCGGGGGTCGGCAAAACAGCGATCGCCGAGGGTCTGGCTCAGCGGATCGTCAGCGGCGATGTGCCCCAGTCTCTTACTAACCGCCAGCTGATTTCTTTGGACATGGGGGCGCTGATTGCTGGGGCTAAGTACCGGGGTGAATTTGAGGAACGGCTGAAGGCGGTGCTGAAAGAAGTCACCGAATCCAACGGCGGGATTATTCTATTTATCGACGAAATTCATACGGTAGTGGGCGCGGGGGCCACCCAAGGCGCGATGGATGCTGGTAACCTCCTGAAGCCGATGATGGCACGGGGCGAGCTGCGCTGTATTGGAGCTACCACTCTGGATGAATATCGTAAGTACATCGAAAAAGATGCGGCCCTGGAACGTCGCTTCCAGCAGGTCTATGTGGATCAGCCCTCAGTGGAAGATGCGATCTCGATTCTGCGCGGCCTGAAGGAGCGCTACGAGCTGCACCATGGCGTCAAAATCTCCGATGATGCGGTAGTGGCAGCGGCCACTCTCTCCAGCCGCTACATCAGTGATCGGTTCCTACCAGACAAGGCGATCGACCTGATGGATGAGGCGGCGGCCAAGCTAAAGATGGAAATCACCTCCAAGCCAGAGGAACTGGACGAGATCGATCGCAAGATCTTGCAACTGGAAATGGAGCGTCTTTCGGTCAACAAAGATACCTCCAGCGGTGCTAAGGAGCGGCTGGAGCGGATCGAGAAAGAGTTAGCCGATCTGAAGGAACACCAGCAGGGTCTGAACACCCAATGGCAATCCGAAAAGGATGTGATTACGGAGATCCAAAAAGTCAAAGCAGAGATCGATCGAGTCAGCATCGAAGTCCAACAGGCCGAGCGCGACTACGACCTGAACCGAGCAGCAGAACTAAAGTATGGCAAGCTGACGGAATTGCATAAGCAATTGGAGGAAGCGGAAATCAGCTTGGCCGATTCCCAAACCACCGGCAAGTCTCTGTTACGGGAAGAGGTCACCGAGGCCGATATTGCCGAAATTATCTCCAAATGGACGGGGATTCCTTTGAGCAAGTTAGTGGAAACGGAGCGCGAAAAGCTGCTGCATCTGGAAGCAGAACTCCATCGCCGGGTGATCGGCCAAGATGAAGCCGTCACCGCTGTCTCCGAAGCGATCCAGCGGTCGCGAGCCGGACTCGCCGACCCCAATCGCCCGATCGCCAGCTTTATTTTCCTCGGCCCGACCGGTGTGGGTAAAACCGAGTTGGCTAAGACCCTGGCAAATTTCCTGTTCGACAGCGAAGAAGCCATGATTCGGATCGATATGTCCGAATATATGGAAAAACATGCGGTCTCGCGCTTGATCGGTGCACCGCCCGGCTATGTGGGCTACGAGGAAGGCGGTCAGCTCACGGAAGCAGTGCGCCGTCGGCCCTATTCGATCATTCTGTTCGATGAAATCGAAAAAGCCCACTCGGATGTGTTCAACGTGATGCTGCAAATTCTGGATGATGGCCGGGTCACCGATTCCCAGGGCCGCACCGTGGATTTCAAAAACACGGTGATTATCATGACCAGCAACATCGGCTCCCAGTATATCCTGGAGCTGGCTGGCGACGATGCTCGCTACGACGAAATGCGTAGCCAAGTCATGGAACTATTGGGCCAGAGCTTCCGCCCGGAATTCCTCAACCGCATCGATGACACGATCATTTTCCACAGCCTCCAAAAAGACCAACTGCGGGGCATTATCCAAATTCAGCTCCAACGCCTGATCGGTCGCCTCAACGATCGCAAAATTGGCTTGGATATTTCCGACGAAGCGGTGGCCTTCGTGGCCGAAGTGGGCTACGACCCTCTCTATGGTGCCCGTCCTCTGAAGCGGGCAATCCAGCGCGAACTAGAAACCTCGATCGCCAAAGGCATCCTGCGCGGTGACTTTAAAGAAGGCGAAACGATCGATGTGACCGTGGTCGGCGATCGACTATCCTTCAAGCCGAAAATTCCGGTGCCCGTCGCCGCTGCCAACTAAAAGCTTAGGGCTGAGGGTCGTCGATCATCGGCGACCCTCAGCCCTCCCATGCGAGAATGGGTTAAAATCCTGTTGAAAACATTTAAAGTCCCATGTCCGAAACCACCACTGTTGTTAAGAAGAATATTTTGATTCTGCCGGTGCTAGGCTCCCGGCGCTTTAGTAACTATTTCTGGGCGGCGGTCGTCTCGATCGGCGGCGTTGGCTTTCTCCTAGAAGGACTCTCCAGCTTTTTCCACCAAGATTTTTTGCCCCTAGTCGAAAACGCCATTGACCTACCCTTTTTCCCCCAGGGTATCGCCATGAGCTTCTATGGGGTCGCCGGCACTCTGACCGCACTCTTCCTGTGGGGGTCGATCGCCCTGGATGTGGGCGGTGGCTACAATGAATTCAACCAAGAGACCGGCGAATCCACCATCTTCCGCTGGGGCTACCCCGGCAAGAATCGCCAGATCGAAGTCAAAAACCCAATCAAAGATATCCAAGCGGTACGCGTTGATATCAAAGACGGCATTAACCCCCGCCGTACCCTCTTCATCCGGGTCAAAGGTCGTCGCGAAATTCCCCTGACTCGCGTGGGCGAGCCCGTAGCATTGGCCGCGATCGAAACCCAAGGCGCAGAACTAGCCCGCTTCCTTGGTGTTCCGCTAGAAGGATTGTAGCTTTCAATCCTTTGGATTCGGTGCGGACAGCACATCCCACGCAGCCTTGGCCGCTTTGGTCAGCTTGTCTTCCAGGCTGCCGACCTCTTTGGTGACAGTCTGGAGCTTCTCCCCAGCCTTCACCCGGGCTTCCTGCACCAGTCGATCGATGTTTTCATGGGCATCCTCGCCCAGATCTTTGGCCGAAGCCGCCTTAGCCTTGGCCAGACGCTGCAGAGCATCCACCAAATTTTTAGTAGCCAGTTTCACCTCATCCACCTCCGCTGTGGAGTTGATTTCTGCTGGTTCGGTGGGGACTAAATCGCTGCCTTGTACTTCTTCCGACATGAGCTGTGGCTCCTGGGATGATATTTACTCGATCTTAACGCATACAAAAACCCTTGCCTCCAAAGAAGCAAGGGTTTTTAACAGAAGCGGAAAGGGAGGGATTCGAACCCTCGATACCCTTTAACAAGGTATGCCTTCTTAGCAGGAAGGTACTTTCAACCACTCAGTCACCTTTCCAAGTGACATGGGGCAAATTGCCGCAGTTCTCCGACTATACCACAAAGAGCCAGAGATCCACAACATTTAACGGCGGTCGATCGGCAGATAGCTCAGATCGTGCTCGCCCGTATAGATCTGGGTAGGCCGAAAAATCCGATTTTCTCCCAGTTGCTCGTTCCAATGGGCCAGCCACCCGGCCACCCGCGCGATCGCAAACACCGGCGTAAATAGATCGTCGGGAATCCCCAGCTTGCGGTAGACCAAGCCCGAATAGAAGTCTACGTTGGCATAGATGCCCTTTTGGCCGTAGAACTCTTCCACGACCTTTTCTAGCTCGACGGCGATGTCGTAGTACTTGTCATGGCCAAATTGGTCGAACATTTGCTCCGCCAGCTCCTGCAAAATAGTAGCGCGGGGGTCTTTGACCTTATAGACGCGGTGACCGAAGCCCGCAATTTTCTTTTTTTGCTCCATGCATTTTTCGACGAAGGGACGCACCCGATCGACCGAACCGATTTCTGCCAGCATGGACATCACGTCTTCATTGGCTCCGCCGTGCAGTGGCCCAGCCAGTGTCCCCACCGCCGAAGCGACCACCGCATAGGGATCGGTCAGGGTAGAAGCAGTGACCATCGCCGAGAAGGTGGAAGCATTGATCGTATGCTCCGCATGGAGCACTAGGCAGACATCTAAGATCCTGGCTGCTAGAGGAGCTGGCTCTTTTTCTGTCAGCATGTACAAAAAATTCGCTGCATAGCTCAGGTCGTCCCTGGGCAGTACGGGGTCGTTGCCCTTGCGCATCAGTTGAAAAGCTGCCACCATCGTCGGAATCTTGGCCAGTAGCCGCGTGACGGCTTCCCAGATGTAGGTCGGGTTCGCTAAGGCACGCCGGGAATAGAACAGGCCCAAGGCCGCTGCGGAGGCTTGTAGAGCATCCATCGGATGACCGGTTTCTGGGAAGCACTTCATCATGTCCTTGATCCGGTACTTGATCCGCCGATGGGAGTAGATCTCCTCCTCAAATTCTTTCAACTCCGCGGCATTCGGCAACCGCCCCCAAATCAATAGATAGGACGTTTCTACAAAAGAACTTTGGTGGGCAAGTTGGGCGATCGGAATGCCCCGATATTCCAAAATTCCGGCTTGGCCATTGACATAGCTGATACTAGATCTCGCGACTGGCACCCCTTCTAGTCCGGGTTTGTAGTCCTCAACGGCCATGTTTTTTCCTCAGTATCACTGCCACCTGCTGGATGCTTGGGGCAACCAACGTTTGGGGACATTTTAGCAGATCTGCTGAAATTCCCTGGCAGTTGCATCAAAATCATGCTTCAGAGCCAGTATTTGGGCGGTATCAGGCCTAACAATTCACAGGTGCCCAGGGGGGTGCCGCTAGCCGGAGCGCGCAGCGCTACCACCCCGGATTTTTTGAGTTGGATCCGATCGGACACTCGGCCAAAAGCTAACAACTCCGCCCATTGACCCAAGTTGGGAGCATGACCGATCAATGCAATTCGCTGGGCTGTGGGTTGGGCCGAGCGATAGTTCTGAAGCCAGTCCAGCCAAGGCTCGATTTGGCCTTCTGGAGCCAGAAAATCGAAAATTTCTAAATGCTCGCTACAGCCAGCGGCCAGTAAAATCTGGGCTGTTTGCTGGGTGCGAATCAGTGGGCTGCTTAAAATTAGATCTAGCTTCCCGATCCGCTGTTTGAGCTGCTGAGCCAATTCCTTGGTGCGATCGATGCCCTTGGGCGTCAGCCACCGCTCCCCGTCCGTAGGAGCCGAGTCCACGGCAATGCCGTGGCGAATGCCATAGATTTCCACAGTTACCTACAAATGATCCGAAGGATTTACGAGCCGCAACAACTTTTGCTTGATTTGGTTGTCGAACACTTCCCACTTCATTTTGGCAAAGTCGGAGTTATCGTTAAAGCCGCCCAGGAAGCCCACCGGAATCTCGAAGCCGCCCGCCGTAAAACGACCGCCGCCAAAGAAGCGACCTTCGTTGTTCTTACCAAAAGCTTCTTTGATAAACTCGTCGGGGTCTAGGGTCAACTTCGAGGTGCGCAGGGAACCAATCACCAGCTCCACTTCCTCATCTTCATCGTGAACAATGCCATAGACCACGGCAGTATGGACGTTTTCTTCCGTAACCAAAAAGTCCGCTGCTTGGGGAATGGCATCCCGGTCTTCATATCGCAGGTAGCCAACTCCAGCAATCAAAAAGTTGTTCTGCACCACCCGATTGGTAAGTGATCGCTGAATCACATCCATCACCCGCTTGGAGCGATACACTTGGAGCACCGCATTCAGCAACTGCGCATCGTAGAAGCGGCTTAGGTAGGCAGCGGCAATAAAGTCTTCTTCCTGGGCCTGCATCAGGCGATTGGTGTCCGATCGCAAGCCATGCATCAAAGCCGTAGCACATTTCACGTGGTCGCCAACGGTGTTATCTAGCTTCAGCAGACCGCCCTTCAGGTACTGGGTCAGGATCGTGGCCGTAGCTCGCGCCGTAGGCCGAATATCGACAAATTCCGCAACTAGCTCATCCTGTTGGCTGTGGTGGTCGATAATGGCCGTAATAGGAATGCCAGCTTCTAGAATTGGTTCTAGCAACTGGCATGTGGTACCTTGGTTGTCGATCAAAACACAGCCTTGATAGACTGAAAGATCCTTCTCTTTAATTAAATTTAGGGGCCATCGCTTGGTGGGCAGGCCAGTCAATTTCACCAGAGCAATGTTCTCTTGGTGACTGAGGGTACCGGCATAGACGATGTCGCACTGAATATTGAACTGTTTGGCAATTAGTTGGTATGCCCAAGCACCAGATAGGGCATCGGGGTCGGGGAAATCTTGCAGCAAAATGATCTGGCGCTCGCCACGATGCTTTTCCAGACAAGCTTTCAATCCAGCAACCTGTTTATCGTTAACTTCTGCCAAGCTAACTTCTGCTTCTGGCTTAGCTACAACAGCAACGGGGGCAACGGTCTCCAGATTAATTTCTAAAGAGCTTAAATCGTCTATGCTAGCCACCGAACCGATCAGTCCAGAAAGGCTACCGGAGGGTAGAGGATCTGCAACCGCTGAAAGACCGTTCGGGGCATGAACTGAATTTAATGGCATTTTAACTAAAAAGATTTTGCGTGTATACGGAATATTCGGTTTCTGGAAACACTATTTCGAAGCAGCTTGGCAAAAAACAGCACCTTAGATGATCGACCCTCACGGTATTTCATATTACCAATTTTCTTTCCAGATTGCTATAGCCCCTAAGAGGTAAGTGCTTTCTGCAACGACTCTCCTATGCTACCCACCAGCACCAGTTACTTCCATCCTCATAAATACCTAGTTTGGCTGAGTTTACAAATCTTTACTTGTTTGGTGAGGCTCTCGTAATTTTAAAAAGATTGTGGATCTCTGGATTTTTCTGGGAACTATATAAGAAGCTGTATTACCTAAATCAAGCCATGCTCGAGCAGGTTGAACAGGCGCTCGATCGCCAAGACTATCGCACTGCTAGGAATTTGATCAAAACCCTAGCCCATAACCAGCCTGATAACGACCTAGTGCATCTCTATGCTGCTCGGTTGCAGGAAGCTACCGAGCATTCTGCGAATGCTGAGAAGATCTATAAGCAACTGTTGCAAAGCTCGATCGATCCCAAAATCCTGCAGGAAGCTCGGCAGGCGATCGGTCGCCTGCAATCGGTGCGAAATAAAGAATTAGATGCCGCCCGCAGCGCGGCCCTGGACATAGAAGGGGGTCGAGAACAGGCTCTGCTGGTACTGGAGCCAGTGGCAAGTGCTGCTAAGAATGAATTGGCCACCAAAATGGCTGAGATCCTGAATTTGGATCCCTATACTGCCAAGCTCCATTTGCCCAGCCGAGGCTGGCGACTATATCGCTCTGGCTTACTGGGAGAACTAAGTCTCTATCAGCAGCGCCTCCAAACTGCTGGCATTCCTGCCTTCTGTGCGCCGACTAGCCAGGCACGGGCCATGGATGTGGTCATAGTGCAAGTATTCGACGAATTCCGCCCCCAGGCGATCGCCCGTTGCACCAATGACTATGGGGCCGAAATGGTCATGGGCTTCCTCTGGCCAGCAGTGACTAGTATTGTCAGCGGTCTGCTGCCAATTTTTGAAGAATTGAATGAGGTGAATGCTACGGCCACGAAGAAAACGATCGAGCGCAAGCCGAAAATTTTAGACTACGTGCAGATCTGCGACCTCCATGTGCCCAGCAAGAACCTGATCTTCCGGGTCTGTAGCCAGACCTATGCTTACCAAAAGGCCGACGGCGAGAAAACTGGTGACTTTTTGGCCCTGACTAGCCGCGAAAACTGGCAGCGCCTGCTCAACCAAATCTTTGGGCGGACCGTACAAGCCAAAATGTACAGCGAATTTACGGTGTTTGCCGAAACAGCTATGCACTACCCAGAATTGCTGCAAAAAATCGATCCGCACCTCAACCTGATGCGGCGCAAAGAAAGTCAATGGGATCAGGCTTTCCATCTATACAGCAGCCTAATCTTTGGTCGTCATGCTGCAGCTCTGACTGCGGACTTAAATTAATTCCTTTGGAACGTTGATTCCTTAAAGAACCAGTGGGTAAGGGCGCAATGATTGCATCCTTACCCACTTTAATTATTTCCGAGAAAAGATCGAGAGTCTAGCCCCGATCGAATCTGCGCTCTACCTACTTTTTGACCTTGACTTCCCGCGCCATGTTGACAAAGTTCTTCATGTTGGCACCGGGGCGACGGCGACCGCCGTTGCTGGAAGGCTGGATTAAGTAGTCCGTAGCAAAGTTAGTGAAGACTTGGGCTGGGGCGGCAACAGCTGCCGCAGTTGCGGCTTTCTCAGCGGATTGCGCTACTTTTGCATCTTTCTTCTCTGCTTTTTCTTTCTTTTTCTTATCTTTGACAGAGGTCTTGGTGGCTTTGGCCGGTTCGGAAGTGGCAACCATTTCTGCTGGAGCTGCTTCACTGGGGACTTCCGAGGGTGTTTCTACCGCTGCTGCTGGCACTGGTGCTGTGGCTGGCACTGCGGCTGCTACTTTCTGCTCTGGAGTCTGGCTTTCTACCTTGGCTGCAGCTGGCTTGGATTCGTCCACTTGCATGAAGAAGCCGTCATTTTTTTTGCCGAATAGGTTCTTAAACATAAAAATATATAGGTATAAATAATCGGTCTCCGACACTGAATTATCATGGTCTCTGGGAGGCAGTGGCAAGTGACCCCCGAAAACTTTTGCAAAACTTTACAAATACCCAATGGCTAATCTTGTTGATACTCCCGTTGTCCTAGTCCATGGCATTAAGGATACGGGAGCAAAAATGCAGAAAATTGCCGATCGACTCCAACAGCTGGGGCGTAGTACGTACAGCATCGATCTCCATCCCAAGTACGGCTCCCTGGAGTTGCCGCTGTATGCCGAACAACTATGTGGTTTCATCGATCGCTCCATTGGCTCCACCACTCCCTGCGATCTGGTGGGTTTCAGCATGGGCGGCCTGGTGACTCGCTACTACGTGCAGCGGCTGGGCGGTCTAGATCGAGTTCAGCGCTATGTGACGATCTCTGCGCCGCACCAAGGTACGATCGCGGCCTACTTTACTAATTTGGCTGGGGCGGTGCAAATGCGGCCCCAAAGTGCCTTTTTGCAAGATCTGGAAAAAGACGTACAGATGCTCTCCCAACTGGAATTCACTTCCATCTGGACTCCCTTGGATCTGATCATTTTGCCTGCGCACAGTTCCCAGTTACCCGTAGGCAAGGATGTATCTTTGCCAGTCTTGGCCCATCCTTTGATGGTTGCTGATGGCCGTAGTTTAGCAGCGATTTTAAAAGCGTTAGGTCACTAGTTCAGCCATTAGACTGTAGAATATTCGATAATTGATGCTCAATTGGTATTAAGGGAGTTGGTGGTGGTGATTATCGGGGAGCCTTAGCTGATTTCAATCGATCGATCCTCCTCAATCCGCAACTAGCCCAAGGTTATGTCAGTCAAGGAGTCCGGCGATATTTCAAAATGAATAAGGGCGGGCATCAACGGCAACGGGCCAAAACCAATCCTTAAGTTGTCCACAAGTAGTTCAAGAAGCTGATTGCCATGCCTAATTTGATCTGTTGGATTGTTGCTTGCGGTGTTAGCACCAGTTTGCTGGTGGTGCAAAGCGTCGCCCAGGCCCAATCCGTAGAAGAAATTGCCAAGATTGCCTCCGCCATCTCTGTCAAAATTGAGAGTAGCGATCGGTCAGTGCAGGGCTCGGGGATAATTTTGCAAAAGCAAGGGGATCTCTATACGGTCTTGACCGTGGCTCATGTGGTGAAGGCTGGCGGCTCTTTTCAGGTAACTACCGCCAGCGACAATCAAAAATACAGTGCGATCTCCAGCTCCCTGCAGCAGGCTAAAACCGATCTGGATTTAGCCGTATTACAGTTCCGCAGCCAGCACAACTACCAAGCTGCAAAAATCGGCAATTCCAATCTGCTCAAACAAGGTGTAAATGTTTATGTAGCGGGGTTTCCGGCTCCAACTCAGACAATTACCAGAAGTGTTTTTGTGTTTCGGGAAGGCCGGGTCACCGCCAATGCAGATCGGGCTTTTAGCAAAGGCTATTCCTTGGTGTATAGCAACAGTACCCTACCAGGCATGAGTGGCGGCCCGGTTTTGAACAAGACTGGCGAGCTGGTGGCTATCCATGGGCAGGGCGATCGATCGACAGATGGACAAAAAACAGATTTCAACCTGGGAATTCCCATTAACCGCTTACGTTTGGTGGCTCAGGATCTGGGGCTACGATCGGGTGGGATCATGGCTAGCCTGCCAGCTAACTCTGCCCCGAAGGCCGATGACTATTACATATCGGCCAATAACAAGGAAGATGCCAATGACTACCGAGGCGCATTGGAAGACTACGATCGAGCCATTACCCTCAGCCCCAAATATGCCGAAGCCTATAGCAATCGGGGTAACCTGCGGGTGAATCGGCTCAACGATCCGCTGGGTGCCTTGGCTGATTTCAATCTGGCAATTGCTAGCGGCCGCAATCCTGCGACCACTGCTACGGCGCTGTCCCGGCGGGGGAATCTGAAGGGCACCAAACTAAATGATGTTGCTGGGGCTGCTGCTGACTTCGACCGGGCCATTCAGCTCGATCCCAATAATTTCAGGATCTATATCAATCGGGGCGGCTTGAAGGCCGGTAAACTAAGGGATCCTCAGGGGGCCCTCGCCGATTACAACCAGGGTATTGCCCTGAATCCTAACCACCCTCTGTCCTACAAAAACCGGGGCAACCTTAAGATGAATCGGTTGAATGATTTCTCCGGTGCCTTGGCCGACTATAACCAAGCTATCTTTCTCAATCCTAAATATGCCGAAGTTTACAACAATCGCGGGATTTTGAAGGCCACCAAGCTGAATGACCCCCAAGGTGCTTTGCAGGACTATGGGATGGCTCTGGCCATTAACCCTCAGATGGTTCAAGCCTACTATAACCGAGGTAGGCTGAAAAAAGAACAATTAGCTGATAAGGCTGGGGCGATTAGAGATTTTCGGGCGGCCGCTAAAATCTATCAGCAACAGGGCAACACCAAATTATTGCAGCAATGTATCAACCAACTCCGCGCACTGGGCACCATTGAATAGGTGCCCCCTACCTAGCTGCCTTTGGCCCCACCGTCGATCTTGGGTATATGAGTTGACTTGACCGCTAGTTCCTGGAGCTGCCGATCGGAAACTTCCCCAGGTGCATCCGTGAGCAGACACTTGGCCTGTTGGGTTTTGGGGAAAGCAATCACATCGCGGATCGAATCTTCGCCAGCTAGCAGCATCACCAATCGATCGAGGCCAAAGGCAATACCGCCATGGGGCGGCGTACCGTAGTCAAAGGCCTCTAGCAAAAAGCCAAACTTACTCTGGGCTTCGGCTTCGGACATACCGACCACCTTGAATACGGCTTCTTGCACATCCCGCTGACAAATGCGCACGCTGCCGCCGCCGAGTTCTGTGCCGTTTAGCACCATATCGTAGGCTTGGGCGCGGGCCGTGCTGAGTTCTCCCAGGTCATCCGGATGGGGGGCCGTGAATGGGTGGTGCAGCGCTTCCAACCGCTTTTCATCGGCATTCCATTCAAACATGGGGAAGTCCGTCACCCAGAGCAGGTTCATCTGGTTGTCATCGATTAGCCCCAGTTCGCGACCGATCACCTGCCGCAGTCGATCGAGGGTCTTATTCACTGTCGCCTCATCCCCAGCGCCGAATAATAGCAAATCGCCATCCTTCGCTCCAGTCAAAGCCATCAACTGCTGGCGCTGCTCTGCCGAGAGACTATCCTTGATTGCCCCAATCGTCTCCAACTCGCCATCCACAAAGCGAATATAAGCCAAGCCCTTGGCTCCCATCTCCGTGGCTTCCTTAAATAGGTTGCCACCGGGCTTGATCCGCACGTTGGAGATGGTGGTGTTGCCACCGGGCACTGGTAACACCTTGACCATGCCGCCAGCAGCGATCGCTCCTGCAAACACCTTGAAGCCCGAATCCTTAAAGATCTCCGATAGATCAACTAGTTCTAACCCAAAGCGCGTATCCGGCTTGTCGCAGCCATAGCGGGCCATGGCATCTTTGTAAGTCAGTCGGGGCAGGGGCAGGGGGATGTCCATGCCTTTGATTTCCTGAAAGACCTGGGCGATGAGCCGCTCGTTCAGCTCCATGATCTGGGCTTGGGTCATGAAGCTCATTTCCATGTCCAGCTGGGTGAACTCCGGCTGCCGATCGGCTCGTAAATCCTCATCCCGAAAACAGCGGGCCACTTGATAATAGCGATCGAAACCAGAGACCATCAAAATCTGCTTGAAGAGCTGGGGCGACTGGGGCAGGGCAAACCAGTCACCGGGGTTCACCCGGCTGGGTAATACGAAATCCCTGGCCCCTTCAGGGGTGGACTTGGTCAAAATTGGGGTTTCCACTTCCATGAAGTGCTCTTGATCTTCTAGGAAGCGGCGCAGGGTTTTGGTTACTTGGTGGCGCAGTTGCAGGTTGCGGCTCATCCGCTCCCGGCGCAGATCTAGGTAGCGGTAGCGCAGGCGCAGTTCTTCTCGAACCGTCTCGTTTGCGCTGGCGGAAACTTGGAAGGGCAGCTGCTTGTTCACCTTGTTCAGCACCTCAATCTGGTCTGCGGCCACTTCGATTCCGCCGGTGGCAATTTTGTCATTAAAGGATTCGGCGGGCCGCTGGCTGACTTTGCCAGTGATTTTGACTACGTACTCGCTGCGTAGGCTCTCGGCCAGATGGTAGGAAGCGGGGGTGCGCTCTGGATCGCTGACTACCTGCACGCTGCCCGATCGATCGCGCAGATGCAAGAAAATTACGCCGCCCAGATCTCGTCGCCGATCAATCCAGCCACAGAGCGTGACGGTTTCACCGATATTTTTGCTAGAGAGCTGGCCACAGTATTGAGTACGCATGTCGGGCGGATTTATCCATAAGGTAGTAAGTTCGGATTTTTGGCATTATTGTCCCTAAGGAGGGTATTGGCCGCATATCGCTCAGCTATTCTAGCAAAGAGCGAGCCAGTGCCCCTAGCTGCAAAATTACCTGTCTTTTGGGAGTGCAATAGCCAAAATTTCCGCTAAAATTGTAAATTGGTGATCTGACTGTTTTTTTGGCAGTTTCCCTAGACTATCGGTCTGGGCAGAAACCAATTCAACCTAACCGAGGTGTAAAGACGTGGCCCAAGACAAACCCGCTAGTGATGTAATAGTCAGTAAGGAAGAACCCAAAAGTGGCTCTAATCCCATGGGCTTTTTGCAAGAAAGCAAAGCAGAATTAGCCAAGGTCATCTGGCCGGGGCGGCAGCAGCTCATCAGTGAGTCTTTGGCTGTGGTCTTAATGGTCTCCCTGTCTGCTGGTGTTATCTATGCAGTCAACAACCTATTTAGTTGGGTAGCTGCAAGTATCTTTGGCGCTCAATAACCCAAATCAGGTAGTTTTATGAATTACATAACAGACGACAACGACACCGTTTCCGAAACCAGTGAGGATATTAAGCCTCGCTGGTACGCGGTGCAAGTGGCTTCCGGCTGCGAGAACAAGGTCAAGCTCGATCTTCAGCAACGGGTTCAGTCCTTTGATGTGGGCGATCGGATCATTCAGATTGAGATTCCCCAGTCGCCGATCGTCCGCCTGAAAAAGGATGGTACTAAGCAACAGGCCGAAGAAAAAGTTTTTCCTGGCTACGTGTTGGTGCGGATGGCCATGGATGATGATGCTTGGACGGTGGTCAAAAACACTCCCAATGTAATCAACTTTGTGGGAGCCGAGCAAAAGCGCGGTTACGGTCGAGGACGCGGACACGTTAAGCCGCTGCCCCTTTCTCCTGGGGAAGTTGATCGGATTTTCCAACAGGCCACCGAACAGGAAGCCGTGGTCAAAACCAATCTTCGCGAGGGTGACAAGATCGTGGTCTTGGCCGGTCCATTTAAAGATTTTGCAGGAGAGGTGATTGAGGTTAGCCCCGAACGGAGTAAACTCAAGGCCCTACTATCGATCTTCGGACGCGATACTCCCGTAGAATTAGAGTTCAATCAGGTTCAAAAACAATAGCAAAATGGCAAAAAAAGTAGTAGCGATCGTCAAATTGGCGCTCACCGCCGGTAAGGCGAACCCCGCACCGCCCGTCGGCCCAGCTCTGGGTCAACACGGTGTGAACATTATGGCATTCTGTAAGGATTACAACGCCAAGACCCAAGACCAAGCAGGCACGGTCATTCCCGTAGAAATCTCGATCTACGAAGACCGCAGCTTCACTTTCATTCTGAAGACTTCTCCAGCTTCGGTTTTGATCAAGAAGGCCGCTGGCATCGAAGCTGGTTCCAACGAACCCAACAAGAAAAAAGTGGGTAGTATAACTAAGGCCCAATTGGCGGAAATCGCCAAGATCAAGATGCCCGACCTGAATGCTAACGATCTGGAAGCTGCGATGAACATCGTGGGCGGCACGGCTCGTAACATGGGCGTTACCATCACCGACTAATTTATTCACCAATATGTGGGGCAGAAGCTGAAGCTTCGCCATGACCCCCGGAGTAACCAATGACTAAAAAGTATTCCCGCCGCTATCAAGAGCTGCAAAAGAAAATAGAACCCCGCCCTTACCAACCATTGGAAGCGGTGGAGCTACTAAGAGATACTGCTACTGCTAAATTTGCTGAATCCGCCGAGGCCCACATTCGCCTGGGCATCGATCCTAAATATACCGATCAACAACTGCGGACTACGGTGGCTTTGCCGAAGGGCACCGGTCAAGTAATTCGGATTGCGGTGATCGCCCGTGGTGAAAAAGTAACGGAGGCGAAGGCTGCCGGTGCGGATCTGGCCGGTTCCGAAGAACTGATCGAAGATATCCAAAAGGGCATGATGGATTTCGATCTGTTGATTGCTACCCCCGATATGATGCCCCAGATTGCCAAGCTGGGTAAGGTGCTCGGCCCCCGGGGCCTGATGCCTTCGCCGAAGGCTGGAACCGTAGCTACGAACCTGGAACAGGCCATCACGGAGTTCAAGGCTGGTAAGCTGGAGTATCGGGCCGATCGGACCGGTATCGTGCACGTCATATTTGGGAAAGCGACCTTCTCTGGTGAGGATCTGCTGATCAACCTGAAGGCACTCCAAGAAAGCGTCGATCGCAACCGTCCTTCCGGTGCTAAGGGCCGCTACTGGCGCAGTGTCTATGTCTCGGCCACCATGGGCCCCAGCATTGAGCTAGATGTCAATGCTCTCCGCGACTTTAAGTTCGAAGTTTAAGAATTAAGCCCTCACCCCCAACCCCTCTCCCAAGTTTGGGAGAGGGGAGCCGGAGCACGAGCGAAGTCTCTTGCTCCCTCTCCCAGAATTGGGAGAGGGCTGGGGTGAGGGCATCCCAAGGAACCACCGTTAATCACTGTGGTTCCTTTTTTTATGGAAATCCCTATGCTTTCTTGAACTTCATGATGCGTAGCACATAGACCGCCACCATTACCCAGAGACAGACCTGCCCGATCGCTATATAAGTATTGATAATCTGGCTATCGCTCCAGCCCAGATCGTGGAGTTGGTTCATATCCCCACCCGCATCCCCGGAGCCATTCAGCATTGAACCCCAGGGAATGCTGGCCTCACCCCGCTGCACTTGATGCCAAAAAGTGAAATTCGTCAAAAAACTATGGGTGCCCATAAACATCGCCGGATAGCGCCAGAAATTCCAATGCCATTTTTCGGGCAACGGCATATAGAAAGCCAAGATCAGCAGCGCACTCAGATAAAACTCCCCAGCTACACCCCCAAATGCAGCCCACAGCTCAAAATCATCCTGAGACATCAACCAAGTCATGGCAAACTGGATGATTACTGCCACCACTGCAATCCCCATCGGCCAACGCTTGCGCTCCTTCCAGCTCGTATAAAATAATAATGCCCAGAGTATAAAAAAGCAGCAATAGACTATCGGTGATTTAGGGCCGTAGTTCGTCCAGCCAAAGGGCAAAGGAGTCGCGCCGCGCCCGGAAAACCAGGCCACTACTGCATGACCAAATTCATGAATCCAAATCTTCATCCCAATCAGCAGCAGGCCCAGACCGCTCCAGGAAATGATCCCATTGATCAAAAAAGCGATTGGCACCGCAAAGCGATTGATATATTTATTGTCGTAGGAAAACGCATCGGTACTACTGCGTTCCTCTCGATCGGCTAATACCTGCTGGAGGGGTAAAGCTTTTTTCCAGAGAATGACCTTTGCTCCCCGCATGCCATAGATCACTACAGTCTCCACCGCTAGATTGGCGAAGTCATAACGGTATGCTCTCAGGGTCTGGAGGATCGAGCGAATCACCTGTGGATCTGCAACGGGCAGATCGATGTGAATCTGGAGTTGGGGAGCGACAAACTTGACCCAAAGCTGCTGCTGAGGCAGCGCGAGACAGAGCTGATGCTGGACAATTTCGATCGCTAGGTCGGTGGCAATAGACATTGGTAGGTGAGAGATGGTCTATCTCTGAGAATTCCCCCAATCGGTGGCCCGGCACCATGCTATCTTGAATTGAGATTTTCCTGGAACTGTTATGCCCTCTCCCACTGCTCACCGGATGTTGCTGTCCCACAACTTCAATATTGCAGATCATCGCCTGCCCGCTCTCAGTCGGAGCGAATTCTGTGCGATCTTTCAGCAGGGTCTCGATCGGGCTTATCAGTGCCAACCGGTGGAAAGTCCTCACTGGATCCTGGAGATCTCGGTTCCGCCGGACTCTAGTCCTCAGCAGGCGGGTTTGGCGGTAGCTGAGGCTTTGGCCAATGCGCGCGCTGCTGCGATGGAGATTTTGATTTTAGGTGGGATCAAAACTACTCCGGCTACTAGCAGTCTCCCTGGCGCATTGCAGCCTGGTGAATGGGGGGTGGATGTGGTGGAGACGGGGGATGGGGAGGAATTTTTGCGATCGATCGACTGGGCTGCAACCATAGCTAGCCGATCGCCCGATAGCTACTTCGAGATTCGGAAAGTGGTAAATCCCTAACAATTCTCTAAAGCTTTCATCAAACCCAAGCAATCCGCAGCGATCTGGTTATTTGGATCTAACCGCTGGGCCAGTTGCCACGATCGCACCGCTTGATCGAAATTTCCCTGGCAGGCCCAGAGTTGACCCGCGAAAGCATGAAACAGTGACTGCTGGGCATGGAGGGCGATCGCCCGATCGTTTTCAGCCATCGCCTCCAGCAAATTTCCAGCGGTGAACAGCGAAATAGCTTGACGATGGTGGGCCATTGCCCGATCATGCAAGCGAATCAACGGAGCCAGATTGGCTCCACAGCGGTGACAGGGCTGGGGTTCACTCCCCGCCGTCGATCGATAGATGGCACGGCAAACAGGGCACTTCATGAATCTTCATCGGCTCCAGATTCAGCATAATAGAGGAAATCCTCCAGCTCTTCCTGGGCCGTGGCTAGCAGCTCTGCATCTCGATTAGCGATCGATAAAGTCAGCCGATCGAGCAAATCTCTTAACTCCTGAGCTTCTGCCTCGTCATCCATGCCAGCCAAAACTTTTTGACCCCGCGCTTTTAGCGCTTGCAGCTCCGTATCCACCGCCATCTCCTCAATCGGCTCATTGGGATCCCAGCTACTGTCAAAGAGATTGTCCAGATCGGCTTGGGCTGCCGATAGCTCTTGGCTAGATAGGCGATGTACCGCCGCATTGTTAACCACCATGCTGCCCGTATTGCCCTTGCCCTTTTCGGTGGCCGTCACCGTCAGGATGCCATTGATATCAAAATCGAAGTGAACCTCGATCGGCAAGGCTCCAGCAGGCCGGAGGGGCAAATTTTCCACCCGAAAAGAACCCAAAGGTACATTTTCTTCGGCTTTAGTATTTTCGCCTTGGAAAACCTCAATCTCCACAATGGATTGATTATCTATGCAGGTATGGTAAACCTTCGAGCGAGAAATCGGCACCACACTATTGCGGGGCACCACCACACTAAAAAAGCCCGACATGTAGCCCATTGGTGTATCAGTCTCTACAGCAATACCCAGGGAATAGGGAGCAACATCTACCAGGATTGCATCAACCGCTTCTCCAGATAAAACTCCCGCCTGAATTGCCGCTCCCAAAGCCACACAGAGATCGGGCTGGATGCCATCGATCGGGGCCTGACCTAGATGCTCTTCCACCATGGAACGAACGAGGGGCAGACGGGTTGAGCCACCTACCAGAATCACCCGATCGATCTGCTCCGGTGATAACTTAGCATCGGCCAAGGCTCGATCGATCGCCGTCAGAGTCTCTTCTAACAAAGGACGGATTAATTTCTCAAAGTCCTTGCGGGCAATTTCCGTTTCCAGATGTAATGCGGTGCTGCCCTTGCTACCCAAAAACGCCTCGCGCACATAAGCAAAGGCATGACTACTCAAATCGATCTTGACTTGCTCCGCAGCTTGCAGCAGCCGAGCCTGGGTAGCGGCATCGTTAGGCGCTTCCACTTGGTGCTTTTGGCGGAACTTGTCGTTCAAATGGATCTGGAGAGCGCGATCGAAATCATCGCCGCCCAGTCGATTATTACCATGGCTGGCCAGGACTTCCGTCACTTCCCCAGTAATTTCCACCACCGAAACATCAAAGGTGCCACCGCCCAGATCGTAGACCAGCACCAACTCGGTTTCCTCCGATCGCACATCGTAGGTCAGGGCCGCAGCGGTGGGTTCGTTAATAATTTGTAAAACTTCCAGACCCGCAATTTCGCCCGCCAGCTTCGTAGCCTGCCGCTGGGCATCGGTAAAATAGGCCGGTACCGTAATCACAGCCTGGGTTACATCCTCACCCAACAGCTCCATGGCCCGCTGCTTGAGGGCTTTTAACAAAATGGCCGAAATTTCGTGGGGCAAATATTCGCGGGTTTCGCCAGGGCCAATCTGTAAGCTGGTTTTGTGCTCGGTGCCCATCCAGCGTTTAATGGATTTAACTGTGCGCTCGGGGGCAGCAGCGTACTGACGTAGGGCTTCTCGGCCTACTAAGAGCTGGCCAGCTTCGCTAAAGCCCACACAAGATGGCAGCATCAAGCTACCATCGGCTAATGGCAGAATGCGCGCTTGGCCATTTTCTAGGATGGCAACTTCGGAGTTAGTCGTACCTAAATCGATGCCAACTGTTTTGCCCATGTTGTAACCTGAGATATTTAAAAGGAATATTCTATGTTTTGATCGTTGCCAATGCATCTGCAATTTTAGGGCAAACTTCTGCGCAAGTACAAAGTCTTTATAGAAATCTATGTTTGACAATGTTATGAATCTTTTCTCCGGCAAAGGAGACTACAACCATCTGGAGAACCTTATTTCCCAGAAAAAATATCGGCAGGCGATCGAGGAAGTCAAAAAAATCCAGCGCTCCCAGCCCGATGCAGTTTTTACGACCTCCGAGGCCCAGTTATGGCTACTGCGTGGCCATCAAGAAGTAGAAAAAGAAGACTACAAAGGTGCCGAGCATTCCTTTCGACAGGCGCTGAAACTTGGTCTGGATCAAGATATTCATTACTGGATTGCCAAGATGTTACTACGGCAAAATCGTCCAGATGCCGCCTTGGATGTTATTAAAAATGCCTTCGAAGACAAAACTCTCCCCAAGGAAGCAGGGATTTGCTACTTCAAACTTTTGTTAATTAAGGAGCAGTGGCAGGAAGTGGCAGATCTGCTCGCGACTCAGTCCAAGCGCTTTAGTGCTGCTAATTTGCACTGGGTAAAGGGAGTATTAGCTCTCCAAAACGAGGATCCGACCGCAGCGCTGGAATTTTTTGGCAAAGTCAAGCAGCCCCTCACCCCTGGTGATTCACTTTCTGCTTGGTTGGGCTATGCCGCTCAACAACGGCAAGATTGGTCGCTGGCTGCCCAGCATTTGGGCCTAACTAATCCTATGGGGCCGTCGAAGTTCCCTGTCCATGCAGCGAGGCAGAATCTGGCTATTTTCCAGCAGGCCATAACCGGCGAACACCAACGGATATTTGTGAACGAAGTCGATCGAAACCCTGCCGAAACCCTCAAGGCCCTCGCGGTGGTGGAGCTGATGGCCCTGGGTAACTTCCATGATGCTGGCCATCGCCTGCTCAAGCTCCAATCTTTGCCCTGCACGACGGACCTGATGGCCATGAAATCCACCATTCTGATGGTGGCTGGAGAGCAGGCCATGCTGGATGAGGCCTCGGCCTGTGCCATAAAGCTTTGGCAGCCACTAATGTCCGAAAAAGCACTAAATCCCCAATGGGCGGTGAATTTTTTAGATGTACTGGATGAGGAAGACGAACATCAAGAAAGACAAAGACTGTTGACCAGACTAATTCGCTGGATCGAACAGGATGCCAAACAAAATAGTGCAAATTGGCCCCCGGAAAAGCTGAAACATACCTTAGCCCAGGGCCACTGTTTGATGTTCGATTCACTACTGGAGCTGGAACGGGGTCGGGCAGCTCTTGGGGCTATTCAGCAAGCTGCTCGTATTTGCCCAGATTCGCCAGAGGTGATCGCTCGCCAAGGTTTGGTGCAGTTTGGGGAGGGCCACAAAGACAAAGCGATCGAGCTGCTGACCCAGGCGCTGGAAGGGGGCAGTGAATGCTTCGCAGCCTATGATATTTTGCAGGACTTGCTGATCGAATGCGGGCGCAAAGATGAAGCAGCGGCGATCCAGAAGCGTCATGGCCAAGCATTTGGCAATGATCCTCCCGATGAGGCAGAAGTAGAACTTTGGATTCAGGCTCTCGCTGGCCAAGACTACCGTTTCTTTGATCGGTTCTTACCCCAGGCTAAATCTGATGACCCAGCAGTGCGGGTTTGCCAAATCTTCCGGGAAGCTGCCCAGGGCAAGCTCACCGGTACCGGCAAAACTTCGATTAACCAAGCCGAAGCTAGGGCGAACTGGGATCGGCTATTGGCAGGATTAGAGCCATTGCAGCAGCATCAAGCGCTGCTGGCGATTGCCCTGTCGATCGAGGTATTATCGAAGCGCGATAAAGGGATCGCCGCTTTGAGTGCTAGCTATGTATCGCAAATTTTCGGGCTGATCGATCAGTTGCCAGCAGCCAGGGTCGCCCACTTGGTGATACTGGCAGTCAGAGAAAAGAAACCCGATAAACTGCAAGTCCCCGTCAGAATTTATTTGGATGCATCACCTCAACCGGGTAATGCCTTGGCCTTGTTGCAACTTCAGGTGCGCTGGTTTGCCCAAACTACGGTGTTGCGATCGTTCATTGAAACGGCCCTGACCCGCGAACCCCAAAATCCTTTATTGCTACTGGCCAAGGCCACCACCTATCCAACAGAGAGCAAATTTTACGAACAATTTCGCTCCATGGGTTTCGATTTGGCCCGCCGTTTGCAAGATGCTAAAGCGCTTCAGGCTTTCCGCCTGGAAGACTACTTCCTGAAGAAGCCACCGCTAAAGGATATTATCCCAAATAGATCGGAAATCAAGCTGCCACCAGTTTTGGAGCAAATGTTTGAGAAGGTGTTCCGAGACACGCTGCCGAAAGGCGCTACCCCGGAAATGATCGAGATACTGAGGCCCATTCTGCTCAAGAAATTCATGGAGAATATGTCAGAAATGATGATGAATAATTATTCTGGAGATGATGACGATGATTTTGATGACGACGATGATGATTATGGCTCTGCTAGGGGGCGAGGCAAAAAACGCAAAAGTTTCATGGAGTTGTAATCGTGAATAATCCCTACCAAATTTTGGGACTGGAACCCAATGCTGCCCCGGCCCAGGTGAAAGCGGCCTACCATCAAAAGCTCCGGGAGTTTCCAGCCCGTACTCATCCCACGGAATTCAAGGAGATTCGGGCGGCCTATGAAGCTCTCCAACAAAGCAAGACCGAGGCAACGAAGAAGTTCTTTAAGCCGGGTCCAGCTGGTGTCTCGATCGATCAAGCGACGATCGAAGAACTGAAAGCAAAGCTGGTTGGCCGTTTGGCCGTTAGCCTAGCAGATATGCTACGAGATACATTTTAAGGAGAATCCATGCTCGACCGCCAAAACTTGACCGATCGACTGCTGGATTATTTGCAGCGATCGCCGGCACCACCGGATTATCTGGCTGCTGCCCCAGCCAGCGCCGCAGCTTTCGATCCCTATCAACTAGTGGCCGAATGGGTGGCCCTGCGCCAGGAGGTGAAGCAACAAAATAAGCTGACCCAATCGGCCCAGAACTTGTTACAAGAAGCAATGAAAATCCCCCCAGCTCCTGTGGCCATCACTCCAGCCCCAAATAATGATGAGGTTTTATGGAAGGATATATTGGGAGTTTTGGATGCCTTGGATCGGGCGATCGGTCACAGCCAGTCTCAGATTGACAGGATCCTGTTGACTCCGGCAACTACCCATGAGCCTTTCCATATCCGCGTTTTACGGAAATTATTCCCAGCACTCCATACTTCTGCCCATGAAATCTCTCATGGGTCGCTGGTAGAGGCATTGGTTGGTAATCAAGAAGGGATTGAAATGATTCGTCAATCGCTTTTGGCTTTACTGCACCAACGGCAAATCACGCCGATCTTGGCCCTGGGTGAACTTTTTGATGCTAGCTGTATGTATGCGATCGCCCAGCGGCCCGCTGCCTCGGTGCCCAGAAATACGGTGGTGCAAGAAGTGGTCAGAGGATATCGACAGGGCGATCGAGTTCTGCGCGAGACTCAGGCGATCGTGGCTAGCTCTGGGTGATGCGCCGGGCACTCCGCGCTCAATGAGGTGCCGATTCCACCCGCCACTAGATACGAAAGCGCAGCTAGTAGGCGATGGCGGGTGGATGAGGTAGCGAACAAATTGGCCAACATTTCTTCATTTTATCTGTGCTTCTCTAGATAAAATCATGCTATCATAGCTCC
>JANMHS010000135.1:0-128163 GCA_031375385.1 Synechococcales cyanobacterium OTE_70_metabat_200 | reverse complement strand
ACCCCGACCCATCCCGAACTCGGGTGTGAAACGATACAGCGGTGACGATAGTTGGGGGGTAGCCCCCTGTGAAAATAGCTCGCTGCCAAGCTTAATATTGAAAACGAAGGAGCCTCTAACTAGTTAGGGGCTCCTTTGTTTGTGGATTTATACCGTTCCAACCACGTCTGCTAATGAACCAAACACATAACAAAAAAGAGCTTGAAGGACTTATTTATGGTTCGATCGGGATTCTAGTGTTTAGTTTGACTTTGCCAGCCACGCGAATTGCCGTTGTTGATCTCGATCCGGCTTTTGTTGGACTGGGGCGGGCGATCGTTGCAGCAGTATTCGCTTCAATCCTGTTGCTAGTTACTCGTCAAAAGCTACCGCCTAGTCGAGATTTTTGGCGATATTGTATCGTCGTCGCTGGAGTTATTATTGGTTTTCCGCTGCTTTCGGCCATAGCGATGCATGATGCTCCGGCCTCCCATGGTGCGGTAATTACTGGATTGTTGCCATTATCAACGGCTCTTTTCGGGGTGTGGCGAGCGGGGGAAAGACCTTCACGCCAATTTTGGATCTTTGCAGTGGCAGGTAGCGGATTAGTCTTAATTTTTGCTTTGATATCTGGGGCTGGTTCGATTCGCTTGACCGATTGGGCGTTGTTGGGGGCAGTGGTCGCGGCAAGTTTGGGCTATGTGGAGGGGACAATCTTAGCGAGAACGACTGGTGCTTGGCAGGTGATTTGCTGGTCGTTGATTTTGTCTGTTCCGGTGCTATTGCCGATCGTCCTGCAATATATCCCTCGATCGCTGGCGTCTGTTTCTAGCAATGCTTGGTGGGCCTTTCTGTACGTCAGTGTGTTCAGTATGTTTCTAGGCTTTTTTGCTTGGTACCGTGGGCTGGCTCTGGGCGGTATTGCCCGCATCGGTCAGATGCAATTGCTACAACCATTTTTAACGATTTCTGCGTCGGCGATACTGCTCCATGAACCGCTGACTGTGACAACGATTGGGTTTGCAATGGCCACGATCGTTTGTGTTGGTTTAGGCAGGCGCGCTGCGGTCTCCACAAAATAAAAGTCTCTATTTTGCCAATCCTGCCAAATAGAACTGCCAATTTTGAGCTGCTGTTTTTTGGCTGGCAGGAATTTGTTCGGGACAGTTGATGCGAAGATGTCGATCGCCAAAGGGAGAATTTACCAAACTGCAATGATGGGGATATTCAGGATCATCATAACGATAGGGCTGAAAGAAAGTACAGTTAATGCACATATTCGCCACCGAAATCTGTCCATTCTCTTGCAGCTTGCGAATAATTTTAATCAAACTCCGCAAGAAAATTGCCCGCTCTTCCTCTGTCAATTCATCTACCGGACTCAGTAAAAAATCATCCCAAATAGCTGTTTTTTTGGCTGCTTGGACTCCTGCTGCCGTGAGGGTGATCGCGATCGCCCGACCATCACTAGGTGATTTAACCTTTTGCACTAAACCTTTATCGACTAGAGTTGTCACCGCATCGCTGGCTGTTGCGGCGGTTATGGATAAATGGTTGGCGATATCCGATAGACGGAGAGACTTATCGACTAAAAGTGCAAGGATTTGCCCCTGAGTTGGCGTTAATCCTTGCTGTCCGGCATCTTGCCAAGATTGACTTTTCAGTGCTAACCCGATCTTGGCTAGTCCGATCGAGATATTTTGGGCTGTATTCAGATTTGAAACATCAAATGGGTTGGCCGCTGGGTGATTGAGAGCGGGGTGAGAACTATCCATGAATTACGGCTCCGCCGCGATCGAATAACTAACTATCAGGATCCTACAACGATTTCTTCCTTGAATACAGAAGGTCGCAAATCCGAAGTTACTCAAGCGACGCAGAAGCGGCGGGAAGATGCTTGCTGATTCGCTCGATGGCCTCTGCCTCCGAGATATGACCAAACCATCTTTCTAGTAATTGCTGGTGGCGATCGATCAGCAGAAAGGTTGGCGTACCGGGCAAATTATTCAGCGTAAAGGTTGCTGATGTTTGGGCATCTTTCTGCAAGTAATCTTTCACTTTTTGACGCAGTGCTTCTCGATCTGCTAAATCTTTCCCAGACATCATTCCACACAGAAATTCTATGTGTTCAGGTGTCGCAAGTTCGGTACCCGTAGTGAGTCGATCGACTGCAATGGGAAAATCAATGGCTAGATCGTAAATTGCCCCGATCGATCGACGAGTTGCTCCCACAGTCTGCTTCTGTGTCAATAATAATTCCGTATTGGCAGCAGTATTTAGCTCAAAATCCTCAAAAGCTGTTGAGATTCCCAGGACATTCAACCCCGCTGACCGATAGCGCTCATGTAATTTGTTGACCAATGGAAAACCATAGAGAAAACAGCCCGGACAATTTACTTGAAAAACAAATATGAGGTTCAGGGCTTGCAACTCAAATGAGCCTTGCAAGATGCGATCAAGCTGTATCTGGATTTCCATGGTGTTACTTTTGAACAAAATTAATCGATGGGATATAAACCCGAGGGGGTTTACCAATCTAATCTGCTATTGCAAAATCAACTGTTCCGGTGAGTAGTCCGCACCTTCCAACATGATTTGGGCAACTGCGCCATAGGCCTCTGTCCATGCTTGCTGTACCGCTGGTGTCCAGGCTGTCCCCAAGCTGGTCTCAAATGTTTTGAGCAAGCTACTCCCAACCATTGGATAATGCTGTGGTAATACACCATACTGAATGTGTCTAGTGCCCAATCCTTTTAAGGCATTGCCCAATGCATCGGAATTCCGCAGGTTATTGACGGTGAAAGTGAGGGATTGGAACAGTTGCTGGCCTTGCTTTTCCATATGGGTACTGGCAAATAATGGTTGGACTTCTGGATAATCGGCCAACAGGATAGTGTAGAAGCGATCGGTAAACTCAGTACCATTGACTTGAGCAAAGCTGCTTTCTAATAATTCAACATTAAGAGGCATTTGATTTTTGTGTTTTTGTAGAGAATAAAGGGCCGGTCACCGTTGTGTCCTTAATCCTTAATGGATGAAACTATTTCAAGTCAGCGATTGCAGCACCAAAGTTGATATGGAATGGCAGATCCCCAATCACTAGGGCTGGCACGGACTTGACACCAGCTTTTTCTGCTTCAGCCACGCGATCTGGACTTTCACCCAAATGTATGACTTCCACGGTATATTGGGCGGGATCTAAAGAGCCTACAAACTCCCTTTCTGCTGCAACACAAACGGTACAACCAGCATGATAGAACTTAGCATTTTTCATAGGTCGTTCCCCAGGTACTTAATTAGGATTCCTAAATAATCGCACTTTCAAGAGACTTCTGTCAAGAGGACTCTTGTTTTGGGAATAGAGATTTATTTTTAAAGCTGCTCTATCCAATCCGTCCGCTAACCCACAAAAAAAGAGGGGGCTTAGTGCTCCCTCTGCTTCAATAAAATCTTCTAGTTACCTTTGGCCGACCGAAATTCCCCAAAGGAAAGATAGATTTCTTCGGGGTCGTAGAGATGACATTCTTCGGTGATTTCCTTCATCAGTTCCCAGTTGAACTTGCTTTCCTTGACATACTCGCCCCAGTTTTCTTTGATGATCTGGTGAGCGGCGCGCAGATTATAGGAAGGGATAGCGGTGGAAATATGGTGGGGTACATGGACGTTGATGTCATGACATAGGAATTCCACCCACTTCGGATAGTCGCAGTGGACAGTCCCGGCTAGCTGGGCAATGCCCTCGCTCCAGCGATCGGCTGGAGTGAAAGGAATTGCAGCAGCCGTGTGGTGAACTACGGTGAAGGTGCTCATCCAGAAGTGATATACCAACCAGGGTAGGAGCCAGAATTTCACAACTCCCCACCAGCCTGTGGTCAGGGCTAACGCCGCCAGACCCGCACCACCAAAGATGATCACAAATAGGGCAGAGAAGCGCATTTGCTCGCGCTCTTTGCCTTTGCAACGATTCCAATCGAAGTGGATCATGGCCCAGTGGAAGATCGAAGCAGTCCACCAGAGGCGGCCGCGAATGGAGTGATAGACTACGCGGGTCAAGGGATCTAGACCTTCGTATACATCCTGTTTCCAGGGTTGCCAAGCATTGTCCACATCCAACTTATTGGTGTGTTTGTGGTGGAAATTGTGCCAAATGCGCCAGCCGTGGAAAGGATAAAGTAAGGGCAAAAAGGCTAAGTGGCCGATCGCGTTGTTCAGCCGCTTGTTATTGGAAAAAGAGCGGTGGCCGCAGTCGTGGCCGAGCACAAAAAAACCGGTGAGAGCAGTACCGGTGAAAACCCAGGCCAGAGGTAATAGGTACCAAGGAGCGTAAACAAGAGATACATAGCCAAGAGCAACCATGGCTACACTGATCACCAGCTGAGTCCAAGCTTTTTGGCTATTTTTCAGGAACAGCTCGCGGGGCAGCGTTTTTAGGATGTGCTTGAGCTTTAATTCTTGGGCCGCAGACGACGGCTCTATGGTTTGAGGATTGAGCGATAGGGTCATTGAACGTGCTAATTCTCCAAATTTTAGAAATCGGGGATGGGCCGCTGCCGTCGGCGCAATTAATCGCAGCCAAAGAAATTAAGTTTCCTAAACAGGTGCCCTCACCACTTTAACAGAAATTCATACAAGTACAAATCCCTACGAAAACGACCGCTAACTGGCGATCGCTGTTCGGAAATTTTCAAGGGTAGTTTTTAGGCAGTGGCGGCTGTCTGGGCCGCTTGGGCCTGAATTTGGATCAGGAGCAGTTCAACTTCGGCCTGCAGAATTAGAAGTTGCTCTTGCTGCTTGCTCGAGTAGACTGTGCCGACGGCGCGGGAAGGAGAATCTTGGGTGCCAGTAGCGGCTGCACGTTCGAGAGTAGAAGTAGGATTGGACATAGCTAATAGTTATTTATACTCACACCTGTTCTTGTATTGTATCCTGCTTCTTGGCGAAAGCTGTATCCCCTGTGGCAATTTTCAAACTGTCCACACCCTACTCGGGACGATCAACCCGTTGCTGGAGTTCCTGTTTGATCCGTTGGAGAATGGAGTTTTCGTCGATCGAGCCGAGAATTTGGTGGACGACCCGCTTGGGGCTGTTTTCGCTCCAGTTGGCTCCATTGACGAGGTAGGCTTTGGTGACTTGGCCGATGCTGTAGGTAGCCAGCCCGGCGGCTCCGGCTTGGGTGATGGCGATCGCCGTGTAGGGAGCGATCGAGAGTCCGCCGGTCGCCGGGATCGCTGCCCCGAGCAGACTTTTGAGTCCGCCTAATCCTAAGGTAGCTAAGAA
This sequence comes from Synechococcales cyanobacterium OTE_70_metabat_200, assembly GCA_031375385.1. Lineage (GTDB taxonomy): Bacteria > Cyanobacteriota > Cyanobacteriia > Cyanobacteriales > Chamaesiphonaceae > JAAFHZ01. Next base: position 122,907 of record JANMHS010000135.1, on the reverse strand, counting down.
TTCACTGGTGGCGATGCCCCCAGTGCCGAGGGCGATAGTTTTGAAGAGTTGCATGGCTCCCTGCTTAGTCATGGGGATGCCATAGATTTTGGAGAGATTCAGGATGACCCCGATATCGATGACGGCTCCGCCCAGTAGATCGAGGGCGGCGATCGGATTCAGGGCCACGGCCACGGCTTTGGTCATCACTGCTTGCCAGATCCAGTCATCGGCCTGGCGCTCTCGACCGCTCATTTTGTGATCGACCAATTGCTCTTGGAGACGGGCCGCCGCGAGCATGGAGTTGAGGGCGACGAGGGATTTGCCTTCTTGGTGGAGGATTTGCAGGATCTTGGATTCTAGTGCGGTTACTTGAGCTGGGCCGGTGGTAGTGATTAGTTCGCCATTGGCTTGGAGCTGTCGGACAAGAGGGGCGGCGGCAACCATCACCACTTCGGCGGGGGTGAGCAGTTCGCGGACTCGTTCGGTGCAGATTTTGTGATGGATTTCTTGGCGTTCGCTGGCGGAGTATTGATCGATTTTGTTGAAGATCAAAAGCATTGGTTTGCCTAGCTCCCGCAGTTGGGCTAGGGCCGATCGCTCTACTTCGTTGACGTCGCCGGAGATTACGAACAGGAGTAAATCGCTTTGGCGGGCGGCATCCCAGGCGATCGATGCTCGTTGTTCGCCTTTCACTTCATCAATGCCTGGGGTGTCGATGAACTGGATGGTTTCGGAGACTTGGGTGGGCATGTCTAGACCCCATTCGTCTTCCCAGGGAGCTACTTGCCAATCTATTTGCTCGGCGCGTTGGGTCACGCCGTGGATGGCTCCGGTCACGAAGGCTTCTTTGCCCAGGAGGGCGTTGAGGATGGAGGACTTGCCGCGTCCCACCAGTCCGAAGATGGCAATCTGAATGGTTTGGCGATCGAGTCGCTCCAGTAAGTCGGTCAGTTCGCCCAGTTCCTCGGCCAGTTGAGATTGTTCGCGCAGGTTGAGGTCGTGGCTGCTCAGGATAGATTTGAGGGCTGATCGGGCGCGGTCTCGATCGATCTGGCCCTGCATCCCACGCATTGACCTGAGGGTTTCTTGCCAGTCGTCGGGAAAGGAAGACTCGACCATAGGAGCAAGCTTGGAGAATTTGATGAATTTCTATTGGTAGCCGATAGGAGCAACTGTCTTGCTGCTTCAATCCGATGATATCATCGCCCCCTATAATTTCCTCCGGGAAAGATAACTTTTGTCTCAATTTGGCCCCGGATTCTTCTCCATTGCGAAAATGGGGGCTGAATCCATTGCTGAGAATCCGCACTCCTTATTATGAAACTAGCCTATTGGATGTATGCTGGCCCTGCCCACATTGGTACTCTGCGAGTAGCTACCTCCTTCAAGAATGTCCATGCCATCATGCACGCACCCCTAGGTGACGACTACTTTAATGTGATGCGATCGATGCTTTCCAGAGAGAAGGACTTTACGCCGGTAACTACCAGTGTGGTCGATCGGCATGTGCTTTCCCGAGGCTCCCAAGAGAAGGTGGTGGATAATATTACCCGCAAAGATGGCGAGGAGCATCCCGACCTGATCTTGCTGACTCCTACCTGTACTTCCAGCATTCTGCAAGAGGATTTGGCTAACTTTGTAGAGCGGGCTTCGATGGATACGGTTTGCGATGTGCTCTATGCGGATGTGAACCACTATCGGGTGAATGAGCTACAGGCGGCGGATCAGACCCTGAAGCAGATTGTGGAGTTCTACATTAAGAAGGCGCGCAAGAAGAACGATATTGCTACGGAGAAGACAGCGACACCTTCGGTCAACATCATTGGGATGTCTACGTTGGGCTTCCATAATAATCATGACTGCACGGAGCTGAAGCGGTTGATGGCCGATCTGGGCATCGCCGTGAATCTGGTTCTGCCGGAGCAGGCTTCGGTGCTGGACCTGAAGAAGTTGCCCCAGGCTTGGTTCAATTTGGTGCCTTACCGAGAGCTGGGCCTGATGACGGCGGAGTATTTGGAGCAAGAATTTGGGATGAAGTCGATCGGGATTGCGCCGATGGGCGTGGTGGAGACGGCCCGCTGTATCCGGGCGATCCAGCAGGTGCTGAACGCGCAGGGAGCGACGGTGGACTATGAGCCTTATATCCAGAATCAGACGATGCATGTATCCCAGGCGGCTTGGTTCTCGCGCTCGATCGACTGTCAGAATTTGACGGAGAAGAAGGCGGTAGTCTATGGGGATGCGACTCATGCGGCGGCGATTACTAAGATTCTGACGCGGGAGATGGGTATCCATGTGGTCTGGGCTGGGACGTTCTGTAAGAATGACGAGGAGTGGTTCCGCCAGGAAGTGGCTGGTTTCTGTGATGATGTGCTGATCACGGAAGACCATGGGGTGGTGGGTGATGCCATTGCCAAGACGGAGCCGGCGGCGATTTTTGGGACACAGATGGAGCGCCATGTGGGTAAGCGGTTGGATATTCCCTGTGGAGTTATTTCGGCTCCGATCCACGTCCAGAATTTCCCGATCGGCTATAAGCCCTTCCTTGGCTATGAGGGCAGTAATCAGATTGTGGACTTAATCTACAATTCGTTTACGCTGGGCATGGAAGATCATTTGCTGGAGATCTTTGGTGGTCATGATACGAAGGAAGTGATTACCAAGGGGATTACGGCGGATGGGGATCTGGCTTGGCAGCGGGATGCCCAGAGTGAGCTGAATAAGATTCCGGGCTTTGTGCGCGGGAAGGTGAAGCGGAATACGGAGAAGTTTGCGCGGGAGCGGGGCTTCAGCGAGATCACTCTGGAGGTAATGTATGCTGCCAAGGAGGCCGTAGGCGCTTAGTCGATGGTGGACATCGACATCCCAGTCCGTGCGGGCAAAGTCAGTCTTCCTGCTCTGCCCGCACGGCCGAACCATCTTTTTCAGCTGACAATGTTAACTTTGTGACCTGTACTTAGGGTATACACTCACCGACTTAAGGGAATTGTCCACCTTTTCGAGGTAAGGTCACTACCACATCTTACTCAAACTCAAGACAAAACCGGGCATGACTTCATTGCAGTCGATCGAATCCGGGGCCTCTAACAACGCCACATCTTGCCCCGGTCGATAGATCTCTAACTGCTTATTTTTGGGGTTAACCAGCAAACTCAGCCTTACCCCCAACCGCCGATACTCCTTCATCTTTTCCTGCAACGGCTGCAAATTATCCGTAGCAGAACGCAGCTCAATCACAAAATCAGGCACCACCGGAATAAATCCCACAATTTTGATCCCTTCCAGCCGAGATTTCTCAATCCAAGAAACATCTGGCGCAGGCTTACCACCCCCTAACTCCGTAAAATCGTACCCCCCTGATGAATCAAATACTCGACCTAGATTAGTCTGGCGATTCCAAATAATCACATCGGCAACCAAATCTCCATTCTTTTCACTACTTTCACCACCGGCTGGAGCCATCACAATCAATTCTCTATTTGGGGTCAATTCTAGGCGCAAATCAGGATTACTGGCACATAGCTGATCGAACTGCTCAGAGGTGATAGTCAAAACCGTGTTTCTCACGTCTAGCAGCAATGGCTGAGTGTGGACATCAGTGGAAGAAGTAGGAAGTATAGCAATCGTCATAGAACCTCCGATCATCTACAGAACCTTCACTGTATTATAGCTACTCTAACACACTCTCGTGTCGCCTTCAGCTTTACTTACCGAGCAGCTTGACGCAACCAACACCACCAAAGTACAGAGCTAGTACGGCACCTGCTAAGAGACTCTGAGTAATGGGATCCGTAGAAGGCGTGACGATCGCCCCTACCACCAGTGCCCCTACTACTACAGACTTCCAGCCACTCAACATCTGCCGAGAAGTGACAATCCCCAACAAAGCCAGCACCACCTGCAAGATCGGTACCTGAAACAATAGGCCCGTAGCCAACAGCAGCACTAGTACAAACTCAAAATAGCGCTCGATCGACCAGAGCTGCTCCACCACATCGGCTCCATAGCTCACCAAAAAATTCAGCGCTGCCGGAATCAATAGATAGTAAGCAAAAGCTAAACCACCTACAAACAGAAAACTCGAACCGATCACCACTGGCAATACCAACCGTCGCTCCCGCCGCGTCAGACCGGGCAGCAAAAACTGGATCAGCTGGTACAAAATAACCGGCGTAGCTACCAAGATTCCACCATAGCCCGCCACCTTGATTGAAACGAAGAAATACTCACCGGGGGTCAGCTGCAAAAACTTTACTCCTTTGGCAGGTACCTCTAGCAAGCTCACCAACTGCCGCACAATTGTGAAGCAACCCAACGCCCCAGCCACTACCGCCAGTAACGAATAGAAAATCCGGCTGCGGAGCTCCTCTAGATGGTCGGAGAAAGACATTTCCACCTCTCCGGGCAGATCTTCATCCTCATCCTGCAGCCCTGTTGTTTCGGAGGAAGTCGCCAGATCCATAGCTTCATCCACCGCCGGTGGTTGCCATAGCTCCGGTTCATCCATCACAGCCATAGCTTCAGAGTCTGTCGAGCTTGGTTCTAGCTCCGATTCATCTATCCCGCTAGTAGCTTCAGCTGTATCCACCTCTGATGGTTGCCACAGCGCTGGCTGATCCGGCTGGGGTTCGCTTGGGATAATAGTTTCCAGTTGATTTTCGGTTTCCGCGCTCATCGACAGATCGTCTCCAGACATTCCTCAATATTATGGTCGATCGCGGCAGTCTTGGGCGACTCTTGGGCAAGACATCTATCTCAATCTATGGAACAAAAACATTTCTTGTTAAGTCCAGGAACCCATTATCCGAATTTACAAACAGTTGAAAAACTTTAAGAAAATTAGTAGCAATAAACACCATTAAAAATCTCTTTGTGTATTGAAGACAACTGAGTTCGGCACAATTGATGAAATAAAATAGGCTTAATCTAACTTTTCCTGCCAAAAAGGATCGGTTAGAGTAGATCTAGACAGGGAAATTTAACCAAAAATATTTTTTATGAAAGCAATGATCCTGGCGGCGGGCAAAGGTACGCGGGTACAACCCATTACCTACACTATTCCTAAACCCCTCATCCCCATCTTGCAAAAACCCGTAATGGAGTTTTTGGTGGATCTCTTAAGAGATCATGGCTTCAATGAAATCATGGTTAATGTTAGCCATCTTGCCCAAGAAATAGAAAGTTACTTCCACGATGGTCAGAGATTTGGCGTGGAAATTGGCTACTCCTTTGAGGGATCGATCGGAGACCAAGGCGAGTTGGTGGGGAAGGCCATGGGTTCTGCTGGTGGCATGAAACGCATCCAAGATTTTGCCCCCTTCTTTGACGATACCTTTGTAGTACTCTGTGGCGATGCTCTCATAGATTTAGACCTGACCGCAGCAGTTAAGTGGCACCGCGAAAAAGGCTCTTTGGCCACTGTCGTCATGAAGTCTGTGCCTAAGTCCGAAGTTTCCAGCTACGGCGTAGTAGTTACGGATGAAGACGGCAAGATCAAGGCCTTCCAAGAAAAGCCCAGCATCACCGAAGCCCTCAGCAATGACATTAATACTGGTATTTACATCTTCGAGCCGGAAATCTTCGATTACATTCCCGCCGGTGAAGAGTATGACATCGGTAGCCAGCTATTTCCCAAACTAGTAGAGCTAGGCGCACCTTTCTACGGCATTTCCATGGACTTCCAATGGGTGGATATCGGTAAAGTGCCCGACTACTGGCAAGCTGTCCGTAGCGTGTTGATGGGCCATGTCAACAACGTGCCGATTCCCGGGCACCAAGTGAAGCCAGGCGTTTACACGGGCATCAACGTGGCCGTCAACTGGGATAAGGTGCACATCGAAGGGCCAGTCTATATCGGAGCCATGACCAAAATCGAAGATGGTGCGACGATCATTGGCCCGACAGCGATCGGTCGGAATTGCCACATCTGCAAAAATAGCCGCATCGACAACAGCGTGATCTTCGAATATTCCCGGATTGGCCAAGATGTTTGCCTGACGGATCGGTTGGTATTTGGTCGCTATTGTGTAGACAAAACTGGCGATACCATCGACCTGCAAGCCGCCGCCCTCGACTGGCTGATTGCTGATTCTCGCCAGCCCCTATCCAACACCGGCAAAATGTCGCCCCTAGAAGCACGGGCGATCGTTCAAATGTTCAACTTCAACGAGCGCACCTCTGCCTGAAAGCTCGAGTGAGCTAGTGGACCACTCTTAAATGTTGCTAAGAATCCTTCCCTTTAGGGCGGGATTTTTTTATGAGGAAATTTAGAGTTTTTGTCCCGATTAATTTTCATCCTGAAGGATAGACCGATCAAAGGTAAAAAGTAGCACTCAGTAATACATCGCTGGAACGGGCCTCGGGCCGAGTTTGCGGCGGTGGTTGTGATATGGCGGAGCGGATGGGAATGCGCTGTGCTATGCCCTTTATCTTTTTTATATCCCAATGACCAAAATCACCAGGTATCGACATGCGTGGGCGTGCTGGTTGGCGCTGTTTGCTGCGGAGACAATCGCTTCCCCAGCTACAGCAGCAGGCAATAACTTCGACAATGCTCCGGCGATCGAGTTAAACCGTCTCTACGAAGGCTCTCTGCCCGTAGGCCAAGGTCGCCATTGCTATCGGTTAGCTGTTCCCCAAGGCCAGAAGGTAGCCATTCGTGGTAGCAATAGCTATGGCACAGTATTTGTTTCTGCCTATACTGGCCGTGGACAATTGCTGATTGGCGAAACCCAGATTCTCTCTTCTTATCAGCCAACGGCTATCGTCAAAACCGAAGAAAGCGACGGTTTTGTAATGGTCTGTGTCGATAGCGATGTAGCTCAATCTCCCCAGAACCAATCCCACCGCTACAGCTTGCAAGTAGCCATAGATAATGGGGGTACTGGGCCCGTTGTAGCACAGCGGCCAGTTCAGGCCCCGGTGCAGAAGCCCTTAGTGGTAGCTCGCGAAGTGCGTGCACCCCAGCCCAAAGCCCGCAAGATCGAAAATCGAGATTTGCCCACATCTCCCTATGTCAACTCGTCATTGATGCTGGCGGCCAACTCTCGCTCGTTTGATCGGCGGCGGGATGGTGGAGCCAATGGCGATGCTGGCAACAGTTTCCGCACGGCTCAGCCGGTTGCCCCTAGCCAGCTGTACGGCGGCTTCTTGAATGCAGCTAACCGAGACGATCGGGATTGCTATGTCTATTCCGACCTACCCAGCGGTAGTAAACTCCAAGTCGCAGTAGCGAACAACGATGGCATCCTAGGGATTTCTGCCTACAGCGAAGAAGGCAAGATTCTAATTGGCCAGACGTATATCGTCAACCAAGAAGGGATGCTGAAAACCGAAGCGACCAGCGGTAATGTCATGGTCTGTATGGATACAGACGGTGAAAAATCCGACCATCAATACACTTTTAGCGGCCAGGTTCGCTAGGTGAAGAGATCGGAGTTGGAGCTGGGGTGTTTTGCTTGGATAACTGCCAAGTAAGGCCCCCAGCCAAGACCACTGCCAAAAAGCCCCCAGCTATTAATAAGCCCAGGGGCTTTTTGCTATTTTTTGCTGGTTCTTCTGGTTCCTGAGGCCCTGCTAACATTAGGGTATCGGAGGGTGCCAGGTTCAGACCGGGTAAAGAAGTCGTGCCGGGAGCCGCAGCGGTTTCGCGGGGCTGCTTGACGCGGCAATGAATCAGGGCGATCGAGCTATTATCGTGCCCATTACGGGTATTGGCCGTATTGATCAACCGGTTGCCAGCGGTCATGAGATCGATTTTGCCTTCCAGCAAGGGCAGCACATCGTTCTGCCAAAACTGTTCTACTCGGTTGTTATCGCTGAGGCCATCGGAACAGAGTAAAAAAACGCACTCCTCGTCAATCACTAAGCGGTGGACATTGGGATGCAAGGTAGTGGAAGAATTCATGCCCAAAGCTTGAAACAAAGAACCAGCTGATGGCATGGCTAAAGCCTCCCGATAGGTACTGCAACCCAACCGCACCTCACGGGTGGCCACATCATCGTCTAAGGTCAACTGTTGACAACCACTGCGGGTAATTCGGTAGACCCGACTGTCACCCACATTGGCAATGTAGGCTTCATGGCCATGGATCAAAGTCAGCGCCATGGTAGTGCCCATCCGCTGGCGCTCTTGGCGGTTTTCGCTGTCGTTGCGTAGACTAATTTGGTCATTGGCCACACAGACAGAGGTGGAAATTTGGCTGGTGGTCGATTCTGGGTTGCGATTTTCTGGCTTATTCAGGACATTTTCTAAGCGATTGCGAATGGTTTCGATCGCCAAGTTAGAAGCTACTTCGCCACCATGGTGACCGCCGACTCCATCACAGACAATCGCCAAACTCAAGTCGTAGCCAGTGCGGTACTGCGGATCTCCGCCACTGGCCGGATAGCAGGCATCCTCATTCTGGTCGCGACTGGGCCCGGTGTGGCTGAGGGTAATATATTCACATTCCAAGAACTGGCGCTGACTGCCTACTGTTAGGGCTTGGTCGAGCATCGCCAGTAGTTGTTCTGGTTTGTTGATCTCACCAGATACCAGCCCTTGGGAGATTTTTTCGAGGGGCTGGGCCGCGCCGATCCGAGCATTCTTAGACCATTTTTGCCAGAGATGGCCTAGCTCGGTGAGCTTGGGGGGGGTGGCATCTACTGATAATTCCATTACTTTCAAAATGCCCTGATCTGCTCTTAGCAGTTGGGGATCGATCAAGGTGGAAGCGCAGCCTTCTTCGGTAAAGGGAGTCCAAAGGTTGGCAATTTGCCACAACCAGTTGATCTGCCGCATCGAACCGGCGGTTTTCCAGGCTGTTTCGATATCTGGCATCAGTTGGCCACTGAGAGCTGCCGCTGGATTGCTGTTATGGATGGGGGGATTCTCCAACAGCCAGAGTGCCGAAGCTTTTCGTCCGGTTCTGTTGATGCTCAAAGAGCCATAGATCTGCGGAACATGCAGCTTGTAGGGGAGTAGGCGGAGGTAGCGAGTAATATCGTCGGTAACTTTTTCGCTGTTTTCGGGCCGGAGGGATGGTTTGGTATCGAACAGGATTCTTTTGCTGACGACTAGATAGCGACTATTGACCATTTGGCCGATCTTCAAGTTATTGGCATCTTCGCCAATCGTCCAAAGGTAGATTTTTGGCAAGGGAAAACGGCAATGGGCACACAAACTCTGGCCCACCTGATTGGGAGCTTGGCATTCCGGGTTTGGACAGATAATTGTCGCCGCCATAGTGTTCACAAAAAATCGCTATTCCAGACAATGGGGTGGATAAAAAAACGGTTACAACCATCAAGACAATGGAGTCCAGAGAAGAGTCTACAATTAATTCGGCTCTGGGAGAATACGGAAAACCATTCTCTTACTATTCGTTGTAATACTGTGACCTTCTCTTGTCAGTGTAACCACAAGTTTTATCAATTTTGTTGCCCTCCATATTATTTATTCCCATGATTTATCCCTGCGCACCACCTCCCCCACTGCAAACCGGAGATCGGTTGCGGGTCATTGCCCCCAGTGGTCGGCTGCGGGAGAGTTCGAGTTTTTTGGCTGGGGTAGAAGTTTGGCGATCCCAAGGTTACCAGGTGCAGATTGACGATGATGGCAGTCAGGGCTGGGGCTATTTGGCAAACACCGATGAAGAGCGGCGACGTTGCCTAGCTGAAGCTTGGGCAGACCCAGCCTGCAAAGGCATTCTCTGCGTTCGTGGGGGCTATGGCGGCGCCAGGCTGTTGGAAAACTGGCAATGGCCACCGGGGGCGAGTAAGTGGCTGATCGGCTTTTCGGATATCACTAGTCTGCTCTGGAGCCTCGCTGGACAGGGGGTTTCTGGCGTGCATGGCCCCGTGCTGACCACGATCGCCCAAGAGCCAGCCTGGTCGCAACAGCGTTTGTTCGACTTGGTAGCGGGCCGGACGCTGCCATCACTTCAGGGTGAAACTTGGGTGGGTGGCAAGGCCCAGGGCTTTTTGCTACCAGCTAATCTGACCGTGGCTACCCACCTACTCCATACGCCAGTTCAGCCATTGTTGACCGATACGATCTTGGCGATCGAAGATGTTACGGAAGCTCCCTACCGAATCGATCGAATGCTCACTCACTGGCGGGCCAGCGGCTTACTAAAACAGGTACGGGCGATCGCGATCGGTCGCTTCAGTCAATGTGAGCCAGCCCCCAATGCCCCCAGCTTTTCCGTGGCAGAAGTTTTGCGTGATCGGTTGCTGGACCTGGGGGTGCCGATCGTGGCAGCTCTGCCCTTCGGTCACGATGGTTGTAATGGAGCTTTGCCCGTGGGCGTTCGGGCTGAATTGGATGGAAATAAAGGAGAACTCAGCATCCTAGTCTAGAGTAGTAGTTCGATCGGCAGACCATCGGGATCGGCCACAAAGGCCACTTCATAAACCCGCTCCCCGATCGACTGTTGGTGGGGAGCTAGCAGCACCTTGACTTCTAGCTTGAAATCTTGATGGCTGGCTAGCTTGGCTCCAAAATCTGCCAACCAGCTAGTTAGACTCTGGGCCTCCCCGGCTAGATCGAAGGAAAGGTGATAGTAGCCCACATAGTGCTGGTCATGAAAGGCATCGGGGGCCGGATGGGGTTCGGGGATTTGGATCAGCTCCAAGCGCGATGATTGGCCTTGCAACCAGCAAGCTAGGGTGTAGCCCGTAGTAAACCGTTCGGCCATGGTAAAACCCAAGCATGCATAGAAGGCGATCGAGCGATGAATGTTGGCGGTGCGAATGGAAACATGGTGCAACATGGGACAACACGGGACAAAGCTAGGGCGACATGCGGAAATAGGGATAGTGGACGGGGATCCCCGGCTCTCGATCCAGCTGGAAGTTAATCACCGCCCAACAGGGCTCCGTTTCGGCATTGGGGCTAAAGGTCACTGGCAGACCAAAGAGACGCGGCGAGTCGGTTTCGCCCAGCCAGGGGGTGCCCTTTTCTAAATAGCTCTGCATCAGCTCTTGGTAGCGCTGGGCTAACACTACCCGGATGGCCCGGTAGCCTTGGGTATAAAGCTTGTCCAGGGCATCGTGAATCTCAAAGCGAATGCCATCGGGATGGGTATGCTGGCGATACCAGGTTTCTTCCCACCGCCGCCACTGGCGACCGGACTGTAAATGCACTAGTTCGGACGTGTCCGGGTTGGCCTCAAAGGCTCCATGCCGAGGACAGAGATAGGTATCGGTCAGGGTTAGTGCTGGCACTACCTGTAGGCAATGGGGACAGGGTGTTTCTGGCCCAAAGATTGGATACTGAAAGACTGGGTTCATCAAATGGTAATTAGTATAAATTAACTAAAATGGTCATCAGCTATTACTATGCTTTACATTTTACGACCTGGGGGGAGGTGGAGAATAGAAAGCAAATTTTCTCTGCTCCAGAGTGAGGACTATCACCAACAAGATCCTCTACGGATGGGAAGATCAACAAGCCGCTGCGATCGCGGTGCTAGTTTTGCAAATTTTCTGGGCATCTTGAACTTAGCTAGAGGTTGTCTCTCTCTCCCAGAGTGAGTTCAAATTCAGAGCTAATTTTCTACCTATTGTCTGCGATCGTCTTGACCGGAGTTGATCAGCTAGAAGAACAAATATCCCATTTAAAACATTTTTTAAAAACCCCGATCACAAAAGCTCAGCGTGCCACTTGTGGCAATTTTGCTGAGCAGAATCTTGCCCAAAATCTGGATCCATTGGTGATTCCAGATTCCCATATTGAAGATATGTCTCTTAGGAGTTGAAAAATGGACGACAACAAGCAGCAAATTATTCACTACTTCATCGAAGAAGCTCAAGAGCATTTAGAGGTTGTAGAACAGGGCTTGTTAGATTTAGGTGAAGTTATTAAAGATGCCGATCGGGTCAACGAAATGTTTCGGGCCGCCCACTCCGTGAAAGGGGGCGCAGCTATGTTGGGCTTCGACAGCATCCAAAAAACTTCCCACCAGCTAGAAGATTGTTTTAAAGTATTGCGCGATCAAGCTGTCCCGGTGGACCGGCAGCTCGAATCGATGTTTTTGAAAGGCTACGATGCCTTGAAAGATCTGGTCAATGAATTGGCCAACTCCCCTACCCTGACCCTCCGCCCGGAAGTGGTAGATCCGATCGTGCAGAATTCTCTGGGCAACTTTGCGGAACTGAAGGAATATCTCAACGAACTGCTCAGCATGGGCACCATGGCTCTGGATACCCTGGAGAAGGATGCGGATGCAGTACCAGTTGCGCGTACCAATGTAGCCACTGTCCACCAAGCTGCCGTTGCCGTCGCGGTTGCCGCACCGCCGGTCAATGTGGCCGCCCGGGTTATGGAACAGCTCAAGGCCATGCTGGGAGATTTCAAACAGGGCGAAGCTGCTGCCCCCCGCGCCAAAGTTGCCAGCTATTGCCAAGGTCTAGGGGCGATCGATGGCGCTGCCAACTGGCATAACATCCTTAAAATTGCCCATCAAGCAATTACCAATAGCGCCAACAGCTACGAAGCCCTAGCCCCGATCGTCATCAAAGAACTGAAAGTCGCTGGCGACTATCTGGCCGCTGGTCGGGTGGCCGAAATTGCCCCTTCCCCAGCCCTCCAAGAGCTAGCTTTGGCTTCTGCACAAGTAGTAGTAGCTGCGGCACCTCAGCAAATCTCCATTCCGCTGGATTCTCGCGCTGCGGCCCAGGCCATTCTGCGCAGTTTCAACCGTCAACAGGTGACGGAACTAGTTGTACTGTTGCACCGGGCGATCAATGCGCCTAAGCAAAACTAGCAGGTGGTACATCTTGCCAGCGATCTGGCCCTACGGCCCGCAAGGCATCGGTCAGGTCGAAAGCTCCCGTATATAGGGCCTTGCCAATAATGATGCCGCTGACTCCTAGATGCTCTAGGGCCAGAAGGCTCAATAAATCGCGCAGGGTGCCCACGCCGCCGGAGGCAATAATCGGAATATTAGTTTCCTTGGCTAGTTCCTCCAAGGCCGTGAGATTTGGCCCGACCAAGGTGCCATCCCGCTGAATATCCGTATATACAATTGCTGCTGCTCCCCAATCGGCCATCTGCCGGGTGAGGTCGGCAGCTTTGACTTGGGAGGTTTCTAGCCAGCCTTTGGTAGCTACTAATCCATCTCTAGCATCGATGCCCACTACGATGCGATCGGGGTATTGCTGACAGAGGCTGTGGACTAGTGCTGGTTGCTCGATCGCCACCGTGCCCAAAATTGCCCGCTCTACTCCAGAATCTAACAAGCGTCTGACGGTTTCTGGATTCCGAAGGCCACCGCCCACCTGAATCCGCAAGTCCGGTAAGGTTTTGACGATCTGGGCAATTACTGCCAGGTTTTCGGGTTTTCCGGACTTGGCTCCATCCAGATCTACCAGGTGCAGATGGGTGGCTCCCTGTGCTTGCCATTGGCGTGCTACGGCCACGGGATCCTCGTTAAAGGTTTGAGATTGTTGGTAGTCGCCTTGGTACAGACGGACGCAATGGCCGCCCAGTAGGTCGATCGCCGGAAAAATATCCATAGCCGAGTTAGGGGATTTTGGTACCCAGCTATTTTAGACCGAGGTCAGGCCCCCGCACCAAAGCATCCATCACCTGCCGGACATCGGCCATCTCTGCCACATCATGCACCCGCAGCAGATCGGCTCCCCGCTCGATCGCTACACAGCTAGCTGCGGCTGTCCCCCATTGTCGTTCTCGGGGGTCCGGTCGATCGAGAATATGGCCGATGAAGCTTTTGCGGGAGACTCCGACCAACATTGGGAACCCTAGCTGCTCCCGGAGGTACTTCAGATTTCTGAGTAGCTCGATGCTCTGGGCTGCCGTCTTAGCAAAACCAATGCCCGGATCGACCAAAATATTTTCCCGGCCAATGCCCGCTGTAATCGCGGCATCGATCCTGGCCTGCAATTCATTCCCCACCTCTTGCGTTACATCCTGATAATCCGTAAGCTGCTGCATCGTATCGGGTGTACCCCGCAAATGCATCAGACAGATCGGTACACCTAGAGTCGCTACGGTCTCCAGCATCTGGGGGTCAAAGAGGCCACCGGATACATCGTTGACTAATCCAGCCCCAGACATCACTGCTGCGCGGGCTACTGCGGCCTTGGTGGTATCGATCGAAATCGGCACCCGCCCCAACTGCTCTCGGATCCCCTGAATTACCGGCAATACGCGGGCCAGCTCCTCCTCCAAACTCACTGGTTGGGCACCGGGCCGCGTCGATTCGCCCCCCACATCCAAAATATCTGCTCCAGCTTTAACTAGTTTGAGGGCCTGGGCGCAGGCTTTAGTAACAGAATTAAAGCAGCCGCCGTCACTAAAGCTGTCTGGGGTTACGTTTAAAACCGCCATCAAGTAGGTGCGCTTACCCCATGCAAAGACTCGATTGTCAATTTTCACTAGTCAGTTATCGATAATTAGTGAACTGCAAAGCTACTGGATATTCCTCTTGCTTGAGGCGCTGCATTACGCCTTGAAGTTCATCTTTATCCTTAGCCGAGACCCGCACCGCATCGCCTTGGATGGAAGGCTGTACCTTCTTGAATTCATCGCGAATCAATTTGCTGATCTGCTTGGCAATGTCTTGGGCGATTCCTTTGCGGAGAGTGACTTCCTGCCGTACCCGATTACCGCTGGCCGATTCGACCTTCCCAAAGTCGAAAATTTTCAGGGATAGATTTCGCTTGGCCGCTTTAGTCTGGATGACTTCATGGATCGATCGCAGGGCCATGTCACTGGAGGTCTCGATCTTGATGGTGTCCTCCCCCAGTTCTAGGGTGGTTTTGGTATCTTTCAGATCGAAGCGACTGTTAATATCGCGGGTAGCTTGGTCGATCGCGTTGACCAGCTCCTGCCGATCGAAATCGCTGACTATATCGAAGGAGTAGGAAGAAGCCATGGTGGTGTGGGGGATGGAGTTTAGCCGAGGGCGCTCCGGATGCTGGCAATCATCAGACTGATGGTGGCAGCGGAGCTAATTCCGAACATCAGGGAGCGCCCGATCGGAAAGTTAATTATATAAAAAACCGAGAAAAGAAAACGTGCTGCAACGAACGCTAAGGCCCAATGAGCTATTTCACCGGTATTTTGCTGGGTCACATAGGCCATCAAAGCGGCGGCAGCATAGGGCGGGAAGGTCTCGATCGAGTTTTGATGTGCCCAGTTGGCTCGCTTGGCATAGTCTGGCAGTTTGTCGAAGCTAGCCCTCGGGGCACCCATATCGAAGCCGACTTGAAAGCGGCCGAAGGCTACTAGTAGGTATGGCAAATAAATGAGAGCGGCAGCTACGGCGATCGATACCAGCAGGGTAGCTGGGGTAGTGAGATGTAAAAAATTCATGAACGATGGGAGTATGTCAGCAGCAGGGAATAAAACTAGTCAAAGTAGAATAGTGTTACTAATTTACGCTGTTCTTCCGCTTCCTGACAAGTTTGGAGCAGGGTGCGGCTGTCGTGGAATGCGAAACAGATGAGTTGTTGGCAGCGAGAAATAATCTCTTGATTACAGATGGAACTGGCTTCACCCAAGGCTAAATCGTCGTTCTGGGGGTTCTCTACCAAATGCATGACCTGCTGGAGCTGCTCTTGGGATTCTCGGGGTTGACGACTGAGGCTCTGGGGCAAGATCACCGTGAGCAGGTCGCGATCGGCCCGCATGGCCCCTTTGATGGCGGCCGAATTGGCTCCAGTCGCACCGGAGGTAATCAGGCGGTTGCCAGAAACCACCAAGGCATAGCTCATCATTTCGATGAGGTGCTGGTGGGTAATGGGCACGTGGCGCGATCCAAGTAGCGCAATCTTCTTGGATCCAGTTTGTTGAATAGTTGCTAGCTCCTGAGCTAGGGTATCGACGCTAGATACGTTAACCAAAGACTTACATCCCTTGACAGTGGCCCTATTCTAGCATCTTCCGATCGGTCTTTTGCCCTGCTGCTGAGAAAGCTTTATTCATTTTTGGCTGAACTCTCAAGACGATGAAGGTTTTAGGGCGTGGCCGAAATTAAGTACCCACAGCGGTGCTCACCATCGACGATCCAGTGGGTGCGTTCCACTTGGCAGTCCGCTAGGGCCGTCTCGAACATCTCCAGTTCGTGGCCGCAGACTGTGGGGAAAGAATGGGCTACTTGGGCGATCGCGCAGTTGTGTTCCGTGAGGACAAATCGATCGGTCCGATCCTCGATCGGGTGGAACTCCGTCATATATCCTTCCTGCCGGCGCAGCGCCGTTAACCTGCTCATGCGCTCCGTGAGGCTGCCATTGCCCAGCCGCTCTCGGTATTCTTGGGACTTGCGTTGCCAGTGTTGGTGCAATATTTGGCTGGCTTGGTCGTAGCCTAAGTTTTGGACGAGGGTATCCAAAAAAGAAATGGCGAATTGGTCATACTGCTTGGCGAACCGCTCCCGCCCTTGGGCCGTAAGTTCGTAAACATTCTGGGGCCGACCCATGCCGCTATGGACGGACTGAAATTCTAATAACCCTTCGCTTTCCAGATCCTTGAGGTGGCGGCGCATGGCCTGGGGACTAATGGCTAGCACCTTGGCCAGTTCTTGGGCCGTGGCCGAACCTTGCTTCATCAGGTACAGCAGAGCTTCCTGCTTGGTGGAGGTGGTGGCTGGCTGAGACATGAAATTTCTCACATTGAAACTTTGACAACACGAGCATTGTTAAAGTAGGCTATACTTTGTTTTTAAGGTTTAACAACTTCTTAGTTGTTTAAGTATACCGCAAGTCCCTCTCTCCTTTTTGGTTCCTATGAGTTCTTCTGTCCAAAACGTTGTCAACCAACCCTATAAGTACGGTTTTGTCACCGATATCGAAGCCGACAAAATTCCGCGCGGTCTGACAGAAGACACTGTGCGGTTGATTTCGTCCAAGAAGGAGGAGCCGGAGTTCATGCTGAACTTCCGCTTGCGGGCCTACAAAAAGTGGCTGACCATGACCGAGCCAAGCTGGCCCCATGTGGAATATCCCCCGATCGATTACCAACAAATTATTTATTACTCGGCTCCCAAGCAGGCCAAGAAGAAGCTGGGTAGTTTGGATGAGGTGGATCCGATCTTGCTGGAGACCTTTGAGAAACTGGGAATTCCTTTGACTGAGCAGAAGCGGTTGGCTAATGTGGCAGTGGATGCGGTGTTCGATAGTGTGTCGATCGCCACCACCTTTAAGGAGAAGCTGGCCAAGGTGGGTGTGGTCTTCTGTTCGATTTCCGAGGCGTTGAAGGAGCATGCCGAGATTATTGAGAAGTATTTGGGGAGTGTGGTGCCGATCGGCGATAACTATTTCGCAGCTTTGAACTCTGCGGTGTTTAGCGATGGTTCCTTTGTCTATATTCCCGAAGGTGTGAAGTGTCCGATGGATCTCTCCACCTATTTCCGGATCAACAGTGGCGATAGCGGTCAGTTCGAGCGCACCTTGATTATTGCTGAGAAGGGGGCCAGCGTCACTTACCTAGAAGGTTGTACGGCTCCGGCCTTCGATACCAATCAGCTCCATGCGGCGGTGGTGGAACTGGTCACTTTGGATGATGCGGAAATTAAGTATTCCACGGTGCAAAACTGGTTTGCGGGCGATGAAAATGGCAAGGGTGGGATCTATAACTTTGTGACCAAGCGCGGTCTCTGCAAGGGCCGGAACTCGAAGATTTCTTGGACTCAGGTGGAAACTGGTTCGGCGATTACTTGGAAGTATCCAAGTTGTGTGCTGATTGGCGATAATTCCGTGGGCGAGTTCTACTCGGTGGCCTTGACTAACAATCTGCAACAGGCCGATACGGGTACCAAGATGGTGCATATTGGCAAAAATACCAAGAGCACGATTATCTCCAAGGGGATTTCGGCGGGCAGATCCAAGAATAGTTATCGGGGCTTGGTGAAGATGAATCCTACGGCCCAGGGCGCGCGGAATTATTCCCAGTGCGATTCGATGCTGATTGGCGATCGAGCACAAGCCAATACGTTCCCCTATATCCAGGTGCAAAATCCGTCGGCGCAGGTGGAGCACGAGGCTTCCACTTCTAAGATCGGTGAAGATCAACTGTTTTTCTTTGCCCAACGAGGGATTTCCCAAGAAGATGCGATCTCGATGATGATTAGCGGCTTCTGTAAGGATGTGTTCAATCAACTGCCGATGGAGTTTGCGGTGGAGGCCGATCGGCTCCTCAGCCTCAAGTTAGAAGGCACCGTGGGCTAACTAACCATTGCATCCTGGTCAGCGATTGGGATGCAGCATTTTGATTCAGAGTTGAGAGTTTATAAAATGGTTGCTACTCCTACTAAACCACTGACCCTAGACGAGTTCCTGTGCTTGCCAGAAGTTAAGCCTGCCAGTGAATATATCAAGAGAAAGATTATTCAGAAGCCCATGCCCAAAGGAAAGCATAGTTTACTACAGATGGAGCTTGTTTCTTTTATTAACAATGCTCTACGGAAATCAGGGGTGGCGATCGCTTTTCCGGAATTGAGATGTACTTTTGGTGGACATTCTATTGTTCCCGATGTGGTCATTCTTAAAACCGAAAATATTCTAAAAGATGAGCAAGGGGAAATTGTCAATGATTTCAATGTGGCACCTAGTTGGCTGATTGAGATTCTTTCGCCCGATCAGAATACAACCCCAGTCATTACAAAAATTCTTCATAGTCTCCAGCACGGAACTGAAGTAGGATGGTTAATTGATCCAGCCGAGAAATCAATTTTTGTTTACCACTCTCAGAACAAGGTGGAAGTGGTCAATGATTTTAGTCAGGTGTTGATTGTCCCGGAATTTGCTCAGCTTGTTACCCTGACGGCTGAGGAGATTTTTGATTGGTTGCGGTTAGGTTGAGCTGTGAAGATTAGTTTGGCCGCTGTCCCGATTGATCAGTGGGAAATTATCGGATCTGTTGCTTCGGCGGTGAATGCAATCGCCTCCTTGGTCGCAATTTCCTTCGTCGTCATTCAGCTTAGGTCTAGCAACCAAATTGCCCAAGCCCAGCTGATCAACGAACTCGAAAGAGATATTAGTTTAGATACGGATATCTATGTTTCCATTGGTCACAACTTGAAAGATGAAGATGTTGAATTAACCGAGTCAGAGCGAATTGGCATCTTGAAATGCTTGAGCTTCTTTGAACGGGTGCATCTCATTTTGGATACCAGGGTCGTGGATATTGGGTCAATTGATCGGATATTTGCGGGCAGATTCTTCTTGTTATTCAATAATGCTAAGGTAAAAGAACTCATGGACAATGAAGAAATGAGCCCTTATATGCAATCAATTTACGATCTCCATGCTAAATGGTGTTTGTATCGAGAAAGTCAGGGGTTGGAAACACCCTTGATGGATTTGGAAGCTTTACGAGTGGGTAAGATTATTCAATGAAACAAAGCTGTTTTCTATCAGTCACACAATAGTTCTATTCCCTATGCCATACAGCAGTTTTACATTAGATGAAGTTGAGGAAAGATTTGGCCTGAAGCTAAAAACAGGCCATTTTCTGCCTGTGTTGGAACCGATCGCTCCCAGTAACCTCCTCCAACAGTTCTTAGCAACCACCTTGCCCTTGGCCCAGGAAACGGGTTCGGAGAAGGCGCGGTCAGAATTCATCATTGCGCCGATTTTAGTGGAGCTACGGACTTTGTTATCCAACTCGATCAGCATTTTTTCTGGTGAGGACTTTACGGTTGACCGAGAGCTAGGACTCAATGGAATTTGTGACTTTTTGATCAGTCGATCGCCCACTCAGTTCAAAATCAATGCACCTGTTGTAGCCTTAGTAGAAGCCAAAAAAGGAGTTCTGAAGGATGGTTGGGGTCAGTGCATCGCCGAAATGGTAGCAGCCCAACGCTTTAATCAGCTCCATGAACAGGCGATCGATCTCATCTATGGTGTCGTCACCAGTGGCATCGGCTGGCAATTCTTACAAATGCAGGGCAATCAAATTATCATCGATCCAGAAGAATATTCTTTGCAGCCATTGGAAAGACTGCTTAGCGTTTTATCTTGGATGACCTTGGGTGATAGTAGTTGACCGCTGCTCTATCTTTTTCCAAACTTTTAAATTTTCAGTCAACTCAGCCAATATTTTTATGATTAATCCTAACAGTCCCGTTATTCTCTCCATTAAAAACCTGACCGCTGAGGTTGATGGCACCCAGATCCTCAATGGTCTGAACCTAGAAATTAAAGCTGGTGAAATCCATGCGATCATGGGGCCGAATGGCTCTGGTAAGAGCACCTTGTCTAAGGTGTTGGCGGGTCACCCGGCCTATAAGGTGACCGGTGGCACCGTTGTTTTTCAAGGCCAGAATCTATTCGACCTAGGGCCGGAAGAGCGCGCTCGGGCTGGAGTGTTCCTAGCTTTCCAGTATCCTCTGGAAATTCCGGGGGTGAGTAACTTGGACTTTCTGCGGGTGGCTTACAACTCTCGCCAGAAGCACTTGGGCAAAGAAGAATTGGATGCCTTCGATTTTGATGAACTGGTGCAACAGCGCCTCGATGTGGTCAAAATGGATCCGGCCTTCCTTAGCCGTAGCGTCAACGAAGGCTTCTCCGGCGGCGAAAAGAAGCGCAATGAAATTTTGCAAATGGCCATGTTGGAGCCGATCTTAGGGATTCTCGATGAAACGGATTCGGGGTTGGATATTGATGCGCTGAAAATCGTGGCCGGTGGGGTCAATCAATTGGCTAATGCCGATAACTGTCTGCTAGTAATCACTCACTATCAGCGGCTGTTGGACTATATTGTGCCGGACTTTGTGCATGTGATGGTGAAGGGCAGAATTGTTACCAGTGGCGGCAAAGACTTGGCCTTGGAACTGGAAGCTAAGGGCTATGACTGGGTCGAGCCGGTGGCTGCCTAAAAATAATTCCTTCTCCTCTGACCAACTCCAACGACCAGGTAGTAGCACTCATCTTCCCTCAATCCACCAACCATGAACCAATCCACCCTCCGCAACCGTGATACCTACCTGACCGATCTGCTGACCACGATCGCCAGCAACCAACCCACAGCTCCTGATTGGCTCCAGGCTATCCACAGCCAAGCTAGGGGCTTTTTGCAAGAAGAAACAATTCCCAACAACAAGGACGAAGACTGGCGGTTTACGAACCTCACGGGTTTGCTAGAACAGCAATTTATGGCAGTCAGTGGCGAACAGCCCGCCGTCAATATCAACAGCTTTGAAGCTAGCGAAGCTCAGCAGCGGTTGGTATTTGTCAATGGCATCTATCAGGCTGCTCTGTCTAAGCTTGGGCAGCAGCCGGGCTTATTCGTGGGCAATCTGGCGGCGGCCCTAGCGCAAGGGCTCCCGATCGACCAATATCTTGGCAAACAACCAGGTGGCGAAGAAGTCTTTACGGCACTGAACACCACAGGTATTCAAGATGTGGCAGTGATTTGGGCTAGTGTGAACAGCATTATTTCTGAGCCAGTTCAGCTCCTGTTTGTGGCCACTGGCGTTGGCGATAGCCTGGGCGGCAGCCCGCATCGCTCTTTGATTGTCCAACCGCGAGTTTTAGTGGTAGCTGAGCGCAGTAGTCAATTGACTTTTGTGGAAGAATATCTGCACTCTGGCTTGTCAGATAGTTGTCAATTTATCAATGCTGTCACCGAAATCTCGATCGGCGATAATGCTCAAGTCACTCATGTGCACATTCAAGACGAAAACCTGAAAGCTTTCCATATCAGCAAAACAGCCGTTTCTCAAGCCCCAGATAGCCAATACCATGGCCATGCTATTGGCTTGGGCAGCCAACTCTCTCGCCACAATTGGGAAGTCTTCCAAGGCGGCAAACAGACCACGACTAACTTGAATGGACTGGCAATTATTGGTTCCACCCAAATCGCTGATACCCACAGCAAAATCGCCTTCAACCATCCCCACGGTCAAGCTAATCAGATCCATAAATGCATTGTGAACGGCCAAGCCCACGGCATTTTTAATGGCAAGATCTCTGTTCCCCAAGCTGCCCAACAGACCAATGCTGCCCAGCTCAGCCGCACGCTGCTCCTATCTCCCAAAGCCCGGATTGATACTAAGCCCCAGCTGGAAATTACGGCTGATGATGTGAAATGTGCCCATGGTGCTACTATTAGCCAGCTCTCGGACGATGAAATGTTCTATCTGCAAAGCCGAGGTTTAGATGCGGCCACCTCTCGCACCTTGTTGATCAATGCTTTTGCGATCGAAATTCTCGATGCCATTCCGGTGGTTTCGGTGCGCGATCGGCTCCG
The DNA here is from genome assembly GCA_031375385.1 of Synechococcales cyanobacterium OTE_70_metabat_200. Taxonomy (GTDB): domain Bacteria; phylum Cyanobacteriota; class Cyanobacteriia; order Cyanobacteriales; family Chamaesiphonaceae; genus JAAFHZ01. Next base: position 100,727 of record JANMHS010000135.1, on the reverse strand, counting down.
CACCACTTTTTTTACCCGCTGCTTCCAAACGAAGACCTATAAGGATTTGCTGTAAATAACTCGCACCTAATACCAACATAATTGTCATGACTCCCACGATTCTTTCTCTGGCCCAACAAGTCCGCGCCGATTTTCCGATCCTCCAGCAAACTGTCCACGAGAAACCCTTGGTATATTTGGATAGTGCTGCCACTTCCCAAAAGCCCCAAGTAGTGATCGATGCCTTGGTGGATTATTATCAACGCTACAACTCCAATGTCCATCGCGGAGTTCATACCCTCAGTGGTCTGGCTACGGATGCCTATGAAGCAGCCCGGCAAAAGGTGGCTAAATTTATCAATGCTGCTGATGAAAGAGAGATAATTTATACCCGCAACGCCTCCGAAGCCATCAATCTAGTGGCCTATAGCTGGGGACTTGCCAATCTGCAAGCCGGTGATGAAATCATCTTGACTGCCATGGAACACCATAGCAATTTGGTACCTTGGCAATTGATTGCTCAGCGGACCGGCGCAGTGCTCAAATTCGTCGGTCTCTCTGCCTCAGAAGGCTTTGATCTAGAGGGATACAAGTCTCTCTTGACCGATCGCACCAAGCTCGTCTCCGTAGTTCATGTTTCCAATACCCTCGGCTGTATTATTCCAGTCCAAGAAGTCGTCGATCTGGCCCATGCCCAAGGAGCCAAGGTCTTAATCGATGCTTGCCAAAGTGCTCCGCATCTGCCCTTGGATGTCCAGGCGATCGGCTGCGATTGGCTAGTCGCCTCCGGTCATAAAATGTGTGCTCCCACGGGCATTGGTTTCCTCTACGGCAAACTAGAGGTGATGCGAGCGATGCCGCCGTTCTTTGGTGGTGGCGAAATGATCGCCGATGTATTTCTAGACCATTCTACCTATGCGGATCTGCCCCATAAATTTGAAGCCGGAACGCCGGCGATCGGTGAAGCGATCGCCCTCGGCGCAGCGATCGACTATCTCACTAATATTGGGATGGAGCGGATCCATGCTTACGAACAGGAGCTGTCTAGCTATCTCTACCAGCAATTAGCTCAGATCCCCCAACTACGCATCTATGGGCCAAAGACCGATCGGGCTGCTCTGGCTGCTTTCACCGCTGGAGTTGTCCATCCCCACGATCTATCGACAATGCTGGATCAATCAGGGATCGCGATCCGGGCTGGTCACCACTGCACTCAGCCTCTCCACCGCGAACTCAAAGCCCAGTCTACGGCCCGTGCTAGCCTCTATTTCTACAACACCAAGGCGGAGATCGATGTGTTCGTAGTGGCGTTGAAAGAGTCGATCGACTTCTTTGCCGAAATCTTTGGCTAGGGCGATATGATTGATCTAATTTAAACTAGAGGAGCGCGGCCCCATGGTTTCCACTCTGAAAAATCCCTTTGCTCATGAATCCCGCGTTCTGTTGCAGAATGTTTCTTGGCAGGGCTACCAGGATATTCTCCATGCTTTGCCAGCGACTCGATCGGCTAAATTGACCTACGACCAGGGAACATTGGAGATTACGGTGCCTTCGGAAATTCATGAATTCAACGGACAGCTCATTGGCCTGTTTATTCGAATTTTGGTGGTGGAGATGGGTCTGAAGCTGAAAACTATGGGTTCAACTACTTTGGATCGAGCCGATCTAGCTAGGGGAGCCGAGCCAGATAATGCCTACTATATTCAGAATCAGCATCGAGTAGCCGGACGACAGGTAGATCTGTCAGTGGATCCCCCACCGGATTTGGTGGTGGAAGTAGACATCACTAATGTGGATATTGATAAAAATGTGCTCTATGCCAGTATGGGGATTCCAGAACTATGGCGGTTTGATGGACAGGTATGGCGGATTTTTGCGTTGCGAGATGGAGCTTATGGGGAGTTGCCTCGGAGTTTAACCTTCCCGCTGGTAGCCAAGGAAGATCTGTATCGTTTTCTGGAGCAGGCTCAAGTTGACGAGGTGGATGCAGAGGTGAATTTTCGCCAGTGGGTCAGGGCGGCAATAGCTGACCGGCAGATCTCATGATGACCAAGGCGAACCCTAATACTGAGGGCAGCTATGAAGTGACACTCAGCCCAAGTCCAAACAAGGTCAGGATGCTGTTGCAATGGTGCGGCGATCGAGGGAAAATGGATGAGGCAGCTTTGGTAGAGAGGTACTATGAGAATTAAGCAGATTTCGGTGGAGGGCTTGTTTGGGAAGTTCGATCGAGTGATCCCACTGAACATGAATGATCGGATCACTATCATTCATGCTCCTAATGGGTTTGGAAAAACCATTATCATGGAGATGTTGAATGGATTCTTCAATGCAGACATGAGGGTTTTTGAAAAAACACCATTTTCTAAATTCATAGTAGACCTTGAAGATAACCTCAAGATTGAAATAGTTAGTGGTAGAGAGGAGTTGAAAGCTCCGCCGAGAAAAGGGATGGCCTGTAATTTCTATGATGGTGATTCACTGAAAACATCTTCATATTTATCTCATGTTTTTCAAGTAATGAGAGAAGATTCACCAAGTGCAGAAGCAGAACATTTTATTTCCAATGTCCAATCAGGAATAACGGTAAATGTTGGTGGCGACAACAATGTAGTTTATTACAACGCTCAGAATGACTATCCCTATCCAAGAAATACGACGATTATCACTAATGGGTCATCGATTATAGATCAGGGCAGTCTTGTGATCGACAAATCGGAGGTTTCGGAAAATCCTTCAGCTGAGAGTCTTGAAATAAAGAATATCTTGATTGCAAGACCTTCTGTTTACTTGATTGAATCGCAGCGATTGCTGATGACAAGTTTAAATCCTAGGAATAATAGAAATACGAAATTAGCTGTAATGTCTGTGGCAGATGAATTGGCAGATCTTATGCGGAATAAAGTCAATGAATATGGCCGAAAAGCTCAGGATCTGGATCGAACTTTTCCTCGTAGATCTGTTCAAGGACAATTAATATCAGCTACATTGACTAATCAGGACTTGCGAGAGCATCTGTATGGGCTGGATGACAGACGCCACCGCTTGATAGCCGTTGGATTGTTAGATAAGGGCGAAGAGGATGGCTTTCAGTTACCAGAGCAAATCGAAGACAGCACTAAAAACATACTGGCGATATATGCGAACGATACTGAAGAGAAATTCAATGTCTTCAATGAAATCCTTGAGAAGCTAGAGCTTTTCGCTAATATCATTAATAGTAAATTCGTGTTCTCTGGTAAGCAAGTTAGTTTCAGCAAGGAAAAAGGGTTGATTATCAGTTCCCATTCCGATCATTCCGGCACCTCCGAGCTGGGATTACATGATCTTTCCTCTGGGGAACAGCATGAATTGATTCTGATTTATGAACTTCTGTTCAAGGTGAAAATAAATTCTCTAGTCCTTATTGATGAGCCGGAAATATCACTGCATGTCGGGTGGCAGGTGGATTTTCTGAATGATTTACAAAGAGTCCTAAGGCTAGTGAATATCGATATCTTGATCGCCACTCATGCGCCTAGCATTATTCACGATCGATGGGATTTGACTATCGAGCTACCAGGGATAGCGAAATGAGAGAGTTTATTATTCCTGCTGACAAAGCCAATGAAATTCGGATGCGTCGTTCCATATACTCAGGTGCATTTCTCTTGGTGGAAGGTGATAGTGATGCAGTTTTCTACAGACAATTTATCAATCGAGGAAAATGCTCTATCGAAGTTGCTGTCGGTAAGCAACGGGTAATTGAAATTTTGCAAGACCTAGACAAAAATGGTTTTCAAGGAGCTTTGGGGGTTGTGGATGCTGACTTCGACCATCTGGAAGACGAGAAAGAACGAGGTGGTAATTTACTACTGACTGATGCCCACGATCTGGAAGTCATGATTCTTGCAGCAGGCGGTTTTGAGAAGTTATTGAACGAATACGCCTCCGATAAGAAGCTGCCAAAATTCATTGAGGAACATGGTGATGTGAAAGAAGTGGTTTTAGCTGCGGGAATGCAACTTGGCTACCTGCGCTGGATTTCTCAAATTAATGGCCTGAACCTAAAATTTACAAGCATTGTGTTTAGCCATTTCCTAAGCCAAAAAAGCCTCAAACTCAATAAACTCGACCTCATTAAGGAAGTCAAAAACAAATCCAACGCTCAATCTCTGAAGAGCGACGACCTCGATCGTCAAATTTTGGCTCAGCAGGACGATCAACATGATCCTTGGCAAGTCTGTTGTGGCCACGACCTCATGGAAATTTTGGCCTTGGGTTTTGTCAGTGCGATCGGCACTTCTAAGGCCAAAGTAACAATTGATGCATTGGAACGCAACCTGCGATTGTCCTACGAAGCCTCTTGGTTTCCCCAGACCAACCTGTACCTAGAGATCCAAGCTTGGGAAAACAGAAATCAGCCCTTCCTGGTGCTGTCAAGAGCAGTCTCGGATGGAGCTTTATGAACTGTGAAGCTAATCCTGTCGGTGGGCAAAGATCGAGATATAATTGGGAACAATGAACGAGGTCTTGCCCTAGTACAAGACCAGTGCTGAATCCACTGTTAGCGAAGGACAGATCATCATGGGACTACTCGATCGAATTAGCAGATTGATGCGCGCTAATGTCAATGACATGGTGAGCAAAGCGGAAGATCCAGAAAAAATCCTGGAACAAGCCGTCATAGACATGCAAGAAGACTTGCTGCAACTCCGGCAGGCCGTGGCCCAAGCCATCGCCACCCAAAAGCGCACCGAGCAGCAATATGCCAAAGCCAGCAACGACGAAAGTAGTTGGCACCAAAAAGCCGAGCTAGCTCTCAAGAAAGGTGATGAAAACCTAGCTCGGGAAGCCCTAACTCGCAAGAAAAGTTACACTGAGACGGCCGGGGCTCTCAAGGCTCAGTTGGATGGGCAAGTAGGCCAGATCGATAGCCTCAAGCGCAGTCTGATGCAGCTAGAGAGCAAAATCTCCGAAGCCAAAACCAAAAAAGACATGCTCAAAGCTCGCTCCCAAGCCGCTAAGGCCCAAGAGCAACTTCAAGGAGCCGTGGGCAAAGTCGGCAACAATGGTGCCATGGCTGCTTTCGAACGCATGGAAGAAAAAGTCCTCAACCAAGAAGCGCGCTCCCAAGCGGTGGCCGAGCTGGCTGGTAACGATCTAGAATCCAAGTTTGCCGCCCTGTCCGCTGGTGCTGGTGTGGATGACGAGCTGGAAATGATGAAGCGTCAGTTATCTGGTAGTTCTCCTGCCCAGGCCGCACTGCCCGGAGCCGCTCCAACAGCTACGGCTCCCAGTAGTCCAGCACCTGCTGATGCAGCTTTGGATCCCGAGATTGAAGCGCTACGCAAGAAGATTGATAATCTATAGAATTTAACAACTCTAGTCTGTTCCCGATTAGTTATTGCTGGTCGGGAACTTGGTTTTTCGACTGTACATTTAAAAACAATTTTAGGATTCAAACCCATGGGTGTGAGCGTAATTAGTGACGAACAATTTGCCACGGAAGTACTGGCTGATGGACCAACGGTATTGGTCTATTTCTGGGCCGACTGGTGTGGCCCTTGCAAGCTGGTCTCTCCATCGATCGACTGGATTGCCCAGAACTATGCCGATCAACTGAAGGTGGTCAAGATGTCTGTGGATGCCAGCCCCCAGTCGGTGAAAGCCTACAGCATCGAAGGTGTTCCAGCTATTCGGATTTTCCGGGCCGGTCAACTGATCCATCACGCCGAAGGAGCCATGACCAAGAGCAAGCTGACGGAGATGGTAGAGCAGCATTTATCCAGCTCCACAGAGGCTTAGGCGGGCCATGCAGTTTTCCCAGCGGCTGGAATCTCTTGGTGCCAATGTTTTTGCGGATATGGATCGGGCCAAGGCCCAAGCTCGGGCTACGGGTCGATCGATTATCGATCTCTCCCTCGGCTCCTCCGATCTGCCGGTGGCCAGTCATGTGACCGAGGCGATCGCCAAAGCTGTGATTGATTCCAGTACCCATGGCTATTTGCTATTCGATGGCACCAAGCAGTTTCGCCAAACCGTGGCCCGCTGGTACGAACGGAAATATGCCATGGCAATCAACCCAGATCTGGAAGTTCTGCCCCTCATTGGCTCCCAAGAAGGCACTGCCCATTTGCCCTTGGCGATCCTCGATCCAGGTGACTATGCCTTATTGCTGGATCCGGGCTATCCTTCCCACGCTGGCGGGGTTTATTTAGCCGGTGGCCGAGTTCATCCCTTGCCGCTCTTGGCCGAACATCACTTTCTGCCGAGGTTTACGGATATTCCAGCGGATATTTTGGCGCGCGCTCGGATGTTGGTACTCAGCTATCCTCACAATCCCACGGCGGCGATCGCTCCCTTGGAGTTTTTCCAAGAAGCTGTGGCCTTTTGTCAGCAACATAACCTGCTGCTGATTCACGATTTTCCTTATGGAGACTTGGTTTTTGACGGAACCCAAGCTCCTTCGATCTTCCAGGCCGATCCAGAGAAAAGCTGCTCGATCGAGTTTTTCACTATGTCCAAGTCCTATAACATGGGCGGCTTTCGGATTGGCTACGCCATTGGCAATCGAGAAGCGATCGCCGCACTGCGCAAAGTCAAGGCGGTGGTGGATTTCAATCAGTATCGGGGCATTTTGGATGGGGCGGCTGTGGCCTTGAATGACGATGGTAGTTCGATCGCCACTACGGTGGAGACTTTTCGGGAGCGGCGGGATGTGTTTGTGGCGGCCCTGAAATCGATCGGCTGGGATGTACCGCTACCGGGAGCAACCATGTATGTTTGGGCGGCCCTGCCGGAGCGCTGGAACCGTAGCTCTATGGCTTTTTGTCAGGAACTAGTGGCTGCTACTGGGGTAGCTGCTTCGCCAGGAATTGGGTTTGGCCTCTCGGGAGAGGGATATGTGCGCTTTGCACTGGTTCATCCGCCAGCGGTGCTGAAAGAAGCGGTCGATCGCATCGCTAAATTTCTCTAAAAAGACAAGTGGGTGAATGGATACCATTCACCCACTGCATCATTGATTGTACAAACCCAAATCTACCAAGGCCAGAAAGGTGGATCGTTAGAGTTGGAGTTGCTATTAGTGTTATTGACGATGACAGGCTCAATTTTGCGTTGGATATCGCTGAGTTTCCAGCCGGTTAATTGAGAGAGATTACGAGCTTCCCGGCGTTGCCGATCGGTCACTTTCTCCTTGTATTCCTTAGCCGCTGTGCAGGTCATTTTGCCTCGGTAGGGATGATTCATGACATAGCGCCCTTGGAACTGTTGTCGATCGGTAGTTTCGCTAAACACCAGGTCTTCGGGGAATTTGTTGCGGCTGTAGCGCACATGGAGACGGCTGATAAAGGTATTGCCACCATCATCATTGTTCTGCCAGAAAACCCCAGCTTTCTTTAGTTCCTCGGCGGTTGGAGGCGTAGTCGAACAGGGGTCGCAGTTGCTCACATCCCAGGCATATTCCAGGAAAACGACTTTTTTGTCGGCTTTTTCGTAGGAGCGCTGGAAGGTGGACTTATAGAATTTGCCAAAGTCGTTTCTCACGAATTCTGGAATTTCTTCACCGCTGGGCACCTTGATCGTCCGGTAATTGGTGACCTCTACTTTGCCCTTAGGCGATAGCACGTAGGCAATCAAATCTTGATCTCCTTGGGCGTTCAGCATGCCCAAGCGGATCGGTAGCATGAACTTGGGCGATCGATAGGCAATTTGCAGGGGTCGGAGGAAGCCGCTGCCGTTTTTCTCGAATTCCTTCAGGTCTACCTTGGCGACAAAGAATTTCATCTGTTGGCGAACGTAAGGCCGGAGCACTTCGCCAGCCCCATTGGGCAGCTTATAGCCGTTGCGGCGCAGCCAAGTTTCTAGACCATCGGATTCCTTGGCGCTCAGGATCAGGATTTCATATTCGTTGACCTTAAAGCGATCTTCGACGGTGACCCCGAGGCTGGCATCTCCACTCCGACCACGTCGTACTGATGGGGATGCGGCTGATTCCTGGACGGATCCACTTTCGTAGACGGGGCGGGGGGGGTCGCAAGGGTTAGAGTCGTTGTACTCCACTAGGCGAGGTTGGCTGAAGGTGTCTAGCTTCTTCAGGATTTCTTTGTCGCCAATGTTGACCTGTTCGCGCTTGATGGCAACGGGGACGGGGACTACTAGGGCAAAATCTTTGACGGCTCCCTGAAAATCGTTAGCCATGGTCAGGATGGTTTTGTCATCCTTCCGCGCAATGATCACTTGGGAAGCTTGATTAAAGAGTTTGGCATCGGCCCCACCCACATAGAAGCCACAGAAGGCCCAAGCTGGAGCAATGCTGGTGAAGAGGAAAACTAGCGACACTAAGAGGCTAGTTGAAATTTGCTGGAATAGTTTCATGGTGTTTATATGGGGGTGAGGATTTACCAAGGCCAGAAGGGCAGATCCCGATCGTTAGTGTAAACTTCTACTGGCCGTATTCGACTTTGAATTTCATTAAGCGGCCAGCCAGTGAGTCCGGCGAGGGTGTGGGCCTCCTGCTGCTGCCGATCGGTGACCGATTTACGGTAGACTGCGGCTCGATCGGCTCCGCAGGTAATCACTTTCTGGTAGGGATGGCGCATGATGTATCGACCTTGGAAATTTTTTTGGTTGTTGGTTTCCTGAAAGACCAAGTCTTCGGGGAAGTTAGCGCGGTTATAGCGGACATGGAGGCGGGTGATGTAGGTAGGTATAGAAGACTCATTGTTTTGCCAAAAAACTCCGGCCTGCTTTAGCTCTGCGCTATTGGGCGGCTCGGTGGTGCAGGGGTCGCAGTTGCTCACGTCCCAGGCGTATTCTAGGAACGCCACTTTTTTATTGGTTTGTTCGTAGGAGCGCTGGAAGGTGGAGCTGTAGAATTTGCCAAATTCGTTTTTGATGAATTCGGGGATTTCTCGATCGCTGGGTACTGCGGCGGTACGGTAGTTAGATACTTCTACCCGGCCCTTGGGGGATAGGAGGTAGGCGACTAAGTCCTGGTCTCCTTGGGCATTGAGCATGCCAAGGCGGATCGGGAGCATGAACTTAGGCGATTGGTAGGCAATTTGCAGCGGTCGGAGCAGGCTACTGCCAGTTTTGTTCAGTTCTTCCAGGTTGATTTTGGCCACGAAGAATTTCATTTTTTGGCGGACGTAGGGTTGCAGCACGGCACTGGTTCCCCTGGGTAGCTGGTAGTTATTTTGTTTCAGCCAAGTCTCTAAGCCATCGGAATCTTGGGCGCTGAGAATGGCAATGTTGTATTCACCCACCTGAAAACTATCTTCTACCTTGACACCCAGGGCATTAGCACGGGATGCTCGATCGTCTTTGCTTTCGTTTAGAACAACGGGTGCTGGTAATGCCTCGGGCATAGGTTGCGGACAGGGATCTGCATCGAAGTATTCTACGAGGCGCGGTTGACTGAAGGTATCGAGCTTGGTGATGATTTTTTTGTCGCCAACATGCACCTGCTCTTTTTTGATGGCGACGGGGACGGGGACTACCATGGCAAAGTCTTTGACGTTGCCCTGAAAGTCGTTGGCCATGGTCAGGATGGTTCTATCATCCTGGTGGGCAATAATTACCTGGGAGGCTTTGTTGAATAGCTGAGCGTTAGCGCCGCCCACATAGAAGCCACAGAAGGCCCAGGCTGGAGTAATGCTGGCGAGCAAAAACACCAGGGATAGCAATATGCTTGTAAAAATGCGATGGATTATTTTCATGATTTTGGGGATCCTCATCTACCACGTCTGTAAGTTGGTGCTCTGCTTGGTTCGATGTAGAGCATTTGTTGCTCTTCGATACCTCGACGCTGCCAACCGGTGAGGCTAGCTAGGTTACTGACTTCTTCGATCTGGCGTTTTTTAACCGATTTATAGTACTCTGCCGCCGCACTACAGGTAATTGATTCCCGGTAGGGGTGATTCAGCACGTAGCGACCTTGGAAGTTGTCGCGGTTGCTGGTTTCCTGAAAAACTAGGTCTTCTGGGAAGGTGGCGCGGTTGTAGCGCACATGGAGGCGAGTGATATAGGTGGGTTGATCGGATGCTTCTTGGCTCTCGGGGGCTTGCCAAAAAACTCCGGCCTGCTTGAGTTCTGCGCTGGTTGGTGGCTGGGTAGTACAGGGGTCGCAGTTGCTCACATCCCAGGCATATTCCAGGAAAGCCACCTTTTTGTTTTCGCGGTCATAGGTTTTCTGGAAAGCCGATGTATAGAATTTACCGAAGTCTTTTTTGATATATTCTGGAATGTTTTGGCCGGTGGGTATCTCTACGGTGCGGTAGTTGGTCACTTGGATGCGACCTTTAGGGGAGAGCAAATAGATCACTAGATCTTGATCTCCTTGGGCATTGAGCATCCCGAGGCGGATGGGTAGCATGAACTTGGGCGATCGATAGGCAATTTGCAAGGGGCGCAAGAAGGCATTACCGGTCTTATTGAATTCTGCCAAATTGACCTTGGCCACGAAGAACTTCATTTCTTGGCGAATATAGGGGCGTAGTACCTCACTGGCTCCTCGCGGTAATTGATACCCGCTACCCCGCAGCCAAGTTTCCAAGCCATTAGAATCCTTGGCACTGAGAATCAAAATGGTGTATTCGCCGGTTTGGAACTTGTCTTCGATGGTTACGCCCAGCGCTGCTGCGTTGTCTGACTCTACTCGACTTCTAGCATTAGCTATGCCGGGGGCTGTATTGATTTGGTTTTGGTATTGTCTTCTGACAATCTGGCAGGGGTTGCGATCGAAGTATTCCACTAACCGAGGCTGACTGAAGGTATCGAGCTTCTTGATGATTTCCGGGTCGCCGATGTTGACCTGTTCTTTTTTGATCGCTACTGGCACTGGCACCACTAGGGCAAAATCTTTGACGCTGCCTTGAAAATCGTTGGCCATGGTCAGCACGGTTTTTTCACCCTGGCGGGCAATAATGACCTGGGAGGCTTTGTTGAATAGCTGGGCGTTGGCTCCGCCCACATAGAAGCCACAGAAGGCCCAGGCTGGAGCAATGGAAGTCATCGCGATCGAGATTGCTAGGACCAAGCTGGTGAGTAATTGACGGAGTGTATTCATGGACTAGTAAGTAGATAAAAAATTGGGGAATACTCGAACAAATCTAAATTAACGACCTCGATGACGACTACCATCGTTACCGCTATCGGGATCTCGACCCCGATTATTATCAGGTGCTGGCTCCGAATCGCGGCCTCGGTTACCATTTTCTGTCGTCTCTGGGGTGCGGCTGCTGTTGGATTCAGTCTCTGGTTTGCGACTTCGTTCACGAAGTGTTGCGTCAAGCAAATCGGTCTCAGTGTTCGGTTCGGTATCGCGGCGACCATGGGATTCGGTCGCCGGTTTGCGACCTCGATCGACTTCAGTCTCTGGCTTAGTATCTCTGACTGGATTCAGGTTGTTCGTTGGGATGGGCTGTGGAGTACGGCGCGGCGTAGTCGCTGGAATGTTATTGCGACCTTGGTGGGGCCGATTGCCCGATTCTGTCGAAACACTTGGTCTTGGGCTGGTATTGGTGGGGGTCACGTTTCTAGTGGCGGTTGTTTGAGCCGCTATTTCCGAGCGACGGCGACCGGTGAGGCGGACGGCACTATCTATTTGGCGCTGCTGCCGCTCGGCCACCGATCGGTGGTATCGATCGCTTCTTTGTCTGCCACAGTAAATGGTTTGGCTGTAGGTTTGGTGGGAAATATAGCGGCTTTGAAACAGGCTCTGGTTATTAGTTTCTTGAAAAATTAAGTCTTCGGGGAAGCGATCTCGGTTATATCTCACATGTAATCGAGTAATAAAAGTCTGACCTTTGTCCTGCCAAAAGACCCCTGCTTTACGTAGTTCTGCGCTGCTGGGCGGCGAAGTGGTGCAGGGGTCGCAGTGTTTGGTCTGCCAAGCATGCTCTAGGAAAACTACTTTCTTGCCAGCTTGCTGGTAGGAATGTTGGAAAGTTTCATTGTAAAACTTGGAGAAATCGGACTTGGCGAAGGCGGGGACTTCTTTGTTCGTGGGCATTTCCGCCGTTCGATAGTTCGTTACTTCTACTCGGCCCCGTGCGGAGAGTAGATAAAGCACCAGATCTTGATCTCCTCGGGCATTGAGCATCCCAAGGCGGATGGGCAGCATGAATCTAGGCGATCGATAGGCAATTTGCAAAGGTCTGAGGGAACCGCCGTTTTTATGGAATTCGGCTAGGTTCACCTTGGCGATGAGGAACTTCATTTGCTGGCGAATATAGGGTTTCAGTAGCTCGCTCGCGCCTGGGGGGAGTTGGTATCCGCTGCCCCGTAGCCAGGTCTCTAAATTATTGGCATCGGTAGCACTGAGGATCGAAACGTTGTATTCCCCAGCCGTAAAGTTGTTCTCGATCGTTAAGCCCTGGAGAGAAATATGTCTTCTGGTTGCCTGATGGGGATTGAGATCGATGCAGGGATTAATATCTATGTATTCTACGAGGCGTGGTTGGGTAAAGGTATCCAGTTTTTGGAGAATGGCTCGATCGGCAACGCCCACCTGCTCCGGCTTAATTGTCCCTGGTACCGGCACCACTAGGGCGAAATCCTGTACATTCCCCTGAAAATCGTTGGCCATGGTCAACACCGTGTCTTCTCCAGCGCGAGCAATGATTACTTGGGAAGTGCGATTGTTCACTGGCCCATTGGCTCTACTTACATAAAAACCACCAAAAGCCCAGGCTGGAGTGATTGAACTGATCGTTAGCAGTAAAGCCAATAGGATGCTACTGAATAATTGTCGGATGGTTTTCATGGGTTTTCCGGGTAGATGTGTGAAGTTACCAGGGCCATAAATATTCAATAGGGGTGGCTCACGGCATATTTAGCTGGAAACAGTTCTTGGTTAGCAGTTTCCCGAAATAGTTAACCCTAGCCAAATAGACCTTTCCAGAGTGAAGCTAAGAGCTTCCAAACCCAGAACCTATCGTCGTCGGCCACGGCAATCTGCACTGGTTTGATGCCTTTTTTAATATCATCTAGTTTCCAGCCGGTGAGTTGGGCCAAGTTATTGGCTTCTTTGGCTTGCCGATCGGTCACCTTCTCCATGTATGGCTTCGCCGCCGGACAGATCATATTCCCCCGATAAGGATGATTCATGACATAGCGGCCTTGGAAGTTTTCGCGATTACTGGTTTCTTGGAAAACCAAATCTTCGGCGAATTGGTCGCGGCTGTAGCGCACGTGGAGACGAGTGATATAAGTGCCGGAATCCATGTTCCACGAACCCCGTGCAGATTTATTTTGTCCCGCTGTTTTGACCCAAAATGCTCCAGCTTTGACTAGTTCGTCATTAGTTGGTGGCGTGCTGGAGCAAGGATCGCAGTCACCCGTATTCCAGGCATATTCCAAGAAAGCGACTTTTTTGTTTTCCCGTTCGTAGGCTGTTTGGAAAGCGGCTTGATAGAACTTGCCAAAGTCGTTTTTTACTGATTCGGGAATCTCGTTACCCGTTGGCACCTTGACCGTGCGGTAATTAGTCACCTGCACTTGGCCTTTGGGCGAAAGCAGATAGGCAATCAAATCTTGGTCGCCTTGGGCATTCAACATTCCTAAGCGGATCGGCAGCATGAATTTCGGCGATCGATAAGAAATCTGTAAAGGCCGCAGAAAGCCATCGCCGGACTTATCGAACTCTTTGAGATCTACCTTGGCCACAAAGAACTTCATCTTTTGGCGAATATAGGGTTGCAAAACTTCGCTAGCACCCTTGGGCAGGTTGTAACCACGCTGGGTCAGCCAAGTTTCCAAGCCATCGGATTCTTGGGCGGCTAGAATCATGATTTCGTATTCATTGACCTTGAATTGGTCTACTACTGTCACTCCGAGTTTTTTGGCATCGCGATTGGCCTGGGGGGCAGTAGCACTGCTGGATTGTATAGCGCTTTTTTCTTGGATATCGAATTGGCTGATTGGCTGGCAGGGATCTGGATCGTGGTATTCCACCAAGCGCGGCTGACTGAAACTATCCAGTTTTTTGAGGATGGCTCGATCGCTGACTTTAACTTGATCTCTGGTAATCGGTACTGGCACCGGCACCACTAGGGCGAAGTTTTTCACATCGCCCTGAAAATCATTGGCCATGGTGATGGTCGTTCGATCGCCTTGATGAGCCAGAATCACTTGGGAGGCTTTATTGAAGAGCTGGGCATCGGCTCCGGCGGCATAAAAGCCGCAGAAAGCCCAAGCTCGGCCAGCAGGAATGAGGGCTAGCAGAGCTGTTAGCCACAGGCTCAACAGAGCCTTGCAAATTAGTTTCATTTTTTAGATGTCCAACATGGGTTTAGGTTGCAAACGCCACTGCTGCCAAGTGAAGGTCTTTGCTGTCCAGAGGTGATCTAGCAGGATGGTGACCGGCGACATAGCGAACAGAGCGTAGAAAACAGCGTTGGAGGAGTAAAAATAATTGCGCAGAACAAAAGTGAGACCGGCAATGGCGATCGACCAGACCAAGCGGGCGCTGCGCGCATTGGGGATCGATCGAGGATCCGTAACCATGAACAGGGCGAACATCAGTAGGGAGCCGCTCATCATTTTGTGTTGCCACACATCCCAAGTCCAGCCTAGGTAGACGGAACGCATCGCTTCCATGGCAGCATAGGCGGCCAAGAAGCTCAGGCTGGTGTCCCAGCGCCCGACTTTTTTCAGTACCACACAGCCGGTACCGATGAATAGCAACAGGTACCACCAGTCTTCACCCCATTGGCCAGGGGAAACCCAGGCATCGCCGGTTAGAATCACGGCGGCGACGATGCCGAAGTTAGCAGGGTTGAAGAAGTGTTTGTCATCCCAGCGCAGCAAAAATTTGCTCCAGATCGCCAAACCGGCGGCGATGAACATGGTGCTGGGATGATTGGTGCGGAGCAACAAAGAAAGCCCCAGACTGGTGATTAAGGAGCTTTGCAAAGAAGGTAAGGGATTTTCATTGGGCTGGAAAACAGCCTTGGCCATGAGTTGGTGCAGTCCGCAGGCCACAACGGCGGTCAGGACTATTTCGGGATGCAACGACCAATCTCTGGTGCCAATGCCCAACACCAAGAAAATTCCGAGGAAGGCAATCTGATAAACACGGGGATCAAGTGAGTTAATAAAAGAGTCGATGGGCTTCATAGCGCTAGGTATCCGCAAAAGGGGCAACTGGAATTTTAGGATGGAAACAGTTGTGGGAAGATCGATTTCGGAAAACCGAACTTGCTAATACCCTAATGGATCCGGCGCTAGATCGTGGAAGTTGTTACAAAAATCGATCGCCAAGGGAGCCCATGTGTCAGAAACCCGACTTCTGCAACAGTTAGCTCCTGCCTTCAGCCTGTTAGTGCAAGAAGTCGGGTTTCTGTCAGGGATTCCTTGTCATTCTGGGATGAACTGGTCTATCGTTTCCGTAAAGGTTTTTGTTTGATGAGAGTTCTACCATGCCCGTAATTTTGTTGCTGCTCAAGGCTTCTTGGCGAAGCATGGTGTTGGCGATCGCCATGGGGGGCATCAGTGGCGTTTATAGTGCTACGGCCATCTCGATGGTCAGTAAGGCCGTAGGTGGTAACGCTACGGTAGGCATTGGGCCTTTCTTGGGACTAACGGCGATCGCTCTGGCTAGCGGGGTTATTTCCCAATTTGTGTTGATCCAGTTGGCTCAGGATTCCATTTATGATCTGCGCTTCAGTCTCAGCCGGCGCATTCTGTCGGCTCCCCTAGCCACGATCGAAAAACTGGGAGCCGGGAAGCTGTTGGCGACTCTGACCGAAGATGTGGCCGTGCTCTCTACTATGATTGCGGTGATTCCGTTTCTTTGTATCGATTTGGCCCTGATTGGTAGTTGCTTGGTTTATCTAGCTTCTTTATCGGGATTGGTGTTTGGGCTGACGCTGGTGGTGCTGTTGGTCAGTGTGGTGCTGATTCAAGGGGCGATCGGCAAGGCCAACCATCTCTTCTATGGAGCGCGGGAGCAGGAAGATCAGCTGCTCCATAATTTTCGATCGATTACCGAGGGCATCAAAGAACTCAAACTCCATTGGCATCGCCGTCAGGAATTTTTGGATGGCGACTTGAAAACCAGTGCCCATGCTTCGCGGGAACAGAGCATCAAAGGTCTCCATATTTTTGCGGTGGCAGCGGGTCTGGGTCAGACCATCTTTTTTGCGACGATCGGGGTGATTATTTTTGGTTTGCCCCGCTGGCTGGATGTTTCTTTAGCCACTTTGAGTAGCTATGTTTTGACTTTGACCTATTTAATGACCCCGCTCCAAAACATGGTGCAGCGTCTGCCAGCTCTGGTGCAGGCTAACGTAGCTATCCGCAAGATCGAGAGTTTGGGTCTATCGCTAGCCGAAAGTGGTGAGGATGATTACCGTGCGCCAGCGGCCACTAAGCCGATCGAATCTCTGCAATTAGCTGGAATCACCCATGCCTATCAAGGAGAGGATCAGAGCTTTCATTTAGGCCCGATCAATCTGACTTTTCAGGGCAACCAAATTGTATTTATTGTGGGCGGTAACGGTAGTGGTAAATCGACCTTAGCTAAGCTTCTGACTGGCTTGTATGTTCCAGATAGTGGTGCAATTAATCTGGATGGACAGCCGATCAATAATGACAATTTGGAATGGTATCGCCAGCATTTTGCCGTGATTTTCTCGGATTTCTTTCTGTTTGATCGATTGTTGGGGATGGAGATGCCCAATTTGGATCAGGAAGCCCAGCGTTATCTGGAGCTGTTGCAGATCGAGCACAAGGTGCAAATCAAAGATGGTCAGCTCTCTACTACGAATCTTTCCCAAGGTCAGCGCAAACGCTTGGCTTTGTTGACGGCTTACTTGGAAGACCGACCGATCTATTTGTTCGATGAATGGGCGGCGGATCAAGATCCGATGTTCCGAGAACTGTTCTATCAAGAACTATTGCCGGAGCTGAAGCGCCGGGGCAAGACGGTGTTTGCGATCAGTCATGATGATCGCTATTTCTACTTGGCCGATCGAGTGATTAAGCTGGACTACGGTAAGCTGGAAATGGATTCGGCGGCCTAGCATCTTTACTATCCAGGAGGTTTGAGTTATGTCAGATACTACTGCTACCAAGCAAGAGTGGGAGAATACGCTGTTCTCCAGCATTATGGAAATGGCCCGTGCTACTGATGGGGATTTTGTCGCGATCGGGAAACTTGGGGCGGCTAGTAGTGATTCTGAGAGTTTGCAGATGATTGTCGATCGGCTCTCTCAGCAGCCCCAAGGCCAAAAAGCCTTTGCCAACTATTTCAGCTTGGGGGCGATCGATCTAGCAGAACTGCATAGCTTACCGGCGGAGACCTTAGGCTATGTTTATGCAGAGCACATGCTCTCCCATCAGCTCCAGCCCTTACAATCGGACCTCGCCACCACCGACCACCAATTTTTTGTCTCACACATTACGGAGACCCATGATATTTGGCATGTGGTGACGGGCAGTAATACGGATATTTTGGGCGAAATCCAGTTGGAGGCATTTTGTGTAGCCCAACTGGAAGCCTCGCGTTTCTGGCTGGCTTTACTGACTAAGAATCTGATGAAATCTGCGGTCTACGACATTGAATCAGCGACCGCTTATATGGAATCGATGACCAATGGCTGGTTGATGGGCAGAAAGGCAGAGCCGTTGTTTGGTATCAACTGGAGTACTTTGTGGACAAAGCCACTAGCCCAGATCCGCAACTCATTAAATATCGATATTTCGCTCTGAATGTCAGTCAGTCTTAGCGGGTGGCTCTAGCTGTTAAATGTGACCTTGATAATTACATCATTAAAGTCGCGATCGCCGCCCCCATACAAATCTTCAAAGCCAAAAGTGTTGTCGCCTAAAAGTCGGATGTGGTCAACTTTATCGGCATTGCCGAGGCTGTAAGCAGTGTATACATTACTAAAGTCGGAGTTCGCCGTAGGGGAGTTGGCAATTAAGAATGGGGCATACATCGCGCCGCCTAGAAATTCACCGCTGCTAGAGATGGTCTTACCATTTACTCCCTCCAGATCCACACCTGCAATGCGACCTTGAACGGCGGCTTGCCGATAGCCATTATCGCTAGGCTTAAGTAAAGTGGTGCCAACTTTGATCGTACCCAAAGCATCTTCGATTTTGTAGAAACCTACATGGTTGTTGTATCCAGCATCTCGCTTGATTTCAAAGGTAGCTTTATTAGTAGTCTCGGCATTAACGAGGTCATAAATTTCTCGACTGCCCTGCATGCCACTAGCCAACGGTGCTGGACTTGGGGCTACTTCGATTTGAAAAATTAAGTCATTGAAATCGCGATCACCGCCACCTGGAGTATCTTCAAAGGCAACCTGGGTCGCACCGGCAACTTGAGAAACTTGCGAGTTCTGAAAACCACCAGTACTTGTAGGGAAAGAATACACAACACTGCTAGCCGAGGGGGCATCATCAGCAGTGGTATTTAGTGCTAAATAGAAGCCAAATTTAGAATTAATAGGGAGGTTGACGGTACGGGAGAAAGGGCTATCTAGGCTTTTATCGATTGTGCTATCACTGAGGGTAGAGAAAACAACTTGGGAACGCTTTAGTACTTCAGTTAAATAATTGCTCTTATCCGGAGTGATTCCATTAATGGTTCCTTTGTCGTCATCGAGAGTGAAAATACCCAGCTCGTTGCGATAACTAGTTTGGCTACTGATTTTGTTAAAGCGGAGTCCCGTAAAAGTTCCTAGTCCTTGGCTTAACTGAAAAATGCCAGTCCCTGGGGTAATGGTAGATATCAATGATAAAGGTTGTCCAGCACTGTTGGCTGCTCCCGGATCTAAAACGACTGTAGTGGTATTTAAAGCACTAACTAATGTGTTTTTGAAGGTGGCAATTTGGTTGCTGCCCAAATTCAGAGTAGTATCAATGCCCTTTTGAACTACGGTCAAGTCGCTAAATTTAGTGACTCCCGCTAAATTCACCCGAATAGTGTCATTCTGTTGACTAAAGTCGGTAATAATATTAGGGGTGGTTGGAACATCTACATTGGCAATCCAAAATACATCTTTGCCTTGACCGCCAGTAATTGTGTTGCCACCCAATCCACCGTATATCACATCGTTGCCTAACCCACCAAGAATAGTGTCATTGCGATCGCCATAAAGAGTGTCATCGCCATCACCACCATCTAAAGTGTTTTTACCGTTGCCGTCAGAGGATAAAATGTCGTTGCCAGATTCGCCGAAAAGCTGATCACTGTTGTAGGCATATAGCTCGTCATTGCCATCTCCACCATACAGACTATTGTTCCCTAGCCCGGGCAATGCATCAAGATAATCGTTCCCCGATAGACCAAGTAAGGTGTCGTTGCTCTTGCCACTACCTATCAATAAAACATCGTTGTTAGTAGTGCCTTTTACTGTCGCCATTTCAGTCCTCTTGGAAAGTGTCGATTATTAATTTAACGTTGAAATATTGTTGCAGTCAACCGCAGGCCATTATGAACATGAATCGCTTGCAATGGACGTATTCTAGCATTGACAAACTGTTTTCGTGTTAAGAAGGGTTTGTGCAAACATTAAGTAGTGATTAAAAAATAGTTTTTGATATCGTTGTAAGGGTGTCAAATTACGAAAAAAGACGGGCGATAATAGCACCCGTCTTCAGACTAGCCAGAAAGATTAGGCAAAGACAAACTGACCAGCATTGCTAGGAGTCAAGCTGCTGGCTTGAATTCCTTTCAGAGTTGCCAAAGTTTGACCACCAAAGCCGATTGTGGTGTCGGCACCAACTTGAGCTAGGACGATATTAGTGGCATTAGCACCAATACCTTGGATACCAACGACATCAGTACCGATCTGGAAATCCAGAATAGTATTGGATGCAGTAGGGACTTCACCGTTGGCAATCCAGAATTGGTCAACGCCAGCACCGCCTGAAATGAGGTTGCCACCGCCGGTAGTGACATAAAACTTGTCGTTGCCATCTCCGCCTAAAGCCCGACCATTGGTACCTAAGTAAAAGGTGTCGTTACCGGCTCCACCAGAAACTCGGTAATCTTTAGCTTCACTGGCTTCAAATTCATCATCACCAGTACCACCGAAGGATCGATCGGCATCAGCAATGTAAATAAGGTCATTGCCACTACCCGCATCAACTCGGTTGCTGATTGCACGCACGCCAGCTGCAGTGGTATCTATTTCATCTTTACCTGCCCCAGCAAAAATGATGTTTCTGATGCCATCAATGCCTGGGGTGTTTCCAGCCACCAATTTGTTGTCACCAGTGGTACCACCAGAAACCAACAATTCGCCACTTTGATTAATCTTGGCATTAGGGGCGATCAAGAATGATAGTTGACCACCTTCAACCAGGTTCTCCGCATCAGTTTTGGTGCCATCACCGTTACCATCAACACTGGTGGCGCTGATGATTGAGCCACCTTTCACACTGTGAGCCTGAACATCAAACAAAAATACTTCACCAGGTTTGTTACCAAATAGCGATGAAACATCCAGAATTCCCGAGGTTTCCCAGTTACCCACATCGGTTGGGGCGGTATCTGTTTGACCAACAGGAATTGCCGCGCGATCGACTTGACCAATCCGAGTCAATGTTGAAGAAGGATCTTTAACATTGGGGTCGAGTCTAAAGATCGAAGCTTCGGTTTTAGCAGCCCCACCAAATAATGCCGCCGAAATTGCGCGGTCTTCGTTGATGTATATTTTGCCATCATCTGCCCAATCTAGGTTGTCAGGGCTACGCAGACCTAAATCTTTTTTGCCTTCGTCATTTCCGTCATAAAGAATATCAATTTTGCCAGTGATGTCACCCTTGGCGATATCGTTGAAATCAATATCAATTCTATAAACAGAGCCAAACACGTTTGGAGTATTTTCTACGCCAGTAACATTAAAAGCAACTTGGGTTCCATCCGTGGGGCTAGTGGAAACATCTTCCACACGGTTAAAGAAGAACGCTTTAGCATCTGTTGCTAATTTGGTTTGCTGGGCATAAGTTGCAAATCCTTGGGCATCATAGCCTGCTACCGTTTGGCTGGTGCTTTTTACCGTACTAGATGGGTCATAGTACTTGATCTCTATGAACTTACCTTTTGTGGAATTATTAGTTCCTTTGAATTCAGCAGAGCTAGTTTCGATCTTGTCAGTGGCATCCGTTGGGTCATCTGCGACCCAGGCGAATAATTTACCTTGCGCTAGACCGTTGCGATCTAGGAAGCTGCCATCTTTCTTAGCATTTTTTTCACCAACATACATTGTTAATGGAGCATTTCCATCGTCACCAATTATGAAGGCTACTTTGTCAGTAGTTCCAGTGTCAATTTCAGTAACGTTTTCCCAGCCAGCACGACCAAACCAAGGAACTGCATAAAGAGTATTAGTCTTGATATCTAAAGCGAACTGGGTGCCACCTGTTGTTTCTTCCCCGGAGAAGAAAATGCGATCGGCTAAACCTTTGCCAGCCCCAAATTGACTGGCTTCAAATAATGCTGCTGAGCAAAAACGATTGATCCCACTGTTTTCTAGATCCGTAGCTACTTTTACTTCTTTACCTGCACGGTTTATGATCGTATCATAAGCCAGTCCAGCATTGGTGATCTGGAGGGTGCGCTTGTCAATATCTACATAGTTAGCTCTCGCACCGGGTAGCTCCAAACCATTCTTCAGTTTGTATTTATAACCGACTGTATTTCCAAGCTCACTAACTACTAAGACTCTGACAGTGGTATCATTTAAAGCGAAAGCCCCGATTCCATCCGGGATGCCAGGAATAGCGTATTCTCCAACTTTATCGCCAACGGTTAGGATTGGGTCAACGGTGTAGCCATTTAGCCCTTTAACTTGAGACTGCTGAGCTGTGTCAAAAGATAGCATAATGTCTTCCTTTCTAATTATATTAGTAAGTCGTGTATTTGAAGCTCGATCAAAATGTATTTCACCATAGTTTTTTATTGAGCCTATGTGTGTATATCAATCTGATGCCTTGGCAAATACTAGCACCAAAAAGTAAATAAAACCAAGATTTATCCATTGGTTAACCAGGAAAACACTTTCTTTTAAACTAAAGATAATCTTGCGCTACTGTTCTTGCAATCTTACTATTTCAAAACATGTCTATCTCCAGAAACGATTGGTTCCCTACTCCCATTTGGCATTTTGCTATCGACGATCATCAGATGCTAAACAAATTTTTGTTGCAAGAAATTGAGACCGAGCAGCAACGAGATCATCAGGGAGAGAAATGGTCAAATATTTTGGGTTGGCATAGCACGAACGATTTGCACTCCAGAGTTGCCTTTATGGAATTCACTAATGTAATTAAAGAGAACAGCGTAGAAATTGCTAAATTTCTACGCTGGGACTTGCAAAAAATTTCGTTGGAGATTACTACTTGCTGGGCGATCGTCAATGGCAAGATGGCTTCTAATTCTGTTCATAATCATCCCAATTCCATTTTGAGCGGGGTGTACTATTTACAAGTACCAGAAAACAGCGGTAGCATCTATTTCTCTGATCCTCGACCAGCGTCTCAAATGCTAATTCCGCCAGTGGAAGAGTTTAACTTGTGGACTTTCCCAAAGGTCAGCTATAAGCCCCATGTCGGTATGATGTTGCTGTTTCCAAGCTGGTTATTACATGGCGTGGAGATGAATATGAGTGAAGAACTCAGAATTAGTCTGAGCTTCAATATTGGCATGACTCCAAAAAAAGCAATGAATCAGAAGTCCGACTTCTAAAAGTCGAACTCTGGCTTAGCTAGTCAATTCTTGCCAGAAGTAGGACTTCTGGCAGAGTTCAATTCTTAGGCGAAAATAAACTGACCAGGGTTGTTAGGAGTCAGTGAATTAGCTTGGACACCATTGAGAATCGCTAGAGTTTGACCACCAAAACCGATGGTCGTATTTACCCCAACTTGAGTTAGAACAATATTGCTGGCATTAGCACCAATACCTTGAATGCCAATCATATCAGTACCAATCTGGAAATCCAGAAT
This sequence comes from Synechococcales cyanobacterium OTE_70_metabat_200, assembly GCA_031375385.1. Lineage (GTDB taxonomy): Bacteria > Cyanobacteriota > Cyanobacteriia > Cyanobacteriales > Chamaesiphonaceae > JAAFHZ01. The sequence continues at coordinate 77,801 of JANMHS010000135.1, read as the reverse complement.
GGTATTGGCTGTCGCAAGAATATCACCATTGGTAATCCAGAATTGATCAACCCCGGCTCCACCCGATAGTAAGTTACCACCACCAGTACTGGCAAAGAATTTATCATTGCCATCGCCACCTAAGGCACGACCATTTGTGCCTAAGAAGAACATATCGTTACCAGCTCCACCGGAAGCGCGGTAATCTTTGGCATCAGTGGCATCTAGCGTATCATCACCAGTGCTACCAAAAACTCGATCGGCGTTAGCAATATCAATTAAGTCATTGCCAGTGCCCAAATCTACCCGGTTATTGCTTGCCAAGTTTCCAATGGTGGTGTTGTCTACCTTGTCATTACCAGCTCCGGTGAAGACTATGTTGTTACTAGGGCTATAACCAGGAGTCACACCAGCGATGAGGTTGTCAGCATTTGTGCTACCACTTACTTGGGTAGGAGGTACATCTGCATCAAGACTAAAGCTGAGAATTGTGCGTACTGGATTAGCCGCAGATGGTTCAGGAAAACTGTTGGCAGCATAAGAATTTACACCCTGCACTGTCACGTTTAAGGTTTTGCCATCGGCAGAAATATCAAAAGTGGTGTAGTTAAATGTATCCGGCGAATAGAAATCTGCTGCCTGTCGGTTAGTGTCAGCATTGGGGTCGCCTTCTCGATAAACATTCTTTAGTCCAGCGAAATTAGGATCGAGACCGATCGGATTGACTTTCTCAGCGACTTGTTTAGCTGTTAATTTATCAGCCAGAGTCTTAATGTTAGCGAAGCTATGATCAGTGATAGTGTCGGGGCCAGTGGCACCGATCGGACCATCTACCACCGAGATTGCGCTAGGCAGGACTCGAATACTAGATGGATCATTAATGTTATCGAAATAAGTTAACTCGTTGATCCGGTTTTGGTGATCGTCGCAGGAAAGGAAAGTGACGTTTTTGATGCCGTTATCAGCGATAAACTTCAGAAGTTCGTTCCGTTCCGCCCGATAGCCGCCGATCCATGACTTACCACCATCAGCCCCTGCACCGATCGTGCCAAGCTGATCTATTGGGTCTGCGATAGCTACAAATTTCCAGGCCACCCCATTTTTCTGAGCATCTAGTAGGTTTTGTTTCAGCCAAGCTAACTGAGTTTTGCCTAGCAGCGTGCGATCAGGGTTATCAGCTCTTGCACTGGTATCATCGGTATTAGTAACGTTACCAGCCGCATCAGTGGTCTTCAGTCGTACATCACGGTAGGAGCGAGTGTCGGTGTTGATATACAACACGTTTTGACCCCATTGTTGGGAATTGTAAAGCTGCTGTGTACCGTTCGAGCGAGCATCATCAGGAGCAACTACCAGCTTTTCTTTAATGGGCTGGTAATCGGAGTAAGCCTGAATCAAAGACTTGAATCCGGCAGTCTGATTAATAAACTTGCCCGTTTTGTTCACGTCATAGGCAGTGTTGTTTGTGCCATTACCAGCATTGGAAGCTAACACATCTGGCGCTCCACCGTTGATAAGCTGTTTATTGCCTAGTTCATGGTTGTCAAGCTGTGTGTAGTTACCCTGGGAAGCAAACAGAGGCTGTAAGCCGGGGAAACCACCGGGCTTGACAGGTTGGAGATTTTCTAAATACTTGGTGTGATAATCAATTAATGCCTGATTTGGGTCTTTTGCCGCATCGGCAGAAGCTGGAGAGCCAGTGCTGGCGGTTTCGTAAATGGTGTCCCCGACATTGCCATAAAAATCTAGATTCAGCTTCCCAAAATTGGCTGTTGAGACATATGGACGCATCACACCATCGTAGTCACCGCTAAATGCAAAGCGCACTGGAGCTTTGACATCAGGAGCAAAAGCAGTTTTGAATGCCCCAACCTGACTATATTCACCACCATTATCTACGAAGCGGTAATAATACTTGATACCACTGGCTAATCCGGTAGCATTAAACTTAATAGTTCCATCGTGATCAAGTGTATCAGTTCGGGTTAGAACTTTGTAGCTGAAAGCGATCGAACCAAAATTGAAGTCAGTAGAAACCTGTGCCGTGAGGTTCGCAAGATTGACACCTTTTTTGGTGATGGGGTCAAAAGTCCGAGTCCAAAGGAGCGCATCGTTGCTAGTGGCATCGCCAGCCGCTACTGCTGAAAAGGAACCGAGAGTAACATCGGTCAGCGACAAATTGAAAGCCTGAGTTGCATCTGGAGTGGCTCCCACGGTGGGGTCATCTACGTTAACAGCAACGCTATAGGTTTTCTTGGCCTCAAAATCCAGATTAGTGCCAGCTTTGATGTAGAGAGCTTTGTTGACTATTTCAAAGAAGCTGGCATCGGCTCCAGTTACCGTGAGATTATTAATACCTTGAATATCGTCAGTAAAGGCAATATCAGCTACCTTAATGCGGGCGGCGGTACTGGTGTTTTCAGCAATAGTAGTGATGGTATTGCTGAGGGTGAGACCAGAAGGAGGTGTATTGGGCGGAATTACTGTATCTACAGCCTTGACTTGCAGGTTCTGAATTCGCTGATCTTGGGTCGCTGGGGTATCAGCAACATTGTATGCTTTCGCCGGAGTACCATAGTTAGCCTTCAGGAAATCCTCAAAAGCCTTCAGTTCACCCAAAGTATTAGCTGGCACATTGGCCGCCGCAGTCAGATCCAGAGTTTTGTCTACTGGTGCCGAGAGGGTGCCATTGTTTAACAAATAGCGGAAGTTGTCAGCATTTTCTTTGATGGGGTAGCCATCTCCACCATTGGCGGTGAAGTTTAAGGTAACTACACTGATTTTAGCAGGGGCATCGGCCAACAACACTCCGTTATCGGCTACTCTGGCTACAAGTTTTTCGTTTAGGTCAAAGATGGCAATATCTTGCACCTTTTGGCCTGTGGCCTTGGTGGGGTCGTAAGAAAATCTCACACCGCCGATTTGAGCGTAGCCACCATTACCGGGAGCTAAACCAGCAGCATAATTCAAGATATTCAACAGACCCTGGGGGGTAGTGTCAAAAACTATGAGCTTGTTATCAAAACGTAGGGCGTTCTCGGCATCAAGCTGAGATATTGCGCCAGCAGGTTTAACACTAGAAGCCGCTGGAGGCAGTTTTTCACCTGTCTCACCGATCGATCCCACCGAAGCCCGAATGCCACCACCGTTCTTTAATGAGGCCAGAATTGTGCCAGGAGCGATTGCTGCTTTAGCTTTAAACAGGTTGGCATCGGCAGAAATATCTCCCAGGTTGACTTCTTGCGCCCGCCCAAGAGCTCGATCGCCTTCTAAATAAACTTTGGTGTAGCCAAAAATATTAGCGTCTTTGGTGCGAATAACATTGTCGATCGCGTTGGTGATCACCGAGACGTTGGTACCAATGGTGCTGCTAGCAACGATCTGTTTGGCCGTTTGGGTTGTGCCATAGGCCGCTTGCAAATTAGCTTCATTCGAAGCATAGGCACCGTTGATCTCTGGATTTAAGTTAGGGAGAATAATCTCACCATTGGCGTTGAAATCCACTACCAAACGACCGAGATAAGAGAATTCGGTATCGGTTGTGACGATCAAAGTGGGTTTACCATCAGCGCCAGCCGTGACGATTGGGTACGTACCCACAAAGTCGGCACTGTGACCATTGAAACCCACTGCCTTATCGGTCGCGTCCCCCAGTCGCTCGTGGCCGCCACCAGCAACCATTACATCGATGCCAGAAACCAATGGGGCTAAGGCTTTGTTCCGTTCGATCGTGTCTAGCTGATCTACCAAGACAATTTTGTTAACACCGGCTGCTTTCAGCGCATCAACTGCTGTCTGGATATAGGCTGCGACCTCCTGCAAATCATCGGTGGTGGGGATCCCATCATCTTTTGGTACAGTTCCATTGGGTGAAGACTTGCTGAGTAAATCGTAAGTGGTAGCACCAACAATCCCGATTTTTTCGCCACCCTTAGTCACTACAGTATATGGAGCTATCTTGCCCTTAATGACCGCAGCTTCTTTGCCAGCGAAGTCGTTGGTGGCAGTACCGCCCAGGGTGGAGTCGGCAAGGCCGCGTAAGGAACTATCGGCAGCAAAGGTTAAGTTGGCAGTAATGAAAGGAAACTGTGCACCAGGATAGGCAGTAGTTCCAGTGCCTGATGCGGCGATCGCCCCAGCCAATACCGGTGAGCCGAGGTCGAATTCATGGTTGCCCAAGGCTGAAGCATTGGTGCCCAAGGCATTCAGAATCGCAATATCGGGGCGACCAATCGCCGTGGTACCAATACCGGCAACACCATTCAGAGCAGGATCGGAGCCACCTACCAACCATGGGCCGGGGATGTAAGTATCTCCTTCGGCCAATACTAAAGTGTTACTGTATTGGTCATCGAACCGATCGACCAGTGCACCCAAGATCGGCGCGGTTTCTATCCCAAGCAGGCCACTTTCACCATAGAAATGCAACAGTTGTAGAGTGTAGGCTGGAGCCTGCTTAATGGCTCCAGGTGATCCAATTTCGGTGGCGAGGGCATTGGTGATGGAGAATGCTCCATTGGTACCTACTGCACTCAAAGTAGCAGTTGTAGCGTTGTTTAATAGGGCTGCATTGTTGAAGGTTGCAAAGGGGCTAGCTGCTGGCGAGGCACCGAATACCAAGTTAGCTTGCAAAACACCGGTAGTATTGTAGATATTGACGGCATCACCGGCTGTGCTCAAGCCCGCACCCGATCCAGAGTAGGTACCAATCTGGAAGCCCGCTGGTGGCTTAGTACCAAACCAGTTGGTCAAAAAAGTAGTAGTAGCATTGGTGGCTGTGCTGGTTTCCACAAAAACTACCGATTCGCCAGCACCAATGCTAGTGATCCCATTTAAGGCCAACGCAGCACCGAAACTGTTGGAGTTATCATCAAATTTCCAGCCGGTAATGTTGATTGCGCTGGAGCTAGTATTGGTCAGCTCAAACCAATCGGCGGCTACCGGTGAATTGCCACTGCTCCAGGGAGCTACTTCGGTGACAAAAATCCCCCCAGTAGCCGTTGTAGGAGTTTCGTTAACTACATCAGTTACTGCCAAGGTATAGGCAGTGGTTACATCTGGAGTGCTACCGATAGCTGGGTCGTCTACATTCACATTAATGCTGTAGCTGGTCTTAGTTTCAAAATCTAGCTTGGTGCCAGCTTTAATAAACAAAGCATTGCCATTAATCTCAAAGAAACTAGCATCCGCCCCAGTCAAGCTCAGGGTATTTGTTCCCAGCGCATCATCGGTAACAGCAATATCGGCAACTTTGATCGGAGTTGTGGTACTGGTATTTTCGACGATCGAACTAAGTTTATTATTCAGTGCCAGTGCAGTAGGCGCAGCATTGACAATGGGCGTTGCCGAAGGGGCATAAACCCATAGCTGTGGGTTGTCAATACTGCCACCACCATTTTCACTGACTACATACAAGTTACCATCACTGTCTACGGTTAGTCCCTCATGCTGTTGATCGGCAATAGACAGTGGATTCCCAGCATCAGAAACGATCGTCAGGGTGCTGAGAATATTGCCAGCTCGATCGACCTCTACAATTTTGCCATCTGCTTGACTCAATATTAACAAGTTGCCAGAGTCGGCTTTACCGTTTAAAGCAGTGACGTTCGATAGAGCAAAAACGTCGGCAAAGTCTCCCAGTCCAGCTTTGGTCGGATCAAAAAGGTCAGTAGAATTGACGGTGGTAGCTGAACCGTTACTGGCAGTGCCTGCTGCAAAGTCAATGATTGTTTGAAAAATTCCTTCTGGCGTAATCTCTTTGACTGCGATAAATCCATTGGTTTGGGGGTCATAAGAGATCCCCTCAATGCCAATATTGCCAATGGTTGTACCGAGTTTAACTGTTTGGACTGCACTGCGGGTCAAGGTAGTGTTCGGTGCATAGGTAAATAAGCTAACCTGCCGATCGCGTTCTTCTACCAACACAAACTTGCCGCCACCTACATAGGCCAAGCCTTCTGGGTCATAAAAAGTAGTATTTTGCGGACTGGTGCCAGGAGCTAAGGTCATGGAATCGATCAGTACCCCGGTCTTAGAGACTTGGACGATCGAGGTACCACCATCACCTAAAACAAACAGTGTATCCGTGTCCTTATTATAAGTTACCGCCGATACTTCCTGGGCCAACAAACTGTTAGTGGGTGCAGTAGTTCGCTTAGGCTCAGGTAGATCGTATCTACCAATTCGTGTGTATTTAGATAGATCAATATCGTTGATAGCCATTGTGGATTCCGTGTTTGAGGTTGTAAGACTCTAGGCAGGATAGTATTTCTAGGTCGGCAGTTGAGTAGTTGACTGCCTGGGAGGCATTTTTACTAGCTGAAAACGAATTCAGATAACGTTTTTATGTATATTCGGAAGCTCCCCCAACTTATCAGCGATATGTTAAGGGATGGCTATGACTTGGTTAACTAAATATGAAAAGGGATGTGTCTGTGTGCATAAAACCTTGATCAGTGCGATTCAGAGTCCGGCTTTTGGTGGTCGGACTCTGGCTCAACCAGTCATTTTTCATGAGCAGTCAAGCTTCTGGCCAGATGCTTAGGCAAAAACAAATTGACCAGGGTTGCTAGGCGTTAAGCTGTTAGCCTGGATTCCTTTGAGGATAGCTAAGGTTTGACCACCAACGGCGATGGTTGTATCCGCACCAACTTGAGCTAAAACAACGTTGGTTGCATTAGCACCAAGACCCTGAATTCCAACTACATCCGTACCAATCTGGAAGTCTAGAATAGTATTAGCTCCCTTGGGTGTTTCCCCATTGGCAATCCAGAATTGATCAACTCCAGCCCCGCCAGAGAGGATGTTGCCACCGCCAGTGCCAGCGTAAAACTTATCATTACCTTCTCCTCCTAAGGCTCTACCGTTGGTGCCTAGATAGAAGATGTCACTGCCAGCGCCGCCAGAAGCGCGGTAATCTTTGGCATCAGTGGCATCTAACTCATCATCACCGGCACTGCCAAAAACTCGATCGGCATCAGCAATATAGATCATGTCATTGCCACTACCGGCATCAATCCGGTTGTCACCAGTTGCAGAGCCAGCGATCGGGGCATCAATTTTGTCATTACCAGCACCAGTGAAGACCCGGTCATTGAAACCGTCAAAGCCTTTAGATATTCCGGCGGTGAGATTATCAGCACCAGTAGTACCGGCAACTTGAGATACTTCCGCGAGGGGCTTCTCCAAATTCAATACGATCATTTCGTTGTTATCAGCAGCAGTAGCTGATCGACCGTTGGAAAAAGGATAGTTGTTATCATTGGCAACCAAGATTGTGTTGTTATCCAACACCACCACATCTTCAATGGTTACAAAAGGAAAGGTGAACTTGGTGCTGCCATCTTTGTTCAAGTCATTGGGATCTTGAATATTCAGCAGATCCACCACTTCCTCTTTGAGCACATTGCCATTGCCATCTTTTTTGGAGAGGTCAACTTTATAGATCTTCTTGAACAGGGCCGTGGCTCCTTGACCTTGATCTCGCTCGATTACCAGGTATTCGTTTTTGTTGATTACCGTAAAATCGCCGATCGCATTGTTGACTGATTCTAATTTGTAAGAACCAAGCTGACCTTTGTATTTTTGAGTTGCTACATCAAATTCATAAATCCGTAGGGAACCAGCCGGATCACCAAACACTGTGCCTTCCAGTAATGGGTAAAGAGTTTGCTTGTCGGGACTAATCGCCAGTCCTTCAAAGCCTTTAGAACCACCTAAATTAGCCACCGCAGCTTCACCTGCTAGTTTGTCTCTGACCAAATCACCAGTGCCAGGGAAATCCGTAAAGAAAGCGTCTACACCCAAATTGATATACTGCTCGAATTCTTTTTTGGGATCCCCTTTATAGTCAGAGGCCAAGAAGATGCTTTCGCTACGGAAGGTGTAAGGATGCACCTGCAAACCGGCCTTGTGAGCATCAGCAACTAGAGTTGTGGGAGTACCTAAAACTCGATCGGCTTCGGTGATTTGACCATCTTTATCTAAATCATCTGGTTTGCCATCTTTGTCGTTGTCTGTAGTACTGGATGGAATGATCAAACGCTTATCGGGACCAATGCCAGCCGCATATTTGGCGATTTCGGTGAGTTCAGCTGGCTTAGTTAGATCCCCATAGGTGCGAGCATCGCTACTCAACACAAAATCATAAGGCTTGCCGCTAGCACCACCAAATAGTTGAATCAATGGCAGATCGATTTTGGCGGCGGGCATGATCTTGTCATTGATTTCTTTGAGATTAGCTACTTCAAAAGATTGAATGAATAACCGTTTGGGGTCGGTGAAGTTGCTAGCTACTAGGGTGTCAATTAACTTTTGTCCCAAGTTGACATTGATTTTAGTGGTGCCATCTAAATAGGTGCCTTGAGTAGCAAAATAAGATGAGTGCTTTGTTTCAGGATAAATACCGATTTTGCGACCGGTATCTTTTTCCACCTGTTTGACCAGATCAATCACTTCTTGCAAAGTGGAAATTTTGAGATTATCACCATCAAATCTAGTGCCCCGTAGAGCTGGCAGGCGCTCGATCGCATTCAGCTCTTTGATTTCAGCCAGCGTAAAGTCTTCGGCAAACCAGCCACCAACTTTATTTCCATCTAAAATTTTGACTGTTAGACGATTGGCGAATTTGGTCAGGGTGGCAACGTTGGTGCTGGTATTGGTGAGATTCAGCTCGAATTTACCAGCAGCATCGCGTTTAATAGTGCCGTCAGCGTTTAGAGTCACCACCGCTAGCATGGGTTCATGACGAGCGATCAGCACTCCATCTTTAGTGACTACTAAATCTGGTTCAATGAAATCTGCACCATCGGCGATCGCCAGCTTATAAGATTCCAGCGTATGCTCAGGGCGAGAACCACTGGCTCCTCGGTGTCCAAGTACCAAGGGAGCATTACCATCCAGGGTTTGGAAAGTTTTTTTGAATAAAACATCAGGATTTTGAGGAGATCGAACTACAGGTGCTGTGATTTGATCCCGAGCAGCATCGGCAGTTCCAGGAAAATCCGAGAAGAAGCCATCAACGCCAGCATTGATAAATGCCTTGTATTCTTCTAGAGGATTCCCACCATAGTCCGAGGCTAACCGTCTGGCTTCGTTGCGGAAAGTGTAAGCATGAACCAATAAATTGGCAGCATGAGCATCACTGACCAAAGAACTAGCTGGCAGCAGAGTTCGATCGGCATCATTAACTACACCATCTTTATTTACATCATCGGCTTTACCATCCTTGTCAGCATCGACCCCTTTAGAAGAGATAATCATTGGCTTCCAAGCACCAATACCATCAGCATAGGTGGCAATTTCGGCTAAGCCAACTTTAGTTTGCAGGTCGGCGTAGGTGCGTTTATCGCCTTTGACGGTGAAGTCATAGGGCTGTCTATTGACATCTTGGTAGCTCAAAGAGCCATCCAGATTTACATCGTAAGCATCCAATAGTTGGATCAAGGGAATATTAGTTTTACCGTTCAATCTTTTGAGATTAGCAACCTCAAAAGATTGAATAAATACTCTGGTGGGGTCCGTGAAACCGGTTTTTTGCAAAGTAGCCAACAATGGTTCTTCTATTGATAAACCCAGATTGTCATGAAAAGTGGGGTGTTTAGTTTCAGGATAAATACCAATTTTCTTGCCAGTATCTAGCTCTATTTGCTTAACCAAACCAATGATTTCTTCGAGAGTAGGGATCTCATACAGACCGTTGAAGATTTGAGTGCGATCGGGAAATGGCTGAATTGCTCTCAAGGTTTTGATTTCAGCTAAGGTGAAGTCGGAAGCAAAGAACCCTTCTTCATTCACACCATCAACTTTCTTAGTGGTTTTGCGGCTAGCAAACTGAGCAAGATCTTTAACGTTAGTGGTGTTGATTAGGTTTGGCTCATGACGAGCAATGAGTACACCATCTTTAGTGGAAACTAGGTCTGGCTCAATAAAATCGGCACCACGTTCGATCGCTAGTTTGTAAGAACCCAATGTATGTTCGGGCAACTCGCCACTAGCTCCTCTGTGACCAATCACGATTGGAGTTTTACCGCCCAAGGTTTTTAAGTCAGTAGCTGCCGGGTTAGGAGTAAGAATCGGCGCATCTAATAACTTGCCAGTTTTATCGAAATGTAATAAGTAAGGGCCAAATTCATCGCCAATAAAAATACTGCCGTCTTGGGCAAAAACTAAAGACTCAATATCAAAATCTGCCCCGGTTAGCAGTCGATCGCTGGTGTTTTGATTGACAATGCTAAATGGTGCTTTTTTGTCGGGGTCAGAGAACTGCACAAAATCCAACACTTTCACCGAACCATCACCACCTGCTTCCAAGCCCTGGAAACTAGGGTCAATGCGATACATCCGCAGTAAAAAGTCTGCGCTATTGGCTTTGGCTCCATAGCCATTGTCTGCTAAGAACCAGAAAGAATTGCCATCGGCAACTTGTAAACCGCTAAATCCTTGGACTGGCTGAGAGGCAAAGGGAATGGCCTTTCCATTGAGGTTGCCGGTAATTGCGGCACCAGATTTTGGACCAGGGGCAAAAGTATCAGCAGGTAATGCAGCAAAGCCTTTGAGAGTTACGTTAGGAGTAGCCATGATTAACCTATGTTTTATGTAATGAGTAAGTGTCGTCAACTATGAAGATTCCGAGAGCTGGGATTCTTTGAAACCTATGACTCAGCAAGAAGTCCGACTTCTTGCTGGAATTACTTGTCGTAAACAGAGTCCGACATTTAGAAGTCAGACTTCTGAACGTTGATTTCTCTAGGTGAATAGGAACTGACCAGAATTGCTAGGAGTCAAGCTGCTTGCTTGGATTCCTTTTAAGAGGGCTAATGCTTGACCTCCAAAAGCGATCGAAGTGTCAGCTCCCACCTGAGCCAGAACTATGTTGCTGGCATTAGCCCCAATTCCTTGAATACCGATGATATCAGTACCAATCTGGAAATCTAAAATAGTGTTGGCAGCCGCTGGAATATCACTGGTGGCAATCCAGAACTGATCGACACCAGCACCACCAGAAATAATGTTGTCACCACCGGCACCAGCAAAGAACTTGTCGTTGCCTTCGCCACCCAGAGCCTTACCATTAGTCCCCAAGTAAAAGGTGTCGTTACCAGCTCCGCCGGAAGCTCGGTAATCTTTGGCATCAGTGGCATCTAGTTCGTCATCACCAGCACCACCAAAGACTCGATCGGCATCGGCAATATAAATAACATCATTACCAGTACCCAAATCAACCCGATTGTTGCCGGTGCTAACTCCCCCGATCGGGATATCTACAGTATCGTTGCCTGTACCCGTAAACACAGTATTGTTAAAACCATCAAATTTCGGTGTCGTCCCAGCAGTCAAGTTATCGGCTCCCACTGTGCCACCAAACAAAGTTGGTGCCAATGTCGGTGTTACTTCAAACTGACTGACAATCTTGGGTGCCCGGTTAGTAACTTCAGCGGAGTTAGCTTGTAATTCTGCTTGAGTATAAGCATCAATACTGTAAGTAGTGACAGTCAGCTTTTGAGTCAGTTTGTCGATATTGAACTCAGTCCAGCCATAGGTATTGGTCGCAACATAGTCACCCTGTAATAGCTTGGCATTAATTAAGCCATTGGCCTGAGTGAGATTTTTATCTAAGCCCAGAGGATCGTAGCCTAACGTCTGTAACCCATTATCCACGATGCTTTTAATAGTCGCTTCTTTGACCGCCGCAGACCCCGCATCATAGGCCGCCTTCTGTGCTGGTGTGAGCACACCCAATGCTGCTCCAAGTTCTGCTACTGTCGGACCAAAGGGCTTGGAATAGGCCACCGAACCAGTCGTGATTTCAAAAGCACTGGTAGCAATTTGGGCTTGACCGGGCGCAGTTTGGTAGGTGAGGTTATTTACCAAAGTCCCGTGAATATCTGCCGAGACAAAGACTACGTTAGAGATCTTGTGGTCATCGATAAACTTGAGGATTTCAGTCCGCTCTGCTGCATAGCCCTCAAATCGATCGGATGCGGCCAACACGCCAATATTTTGAATCGGCTCGGGAATCATAATGAATTTCCAAGTCACCCCATCTTTCTGAGATTGCAACAGATCTTTTTTCAGATCATCTAGCTGCTGTTTGCCCAACATGGTGCGTTTCTGATCAAAGGAAGCTGCCAGGAATTTACCAACCTGAGCCGCATCGTTAAGATTAGTCACCGGAGCCAACTCGGTATCACGGAAAGACCGGGCATCCAACACAAATGTAGCTGCATCACTACCGAAGGAATTTGATCGATATAATTTCCGCTCCCCATCAGTCCGAACATCCCCTGGAGTGCTGTAGGTCAGATCCCGAATTGGATTGTATTCTTGGAATGCTTGGAGGCCATTTTCAAACAGCAGTGAATCATTGATTAAACCAGTCTTAGCCCCGTAGAGAGTTTGAACAGCCACAGAAGTGGCTAAGTCTTGACCACCAGCAAAGTCATTAGTTACTTCATGGTCATCGATCGTCGCCAAAATTGAGGTAGAAGCCCGCAGATCGGCCAAGGTATTTTTACCAGCCAGGGTGGAATAAACTTCGGACTGCTTGGCACGATAGTCAGCTAAGGAAGTGGATTGAGCCTTGAGTGTACCATCGGGATTTTTAACAGCGTTAGAGGCTACGTCGCCGTAAATGGTGTCACCCAATTCCACAAAAAATTTCAGCTTGGCATCATCAGCATTGCTGATTGCGGGATATGGAGCAAGTTCTCCGCGCCAGTCACCAGAAACCCCAAACTTCAAGCCAGTTCTTTCACCCAGGTTAGCAGCAGTGCTGAATTTACCCAGAGACTTTTCACCATTGGCATCGATCGCCCGATAGAAATATGCGGTATTGGGGGTTAAGCCAGTGACTTCTAGTTTGACTGGCAAGGCTGAGTCATTAACTGTTGCGGTTTTGGTACCAGTGATCGAACTAAAATCCGATTTTGTAGAATACTCAAAAGTCACCTTACCCAAGGTATTGCTTTTCGTCCATAGTACCGTAGAGGTCTGAGTTGTATCACCACTAGCTACACCACTGGGGAAGGCCGTCAAAGGAATCGCTGTACCATTCACAGTTGAGGCAGGGAGCACACCCAGGATTTTCTCGATCGTCGGAGCCACATCAATATTCTTCACGCTGCCTAAAGTGACCTGATTGATATCTGGCCCTGCGGCGTAAAAAATTGCCTTCATGTCAGGCAAGGTAGGGTCATAACCATGCGCCCCATAGAAATTAGGCACCGACAAAACTGGGCTAGCATTAGCTGCTTCGCCTTTGCGAATTACTGAGGTGGCCTGGGTACCATCGAAGTTGTAGCCAGTTTTCAAAAGGGCAAATACATCGCCAGTATCTTCGCCAATAAACTCACCTCTGGCATTGATGATGTCATTGGCAGTAGTTGCAGTAGCTGGCACTGTGCGATTGTAGATTTTGTCAAACACCCCGATGCTAGCCACACCATTGGTGTAGTTGGCGTTAGTATCTACATAGCCTTTGAGTAGATCTAATACTTGTTTCTGCAGAGTCAGGTATTCAGATACTTCCACTTGAGTTGCGCCGGCAACCGCAGGTTCGCGACCTTTGAGATTGATGTAAATATTTACTGCTGGCCCGCTCGTCACCGCCCGCACTTTGTTGTTATCGAAACCAGCGTTTTTGAGCAGGTTGTTCATGTTTACCGCTGTATGGAACGGCGAGAAACCATGATCTGAGACCACGATGATGTCGCTATTGGGCTTGCCATTGGCATCCACACCCACAGTGTCAATAATCCTCTGGACAGCGTTATTGGCCGTTTGATAAGCAAACTCTACATACTTTTGATAGCGGGCGACCTTTGCAGTATCCTGACCGGCACCAATACTATTAGGGTTCGTGAAGTCAGTAGCTTGTCGTGGATCGGTAATCAAAAATTGATGCTGAGATCCATCTGGTTGCTCCAAATAGGTCAACACCAAATCAGCATTGTTATTTTGCTTGATTGCCCGAATGGCCACATTAGTTTGATATTCAACAAAAGACCTTACCTGATCTGCATAGATCAATTCCAACTCAGGATCAGTGAATTTATTAAAACCAGGGGAAATTCGCTCGGGGATCCGGAAATCAGGCTGAGGTTTCCAGAACCCCACGTTGTTATTAATATCATCGACATTTTCAACTACACCCGGATTATCGGCTGGGCGGGGAATATCATTGGCCGAGTAGCGAGCAATTCTGACTGTGGAGAGATCTGTAGCTAAACTACTGAGGAAGAACCCAGTGCCCACTTTATTGGGTGTACCTTCTAAATAAAAAGGCTGGGATGTAACATCACCAACCTTTAGGAAGGCAGAACCAGTACTGGGCAAAGTGGCTGGTGCCGCTTTGATGCCCCGAGCCGCATCAAAGATTACCACGCTGTCGTAGTTCACCTTGCTATCGTTGGTGGTATCTAGAGCAGCTACTTGAAAATCAAATTTCACGCCACTGATCGTGAAAGAATCGATCGCCTTGGTCGTCTGCAAGATCGGACTGAAAGTGGATTTGCCGATTGCTTTTAGTTGATCGATCGTACTCTGCGCCGCCACCCCAAAATCTGTGGTAGTTAAGTTAAATCCTCTAGCACCCTGACCACCAAACTCACCAAACGGTACTGTGTAACTGACCGTGCGATCTTCTTTTTTATCTAAAACAATGCCGGTGGATGATTTAATAGTTGCCCCATCAGCACCAGGGAATGTTGCTGCTACCACAGTCTTTCCAGCTTTTTGTAGAGTTAGCCACAGAGGGTTGGCTGTGGGATTAGTGCTTTCGGAGGGATCGATGCCAGATTGATAAGTGTAACCTCCGATCGGGGCTGCAAAGCCACTGGTATTAGTCGCAAAGGGGTTGGCAATTAAATGAAAGCTATTGGCATTGATGTCGTTGTTGACTGCGGTAGAACCGGTGGCAATCGCGATATGAGCTGCGGCGGTCAAAGATGGAGTGATGGTTTCGTTATCTGTAGCTGCTACTCCTTTACTTTTTAATAGCCCCAGACCGGTTTTGGAATCTAGTACTCCACTGAGTAGATATTTGTCAACAATGCTATCAGTTGCACCATCTAGAGAAATTACAATTACTTTGGGGGCCACGAATCACCTCGTATGATATTTTGATACCTTGGAGCTTCTTGAGAATTAGTACAGCCTTTTGAAGCCAAAGGTACCAATCGTAGGTTAAGGGATAATTATTGACTGGTAAAAACGAAAGAAGTTGTCTAATTAATTTCATCTTGCGTGTAATATGCAACCAAAGAAAATGTTCGGGAGTCTGGGATGTAAAGGCTATCGAACTCGTCTTTGGAAACTGGAGCTACAGGAATTCTCTGATGAAATAGGTTTGATCTTAAAGATCTGTCACTTTCCACCCGAGAGGAGCAAGTGGAATAAAATCGAGCATAAGGTGATTTTTCCCAAATAAAGTACCATTTATTTCAAGAACTTATTTGGCTGAGCGGTGTCGTTCACGTAGCGTCTGCCTGAGCAGAAGCCAACGGCAGCGGTATACTCATTTTTGGGGATCACCTTATTCCCCTGCTAAACTGAAGACAACCTTCCTCCTCAGCTGGACCCGTCATGGTTCAATCTCCCCTCAAACCCCTCACCCTCGAAGCCTTCCTCCAACTCCCCGAGACTAAGCCCGCCAGCGAATACATCGACGGCCAGATCCTCCAAAAGCCCATGCCCCAGGCTAAACATAGTGCCATCCAAGGCGACCTAGCCCCCGCCATCAACCAAGCCCTGCGTCCTGCTAGGATCGCCCGCGCCTTCCCGGAATTGTGCTGCACGTTTGGTGATCGGTCGGTCGTGCCTGACGCTGCTGTTTTCCAGTGGGAGCGGATTCAGCAAGACACCACTGGCAAAGTTATCAACCAAATGTTTGTCGCCCCGGACTGGACTCTTGAAATTCTCTCCCCGGATCAAAGCCAATCCAAAGTCGTCCGCAATATTCTCCATTGTCTTGACCATGGCACCCAGCTCGGCCGGCTGATTGATCCCGACGACGAATTGATTTTTGTTTACCGCAGCGATCACACTGTTTTTGTGTTTGAGAATCCCGGCGATCGCCTGCCCGTACCCGACTTTGCCACTGATATCCTCCAACTCACCGTCGGTCAAATCTTCAGTTGGTTAGAGGACTAAATTCTTCAAGTCGAGCGCCTTGGCTTGCTGCTCTTCAATGGTTTTATGACCGTGAGTTTTATTGATCTAGCAGTTTTTTGCAGGAATGGAGAGGTCTTCTGCGCATTTGGCTGCGTATCCTGCTAGACCTAGGTATGATAAATAAAACTCTGACTGCTGACTTTATCTAATGAAGCAAAAAATAACTAACAGTACCTTCTTCGATAGCTCTGCTTGCGCCTTCAGCGAACGGCTCTATCACCCAGACCGCCCGGTGATCGTCTTCGACGGAGCCATGGGCAGCAACCTCCAGTTGCAAAACCTAACTGCTGCCGACTTCGGGGGCGAGAAATACGAGGGTTGTAACGAATACTTGGTGTACACCAAGCCCGAGGCCGTAGCCAAAGTCCACCGGGACTTTTTGGCCGCTGGCGCGGACGTGATCGAAACCGACACCTTTGGCGGTACCCACCTGACTTTGGCCGAATACGATCTGGCCGATCGCACTCACGAACTAAATAAGATCGCCGCCGAGCTGGCTAAAAAGGTCGCCCAGGAATTCAGCACCCCCGAGAAGCCCCGCTTCGTGGCCGGATCCATGGGCCCCGGTACCAAGCTGCCCTCGATCGGGGCGATCGACTACGACACCTTGGAAGAGGCTTACGCCGAACAGGCTAGGGGCCTGTTGTCCGGCGGAGTCGATTTATTCCTGGTGGAAACCTGTATGGACTTGCTGCAAATTAAGGCAGCATTGAACGGCATCGAGATGGTGTTTGCAGAAACCGGACGGCGGATTCCTCTGATGGTTTCGGCGACCTTCGAGGCTCAACTGGACACCATGCTAGCGGGGTCCGATATCACGGCCCTCGTGACGACCTTGGAGCCATTCTCGATCGATATTCTTGGTCTGAACTGTGCCACTGGCCCAGACTTAATGGCTCCCCACGTTAAATATTTGTGCGAGAACTCTCCTTTTGTAGTCTCCTGTATTCCCAATGCCGGATTGCCGGAGAACATTGGTGGCCATGCTCACTACAAGCTGACCCCGATCGAACTGAAGATGGCCGTGATGCGCTTTGTGGGTGACTGGGGTGTACAGGTGATTGGAGGCTGCTGTGGCACCAGTCCTGAACATATTCGCCAATTGGCCTCGATCGCTCAGGAAATCCAACCGATCGAACGGAAAGCGGTCTACGAGCCTGCTGCTGCTTCCTTGATGACTGCCCAGAGCTACTTTCAAGAAAATTCCTTCTTGATCGTCGGTGAGCGGCTGAATGCCAGCGGCTCCAAGAAATGTCGCGATCTGCTGAATGCCGAAGACTGGGATGGTCTGGTTTCCCTGGCCCGCGCCCAGGTTAAGGAAGGCGCACAAGTGCTGGATGTGAACGTGGACTATGTGGGTCGCGATGGCGTGCGCGATATGCATGAGGTGGTCTCGCGGGTAGTGAACAGCGTCAATCTACCCCTGATGCTGGATTCCACCGAGTGGGAGAAGATGGAGGCTGGTCTGAAGGTGGCCGGTGGTAAATGCTTGCTGAATTCCACCAACTTTGAGGACGGCGACGAGCGTTTCTTTAAGGTGCTATCCCTAGCTAAAAAGTATGGGGCTGGGGTGGTGATCGGCACGATCGATGAAGATGGGATGGCTAGGACGGCGGAGCGGAAGTTCTCGATCGCCCAACGAGCCTATCGAGCGGCGGTGGAATACGGAATTCCGGGGCGGGAGATTTTCTTTGATACTCTGGTGCTGCCAATCTCTACGGGGATCGAGGAAGACCGGGTGAATGGTCGGGAGACGATCGAAGGTATTCGGCGGATTCGGGAGCATTTGCCCGAGTGCCATATCCTTCTGGGTGTCTCCAATGTATCCTTCGGACTTAGTCCAGCTACTCGCCAAGTGTTGAACTCGGTGTTCTTGCACGATGCGATGGCAGCTGGGATGGATGGGGCGATTGTGACGGCGAACAAGATCTTACCCATGGCCAAGATCTCAGCGGAGCACCAAAAGGTCTGTCGGGACTTGATCTACGATCGGCGGGAGTTTGATGGCAAAATCTGTACCTACGATCCTTTGGGGGCCTTGACTACCATGTTTGCTGGTGTCAGCGCCAAGAAGGAAAAGGTGGTGGATGACAACGAGCCGATCGAGTCGAAGCTGAAGAACCACATCATCGATGGGGAACGTCAGGGTCTTGAAGACAATCTGGTCAAGGCGATGCAGGATCATCCACCTTTGACAATCATCAATAGCTTTTTGCTAGATGGGATGAAGGTGGTCGGCGAGCTGTTTGGCTCCGGCCAGATGCAGCTGCCTTTTGTGCTGCAATCGGCGGAGACGATGAAGGCGGCCGTGGCTTTCCTGGAGCCGCACATGGAAAAATCCGAGTCGGCGAATACTGGCAAAGGAACTTTCCTGATTGCCACTGTGAAGGGGGATGTCCATGATATCGGTAAAAATTTGGTAGATATTATTCTGTCGAATAATGGCTATCGAGTGCTGAATATCGGGATCAAGCAGCCGGTGGAGAATATCTTGGAAGCCTATCGCAAGCAGCCCGTGGATTGTATCGCGATGAGCGGTCTATTGGTGAAATCCACGAACTTCATGAAAGAAAACCTGGAGGTTTTCAATCAGCAGGGCATCACGGTCCCGGTGATTCTAGGCGGCGCGGCTTTAACGCCGAAGTTTGTCTATGAGGATTGCCAAAAGGTTTATAAAGGTCAGGTGATCTATGGCAAGGATGCCTTTGCGGATCTGAACTTTATGGATCGATTAATGCCAGCGAAGGTGGCAGAGCAATGGAACGACCATGAGGGCTTTCAGGGGGATTTCGCTCAATATAATCAGCGGGGTCGGGTAGTTGAGGAATCAACCGATCCCAAACCAGCGAAAGTTGTGGAACCGGTGGAAATCGATACTAATCGATCGACCGATGTGGCTCTGGATCTCGATCGGCCCACACCTCCTTTCTGGGGTACCAAGATTCTAGGGCCGGGAGATATCTCGATCGAGGATCTTTTCTGGCATCTGGATCTACAGGCATTGATTGCCGGTCAGTGGCAGTTCCGCAAGCCCCAAGACCAGTCGGTGGAAGAATATGAAGCCTTTAAGGCCGAGAAGGTCTATCCGATTTTGGAAGGCTGGAAGGCCAAGCTGCGCAATGAGGAATGGCTGCATCCTCAGTTGGTCTATGGCTATTTCCCCTGTGCGGCGGAGGGCAATAGTCTTCATGTCTATGCGCCGGAGGTGGTGGAGCAGGGGCTAACGCCACAGACAGCTAAGCCCTTTGTGACTTGGATATTTCCGCGTCAGCGATCGCTGCGGCGGTTGTGCATCGCAGATTTCTTCCGACCCATTGAAGAAAATACTTTCGATGTGTTCCCGATGCAGGCCGTAACTATGGGCGAAATTGCGACTCAAAAGGCCAAGGTGCTGTTTGAGGGCAATAGCTACACCGAATATCTGTATTTCCATGGGATGGCGGTGCAGATGGCGGAGGCGCTGGCGGAATGGGGTCATGCTAAGGTGCGGCGGGAGCTGGGCTATGGTGGCCTGGAGCCGGATAATATCCGGGATATGCTGGCCCAGCGCTATCAGGGTTCTCGTTATAGTTTTGGTTATCCGGCTTGTCCGAATGTGCTGGATCAGGCGGAGCAACTGAAGTTGTTGGGGGTCGATCGACTGGGTATGTATATGGATGAGAGCGAACAGCTCTATCCGGAGCAATCCACAACGGCCCTGATGGTCTACCATCCGACGGCTAAGTACTTTAGTGCTTAAATGATAAATACCAGAGCTGAATCAATCAACTCTGGTATTTTCTTTGTACTGAGGTTACTTTTGACATCGAGCTGTCGGTATAACGGCTTTGAGTTGAGCGGTGGCTTGTAAAATAAGCTTCTAGGTGAAAGGGAGTTGGGTCCTCGTTCATAAGGTAAGGGGCATGTAGCGATGCCTAACACTTAAGTTGACCGGGAAAACTGCCTAGTTGGGCCTCATTTGCACTACTTCCCAGGTTTCTGTAGCGCCCAGAAGCCAATTGCCCAGAAACTACTTGCCACGAGTAAAAGAGATGTGATTTTGATTGCCATGACACTTGGAAATGGCTTTTGTATGGACGTGGCGCTGAGTAAGGCTATTCGAGAGATATATTGTGCTCCACCCGCTATCCACACCCACCAGAGAAGAACTACCCAACACGCAATATTAATGCTGAGAGCAAACCATTTTTGAGGCTCAGGCCATAAGAGGTATTGCGGATGAACATCTGCGCCGATAGAAAGTTGAATTAACCACAGTATAATGCAGGGCGATGCAATGAAGATAAGCCAACCCCTGACAAAACGAATTAAATCGCTTTTAGAAATTATGCCACTTATTACATGTTTTTTGAGTCTGGAATAGAAGCTAAGCGCACCTATGCCGCCAGTCCAAAGACCACAAAGCAACCAAAAATGATTTAAAAGAAAATGAGGCATAGTTATTATAACTGCTTGGCTGTCAGGGCGTGAACAAAAGCACTCAAGGAACGACTAAACGCTTAAGTGGAGTGTCTTTCGCATGGTCTTGTTGGACGAAGTTGGGGCTTTTAGATACTTTGCCGTTTCAATGGTTGTTGTGCTGCAAGGATTTTGATTGTATCATGCAACAAAAAAATATATTTATTTGGATTTACTTTCGCCATAGCCCAAACGGTATGGATCAGGACTGTGTATCAGTTGTTAGTGAATTAAACGCGCCGATCGCGTTCTAGGTCGTGCAACACTTTTCCCCAATACCATTGTTCCGATCGATCGGGGTGGTTGAGGCGAACGGTTGCTAACAACCGTTCGACCCGTTCCATATCGTGTCCAGCTAAAACGATCGTGCGGCGACGAGTATCGGGATCGACAGTGGCTTTTCGCTGCCAATCTGCAAAAATCTGGTCGGCACGGGATTTGGTCGAACGACTTCCTAGCGCCCAATATAGCAAGACGATACCCGCGATGACTAGTAAAATTAGCAGTCCGATACTCATGATGTGGCGATCTCCAAACTTTTACAGCTAAATACATAGCTATCCGAAGCAGATCAGGACAAAAATTACCGAGAATTTCGATCGAGCTGCAAACTGCTCGTGGTAACTATCGAGACAGCTCCGCTGAGCCGGAGGCGATCGCTACCTAAATTGACTATTTCCTCTATCCGCCCAAATTACTCAACTGCTTTGTCGCCGCAAACCGACAGCTCCAGATTTGGGAAGGCTGACTTGTGTCATCAGTGGTAGCAGATTGCCTTTGCGTCCTACTATCAAACGATTCCGCTACTTCAATGATTTATTAGGCTATTGAAGCTTATCGGCGATTTTTCCAGTATCCAGGTTCTTGGCTGCAATGCATAACTGCCAGAATGAGAATATAGTCTTGCTCAATTGTATAGAGAATTCCGTAAGGAAACTTTCTCGTCATACATCGCCGAACATCATCATCAATCGGGGCATACCGATTGGGAGATTCTCTAATGCGATACACCGTGTCCTCAATCGTGTTGATGAACGCTTGTGCAACCTCAAATCTCTTCTCTGCATAGTACTTAACTGCCTCAGAGTATTCAGTGAGTGCCTCTGGATGAAACACATATCTCATGGCGTAAGCAGTCGCCTAGCTTGCGCCAGGGCTTCTTCCCCGGAAATTGGTTGCACCGAACCATCCCGAATCTCATCTCTTCGACTTTTTGCTTCAGTCAGCCAAACTGCCTGAATTGCTGAATCAGTGTCAAATTCTAGGCTTTCTACCAATTTGTCTGCAAGCAGTGCCCGTGATCCACTAGGTAAAGACAAGATCTCTTCTGTCAGTTGTTCAATCGATCTCATAGCTCCTCACAAATTACTAAGCTATTTGATTCTACTATATTAGAGCTGTCCAAAATTTGCATTGTTAAAATCAATGGCTTGCCTAGAGTACAACAGCGCGCTAGGCTAGGGCAGAGCCAGAATCCTAGTTGTCAGTATGTCCTCTGCCCAACTTCCCCCACTAATCCAAGCCATGCTCCAGCGGTCGTTCTATCCCCATCCCACAGTGGGGAGCATCGAGCTGCTGCAAACTCATGTTTCCTACGTACTGTTGACCGGCCCTTACGTCTACAAAATCAAGAAACCAGTGAACTTTGGTTTCCTGGACTATTCCACCCTAGAGCAGCGGCGACATTTTTGCACTGAAGAAATTCGTCTGAATCAGCGGGGGGCTAAGGACTTGTACTTGGAGGTACTGCCGATTTCCATTCTGGAAGGCTCCGCCAACGGTCAGACCAGCGACAAATTCACCCTAGGCAGGGGCGAGACCGTAGAATATGCCCTGAAGATGGTGCAGTTTCCCCAGACTGATCTGCTCAGCAATCGCTTCGCTGCCGGTAGCATCACCGCCGACCAGATGGTGGAAATGGGTCAAGTAGTGGCCACCTTCCATGGCCAGTCTCAGACTAGCGACTATATCAGTAGCTTTGGTGAGATACCAAGGGTGCGCCAGTCGATCGATGATAACTATCGACAGACCGAAAAATACATCGGCATTGCTCAGACCGAGCGCCATTATCGAGAGACCAAAGAATTTACCGATCGCTTCTTTGCTAGCCATGGAGCGGCCTTCGAGCGGCGAGTGCAGGGAAAATTCATTCGAGAATGTCATGGCGACCTGCATCTCCAGAATGTTTGTATTTGGCAGGATCGGATTCAGCTCTTCGACTGCATTGAGTTCAATGAACCATTCCGCTTTGTGGACACCATGTACGATGTGGCTTTTGCGGTGATGGACTTGACCGCACGGCAGCGCACCGATTTGGGCAATGTATTTCTGAATACCTATCTAGAGCAAACCGGCGACTGGGCAGGATTGGAAGTGTTGCCGATCTACCTGAGTCGGCAAGCCTATGTGCGAGCTAAGGTGACTTCCTTTCTGCTGGATGATCGAGCCGTACCGGCAGAGCAGCGAGTGGCGGCCCAACAGACGGCTGGGGACTACTATCGCTTGGCTTGGGAATATACCCAAAGACCCCAGGGCCAGATCTTGGTGATGGCTGGGCTATCTGGCTCCGGCAAAAGTACGCTGGGGCGGCAAATTGCCCGCCGGCTGAATGGCATTCATTTGCGATCGGATGCGATCCGCAAACACTTGGGCGGCATTGGTCTCTTCGATCGAGGTGGGCCGGAGCTATATACCGCAGAGATGACTGCTAAGACTTACGATCGACTGATCGAACTGGGTAGCCAATTGGCCCAACAGGGTTATACAGTGATTCTAGATGCCAAGTTCGATCGACAGTCTCTGCGCCGTCAGGCGATTTCCTTAGAGGAACGCTCCGCGAACGCTGGCGCTTTGCCAGTGCGGGTCATCCATTGTCAGGCACCTCTGGATATTTTGACCCAGCGGCTGCATCACCGAACGGGTGATATTGCTGATGCTACGGCAGATTTATTGGCTGCCCAGCAGACTGCTTGGGAAGATTTCTGGCCAGCGGAGCTGCCCTATGTCACGACTGTGGATACGACTCAAGACCTTACTGATTTTCTCAATAACCTATGATTTCTCTGACGCCAGCCGCAACCCAAGAATTCCAGCGTATTCTGACCCTCCGGTCTGGGAATAAGCTGCGCCTGAGTTTGGGGAATAGTGACTGCGAACAGTATTTCTATCGCTTTGAGGCCATCTCCAATGGGTCAGCGGAGGACTTGGTGATGCAGGTGGGCGGAGTGACGATTTCGATTGATCGACAATACCAGCACTATTTACAAGATCTCCAGATCGATTTTGCTCAAGATTTGATGGGCGGCGGTTTCTTGTTCCAGAATCCGGCGGCAGGGAAGGTTTGCCGATGTGGCAGCGCTTTTACGGCCAGGGTTGGCAATACGGATGCACTGAGCGCTTTTGAGATTTAGAGGATAGCTAGAAAGCTCACTCCGGCATCCAGTAAGGCTGTTCTTCTGCCAAAGAACATAGCTCGATAGGAGTGTATCTGTATTATTGGAGCGCATTGAAGTTTCTGCTGACGGAGATGCTACGCCAACGCGAGGCAAGATTTTATTGATCGCACATCGCTAGACAAATAGACAGTGAAAACAATATATGTTATTTTTAACATGTGTTGATTTTACTAGCTATTTTATGAGAACTAATCCTGGCGGTGGGCTGGCACCAGAAGACGTGGTAGGGCGCGATGCACTCATCGCCGAGCTGTGGGACAAATTGGAGCGCCACAGCGTGATGATGACCGCCGAGCGACGGATGGGTAAAACCAGCGTGTTGAGGAAAATGCTGGCACAGCAGCCACTAGGGGTAACAGCATTTTATTGGGACTTGGAGAATATCCGATCGCCCGAAGCTCTGGTGCGGGAGATTTTCAATAAAGTCAGTGAAGATCTTGGCAACAGCCAGAAATGGCAGGGCAAAGTTCAGCAACTGCTCAAAAACTGGGGCTTGGGCGGAGAAAAGATTGCTGGAGTCAGCTTACCCAAGCCAGATTTGACTTGGCAACAGCATCTTCAAGGCATGGTGCGGGATCTTTCTGCCCAAGTCGAATATCGAGAACGCTGGTTATTCCTATTCGATGAGTTGCCGCTAGCGATCGATAACATCCGGCAGGATCAAGGAGCTAGCATCGCCATGGAAGTACTCGATACTTTAAGATCGATCCGCCAAGACTATCCCCAAATTCGGATGGTGTATACCGGATCGATCGGTTTGCATCATGTGGTGGCAGAGCTAAGGAAACAAGGATATCGGAATGCGCCCACTAACGATTTACCCTCTGTCGAGGTAGAGCCGCTGGCTGAGTATGATGCGTGGAGACTGGCACAGGATCTGTTGATTGGCGAAAAAGTGCAAACTGCGGATCTAGCAGCAGTAAGTCAAGCGATCGCCTCAGCAGTCGATGGCAATGCTTTCTATATTCATCACAGTGTTGCCAGACTCAAAGGGATAGCTCAACCGTTCAGCTCTGCTGCACCAAAGGTGATCGATGTCGCACGAGTAGAAGCGATGCTCCAAGCAGCGGTGCGGCAGTATGATGTTTGGGATCTGGGCTACTTTGAAAAGCGCATTGGTAGCTACTATGGAGAAAATGCCAAGTTGGCACTCCTGGCATTAGATGAACTAGCTCCAGAATCAGCATTAACGATCGGTGACTGGTGGAATCGGGTGAGTATCCAGACACCAGATTTGGATAAAGAAGCTTTTCGCTCGACTCTCAATCTGTTAGAACAAGACCATTATATTTGTCGAAATGACGCGGGAGCCTATCGATTTCGCTTTTCGCTAGTGCAACGCTATTGGCATCAGCAACGGGGGAATTAGCAACATGGCGAACCAAATGATTTCGGCGTTTACGCCCAGCCTAATGTCTCCTCAGGAGCTAGAGACGATCCTGGTGCAGCGGCAGGATTTGGCACAGGAACTCTTGGAGAAAATCCTGTTGAGTGCGACGACTCCAGCCAAACATTATGCCTTGCTGATTGGGATGCGGGGGATGGGGAAGACGCATTTGGTAGCACTGATTTATTATCGGTTGCTGGCGGAATTCACCAAAACCCCAACGCTCCAAGATCAACTCGTGATTGCTTGGTTGCGGGAGGAGGAATGGGGGGTAGATTCCTGGCTGGATTTGGTGAGTCGGATTTTGCGTGCTCTAGCCGTTGAAGAACCTCAGTCTAAATTGCTCTTAGAGGAGTTACGACGGATTTCGATCGAGGATTCGATCGATCGAGCGGCGGCAAATGCGACTCGATTGTTGAAGGAAGCAATTGGCGATCGCACCCTATTGCTGATTATGGAGAACCTGGACGATCTGTTTAAGGGCTTAGGAGAAGCGGGTCAGCAACAGTTTCGGTCTTTCTTGCAAGCAGAACAGTGCTGCACAATTTTAGCGACTACTCCGGCGTTATTTACTGCGGTACAAAGTCGTACCAAACCATTCTTTGGCTTTTTCCATCCGATTCATCTCGACAGGTTGACTGTGCCAGAAGCGATCGAAATGTTGGGGAAGATTGCCACTTTAGGGGGACAGGAAGATTTGGCGAGTTTTTTGCAAACACCCTTGGGGCGGGCGCGGGTGCGAGCGGTGCATCATTTGGCGGGTGGAAATCCACGGGTGTATATGCTGTTTTCTCAATTTATCACGCGGGATGCCTTGGATAATTTGGTAGAGGCATTTATGAAGATGCTGGACGACTTGACACCTTACTATCAAGCGCGGATGAAGGAGTTATCTAATCAGCAGCGAAAGATTGTTGAGTTATTGGTGGACAGGCGACATCCGGTGATGGTTAAGGAGATTGCAGCGGACTGTTTTATCGATGCGGGGACGGCAGCGAGTCAATTGCGGGAGCTGCGGAAGCTGGGCTATGTGGAAGCGGAGCAGAATGGGCGCGAGTCATTTTACGAGCTGCGCGAGGTGTTGATGCGTCTATGTTTGGAGGTAAAAAAGCAGCGGGGGCAGTGGGTCGAGATTTTTGTGGAGTTTCTCAAGATTTGGTATCCGCTCTCGGAACGCAAGCACCAGTTGGAGTTGATGCGGGGTACGAGTCAATATATTAAAGACGAACATTTAGA
Organism: Synechococcales cyanobacterium OTE_70_metabat_200; assembly: GCA_031375385.1. Lineage (GTDB taxonomy): Bacteria > Cyanobacteriota > Cyanobacteriia > Cyanobacteriales > Chamaesiphonaceae > JAAFHZ01. The sequence goes on along the minus strand of JANMHS010000135.1, from coordinate 51,116 downwards.
GCGAGCGTTATTGAGCGATGAAGATCCCTGCTTTATCAGTTCGCAGCGGGATTTGCAGCGAGCATTGAAGCAACAGCAACAGTTATTAGCTACCGAGACATTAGAAGAATTATTTCATAGCAAAAGGCTAACTGAAGAGAATTACCAAAAGCTTGTGGAATTGGTGCAGATGGATCGATATAGTGAAGCTCAGAAGCTATTATCAGAGAGCGTCAGTCAAGAAGATCGATCGGTTGAGAAATCTGAGTTAACCTTTTCGCTGCAATTTTTGGAAGGAGTGGAACTACTAGAAGCAGGGAAAAATCTAGAAGCTCTAGAGTCGCTTGATGCGACTTTGGTTGAGAATGAAAGTAATTCTGATGCTTGGATTTGTCGAGGCATTTCTTTGAGTAGGTTAGGGAGATATGAAGAAGCGATCACTAATTTCGATCGGGCGATCTCTATTAACCCTGGCGACCATCGAATTTGGAATGATCGAGGTATTTTTCTGCGTAATTTAGGAAGATATGAAGAGGCGATCGTTAGTTACGATCAGGCGATCTCCATTAAACCTGATAAAGATGAAGCTTGGCATAATAAAGGCTTTGCTTATTTCAAATGGGGTAAGTATGTAGAATCGATCGATTGTTATAACCAAGCGATCTCGATTGATGCAGATCTATATGATTCCTGGCACGATAAAGGAGTCGTTCAATTTGTCATGGGCAATTACGAAGATACCCTTAATTCTTGGCAACAAACTTTCCAAATCATCCAACAACTCACTCCACGCCCCAATGATATCGCCGGACTCATCCAAGACTTCCTCGCAGAACTAATCCCTCGCTTCTCATTACCAAACTTACAACCGCAAATATCCACCTTCCTCACCCAACTCGCCACCATCTATCAACAAGCCCAAGTCCTCCCCGAACTCAGCACCGCCCTAATTGCCACCCTCCCCCAAATCCTCGCTCCCAACATTAGCGACTACACCGCCGATGAATGGTTAGCCCTGTGGCAAAACCTCCTCGGCACCGAACCCACCCTAGAAATGCCCCTGCGCCTGATGAATGTGGCGATCGCTTACAAAAAACAACCCAAACAACAAAAACGCCTCTGGCTGGGACTAGCCAAGGAAGAGCGATCGATCCTCAATGGAGCCTTGGAATTAGTGGCAATTCCAAATTCGGATTCTTTGTAATAAGCCAGGTTGATGCTGGGGGCTTGCCCCCGGACTCATAACGTTATGCGTCATCAAAAATTTACGAAAAAACGATTCTCCTAAAGAGCTGATTGACTGACAAAAGTGACCTGTGGTGGAAAATCGGAGAGAAGTTCAAAGAGCAGGTTGGGTGAACGCTTGAACAGTTGATAGAAGATTGTATCCTGCTTCATAAGGGAATTTTTAAAGCTAATTGTTACTAAATCGGCCCTGCAAACCCCAACAACTTCGCCAAACCACCCAAGATAGCCAGCAGTAGACCAATGGATACTGCCCGGTTCGCAAACTCAATACTATCGATGCGCTTCACCGCATTCGCTACCTGCTCATCCAGCCGCGTCACCGTAACATTCAGCTTATTGATGTCGTTTCCCATGCCATCAACTTTATCGTTAAGCTTGTCCACTTTATTGTTCAGTTCACTTCCCAACTTATCTATTTTGCTGTTCAGGTCACTCCCCAGCTTGTCCATTTTATTGTTCAAGTCACTTCCCAACTTGTTTATTTCACTGTTCAGGTTACCCCCCAGCCTGTCGATCTTAGAATCCAGCTTCTCTAACAATTCTTTCAGTTCAAATTCAACGGTGGTAGCCATAAAATTGGTGGATTTGCTTTGGACTAATACTATCCTACCAAAAAAAGACAAGTCTGCTGCTGGCTAAAAAATACCTGCCCCCTTACCAACAAGATTTTGGTAGGAGAGCAGGCAATCGTCAATTTTCTAAGAATTCACCTCAACGTTTCCAAAGGAGGTATTCAGGTGAATTCTATTTAAGCTAAGCAAACCATTCTTGAACAGCTTCTTCCTTGGTGTTGGTATTCCGCGAAGGGGTTTCCCGCTCGAACTTCATGTGAATCGATCGCTGTTGTTCGCCATCCTTGGCCACAGCCACGATCGGGTAATCGATCAGACCATCCTGGAAGGACATGTGGAAGCGGAAGGTACCATCGGGATTCAAAGGAATCTGACGATTGCCAATGAAAACAGCTGCATCCGGCTCCGTTGCACCATAGACGATCAGCTCCGCATCAGCAACCAACCAGAACTGGCGGGGCTGATGGCTGTCTAGGCCGATGCCCGACATGCCCACTCCGGACATATTGAGACCGGAAGTGGTCGGCAAGGCCCATTCGCCCAAGCCCGAAGGGAAAACGAAGGAACTGAGGGATTCCGTGGGGGTTTGCTGCATGGAACCGTATAGAGAACCAGCAATGCGCATCGCTTCCACCGATTCTGCCAAACCAAAGATTTGGTCGTAGATGGGGTTGCCAGCGGCATCGTAGGATGCTGGGGTTCCATCTGCCGTAGTAGGCTTCTTGCTGGGCGGCACCAGATTGATGAAGGTCTTGCCCCGTAGGTCTTCTTGCCAGTTGATGGTCAAGAAGTGGTCTTCGATCCAGTCCGAAGGATAGACGGGGGGAATCCGAATAGAGGCGGAACGGGCTAGGACTAACCAGCGGCCATCGGCACAGCGGTAGCCGATATCAACTAGGTATTCTCGATCGCTCACCGGAATCGACAGGTACCATTCCCGCGCCATCTCATCCAAAGGATATTCCTGGATGCTGTGCGGACTCTGGTGGTTAATATCAATGTCGGTCACATCATAGACGCGCAGGGCCAAGCTCTGGCCTCCTTGGCTGCGCAGTTCATGCTTATGCTCAGTGGTGATGTCCCAATAGGCGAAAGCCCACTGCGGATCGCGAGGGAGGAGCACAATTCGATTTTCTGCATAGCCGCCGGGAATTTCACCAAGACCTTCATCGGCAGTTGCTAGGTCTTCCATGGTGTGGGTCGGAATGGGGGCTTCAAGTTCGAATTTTGCTGCTTCCACGTTTTGTGATGCCTCCGGCTGAGCTAGATTGTTAGTAAAATTGGGTTGTGCTGTGTTGGCACGGGTGGTCTCGATTTTTTGAATTTCTTCTAGAAGCTGGGATTTACGCATCCGGCTATACCGCGAGACGCCGTAGGCGCTAGCAACGCGGCGGAGCTGCCGGAGAGTCATTTCCTCTAAGGGAGTGTTTTCGTTAGACATGGGTAGAGTTGTTCCTCTAAGGAGGGCAGGACGACTGCCTGCGTTCTCGGTCTATAGGTATTTGTGCTGGATTTTGATCCTGCTTCTTGGTTATAGCTCGATCCCCTGGCTGGAATCAACCCCGGAAACGATGTGTTTATAGCCTTTTGACGAGTTCTGGTCGATCGGCGGGGATCTTTGTCATGGTTTCCTGACAATTATGAACTAGGGAAAATTTTGGGAACTATCTCACGAATTTGTGAATCACAGCTATGTATAAGTTCAACTAATACCGTGGAGATGTATTATGAAATGGATAGTAATCGGCTTGATGGCTGCTTTTGTTTCGTTACCCGTTAGCGCTCAACCAGCTACCAAACCCCCCAAGCAACCCACTAAGCAACCAACTTCACAGCCTTCCTCAGAGTCCACTGTTACTACCTCCAGCAAAATCAAGCGGATTATGGGTACGGAATGTCTTTCGGAAGTAATGGATAGCTCCAAGAAAAAAACCAATGTGTCTTGTCACCATGTGGTCATTACTGGGCCGGATGGAGCCAGTAATTCTCTGAACTTCCATTTCGATACGGAGCGCGAAGATTCGGGTGTTAGCTATGTGGTGAGCAGCAAGCTCCAGAAAGACAAGGAGGGTCGCACCTATTATCCCGTGGTTGCGATGTTCACTCACAAGTCTGGTAAAGCCTCTAAAATTGTCAGAGCCGAGGGTTTGTGCTCGACAGACATGAAGACTAAGGAGATTGCCGTTGGCTGTATTGCGGAAGCAACAGATGGCAGCACTTCTAAGTCGGTCTTGGCTAAGAAGTAATCGCCTAACTTTTGGGAAATTGATGATTGTGTTTTTGCCATCTTTGGCATCAAGAATCTCATTGATTTCCCAGCAGTTGTGATGTTTCTTTGTGCCAATCAACGCTAACAAATTTAGATGTTATAGCTATTTTTCCTGAACGATTTTTGCTAAGTATTCCAGTGCTTGGAGGAGTTGCTTTTTGCGTTGGTCGATCGCATTACTTTCATCTAACAGTCCGCTGACATCCGCATCGATCGATTCGATGTTCGTGACCCATTTCTGGCTAGTAGTGTCGATTTCTTTCATCACCTGAGCTAGGGTTGTTCTGGCTCCAGTAATCGCTGATTCATTGGCCCAGACCCTTTCATCGGTATAGTTAGCATGGGCAAATTTCGCTCGCTCTTCTACTTTGGTGCCCTTGGCAAAGCGGGAATCGATCGCCCAAGTCACCTCTGTACTGGTGGCAATCTGGTGGTGATTTTTAGTGACAATGATGGGCCGCACGCCAGATTCCACTTCTTGGATATCCTGCCACTGGCCTGCATGGAAGACTAGTACTGCGGTGCGGCCATCGAGTTTTTTGTCTTTGACTGGCCACCAAGAACGCCAGATCGTGCTAACTTGATCGCAGTACTGGGTGTATCCATTTGGTGGCTGGAGAGATTCTTGAAAATCGGAGAATCCAGCTTGGCTCGCAGTGCTACTGGGGGCAAATCCCAGTTCCTGCAACCGACCTTCGATTTCGGTCGTCGAGCCACTATTGAGCTTGACTTGGATGTTGTTGCTGGCTTGCTTGAGCTTGCGGACGGCTAAAATGTTGCCCTTCATCCCTTGCAGCTCCACCATGCTGCTAGATGCATTAATTCTAAAAAGTCTACTCTTGATCAGCGGTGGATTTTCATCCCGAGCAAACAGCGCAAAAAGTTCATCATCATCTAAAAAAAATCCGGTGCTCTTATCCATTTTGCTGGGGCAATGAAGCTTGCCTACTAATTTTATCTGGGATTTTTGCCGAATATCTATGAGGAACTAGATTTTCGCCGATTCCGACTATGAGAAAATGTTGTCTGGTAGAGATTGACTGGGTGCTATTCGTCAATACTAACGAGTCGATCGATTGTGCGGAAACCGTGATTCTACTGTTCCATTGTTGGCCAGTGAAACTAGCTAGTATTTTTCTCTGAACACAAGCTTAATGGGCACTGCACCGAAAGGAGAGCAATGGGGTAGAATTGTAAACATCGGTTTACAATGCGGTGATCTGTTTTTGGCTAAATGCCAACCGCCGCCGAAACCAACAAAATTCTATAGCGAGTTTCCTCTCTTACTCTATGACCCCTGCCATCCGTAACGTAGCGATTATTGCCCACGTAGACCACGGGAAAACGACCCTTGTCGATGCACTGCTCAAACAATCTGGCATTTTCCGCGAAGGCGAAGAAGTGCCTACCTGCGTGATGGATTCCAACGACATCGAGCGAGAGCGGGGCATTACCATTCTCTCCAAGAATACCGCAGTTAAGTACAAAGATATTCTGATCAACATCATCGATACCCCCGGACACGCCGACTTTGGTGGAGAAGTGGAACGGGTGCTCGGCATGGTGGATGGCTGTATTCTGATCGTCGATGCCAATGAAGGTCCGATGCCCCAGACCCGTTTTGTACTGACTAAGGCCCTGGCCAAGGGTCTGCGCCCGATCGTGGTGGTCAACAAGATCGATCGAGGCAAGGCCGATCCCCATGTGGCCGTCAGCAAAGTGCTGGATCTGTTCCTCGATCTCGGTGCCGATGACGATCAATGCGACTTCCCTTACCTTTTTGCTTCTGGCATGGCGGGGTTTGCCAAGGACACCCTGGAAGAAGAAAGCACCACTATGGAGCCGCTCTTTAATGCTATCTTGCGCCACGTTCCACCACCCGTGGGCGATGCCAACAAGCCTCTGCAATTGCAGGTGACTACCTTGGACTATTCCAAGTACCTGGGTCGGATCGTGATCGGTAAAGTCCACAATGGCACGATCAAAATGGGCCAACAGGCTGCGTTGCTGCGGGAAGACGGCTCCATCTTGAAGTCTAAGATCACTAAGCTGATGGGCTTCGATGGTTTGTCGCGGGTGGATATCGATATGGCTACTGCGGGTAACATTATTGCCGTGGCCGGTTTTGCCGATGCCAACATTGGTGAAACGATTTCCTGCCCCGATGAGCCTTTTGCTTTGCCCATGATCAAAGTCGACGAACCGACGTTGCAGATGACTTTCTGTGTGAACGATTCACCCTTTGCTGGTCAGGAAGGCAAGTTGGTAACTTCTCGCCAAGTGCGCGATCGACTCTATCAAGAGCTGCAAACCAATGTGGCCCTACGTGTAGAGGATACGGATTCCACCGATCGCTGGGCGGTCTCTGGGCGCGGTGAATTGCACTTGGGCATTTTGATCGAGAACATGCGCCGGGAAGGCTACGAGTTCCAAGTTTCTCAGCCCCAAGTAATCTATCGGGAAGTCAACGGTCAGCCCTGCGAACCTTTCGAGCTACTGGCTTTGGACGTACCCGAAGAAGCGGTGGGCGGCTGCATCGAGCGGCTGGGTCAGCGCAAGGGCGAAATGCAAGATATGATGACCGGCTCCAATGGTCGATCGGTTCTGGAATTTGTAGTGCCAGCGCGGGGCCTGATCGGCTTCCGGGGCGAGTTCCTGCGGATGACGCGGGGCGATGGAATTATGAACCACAGCTTCTTGGAATACCGTCCGATCTGTGGCGAAATTGCGGCCCGTCGCAACGGGGTGTTGGTCTCCTTTGAAGAAGGGGTGGCTACGGACTACGCTTTGATGGGTGCGGAAGATCGTGGTTCCTTCTTTATCAGTCCTGGTACCAAGGTCTACCGAGGCATGATCGTGGGCGAGAACAACCGCGCTCAGGATATGGAGCTGAACATCTGTAAAAGCAAGCAGCTTACCAACCACCGAGCCTCTGGTGGAGAAGAGCTGGTGCAGCTGAAAACGCCAGTCGATATGAACCTAGAACGGGCCTTAGAATACATCAGTAACGATGAAATGGTGGAAGTCACTCCCCAATCCATTCGTTTGCGGAAAATGTCTAAGAAGCTAGCCAAACGCTAGTACTGGAATTGATGGATATTATGAATTGACTGTAGCCCGCCTCGTGCGGGCTTTTTGTTGGAATTTCCACCGATTTCACAAAGCGAGGTAAAAAATAATCAATAATCGATCCTCAGCCACAGTAATGCCTTTAAAATATTGGTGAAGACAATCAGTCACTGAATATGCTGCAACTCGGAAAGACGACTCCACCTATCACCGAAGCCGAAATTCAGACCGCTTTTGCTTGGCAGCTAGTGGAAACTTGGGAAGCATCCCTTCATCAACAAATTGCTGCAGCGGTTGACCTCCATTGCACTGAAATTCTAGAAATATTGACTGGTCAGTTACAGCAGACCGAGGCCGCACAGGCTTCCTTTGCCCAAAAGGTAGTCAGCGATCGACTCCAAGACGAAGATCCCGCTAGTCTACCGGATTATCACCCGATCCATTGGGTGCAGTCTCAGCTGGAGTTTCGTTCCCAAGGTTTTTTTGAATATGCCAGTGCTGAGGCGGCGGAGAAAAGTTTCCAGGGAATCCGCGATTATCTGCGACCGGAGATTGGGCGGGTGATGGCGGCTCTCCAAATAACCGTGAGTCAGTTGCTTGATCGGCACGTCCAAAATATCTGTCAGTCTCTGGCGATTTCTATTCAGCCGGAGCTAAACGGCCAGCATGTGGTGGTGAGTGAGTATATTAATAGCTATGTACCATTGCCCCGGATGGATTTGCGGGCGGTTGATCGATTTTCTTATTTCTATCAAGAGAAACGGCTAGTGCCACGCAATCTCGTCGAGGAAGTGACTAAGACTGTTTCACCTTGGTATCTAGCTGGTCTGAGTAGCCAACAGCAGGTTTGTTATCAACTGGCCCATCAGCGAATTATCGATATGGTAGATGAATCTCTGCGCCGCTCCGGTCGGGTGATTCGGGAACAGGTGGAGGACTATCTGAAAAATGATTTGCGAGCTAGGATCGATCGACTTTTTGCCAGTATTGAGTAGGTGGATATCAGCATTAAAGAAGCCCCATGAATTTTGCGACTTTGGCGGATTTGGCCGATCGATTATTAATTTACCAAGGCATTCTGGCTAGCGGGCCGGGTCGGCTGTGGCGAGAGTTGGTGGCATCTGGCGGCAACCGGGTGGCCTATGGGGCTTGGGTACGGTCTTTAGCCGATCAACAGCAGGGTTGGCAAGACTATTTGCTGGAGCGGCTGTTGTTGGATGATAATCCTTTTAGTCGATCGGTGCAGCAGGGCGGTGTGCCCGATGTGTTGGAGCAGGCTGCATTGCACGACTTGGAGCTACTGCGGCAGATCTATCAGTGTGGCAGTCAGCAGCTGGCTTTGCTCTGTGATGGGTTTGCTTGGATTGATAAACTGGCGGTGCCTAGGGAGCGCAAGGCCTTGCGGGAGAAGTTGGCCAGTCAGGATTGGGTGGTGTTGTTACCGGACTTGATCGCCCATTATCGTCATCATGGGACGGGGATTTTTGGCGAGTACCAGTCCCTTTATTGGCAAGGCGGTGCTTTGCGAGGGATTGCGGTGCCGGATAATGGTAAGTTGGCGGATCTGGCCGGCTATGAGTGGCAGCGATCGGCCCTCCTGAAAAATACAGAGGCGCTGGTGGCCGGTTACCCGGCGCTGAATGTGTTGCTCTATGGGGCTAGGGGCTGTGGCAAGTCTTCCTTGGTGAAGGCCTTGGTACCGGAGTTTGCCGATCGAGGATTGCGGTTGATTGAGGTATCGAAGCAGGATGCTGTGGACTTGCCATTAATTTTGCAGGAGTTGCAGGGCCAGCCCCAGAAATTTATTTTGTTTGTGGATGATTTGTCTTTTGAGGCCGACGAAGCGGCATTTAAGGCTCTGAAGGTAGTATTGGAGGGCAGTTCGATCGGGAGACCGCCGAACTTAGTGGTCTATGCCACTTCCAATCGTCGCCATTTGATTCGCGAGTTTTTTGCCGATCGACCGCGCCCTCAGGATAGTGATGAGATTCATCATTGGGATACGGTGCAGGAGAAGCTGTCTTTTAGCGATCGCTTTGGTTTAACTTTGACTTTTGCACCGGCAGATCAAGATATCTATCTAGAAATTGTGCGGCATTTGGCGCGGGATCTGAAGATATCAGCGACAGACTTGGAGTTCCGGGCTTTGCAGTGGGCCACTCAGCAAAATGGTCGATCGGGCCGGACTGCCAGGCAATTTGTGGATTGGCTGGCGGCAGAGTTGGGCCATCAGAATTCTGGATAATTAGGGAGGGCGATGTAGATGCCTTATAGTGCTTTTACGGTGAAACAGGTCGAAAAACAGTTTCAGTTAACGATTAATACACAGCCATTCTTCGATCGTCTGGAGCCGTTGCCACCCAGCGCAGCTTTAGCAGATTTGTTGCAGCGGACGGCGAGTTTTGCAGCGGTTTTAGGGACGGAAAAAGCTCGCTCAGAATTTATCATTGCGCCGTTGCTCTTTGAGCTGCGGGAATTATTGGAGCGGCGAGTAGGGCTGTTTTCAGGGGCGGATTTTACGATTGATGCCCAGGTTGGACTCAGTGGGGTCTGCGATTTTTTGTTGACGCGATCGAGCAGCGAAGTTTCGATTAAGGCTCCGGTAGTGGTGGTGATTGAGGCGAAGAAAGGGGAGCTAAATGCCGGTTGGGGTCAATGCATTGCAGAGATGGTGGCAGCCCAGCGATTCAATCAAGCCGACGGACAGGATGTGGTGAATATTTATGGCAGTGTGACTACCGGGACTCAGTGGCAGTTTCTGAAGTTGACGGGTCAGGAGGTCTCGATCGATGTGACGGAATATCCATTGATGCCAGTGGACAATGTTCTAGGGATTCTAAGATGGATGTTGGAGAACTGAATTTCTTGTTATCAATTGTTTTTAATTCAGGTGTGCTTGAGACTGGATGGTATTGGCTGTCTTTTTTTCGCGAACATAGAATGTTCCTTGTCTTTGTTGGACTTCAAATAGATCGAGCGTTTTAAATAGGCTACTCAGCTTCGCATATCCGTAATTGCTAGGCTTGATTTTTGTGCCAATTGCCGACATGCTAGACCATCCATCTTTGTCCATCGCAGTAGCAACTGCCCCCTTTAGTAAATTGATTGTCTTGAAATCTTTTTTTAACTCCTCCCCTGTTTTTTTAGCTGTTGCTGCTTTAATGGAATTTTGCTTTAGCTTATTGCCTGCTGGCAAGGTTTTCGGGGGTGTGGAATTTTCTTCCTTTTGAGGAGACTTCCCGATCGTTTCTATATAAAAAAAGGCGGAACAAGCTTTGACAAAAGGATTGGGCGTTTTTCTTTCACCAAAACCGTAAACCTTGAAACCATGAGTTAAAATTCTGGTGACCAGTGGAGTGAAGTCACTATCGCTGGACACTAGTGCAAAAGCATCTAAATGACGAAGGTATAACAAGTCCATGGCATCAATAACCATCGCCATGTCAGTAGCATTCTTGCCTTTGGTTAAATCAAATTGCTGAATTGGAGTAATGGCCAGCTCGTGCAAGTATTCTTTCCATGGGGATAGATGAGCATTACTCCAATTTCCATAGGCCCGCCGGATATTGATTTCGCCATGTTTAGATAAATCAGCAATAATACCTGCGATTTTGGATGCCGGAATATTATCTGCGTCAATCAGGAGAGCAATGTTGGATTTTAGCAAGAGATGTACCTGCTGATTTGATCAAGACTTACATCCTCTTTTCTATGCCGATCGCTGTTTTCCGGACATTTAATTATACTACCGTCTAATTGGTTTCGACGGTTTAGGGCGATCGCTTGAGGCACTGCTGTTGCCTTGGCGCATGGTGAGGGCAACGCGCTTCAGGCGCGGATCGATTTCCAAGACTTTAACGCGGACTACCTGGCCGACTTTGACCACATCATTGGGATCTTTGACGAAGTTGTCTTGGAGTTGGGAGACATGGATCAGACCGTCTTGGTGGACGCCGATATCTACGAAAGCGCCGAAGTTAGCGACGTTGGTGATCATCCCTTCCAGTTCCATCCCGATTTGCAGATCGGAGATTTCCTTTACATCCGATCGAAAAGTTGCATAGCTAAACTCTGCTCTGGGATCCCGTCCAGGCTTTTCTAGCTCCGCCACAATATCTTGGAGAGTCGGTTCGCCAACTGTTTCCGTGGTGTACTTGCGAAGATCTTGACGAATTAGCTTGGCGATTTCAGTGGTTTTGTCTAGAGCTAGTTTGGCATCCTTAGCGATGGCCTCCACCAACCCATAGCGCTCTGGATGCACTGCCGTATTATCCAAGGGATGCTGGCCATTGCGGATGCGCAAGAATCCTGCTGCTTGCTCGAAGGCTTTGGGACCCAGCTTGGGCACTTTTAGGAGCTCGCGCCGATTTTGAAAGATACCTTTTTCGTTGCGATAGATCACAATATTATTAGCAATGGTCGGCGTAATGCCCGAGACCGCCGTCAGTAGCTCCTTGGAAGCCGTATTCAAATCCACCCCTACATAGTTGACGCAGCTTTCTACGGTTTCTGCTAGCTGCTTTTTTAGGAGTTTATGGTCTACATCATGTTGATATTGGCCGACCCCGATTGACTGGGGATCGATTTTAACCAGCTCGGCTAGGGGATCTTGGAGACGGCGACCGATGCTGATGGCTCCGCGCACGGTGACATCTAGATCGGGGAATTCTGCCCCGGCCAGGGGACTCGCCGAATAGATCGAAGCCCCAGATTCGTTGACCATCACTTTAATAATATTGCGTTCGCGTAGCGTCTTCGAAGAAGAATTGATGTTTTTCAGCACTGTGCTTACGAACTCATCGGTTTCTCGGCCAGCGGTGCCGTTGCCGATCGCGATCAACTCCACTTGATATTTCTCAATCAGACCCCCCAGGATCTTGATGGCTTTGTCGGTCTGGCCCGTATGGGGGAAGATGGCCTGATATTCTAAAAACTGGCCCGTGGGATCGAGAATCGCTACTTTGCAGCCAGTGCGGAAGCCCGGATCGATCGCGCAGGTGGGTTTCATGCCTGCTGGTGCGGCTAGGAGCAGCTCCCGGAGATTGGTAGCAAAGGTTTGGATGGATTCTCGATCGGCTGCTTGCTTTTTCAAGGCCCGCACTTCCGTCGTCAGGGAATTCTTCATCAGACGATTGAAGCCATCAGCAATCAGGGTTTGATAGAATTCGCGAAGGTTGCGCTGTTTGGTTTTGACCACCTTGGAGATCAGATATTCCTGCACTCGATCTTCATCAAAGACTAAGTTGAAACTCAGGATCCCTTCCTGTTCGCCGCGATAGAGAGCCAACAAGTTATGGGCGGCGATGTGCTTTACTCCGTGGCTGTAGCTGCGGTACATTTCAAATTTGGTGCTGCCTGGGGGATGGTCGCTGCTCACTTTGGAGATAAAGCTACCAGTTTCTAACAAAAAATCTCGCAGGTAAGCACGCAGGGCAGCGGTCTCGGCTATTTCCTCGGCTAGGATGTCGGCGGCACCTTGCAAGGCTGCTGGGGCATCGGCTACGTCTTTGGTGGTGGATACATAATCTTGGGCGATTGCCAATAAATCTGCCCCTGGTGATGATGGTTGATTGATGGATTTAATCCAGGTAGCCAGGGGGCCAAGTCCTTGTTCGCGGGCGATCGTGGCTTTGGTTCGGCGTTTGGGCCGGTAGGGTAGGTAGAGATCCTCTAGCTCGGTTTTCTGGGTGCATGCTTGGATCTGCTTTTCCAGCTCTGGGGTGAGTTTGTCTTGGGACTGGATGGATTCCAAGATGACTTTTCGCCGATCGGCCAGTTCGGTGAGGTAAGTGAATCGATCGCTCAGTTGTCGTAGTTCCACCTCATCCATGGAGCCAGTCAGCTCTTTGCGATAGCGGGCAATGAAAGGAATCGTCGCACCCTCGGCGAACAGTGCTAAGGCTGCGGTGATTTGGGCTAGGCGCAAAGAAAGTTCTTGGGCGAGGAGAGTAGCAATGTTGGACATAGGACAGCTGAAGTTATGGATAGAGATTGGCAAATCGGTGAAGTATTGGATCCATAGAATTCACAATTATCCTAGAGTCTTGAGATTCCATTTGTCTGGAAGCATTTTACCAAAAACTCGACAACTCTCAACCACTAGATGGAGTACCCACAGTTTAGCCTGAGACTCCTGACCAGCTGTTTGTGCCAGTAGTAGTTTACCTGCACCGTGGAGGTCTTGCTCCGGTTCCTTCCTTTTGCCGATCGCCCAACCGATAACAGAGTGTTGGGAACAAGGGTTTGCAGGATGCATGAAATGGTTGGAGGAGCTACCTTTATTTTGACAATAGAATTGTAATACCCACACTTTATTAGGAGTATTTTTCATTTGGAGCCAAAGTATATTGTAAAAGCTTATTAAAAATTAATATCATTTGTCTAAGGATGGATTGCTGAAGACTGAGGGTTCTGCTGCCAGGCGTCATCCAGCCTGGGGGCATTGATTGAGCATTGAAACCTTGGCTGACGAAGCTTTGGTACTCTTCTCGACTCTTCCATGGATAGTTGGGTAGGTCTACTCCTATTGCTAATAAGTTGCATCTTGTTGCTTGATGATGTACGTTGGATAGAAATTCCTAGTGAAAACTTTTCAGTATTAAATTTACAGGCTAAAGCAATAATGAGATATGTTCTCAATTATCAAGTCAATCCCTTACAGCTAGCAGTTTTGGGCCTTTGTAGCGCAGCTCTACTCTGTGGTGGCTGTTCGAGTAGTTCCACTACGGAAGCTAGCTCCGCTTCATCTCCTGCTGCTGCCGTTGAGAGTGTTTCTAGCAAGCCAGCCGAATCTGGTAAATCCGCAGCGGGCGGTGCCAAGATCGATATCAACAATTCCTCGATCGCCGAGTTGGATAAGCTAGAGTTACCGGGCACCAAGCCCAGCCTTTCGGAGCGGATCCAAGGAGCAAAGCCTTACAAAACTCCCGAAGACATGGTCACGAAGAAAGCCATCTCTGCCGATGAGTACAAACTGATCAAAGATCTCGTCACTGTTGGTAAGAGCAAATAGAGGAACCCCATGGACTTTAGTGCAGCGATTCCCACCTTTATCATTACCCTACGAGAAGGTGTTGAGGCCACGTTGGTGGCTGGTATTGTGTTGGCGATTTTGGCAAAATCGAACCGGCGACATTTGTTCCGTTGGGTATTCTTGGGGGCGATCGCCGGAGTTTTGATTAGTTCAATTCTGGGGTTCGCTGCACAGTCTTTAATTGGGGGCTTTAGCGGTCAGGTTTACTATCTAGCCAAGGGCGTTTTCTCGGTGGCGGCGATCGTGATGATCAGCTGGATGTTGTTTTGGATGACTCAGCAGGCCCGGACTCTCAAGCGAGATATCGAAGCGAATGTGGGCCAAGCCCTCACGGACGAACGCAAGGCGGCTTGGTCGATTTTTACTCTAGTGGCTGTAGCGGTGCTCAGAGAAGGTGCTGAAATAGTCTTGTTTATTGCTGGTTCATTCGGTGCCGATGGGACTCAGGTTGGCCTTGCCCAATATTCCCCAGCTTTAGGCTGTATCCTGGGAATTGTCACGGCTATCCTGATCGGGACGGCCATCTTTAAGTTCGGAGCCAAAATCAACATTCGCCTCTTTTTCCAAATCCTGGGGACGCTGCTGTTGCTCATTGTTTCTGGCTTAGTGATTACCGCGCTATCGGCACTCGACTTAGCCAATACTGTGGATAAGGTCATGAATCCAGCTACCGGGGCCTACGAATTTTTGAATCCACCTCATAAGGTTGTTTCTGTGTTTGGACTTGGTCCCCAGGTTACTGACACTTCCTCTGTCTTGCCTCAGGAAAAGTTTCCAGGAATTATTCTGGCGACCATGTTTGGCTATACTAGCAAGCTCTATCTACTGCAAGTGATTTCCTACTTCATATTTCTGATAACGGCCGGTACTATCTACTTCCAAACCCTTTCTGGCAAACAAGTATTTAATTTTAGTCGGCGGAAAGAAGCCTAAAGCATTCAACCTTGTGCCATTGACACCGACTACTCTGACCGAGCTATTAGGTGAAGTGATTCCTTTTAAGTCTTGGTAATCACTTGGGAATTCAATAACTGCGAGAACTTAGTGATTTCTTGATCCCTGGAAAGCCAATGGTAGGAAGCATTCGATGCGACCCTAACATTGGCTCTCTTGGGTTTTGTTAAATCCTCATTCCTAACACAGATGCTCGGGACAAAAGGTTGCCCCTGGACGAATAGGTGGTTCCCAGGTTCCGAGATCGATATCAACAATTCTTCGATCGTCGTCATGAACAAAGCCATCTTTGCCGATGAGTACAAACTGATCAAAGATCTCGTCACTGTCGGTAAAAGCAAATAGAGGAACCCCATGGACTTTAGTGCCGCGATTCCCGCTTTTATCAAGCGGAACCAGTGCCCAAAAATTCACTTTATTAAGCAGTTCGACAACTCACGTTGGAGAAAGTCTTCATTGAGCTGGCGACCGATCAGTACCAGTTGATTTTGGCGGAGATTGTTGTGCCAATCTTCGGCGCTGACCGTAAAGCGCGGCCCACTCAACTGAAAAATATGACGCTGCTCGCTAGTGCTAAACCACAGCACTCCCTTGGCCCTAAAAACTGCTTGGGGCATAATGTCTTGGATAAACCGATCGAACTTGACGATATCGAAGGGGCGAGCACTGGCAAAAGAGACCGCATTAAATCCATCATTTTCCAGATGTGGAGAGTGGTGATGATGATGGTGTTCATGGTCATGATGGTGATTTTCGCTGGACTGGGAGCTAGCCATCAACTGCTTTGCTTTGGCTGAAGTAAACATATCCACACCCAAAATCAGAGGGAGCGCGACTCGGCCATGCTGAGCATGAATTACGCGGGAACCACGCTTAAGTAAACCAATTTGTTGTTCTACCTCTTCCACTCGTGCGGCTGGTACCAGATCAGTTTTATTCAGAATGCTGATATCCGAATAGAGCACTTGCTGTTTGGCAGCTTCGCTGGCAAAACATTCGGGAGTAAAAGTTTCCACATCTACTACCGTCAAAATGGAATCGAGGTGGATTAAGTCCCGCAGTTCTGGGCCTAAAAAAGTCATGGCGATCGGCACGGGGTCAGCTAGGCCCGTAGTTTCTACCACCAGGTAATCGACATCTCGCTCCATCACCTTATATACGGCTGCGATCAGATCCTCATTGATCGTGCAGCAGATACAGCCGTTGCTCAGCTCCATCATGTCTTCATCAATGGCCACTAGCAGTTGGCTATCTATATTTATGTCACCGAACTCGTTGACCAAGACAGCGACCTTCAGAGCCTGGCGTTCGGTCAAAATGTGGTTGAGCAAAGTGGTTTTTCCACTGCCCAAGAAGCCTGTAATGATAGTGACTGGCAAACCCCGCTTGGGCAGAACCAGCTCCAATGGATGAGTACCAATCAAATGCGGAGTCCTCCTAATAAGAAGTGTGTTAGTGTCGGGTGGAAATTAACAAACTGTTTGACAAAGTAATATGATAATGATTATCATAACACAAAAGGTATTAGTAACTTTCATGCCAAAAATTCATTCCAGCACCTTTTGGTTGCTGCTGCCAGCAATCGCATTACTGACCGGTTGTAGCTCGGCAACCAGCACCAATCCGTCCACTAGCCCCACTGGCTCTGTGGTAAACACTACACCGGAGAATGGGGCCAAAAAGCCGCTAGTTGTGGTTACTACCGATGTGCTCTGCGATATTACTAAGCAGATTGCTCGGGATACGGTGGAGCTAAAGTGTTTGCTGGCTGCCGGTAGCGATCCACATGTGTACCAAGCTGCCCCAGCCGATCGACAAGCGATCGAAAAAGCTGATCTAGTACTCTATGCAGGCTACGACTTTGAGCCTACTTTGATCAAAAGCATCAAGAATACCAATAGTAAATCACCGAAAGTTGCGGTGAATGAGCTAGCTGTGCCAAAGCCCCTGACGATGGCTGCCGAGCATGACCATGAACATGCCGGGGGAAAAACTGAAGAGAAAAAAGAGGGTCAAGCAGAAAATGATCCCCATGTTTGGCATGATGCCAAGAATGGGATTGCGATCGCCAAAACAGTTCAGACTAAATTGGCAGAGGCTTTGCCAGCCAACAGCAGTACCTACGAAAAAAACACCAAGGATTTAACCGACCAGCTGGAAAAAATTGATAGCTGGATTAAGGCTCAGGTGGCAACGATCCCGGCCAAATCTCGTCGGTTAGTCACCACTCATGATGCCCTTGGCTACTATGGCCATGCCTACGGGCTACCGATCGAGGGTGCGCTGCAAGGCTTTAGTACCGACGAAAAACCCACAGCCAAACGTATTAAAGAATTGGTAGATGATATCAAAAAAACTGGTGTGCCAACAGTATTTGTCGAAGCGACCAGCAGCTCTAAATTGCTAGCCAGTGTGGCTCAAGAAGCTAAGGTCAAGGTTTATGCCACGCCGATTTTTGCCGATGGCTTAGGGGCACCAGGCAGTAAAGGAGATACTTATCCCAAGATGCTAATGGCTAATACTCAGACGATCGTCGAAGGCTTGGGCGGAAAGTTTCAGCCCCTCGTACTTCAATAACTCAGTGCAAATTTTAATTTTTTCATCTATCAAAAAAAACATGCGACCACATTTTCTACTAGTACTGCCCCTTCTGGCGCTGAATGAGCGGTCACTTGGGCAGCGGTTTTTGGGGGGTTCAGATATATTGGTGTAATATACGAGATGATGTCACGCTATTAAACTAACAGTAGTTTCCAATCATGAAAAAAGTAGATCAGTTGACGATTATTGCTTGCTCTGGTTCAATTCTGGCAGCCACACTTTTCTCCAATTCCGGTGGCCCAATCTCCGCAGGGGGAGCCAGCACTGCCCAGCGATCGACGACCAAGAGCCTCGATGTTTCGGCGGCGGTCGAAAAAGTTGACTTTGCAGAAGCCCAACGCCTAGCTCAGCAATCAACTACGGCGACCGATCAGAATGCTGCGTCTAGATATGAGGCCAGGAAACAGCAAGCAGCCCTGGCCCGATTTGGCTGTGGCTGCGAAAGTTGTTGTGCCAGTACTTCTGCCAGGGGTGTTGAGGAAGGACAAGTAATTCAGCCGAAACAATTCATCAGCACTGCTACTATCCATCGAGCGCCTCGTTTGTAGAGCAGTCATGGAGTGCGACAAATTTCCCGCCGGAGCCTTGGGGCTTTTGGCGGTTTTTTTGAATTATTTCGTTGTTCCTGTTGCGGGAGCATCTCAACGTTTCTTAAGCCAGTTGTGGTCAATCACTAAAAGAAGATTCAGCAACGCTTGCAGAAATTAGGGCTGTTTGATCTAATTCACCTAGAACATTCGACCTCTAACCAACTAGGGCTTGGTGAGTACGCGGCTTAACTAACGCATCCACAATTTTGTCGCTGGCCATCCGGGCACCGGATAAATTGCGCGCCGTTGGCCCGACCTGTAATGCGGCTAAGCCACCCATGACGTAGAGTTCTCGATCGCCCCAGCGGAGATGCTTGGTCAATACGGGCAACCCATTGATGATCGGAATGGGATGTAGATCGGCAACAGTTTTTAGCAACGAATGTTGCTCCACTGCCAAGGTGCTGCCGGTCGAAAGCCAGAGCCGATCGCAACACAACTGATGATCCAGGCTACAGGTAAGCCGCCAACTGCTGGTGATCGATCGCCAGCGGGCCTGTTGGATTTCACAGTTGTCAACCATTTGGATCCGGCCATCCATTACTAACTGCCGGATTTCGGCCATGATCGTTGGCGTGAAGGAGCCACCATTGCGTGCGGTGGCTATTGCTTGCCACCGTTGCTGCCAACAGGCTTCGGCTCGAAATTCCTTAAGATACTTTGGACCCAGCCAACCCGGATCGGCATCGAATAACTTGGCATAAAAACTACGGCGGGCTAGCATCGTGACTTTGGCACCGCGCCGAGCTGCCCCGAGCGCCAAATGGCCGCTGGTCAGGCCACTGCCCACAATTAAAATATGCTCGCCAGCACACCGCAAAGAGCGCAGATCCACATTGCTGCCGTGTTTTAATCGATCCGCTGGATATGCATTGGGGATTGCTTGGCACCAGGCAGGCAGTGCTGCTTGACCACCACCATTGGCCATTACTATCCGCCGGGCCGAGACCACCGCGCCATCATCCAGGGTCAAATGCCAACCCTGAGATCTGGCTTCTAGCCCCCTGACCCCTTGTGGTATCAACATATTTTGTAATTGCCGAGACTGAACTATATGGCAGCAGAAATCATTGAAAACTTGTGTGCCTGGTAGATCGTAGGGAGGATATAGTTCCGACTGGCGATTTTGGGCAAACCGCCGGAGACCATAGGCATCGGGTTCTGGATGGTGAACTACGGGCGATCGTAAATGGGGGATTTCTAGTTTGGCAAACTGCTGCTGCCAATGGGTCAGCCACTTTCCGCTAGGATCGAAAACCCGAATCCGTGATTTAAGCTGTTGTCGCTTTTGGAGTAGATGGGCGACTAGGGTGAGCGCCTGTGGCCCAGCTCCAATAATGGCGATATCAGTGGCGCTAGCCTGTTTACAGAGCATTCCGGAGGAAGTGAAAGCTCCTATCGATTCAAAATCAGTCATAAAAATAATATCGGGTTAATTAACCAAATCCTTGAGCCATAGCATATTTAACGGTTTTGAATTGCAGCTGGTCGCTCTCGGGGCGATACAAAACATAGCTAGCCTGACCGACTTTCCATCCCACATTGCCCACCCCAATAACTCGTTTGGGTCTTACCTTTATCTCATTGCTAATTACTGGCCGATCGAGGGTATGTAATTTACTCTGAATCGAGCCTTGGGTAATCGCATATTCGAAGCTTAGTCCCGATCGAGCGCAGAATAAATGATTCACATCCATCCGCGAGAGTCGATCGAGCATGGTCACCGCCGGTGTCTCAGGAGTCAGCTCTTCTTCGATGCTCAAGGAGCTACCATGAATGAATAGACAATCTAGCTCCACTAGACCAAAGTCCAAGCGCCTCATCCACTCCACCGATTCTCGGGAAACCGCATCCCACAGGGTTTTGGTCATGGCTATGCCGTAGCGATCGATTAACGCTTGGGGTTCGCCAGTGCCGCCCAAGGCGTAGAGTTCCAAGCACTGCTCTTCCCACCAGCCCTTGCAAACCACCGGCCGTAATTCACCTTTCTTGGGCTGACAAATGCGTTGCACTACCCGATCACTATCAGGATTTGGCCCAACCACATCACCCAAAATATAAAATTCATCGACCCGCTGACGACGAATATCCTTTAACACCGCCTCATAGGCAGCTAAGTTTCCATCAATACCGCTGGCGATCGCCCAATGCATCAAGTTTTCTCCTATCGTTCGCAAATGTGACTGGGATCGTCCGCACGCTCAGCGTACTCTAGTCCTTGGGATAGCCGCCAAGCAAAAATCTCCGGTAAACCTTTTTCAACAATGGCCGCACAGGTAATCCGGTAGTCATACTCCACCTCTCGGAGTGTAACTTGCTCGGTCTCGTTGTCATAAATAACATAGGTCGCATTGGGCCGACCATGACGGGGTTCCCCTACGGAGCCAGCATTGATAATGCGCTTGATCGGACTAGTGAAAACTTGTTCTATGGTGGCCGATTCACCAATACCTGGCGATCGACGTACTTGCAATTTACCGCCAATCAATTCTCGGACATAGGGCACATGGGTGTGTCCGCAGAACAGCACGTCGGCTCCAGTAGAAAGCACCCGCTCCAAAGCCGTAAAAGCCTCCACCTCGGGCAGTAAGTATTCATGTTGACCATTGGGACTACCATGCACGAAGGCTAGATTGTCACGGTGGAGACTGAGCGGCAGTTGAGCCAAGAACTCTCTAGATTCGGGATACAGTTCTTGTTCCGTCCAGCTATGGGCTAACCGCCCCCGCTTTTCGGCTAGTAGCGAGGGATAGCTGCATTCACAGGCATTTAGGCCATCGATAATATCTTCGTCCCAGCAGCCCTGCACCGTTGGAATATCTAGGGAGCGAATTGTTGCAATTACCGCGTTGGGGTGCGGTCCATAGCCAACCAAATCTCCTAAACAATAAATTTCATCAACTTTATTGTCTTCAATATCTGCTAAAACTTCAGCCAGAGCTTCGTAGTTGCCATGAATACAGGAAAGTACCGCAATTTTCATGATTTTCCTCCTGCTTGTGTTTGATAGTTGGTCAATAATTCATCGGAAATTTCGCAGTCCTGCAGCGTACTAGTGAGACTATCGATCGCTAGGTCTACTCCTAATACTTCTAGATGGCTGGGCCGAGTTGGTTTCCCCGTTATCCAACGCTCCACCGGGAGCTCTGCCTCCACCGGCAAATCCCCCATCGAAAAAGACAGTTGCCAAGCACTACCATCCAGTAACTCCACAATTCCTTGCACTTGGTGTATTTTTCCATAGGCTCCTTGTCTTAGTTCAGACCAAAACACATTGAAACTAGCTGGATCGAAGACTTGGCCAGTTAGGTCTTGTTGCCAACGAACTAGCTGGGCTGTGTTGGTGTTCATAGATTTCTCCATTCAAGTTGGGAAGAACCCATTTACAGAACAAAAATTTTTGCTCAATAGTCGATTACCTTAGCATAGAAAATGAGAATGAGAATGATTATCAAAAAAACTTTTAGTTTATGAACATGCCATGATCTTCGTTTTTTCTGTCCCGCACTAAGTTCCAGTTCCTACTGGATTTTATTGTTTGGGAACAGTCTGCGGCACCATTTTGCGGGCTTTGGCGAAGGTCTTTAGGCTGTCGCTGTTGCCTACGTAACGCCAATGCCAAGGTTCGTAACTGACTCCTTGAGCATTACCTTGCGGGAACGATAGCTCAAAGCTGTAGCGGGAAACATTCGCCTTTAGCCATTGGTAAGCTGCCGTTTGGTCAAAATCCTGGCGCAAGTTAGCCCCTGGGGCATTGCCATCACCTAGATCTACCGCATAACCAGTATGATGTTCACTATAACGGGGCGGTGCACTGACTTCTGCTCGCTTAGTAGCGGTCTGGGTGCGCTGAGCCTTCACCCCAAAGAATAGATGTTGTTGTTCGGCGATCGACCGAAATGCCGAAATGGTAGTAATGTTCACACCAGCTAATTTTGCTGCTGCTTTCATCGATTGAAAGCTCTTAGTCGCTGCCGATCGCAGTTTTAAACCACCACCAATTAGGGTCATTTCGCTGACTGGTGCTTCTTCGTAAGGGAGATGTCCCAATAGCGCGCCGGTTTCCACCGTGGTTACCCGATTTCCTGCAGATTGTTGCACTATTTGATTGTGGCTGAAGTGAAGCAAAAACATAGCTAGTATGGAAACAATGAGAATGCCTCCCACAAAAAACGTCACTCGCGCCAAATAGTTCCGCTGGCGGCGGAGACTGGTCATCGTAGTGACATCTGGGGTAAAGCGATCTCGCTGGGCGATCGGGATGTCATTTACGGACTGAGAATCATTACTAGTGCGCTTAGGCGATCGGGATTTAGACAAAATTCACCTCTCGTCCGTAAATAATGTTGCTAGAAGGCTTGGAAGGTGCCCCCTATTTTGGCACATTCTGGACTTAGCGATGATTACTAATCAAGGTAGTAAGGTCACTCTTTACCATTTCTCTTCACATAGGTAAATAACAAAATACTGCACTGAAGCTAAAATTAATTGATGGTTGTTTGTGCTGGCAACTGGCAAGGTAACATCTGCGCCATCGATCGCCAGAAATCACCCACTTTAGCAGCGATCGCCAGGGCGTGTCGATGGTGAAAGAAGTGACCGCCAGTGGGCTGTGGCCATAGTCGATCGCCGAGCTTGAAGTGCTGAGACCAATCCCCAAAAACGTGGCCGGACATGACCGGATCGTCGCTTGCACCGCAGACCATACTGCCTTGGAGCAATGGTGGTTGCCAGGGCGAAGAATCCGTGGGATCCTTTACAAGGTTTGTGGTTGTGGAAGTGCAAGGGCTGCTTGGATATTCAGCCGATACGAGTTGTTGTGTCTGGCGATCTCCTGTGTTGCCAACGCCATTGGGGACTAAAACAATCAGGGTTCACCGGCTACCAAAAATGCTTTAAGAAACACTTGAAACTCTTCTCAGTAAAAGTCTAACAACTTAATACTACTAATTCTCATTAGTGTGTGCCAATATGATATTATTAACTTATCATTTAATGCTTTTTCTATAACTCAAGCATGGAGTGCTGCAAGTCTTGAATAGTCTTTTTGAGTTTGAGTAAAGAGCTGGAAACCACTGCCAAAAAGCTACAACTAGACCAGGTAATATCTTTGTCTATCGAGGCGGATTTCAAGGGTGTTTGACAATTTACCCTCGCCAGGTTGATTTTTTTGAAAGAGATCAAAATCTTTCTCAACTAGCTGTGCTAGGATGACAATTATGTTTTTAGTTAACTTTAAAGTTTCTCAATTAAGTTTCGAGGACGTTTTCTGTGAATAGATCTATTTCAGCAGTTGTTCTTACTAAAGAAAACCTTACTACCCTATCAGGGCCAAGGATCCAATTGACCTTCGAGACGAAAGCAGGCCGCAGCATCACCATCCGATCATCCGTTGAAGACCGATACTTAGCCAGCCTCAATCCCCAAGATCGGGTTTCTTTCCAGCGGGATCAGCGGGGCTGTCATCATCTAGAGCGACGGCCTATTTGGAAGGGATTATTCCGCTGGAATAAGCTGCCATCTTAACAGCGGGGTACTCCTTCCTGCCAGAACGGTAATCCGTTTGGCGGTGACGGGGGATAGCGAGGCAATGAGGAGTTCCATCCCCAAGTGATTTAGGAAGTGTAGCTTCTAATAGCGAGTGGGGTGGGCGACAAGTTGCCAATAAATCACCTTGCCCCGGTACTAAGCAGCACCAAGTGAATATGGAGCAAGACATCGATGGCTTTACAGCTCATGGTACTAAATGCGTTATAGTATGTTCATGCTACTCACTTACCAGTACCGATTGCAACCAACACCGGAGCAGGTGGCGACAATGAGCCACTGGGGAGAGATGCTGCGTCGTCACTGGAATTATGCTTTAGGAGAAAGGCTAGATTGGCTAAGGCGGACTAGGAGCCGAATGGATCGCTGTAGTCTAATAAGTGAGCCAATAGGCAGTATTCCTGAGCCAGTCAATTACTATTCTCAAGCAGCAGCACTGAAAGAAACAAAGGCATTATTCCCGGAGTACCAAAATATATACGCTGACTGCCAACAGCAGAATTTAATGAGACTGGACAAGGCATGGAAGAGATGGATGGTACCGGATAAGACAGGGAAAAGAGGAGGAAAGCCAAGGTTTAAAAAGAGAGGAGACATTTGCTCCTTTACCTTTCCTCGTGTTAATTCCGCCAAGGCCGGAGCACATTTAATAGAAGGAGTTCTAAAACTATCCAAAATCGGTGAAATCCCAGTGGTTTTGCACCGCCCGATTCCTGATGGATTTGAGATTAAACAGGCGACAATCATCAGCAAAGCTGATGGGTGGTACGTCAGTTTTACCTTGGAAGATGAAACTGTGCCAATGAGCTTAGAACTGGAAGAAGTGGAGTCTGCCATAGGAATTGATGTGGGGCTAGAGAAATTCCTGACGACTAGTAACGGTGAAGCGGTAGCAGTGCCACAGTTTTACAGGAAGGCTCAAGCCTTATTGGCGAAAGCCCAACAGCAGCTAGCTAGAAAGGAGAAAGGCTCGAAAAACTATGAGCAGCAAGCAAACAAGGTTGCTAGACTGCATTTACACGTTGCGCGGCAACGAAAAGATTTTCATTATCAAGTGGCACATTGGCTATGCAAAACATACGATCTGATTGGATTCGAGAAGCTCAATATCAAAGGTCTGGCTAGAACCAGGCTGGCGAAATCGATACTAGATGTAGCTTGGCGGAAATTCTTGGACATTTTGCAAGCAGTGGCGGTAAAACGCGGCAAGCGAACTCAAGAAGTAGATGCTAGAGGCACCAGTATTGAGTGTTTTCAATGCGGAGAACGAGTAGTGAAGCCTTTGTCTGAAAGAGTGCACAATTGTCCAAATTGTGAAGTTAGCTTAGACCGAGATCTAAACGCTAGTTTAAACATTTTGCAACGGACGGTAGGACAACCGTTTGCTGCCTGTGGAGGCTTTGTCGTTAGACAGCCAGTGAAGCAGGAACTCCAGTTTGTGAACATTGGAAGCTCCCGCTAGAACGGTACTCCGTTTAGCGGGAGAGTTGTCACTGTTACGCCTTAGCAGCCACACTTGGATTAAAATCTCTTACCATCCTCCTCCCCAATCAATACGTTCCACCATGGGCATGAAAGACCTCGATACCGAAAAAACTGTTGAAACGCTCCGGACAATTATGGAATTCGAGCTAGCTGGAGTAGTGCGCTATACCCATTACTCATTGATGGTGACCGGGCCGAACCGCATTCCAATCGTCGATTTCTTTAAAATGCAGGCGATCGAGTCCCTTACCCATGCCCAGCAGGTCGGCGAAATACTCACGGGCCTAGAAGGGCATCCTTCTCTGAACATTGCACCCATGGAAGAAACCTACAAACATGCGGTTAAAGACATCCTAGAAGAAAGTCTTTCTCACGAAAAGAAAGCGCTCGAGCTCTATAAAAAGTTGCTGGACATCGTAGAAGATTCTAGTGTCTACCTAGAAGAATTTGCTCGTACTATGATTGGTACCGAAGAGCTACACAACATTGAAATTAAAAAAATGCTCCGAGATTTCAGCTAATGCTCCAAAAAATTGAAGGTCACTTTGTCCGTTGGCAAAACTCTAGCTCTGATCGGCCAGAATCTATTCTAATTCAGACTACTACAGTACTTCAGTCTATATGCCTCAGCAGGAATCTGCGACATTTACTGCTGGGCTTGCTCCAACCTGGGATGAGTCTATCGCTACAAGCAAAAGTAAAAAAGCATCGGCTCCGAGCGAAGTTTATAGTACTGCTACCTCTAGGTGAAGCGGTTACTTTACAGGATTTTGAGCCTCAAGCAGCGGTGAATAAGCCAGTAAAGATCAAGGTTTGTACAAGTAAGCAATGTTGCAAAAATGGTTCCCAGCAGATCTGCTCGGCCCTGGAAAAGATTGCTACTGATGTGAATATCAAAGTGTGCGAAGTCGGCTGCCTTAGTGATTGTCGAAATGCTCCAGTTGTCAAAATAGGCGATCGTGAATATCACCACCTAGCACCAAAACAAGCAGTTTCTCTAGCCCGCAAATATGCCGATCTCAGACCAGCCAAATAGATCGACGGTGTTTGATGCTTAGCTTAGGGTTGTTGATAAGAGCAAGCTGTTTGTAATGGGCGATCGCTCACACTAGTAGGCGATTAAGATTGAGGACGGGACTGAGCCATCTGGTGCCAAGGAAAGTTTTGACCATGCCTATTGTTTGGCAAAGAAGTCTGGCGGAATTCGCACGGGACGACGGGTGCTGAGATCGATGAAAATGACGATTTGTTGGGCTTGGGCGGCGAGAAGAGAAGATTCATTGTCGCTACTGCCGCTGATGATTTCGGCAGCGAGGGTGCAGCGCAGGCTGCCCATCTCTTCGATCCACATTTTGCCGATCGCCTGATCATGATGAAATTAGAGAACCAAAGTAACAGTGCTGGGATCTCTTGATGCGGATTCCAGCACCTACTTCGCCAGGTGAAAGTTCAGGAGATGATGATGTAATTGAATAGGAAATATGTATACTGGAGAGCCATTTTTCCTCTGAACTATTTTCAGCCTTAACGGGAAGAGTCGGCTAAGGGAGCGGCGTTCTCAATATTCACAACATCCGGAGCTTTTTTAGCAGCAGACTTAGCTCGGCTGTCTGGAGCAGAGGCTGCACCATTGAAGAAGCTGTCATTAATTAAGTCATTGAGCACCTGAAGATCCTGCGGCCAGTTTCGGGCTAGAGCCTGAATCTTTTCAATCTTAGCTGCGGCCTCCTCTGATTTGAGATCTTGGTTGAAGTTGGCACTAAAGAGGACGATCGATTCCAAAGACTTTTCAGGAAACTGGATGCTAGCCTCATTAATTGCCAGATTGAGAGACTTACCATTAGTTAGTTCATAATTCAGGTTAACCGTTGCTCTTACGGGCTTCTCGGTAAACTTTGTCCATTGACGGGGGGTGAGCACTTGGTTATTCACGAAATCGGTAGCAGCATCACTATCAGAACCATAGCTAATATAGCTGCGGAAATTGAGGCCAAAAGCTTGGAAATTAGCGAGTTTTAGAGCCTCAGCATACTTGCAAGTCACTTCCGCAATGGTGGCTTCTTCGACCTTTTTTTCACCAATCGCCTCTAGAAACATCACTCTATCAGCCTGCAGTGCAATACTGAAGCCATTTTCGAAAACTAACTGCGCTACTCTTTCATCATAAACCGGTGCCCGAGCTAGTTGCCAATCCATGGGAATAATACCGCTGTACTTCAGGAAATCTTCACTGAGTAGAGAAGGATTTTGGCTGGGGACAGCGATGACGATCGCGACTTCTTGGGTGATCAGAGCTTTATTCATACATTAATTCCGGCTAAGAGAGAAAAACAGTGGCCAAGCTTAAGTTGTGATAGCCAAAACTCAAAAGTACTCACAGATCGTTGATCTACGAGGAAATGTTATTAAAACTTAATAATTCAATCATGCCATGGGAATACTACATTTATCCAAAAATGTCTAAGGCCATGACTTAAATGAAGGTAATTAATAACTAAAGTGTCTTGTAATCCAAAGTATTGTCTAATGCTACGTGTACCTGAAGTCAGGGAAACTCTTGCCTCGGATTGAGGGCAAAATCCGAGTATCCTGATGAATGGGGTTGGGAATACTGAGGGCGTGATTTTTGGTTTCCAGTGTAAAGGCTCAGTATCTTCCGCCGAATCACTCAATGAAGTAATTTAATTTGTTGGGAGAATTAAGGGGACACAGAAAACATTGTGAAAAACTGCTATAATCCTACTCGCCTGTGTCTAAAATTGGCAATGAACTAGCATCCGCCGGTCCGAATAGAGCTTTCAGCACTCATTTTCTTTTAGCAACCTATGAATCCGCTTCAACCCGAATTAGACCAGTTACTGCTAAGTCAAACTGAATTGTTAAAGACTTCCTTGCCCTGGGAGAAGGGTGCCTTCGGTGCAGATATCACGAGGTTGGAGACTCCATTGGCACCGCTGGTAGTGAATGACCAGTTGGTGGGGACTACTCCGCAAAGTTTTTGGGCAGCTGATTCCTATTTCCCGCAACCAACTGAGGTTGGTTTACTGGCAGATCCGCTAGCATCGCCTTTCGGTCTGCCTGAAGTCCAAAATTTAGCGGCAGGAGCACCATTAGGGAAAACTCTTAGTGAACTGTTGGTTCAACAGACCAAGGAAGCGGCGATCGCAGAGTGGGTAGCAGTAGGGATCTCCGAAGCTGATCGTACCGTACTGGAAAGTGTGCAGAT
The DNA here is from genome assembly GCA_031375385.1 of Synechococcales cyanobacterium OTE_70_metabat_200. Taxonomy (GTDB): domain Bacteria; phylum Cyanobacteriota; class Cyanobacteriia; order Cyanobacteriales; family Chamaesiphonaceae; genus JAAFHZ01. The sequence goes on along the minus strand of JANMHS010000135.1, from coordinate 22,543 downwards.
TACGGTGACTGATTTACCCCGTCAGATTTTGGGTCAGGCTAATGGCTACGAGATTTTGATCGACAATGATGCGGTGGGTCAAGGTTGGGATGTTGAGCTGAGTCCGTTGTCAGATGTGAAAACAGGCAAGCAGCAAGTGGACTTGCTGACACTTGTAACACATGAATTTGGGCATGTCTTGGGGTTGGCTCATAGTACTTATGGCATTATGGGTGCGACATTGGCGATCGGGACAAGAGTGGCTCCAACAATTGTCGATTTAGAGCAACCCAGAATTGATACTTCTATTGTTCGGAATACCCAGAATGCTGAGACTGGGCCAGTACCAGATGTTGATCTTTGTGTAGTCAATGCTCCCATCGTTCCCAGTGAGGTGAAAATAGGCCAACGCTTGGATATAAGCTGGATCGTCAAGAATGGAGGCACCGTTGATATTAGCCAATGGGTCTATAATAATGTTTACCTCTCAGATGATCCGATTTTCGATCCACCACCAGTTTTTGAATCTCAAACATTAGACACTCTGGCCCCATTTTCGACAGGTGGCCCAGATGTCTACTTGGCAGGATCTTATCTACCCAGTTTAGCTGCTGGGCTAGAATCGACAGTCGACTCATCCATCTATATTCCCCGTAATACAGCTCCTGGTAATAAGTATTTGATTTTTGTAGCTGATGGCTATGAGAATTTAGCAGAGACTAATGAGCAGAACAACTATGTGGCCGTTTCTATTACGGTGTTGGCTCCAGACTTGGCAGTGAAAAGCTTCGTTGTACCAAGTGTGGTTAAAGCAAATACTCAAGTCAGCATAGACTGGTCAATTATCAATAACGGAACTATTGATTCTCCAAATGGGTATATTTACAATCAAATAGTTTTATCCAAAGATAACATATCAGGAAATAGTGACGACATTGTTTTGGTGAATCACTTTAATGATTTGCCACTGATAGCTTCTAGTGGAGGAATTTATAATGGGACGAGCACCACAAGTGTGCCTAGGGACATCTTAGGTGATTATAATCTTTTCCTGATTATTGATAGTAGTAATAGCCAAGGGGATGCTGATCGATCAAATAATACTTCTACTGCCATTCCAATCTCTATTCTACCTGCTACATCATCAGATTTAACTATTGTTGGCTATCAGCTACCAGCTAATACCAACTGGCTTAATAATGTAACCATATCTTGGGATGTTAGGAATCTAGGGGATCAGGCTGTTGATCAGAGCTATTTCGATGCAGTCTATTGGTCTCGCGACCAATACTTCGACAGATATAATGATGTTTATTTGGGGGGATTAGCTCATTCCACAGTTGCCTCCAATGGTGATGTCGGCGATGCATACACTAATAGTAGCACGATTAACCTTTCGTATCAAACATACATTGGTGATGGATATTTGATATTTGTAACTGATGTGAATGGCTCGGTGTCTGAACGTACTGAGAATAACAATGTGCTAACATTACCTATCTCAGTACCCGCTCCGGATTTGATAGTTTCGTCGGATGTTATATCTCCTAGTATTGCTCAGACTGGACAGACAGTAGAAGTGAGTTGGAAAGTTGTCAACAGTGGAAATGCAGATCTAAGCGACTATATTTATAATAGTGTTTACTTGTCGAGAGATCAAGTTTTCGACGGCAATGATACAATCTTATCTAATTCTTATTTAGGGAGTTTGGCATTTGGAAATGAATCTGTTATAAACTCCTCCTTTGTTGTTCCAGCTAGTGCAGCTAGTGGTAGTCAGTATTTGCTACTAGTAGCGGATTCTTATCGGTATAGATCAGAGCTTAATGAAAACAACAATGTCAAGGCGATTCCGATCGAAATAATTACTCCGGACTTAGCAGTGAGTAATTTAGTAGTTCCAGCAGTGGTGGCTATTGGAGAGACTGTAAATCTTAATTGGTCGCTGGTAAATCGTGGGACAGTGGATTCATCGGCTGCATCCTATTACAATCGGGTAGTAGTTTCCCAGGATAACGTTCTTGGTAATACAGATGATCAAGAAATCGGGACGTATTTGAGTTATGCCCCAGCCATTTCTGCAAGTGTAAATGGAGGAAGTTATCAAGGTTCTACTAGCATTGCAATTCCCACTAATTTGTCGGGAGATTATAGCCTGTTTTTGATTGCGGATGTGTACAACAATATCGGAGATGTTGATCGTACTAATAATATTTCATTGCCGACAGCCATTACCATCACTAGGCCGAACCTTGCATTTGAATCATTTGCAGCTCCTGCTGTGCTGACTAATGGCAGTTTGTTTGATGTATCTTGGACTGTTGAAAATGAGCTTGATTTTAAGGCTGCTGGATCATGGCAAGATAATTTGTATCTATCCACCGATGCTGTCTGGGATACTAGCGATCGGCTAATCAATTTGCCTGCTGCGGCGTTGGTGAATGGATTGAATGGTAAGGGCACTTATAGTATTGATCGAACCGTAAAGTTGGATGGGGTTGCGGAAGGAACTTATTACTTGATTGCCAAAATAGACGCAGGAAATACTCAATTTGAGACTAATGAGGATGATAATACCAATGCCTTGCAAGTCTCTGTGGTATCTGCGGATTTACAAGCTAATAGCGTAAATGCTCAAGATGCTGCTGGCAATATTGTTACAACAGTTAATCTAGGTAAACCATTTGATGTTGCTTGGTCTGTTAATACGGGTGCGTTAGGTCGAATAAACAGCACCTGGAACGACACAGTTTATCTTTCTACTGATCAGGTCTTAAGCGCCGATGATAAAATTGTTTTGGTGAAAACCCAGACCAAATCCTTAAATGCAAATGATGGCTATACTAATCAGACTAGTGTCACAGTGGACACTAACATTTTCTTGCCGGTTGATGCTAACGGATTTATTGCTGAGAGCGCTTTTCCGGCTGCAACAGGAAATAGTATAGCCACAGCCAGAGAAGTACAGCAGAATTTTGTACCTAGCCCGAACGGAAGTTATGTAGCTAAGGTGAGCGGTCAAATCACTAATTCTTATGAAGGGGATTTTTATAAGATTTATGCTGCGCCAGGGGACATCATTAGTCTTTATCAGAGAGGATTTGATACTTATGTTTATCTATATGATCGCAATGGGAATGTCTTAAGTCAGGACGATGACAGTGGTGGTGGTTATGCCTCATTGTTGAATCATCAATTATCTAGCTCAGCCTACTCGGGTGACTATTATGTGAGGGCTGCTGGCTATAGCTCTAGAACTGGCAACTACCTACTGGATATTAGTCTAAAGACTTCGCGGTTAATAGCAAATGTTGCTGATGTTCTGCCTGGGGATTATTATTTACTTCTTCGTACAGATAGCAACAATACTTTCCCGGAATCAAATGAAGGTAACAACGTTGTTGCTTCTACGACTAGCATTACATTTACAGATGCATCACGTCCAGATTTAGTTATTGCGCCAACTATTTCTGATGCATCGGTGAGAGTGGGGGGCACTTTGCCAGTATCTTGGACGGTTGCTAACAACTCTCCCACAGATGTAGCTTATTCTGGTTGGTTCGATTCAGTTTATCTATCTCAGGATCAAACATTAGATACCACAGATGTGGTGCTGAGTTCTGTTACTCGTCCTTCAAATCTACCAAGCTTGTTGCCGGGTCAAAGTTACAGTGTGAATCAGAATATTGTTTTACCTAGCAATGTTACCGGCTCCCAATACTTAATCTTTGTAACTGATAGTAGCAGAAAAAGGCTAGAGAGTGACGAAACTAATAACTCAGTAGCTGTGGCTATCAATATCACCTCTCCAGATCTAGTGGCTAGCTCACCAGAGTTTTTGCTAGGACAACTGAGTCAAGGACAATCGACGAATGTAAGGTGGCAAGTAACCAACCAGGGTACTGCAGGAACGATTACCAGTTATTATGATCAGGTGTATCTTTCTGCCGACAATGTTTTTGATAATAGTGATGTATTAATAGGTAGCTCTGTCCATAGTGGAGTCGCTGTTGGTGGATCATACACAAATGATGTGTCGCTAACTGTTCCGAATAATGCGGTATTGGGCAATCGATATCTGCTACTGGTGACAGATGCTACTCGCAGTGAAGCTGAGAGCAATGAACTAAATAATGTTATCACGGTGCCAATTGAGATCAATGCTCCGGATTTGACTGTAGTTGCCACAGATGCCCCAAGTATTGTGGCCTTGAACAGCTATTTTGACTTGAGCTGGCAAGTGCAGAACGTGGGGGCAGGAGTTGCCCAAACAGACCACTATGATTATGTCTTCTTGTCTGATGACCAAACTCTGAGTTCTAATGACCGAAATCTTCTCTCACAATATGTTACGGCCGATTTGGTTTTAGGGGAAAGTTATTCTTTTAGCAAGAACATTCTGTTGAGCTTGCCTCAGGATTTCACGGGCAACAAATATTTATTGTTTTTGGTAGATGGCAATAACTATCAAGGGGAAACCAATAAAACTAATAACGTCACAGCCAGACCAATTACTATTTCGGCTAGCACTGTTGACTTGGCGATCGCATCTCCACCGCTGGTTCCCACTAGTCTAAACTGGGGCGAACAAATTACTGGTAGCTGGCAGGTCATTAACCAAGGCGGAGAAACCGCAATTGCCGATCGCTATGACCAAGTGTATCTGTCTAGCAATCAAACTCTTGATGCCTCAGACACTCTGGTGGCTAGTTCTTACATCACAGCAGACTTAGCAGTAGGCGATCGAACCACGAACACCTTTGCTTTTAATGTCCCCAACACTGTATTTGGAAATCAATACCTGCTGTTTGTAACCGATCGAAATGGTAGTCAGGTAGAGACTAATGAAAGTAATAATATCTTTGCTCAAGCCGTAGCGGTGAATGCAGCAGATTTACAGATTGCTAATTTAACGACTCCCGACTCTGGAGTTTTGGGACAACCTATTCAAGTGAGTTGGACGGTAAGGAACCCAGGTGATGGGACAGCGACTCAATCTTGGCAAGATAACCTGTACCTTTCGAAAAACAATGTTCTAGGCAGCGATGATTTGTTGCTTAAATCTGTCGTGAGAGATACTCCTTTGGCAGCAGGCCAGACATATCAACAAACTATTACTGCTACGCTACCTCTGAATATTGATTTTGCCGCTGGTGATTATTACTTACTGCTGAAGACTGATGATGGTAGACAGCAGCCAGAACTTAATGAAGCTAACAATTTAGCAATTAGTACACCTATCACACTGGTGTCACCTTTACTACCAGATCTGGCCGTGACTGGTTTACAGATTCCAGGGACTGGCTTTACTGGCCGAGAAATTACTGTTGCTTGGACTGAGAACAACCTGGGAGATGCGGCGGTAAGTGTTCCTCGTAAGAACAGAATATATCTGTCTGATAATGCTCAGCTTACCAATCAGCGTTTGTTGGGAGAATTTACCTATGCAGATACTGTGGGGATTGGTGGGGCAATTACTCGCCAACAGTCTGTAACTCTACCTACAGATCAGACTGGGAATTTCTTTATCGTTGTGCAGGTGGACAGCGGTAATGAAGTTTTTGAGGGTGGTAGAGAGCAGAATAACCTTATGTCCAGTGGCATTTCAATTAGCCGCTTACCTGATCCTGATCTGCAGGTGACTTCGATCAATTACCCGGCTGTTGGGCAGCCCAACCAAAACCAAGTAGTAAGTTGGACAGTCAATAATACGGGACTATATGAAGCCACAGGCGTTTGGACTGATCGGGTTTATTGGACGATCAATGGCACACTGAATAACTCTCAACTCCTAGCTTCTGTTCCCCATAGCACCAATTTGAGCCCTGGGGCAGCTTACCAAGCAAGCGTCCAAGTCACGATTCCTGATGTGCCGATCGGTAGCTACCGGATTGTGGTTGTCACCGATGCTAATAATCAGGTGGTTGAAGGGGCCGGGGAAAATAACAATGTTTATTTCGATGCCCAAAAATCCACATTAATCGAGCGGCCAGACTTGCAGGTACTGCAACTGGGGAACATTCCAGCCAACTTGCAATCTGGGCAAGATTTAACTGTCAAATGGACAACTTTCAACAGTGGTAATGGTGCTGCTACCGGTGGTTGGCAAGAGCAGGTTTACTTGAGTGACACCCCTGATAAACTCACCAATGAATTATTGTTGGGTACTATATCAACGAATGATCTATTAGGGGCCAATGCTAAATCAGAAAGACAGATTACTGCCAAAGTGCCATTGGCCATCAACGGTCAAAAGTATGTGGTGGTGGTGGTGGATGCTGCTAAATCGATCAGGAATGATAATAGCCGCGCCAACAATTTGGCTAGCCAGGGCTTGGTGATAGACTTATCTCCTTATGCTAACTTGGTAACCTCCAATGTCACTGCTCCCACCTTGGTGATTCGAGATCCTGCCCAAATTACTGTGGGTTGGACAGTCACGAACCAAGGTACAGGTGCTGGCATTACTGATGCCTGGATCGATCGGGTGGTACTATCTAAGGATAATATCGTCGGCAACGGTGATGATTTCTTTGTGGGGAATTTCTTGCATAGTGGGTTCTTGGCTGCTGGAGCTAGTTATCAACGGCAAGAAAAGACTTATCTACCAGCTAAATTCGATGGTGTTTATCAGGTCTTTGTGACTACTAACGCCGACCAACGAGTTTTTGAAAATGGTTTGATCACCGATAATAGTGCTGCCGCTGCGGAAAAACTGACAGTGATGCCGATTCCCTATGCGGATTTGCAAGTCACTGGTTTAGTGGTGCCCACCGCAGTTCTGGTGGGTGGAAAACTCCAATATAGCTACAAAGTGAGTAACGAAGGGATTGGAATTACTAACGATGTCACGGGCATTGGAACTACCAAGTCAGCCGAAAAGATTGATGCGGTCTACTTAGCCCGAGATCCAGATGGGAAAAACTTGGTATCTGATTTCCGAGGCAATCCAATTGCTTTTGGATCTAATAGTAATTTCGATCCGCTCAATCCCCAGGCTAGTTATCAACGGACTAGTGATTTTGTTATTCCGAATAATCTAACGCCAGGAACTTACTACTTGGTGGCAAAGGTCTCGGGCAGCTACGAATTTATTTACACGGACAACAACAGTGCTGTGTCAACAGCTATTCAAATTGCTCTGCCTCTATTGCCAGACTTGGCCATCTCTAATGTAACGACTCCCCGCAATGTGCAGAGCAGTGATCGAATTGAGATTGGCTGGACAGTCCAAAATAATGGAGTAGCGGCAGCAACTGGCGCTTGGGAAGATCGCGTCTATTTGCAGCCCGTAGGCCGACCGACTGCGGAGAGAATCTTGATCGGATCGTTCACCTACGAAAATGGATTGTCTATCGGCCAGAGCTACAGCCGCAGGGAAAGTTTTATCACGCCCTCTGTTCAGGGTAGTTATCAGGTGGTGGTAGAAACTAATACTAGTAATACTTTGTTCGAGGCCCAAGATCGATCGAATAATGTGGCGAGTTCTGGGGATAGTAACTACTTGACGATCACTTATCCAGCTCATCCCGACCTGACGATCGATTCTAGTTCCATTGAGGTTCCCACTACAATCAATGCGAGGGGTACTGTCTCCGTGGCGTTCACGGTTCAGAACATCGGCACCGCTGATACGGTGGGTGAATGGTCTGATCATGCTTATTTGTCATTGGATAACACGATCAGTTCTGATGATATCGATCTAGGTACTTTTAGTAATAGCACTATCCTCAAGGTGGGTGAAAGTTATCGAGTGGTATCTCAGGCGGTGGAAGTACCTGCTTACTACCGGGATCGGGCCTCGGTAATTGTGAGTGTGGACAGTCGCGGAAATGTTAATGAATATCAGCAAGAATATAATAATATTGCCTCCAAAGTCGTACAAATCAATTCCATCAAGCCCTCGGATTTGGTGGCTTCGCAGGTGAGTGCCACCAGGCAATCCTTTGAAGGCGGCGAAATTGAGGTGCGCTATCGGGTTACTAATAAAGGCATTGAAGAGACCGATCGGCAAAGCTGGACTGACAGTATTTGGTTAGCGAAAGCTGTAACTGAGCCTAATGCCCTCGAACCAAATCCTGACGATCCAACGACCCCTAGAAGGCGGGATATTAAGCTAGTTGAAACTAGGCATGTGGGTAGCCTGAAAGTAGACGAAACTTACTACAACACGGTACGGGTGAGGCTGCCAGCCGGTGTTTCTGGAGAATATTTCATTACCCCTTGGGCTAATAGTTACAACGAAGTGATCGAAGATACGCTGGCCATCAACATTAACCCAGACGATCCTAATGCTTTCAATAGCAGTAACTTTAAGGCTACGCCAATTTCTATTCTGCAAGTCCCCGTCTTGACGGCGGACTTGGCCGTGACCAATGTCCAGGCTAGCGCCATTGGTACCACGGATGGCAAATTCTTGGTGGAATGGAATGTGACCAATCGAGGTGTTACTGGTACTAAAGCCGAATCTTGGCGCGATGTAGTCTATCTCTCAGATAGTGCTACTTTCAATCCTAGTCAGAGCTTTAGGCTGGGTGCTGTAGACTATAGTGATGGTAGTGTGGATGCGGGCAGTAGCTACAAAGGTAGACTAGAAATAGCCATGGCTCCTGGCTTCTATGGTAAGTACGTATTTGTGGAAGTCCAGCCAAGTCCGTTCCACCCCGAAGACAATGATCGCAAAGATAACGATACTAAGCGCACCAATACTAGTGTGACATCAATCGCGCCGGCCCATCTGAAAGTTACGAACATCCAGACCAGTGCTAAAAATTATTCTGGAGATTCAACTACGGTCAGCTGGACTGTCACAAATACTGGCAATGATGTGTGGCAGGGTACGGAATCTTGGGTGGATGAGCTGTGGTTCTCCAGAGATCCATCTTTTGCGGGTGGCCCTAGCGATCGGCAGAATTTCTTGCAACTGATTCCCCATAGTAATAGCACCACCCTCAAAGCAGGCGAAAGCTACACCCAGTCATATACGTTCGATCTGCCTTCGGGAATTGATGGCGAATATTTTGTCTATGTGAGCACAGCACGTCCCTATATCTATCGACCATTCGATGAGGCATATAATCTACTGGTATCTGATATTTCTCAGCCTCCGGATGATAATAATCTCAGTCGAGAGGACTATAAAACCAAGGTTTATCAAGATCCTATTGATAGTGTGAGCCGTGCTACTATCGATGTGATTTATAAGGAGGCCGACCTCAAAATTAGCAATTTCCAAGCTCCCGCTGCGGTGGTTGCCGGACAAAGTTTTGATGCGCGATGGTTGGTTGATAACATTGGGCAGCGCACCACCAGAGCATCCGGTTGGCTAGATGGCCTGTACCTGTCTCGTGATTCAGCCCTGGATGATGGCGATCTGTATGTGGGGACAGCCAAGCACCTTGGGAAACTCAGTAATGGAGAATCCTATGAGAATGGCTTATCGGTGAGTTTGCCAGAGCGCTTGACCGCCGGAGATTACTATCTCATCGCAGTGACCGATGACTATGTGTATTACAAAGATATCTCATTGGTCAACAAAACATTGATCACCTCTGGTAGCGTGCTCGAATATCAAGGTGAGGGTAATAATACCCTGGCTAGGAAGATCAAAGTAATTGCGCCGCCTTTCCCTGACCTCACTGCTACCGATGTGATCATTCCCGAACGAGCGATCGCTGGCCAAGACTTCCAACTTAAGTACACCACTACTAACATTGGTGATGCGGCTATTGGCAGCGTTACATCGCCGGCACAGTGGACCGATGGGGTCTATCTCTCACGGGATACCTTGCTGGATACTAGAACCGATCGTTTCTTGAAAAATATTCTTCGGACCCAGGCTCTAGCCCAGGGAGCAAGTGCAGAGTCTGATCTGTTGGTAGACTTACCTAAAGACTGGGATGGTCCAGCATATGTAATTGTTGCGGTCAACAATAGCAATTCTATTTATGAGGCGGGCAAGTACATCAACAACGATGTTGCCAGTATTCAGCCGCTGATTATCGAAAGACCTTTGGCTGCGGACTTGGAAGTTCAGTCGATTTCTGTTCCTAGTAATGGTCAGATTGGTGATTCTTTGACTGTAGGCTGGACCGTAAAAAACAACAGCGATAATCCGGCCTTGGGTAGTTGGTTCGACTCGGTTTTCCTCTCAACGGATAACACTTGGGATGCCAGTGATATTTTTCTGGGCAAGGTACAGAGCAAGGGGAAAGATGGCACTCTGGCTTCCGGTGAAGGTTATAACCAGTCTTTGACTAGTAATTTACCGGTGGTCACGCCGGGGCAATACCGTATCCTGGTGAGAACAGATGCTACGGATCGGGTCTATGAAGGAGATCGAGAGCAGAACAATACATTGGCTTCTGCCAACCTGCTCAATGCCGATGCCGGTGTTTTGCAGATGGGGGTAGCGCTGAAGACTAACTTGGGTAAGGGCTATAGTCGTCTTTATCGGGTAGATACCCAAGAAGGCCAGACAGTGAGCTTCTCCGTCCGTGCTGGCAGTGGCACTGGTAATAACGAGATCTTTGTCCGCTATGGTGAAGCGCCTACAGATACGCTCTATGACGCGGCCTATACCGGAGCTTTATCTCCCAATCAGGATGCCCTAATTGATAGTACCAAGGCCGGTAGTTACTACGTGCTGGTGCGGGGCTATGATGGCAGTCCTAGTGTGCCGGTGACTATTAAGGCTGAATCATTGCCCTTTAGCATTACCAAGGTTACTACAGACCGAGGTGGTGATCGTAGGTTTGTGACTTTGCGTCTGAATGGGGCACAGTTTAAGCAGGGGGCCGTAGTGAAGCTGAGTCGGCCAGGGGTAGAGGAAGTATTGCCGGTGAACAGCCAGGTAACTACTGCTACCCAAATTCTTTCGGTCTTTGATTTCACGAATGTTACCCATGGTTTGTACGACATCAAGGTATTAAATCCTGATGGCCAGGAAGCTATTCTGCCCTACCGCTATTTGATTGAAAGGGCGATTGAGCCGGATGTGACAGTGGGACTCAGCGGGCCGCGCAAGATAGACCCGACTAAAACTGCCACCTATGGAGTATCCGTTGCCAATATTTCCAATCTTGATACCCCCTATGTGTTCTTCCAATTCGGCCTGCCGGAACTAGGCAAGAACGATCTACTATTGAATACTCCATACACTACTACCAGTAATAATCTTGGTAATACGTCTCGGGCTTCAGATACTACTATTCCTTGGGCGCAGTTGATTTCGGAGATCAATACGGATGGGAATATCCTGGCTCCAGGCTATGTTTTTGACCTAGCAACTGGGGGATCGATCGGTCAAACATTTAATATTAATACTTACCCAGGACTCTTTGACAATTTTGGTTTTAGTAAAGAGGTTCAGCAAGAATTCAAGGCTGAGGAATTGTTAGCCAAAATCGTTAAAGATTTAGATTTGGAAGATGATGATGTTGCCTTTAGATCTTGGGTGACAGCCAGTGCGACGGCCCTGACGCGGGATGAATTTATTGCTAGGCAAACAGCTGATGCCTTGAAGCTGCGCCAATCGGTGCTCTTAGATCCCAAGGCTACCTCTGGACTCAAGGTGTTGGCAGCGGATGAAAATCAATGGATTACTGGCTACTTGTCGGCTCTTCAGCAAGCTGGCTGGCTGCGACTGGAGGCAGATACTCCACCCCTGCGGGAGCAGCCTGAAGTGGATAGTATGGTTTCGATTTTAGCTACGGGCTTGCTGTATGGGCCTGCCGGAGCCGAAATCATTTCATCGGGGGATTTGGTGCAATTCTTCGCTAATTTGCGGAGATGGTATGGCAACTTGGATGGTAAGGTAGGCGATGCTAAGCTACCTGCCGCTAGTCAATTTGACCTGCAAGCCACTCAACCCACTAAATCCCTCTCTCTGAATGTGGCGGTGCCCTATGGTACTGCTCGTTACGATCTACCCACTACAGTGAATGTGGCTGCGGCTAGTTTAAATGGTTTCTTGGGAGGGGTGGCTCAATCTAGCAATACCGTGACGGTCAACAATCCTATTGGCTTTGGCCCGCAGAACTTTATTTCTAATGAGCAGTCTACCTACAGTGTAGATTTTCGGGCAGTTGGTAACAATGCGGGCGGCGAAATCCGGATTATTACGAAGCTGGATGACAACCTGGATCCCCGCACCTTCTCCCTGGGTGAGATGCGGATTGGCGACATCAAGGTGACTGTCCCCGAAGGTCGTTTTTCCTTTGATGGTCAGTTTGATTTCACCAAGAAGCTGGGCTTTATTCTGAGAGTCAGCGCAGGCATTGATGCGATTAGTAAGACTGCTACTTGGCTATTGCAAGCGATCGATCCGCTCACAGGTAATGTGATTGAGAAGCCGAATATTGGCATTCTGCCACCCAATGGTGATGGCAGTGTTAGCTACCGGATCCAACCTAAGTTTGAGGCGGTGAGCGGTACCCAGATTACTAGCTCCGCTCGACTGTTTTTGAAGAATGCTGCGCCATTAGAATCCAAGCAAGTCAGTAATTTGCTAGACAACACAGCGCCAGTATCTTCTCTGAAGGTGGAATCCTTGGTCAGCAACAGCTATCAGCTTACTTGGAGTGCGATCGAAGAAAGTGGTGGTTCTGGACTGAAGGATTATAGTGTCTATGTTTCTGAGAATGGCGGCGAGTACCGGGCTTTACTGAATCATACTAGCCAGACTAGCACCTTCTTCCAAGGCAAACGCGGTCGTCGCTATGAGTTCTTGGTCAGGGCCATGGATGTGGCGGGCAATGTGGAAGGATTGGCTAGTCTGAAGGGTAGCCGAGGTGGTACGGAGCCAGTTCTGGGGACTGATGGTTCGACTGCCAATCCAACGGCACCTAAGCCGAAGCCTGCTGACTTATTTGTTGCTGCTCAAGAAAACTTACCCAACAATGCTTTTGTGGGTAAACCATCGGCTTTTCAACAAATTTTACGGCCTTTCACTGCTAAAGCGCTGGCCAGTGATGTGCCTTTGTCTCAAGCTGGAATTGGGGCTTTGGCACTGTTGGAGCAGCAGGATGGCACAATTTGGGCGACGGGCGGCAGTAATCGCGGCGAGTTGTATCAGATCAAGGATGGCGGCCGCCAGCTAATTAATAAGCTGGATACACCGATTTACAGTATGGCTCAGGATCGACAGGGTCGAATTTGGGCGACGACTGGGGGTGGGGCTTTGGTGGAGCTAGATCGCAGCAGTGGCTCTATCCTAAAGTCCTACGGCGATATTATTACCCAATCTTTAGCGATCGATAACACTAACCAGAAAATCTATGTTTCTTCTGGGGATGGCATCGATCTTTTCGATATGCAAACTCAGAGCTTCAAAGCTTTTAGCAGTCGGCGAGTGGATAGCTTAACCTTGGATGATCAAGGTAATTTGTGGGGTACTACCTGGCCGGAACGAGGCAGGATCGTGCGGTTCGACCAGCGCGGTGATTACAAGGTGATTTACACCAGCGAGGAGCCGCTGGACTCGATCGCGATCGGCAAGAAAGATACTGCTGGCCTGCTGTTTGCTTCGACGAGCAACGGTAAGTTGATTGTACTAGATATGGCTACTAGTAAGGTGCAGACCATTGCCACTGGGGGTCTGCGTGGGGAGAATTTATTTACAACCGCAGCTGGTAAAATCTTGGTGAGCCAAGGTAGCCACGTGGATCTGATTTCGGCGATTGTGCCGGCTCAAGTGCTGCGAATTACTCCCCAAGACAAGGCTTGGTCACCAGTCCCAGTCAGCGAAATTGCTGTAACCTTCGACCATGAGATGTTTGAGGGCCGAGGCAACGAAACTTTCTCGGTGTTGAATACTAATAACTATGTCCTGTCAGGTTCCCAGGGCCGAGTATCCATTGAGTCAGTCCGTTATGATAGTACTAACCAAACGGCTTATTTACAGGTATCTTCACTGTCTCCCGATCGCTACCAAATTCAGGTGGGTAAAACCCTGAAAGATACGGATGGATCTAATTTAGTTGCTGATTACAACAGCAGTTTTGCCTTTGCGGGTAGTTTGGCTGGGGCGATAGATTTGAAGGTAACCAATGGCCGAGTTGATCATGCTACTGGTAAGGTCAGCTATGATATTTTAGCTATGAATCAGACTACTGGGCAGATATTGACGCCTTTGTATCTATATCTAACACCGGGCAAGGATTTTCAGGGTAGTCTGGGGATTGCGCCGAATACTGATGGCAATTATGTGTTGGATTTAGGATCCCTGTTGCCCGATGGCTTTATGGCTCCGGGCCAATCTTTGGTGAAAACTGTGACAGTGGAGGATCCCGCAGCATTGCAGGTGTTGCTGACGGCCCAGGTCTATGGATTGCAAGAAGACCAAATTCTGCCAGTGATTGCTTCGGCCCCGGTAATTGATATTAAAGCTGGTGAAGATTATTTTTATCAGGTGGCGGCAACTTCCTCGACCGTTGGTGGTTTGAGCTACCTGTTGGTGAATAGGCCGGTGGGGATGCAAATCGATGCTCAGACTGGTTTGATTCGTTGGCAGCCGACGGTCAATAGTCCCAGCCAAGCAGCAGTAGAATTCCGTGCCTATGATGTGAATGGCAGCTATAGCAGTCAATTGTTCCAAGTGAACGTTGCTGGTGGTAATCATCTACCGGTCTTTAGTGGGCTACCCAAGCAGATTTTCACGAAACAAGGGCAAGAGCTATCCTTCGATGTAAGTGCTACGGATGTGGATGGTCAGTCGCTGGTTTACTGGGCCGACCGCCTGCCCAATGGCGCTAGGTTTGATAGCGTTACCCATCAATTCACTTGGAAACCCAATGTGGCTGGCACTTTCCCGGCCATCTTCTCCGTCAGTGATGGTAATCAAGTTGTCCAGCAGACCGTAAATATCTCGATCGCCTCTAGTGCTCGTCAACCAGTGGTCACGGCGATTGCCCAACGGACGATCGCTGAGGGTGAAACGCTGCGCTTCCGCATCGCAGCTCAGGATACTCTGAAGCTACAGTACACCAGTTCTCAGCTACCCAAGGGGGCGGTGCTGGATCCGAATACGGGTATTTTTGAGTGGCAACCGGGTTTTGCCCAAGCCGGTACCTACAAGATTCCTTTCCAGGTAAGCAATGGTGTGGGCAGTACGGAGGTCTCGGCGACCCTGACGGTGCTGAATCGGAATGGTGCTCCGGTCTTTGACCAATTGGGTGATTGGGAGATTTATGAGGGTTCTACCATTCAATTCCGGGTGGCGGTAAACGACCCAGATTCGATCGGCTACATTGCGCCAGAGCGCAGAGCTGATGGTACGCTGACTGCCTTGGCTGGTTCGCCACGCACCTTCAATGTATCTCTAAACAATCTGCCCCCAGGAGCTACTTTCGACCCAGATACTCAATACTTTAGGTGGACTCCTAGCACCGATGCGGCTGGGAACTATGGTGTCACCTTTACGGCGGTGGATGATGGTGATGGTACTGGGGTGCCATTGACCACCCAGGTGACGGTGCCCATGCATATTCTGGATCTAAACCGGTTGCCGGTGGCCCAGGTAATGGCTAATCAGCGGGTGCAAAGGAATAATACTCTATCGGTACCGATCAGATTCCAAGATGCTGATGGTAACAAGTTGGTGCTATCCGCTGAGGGCGAAGCGGGCTACGACTTGCCTAGCTTTGTTCAGGTAGTAGATAATGGCGACGGCACTGGTGCCCTGCTGGTCAACCCCACAGCCACAACTCTGCGTGGTGACTATGCCATCAATGTGACGGCGACGGAAGATCGACCCGTTGTCCTCGGGGAACGTCATAGTACAACTACGACCCTAATTATCAGTGTGGATGGTTCGGTGGATGCGCCGGGGCTGCCCGACCAAAGCGATGTGCGTCCAAAGGTCGGAAATAACCGATCGCCGATTCTCCTCAATCTCCCCTTGCAGCGAGTCAATGAAGGCCGGAAACTAGCATTCCAGTTGGCGGCTAACGATCCCGATGGGGACACGATCGTCTATCAGCCCCTGACCACCTTGCCTGCTGGTTCGTTCTTCGATACAGTCAATGGTCGATTTACCTGGACTCCGAATTTTAGCAGTCAGGGTAACTATAGTATTGATTTTCAAGTCAGCGATCCGGCTGGTAAGACTGATACAAAAACCGTTGCTATTCAGGTGGTTAATGTTAATCGTGCGCCTCAGCTATTGGTGCCCGATCGGCGAGATAAAGTGACGGTGGGTGAGCAAGTAGCGTTCACATTGGTTGGCTCCGATCCGGATCAAGGAACGTTATTGACCTACGGTGCTGAGGATTTGCCAGTAGGTGCGACTTTTGATCGACAAACTGGTAGCTTCTCCTGGACTCCAGCCCCCGGTCAATTGGGTGATTATCTGGTGCCCTTTACGGTTTCTGATGGTACCCAAGCCGTCACCAAGGTAGTGCTGTTCCAAGTTTTGGCGACGGTACCGAAGCCTTCTTTAGCTTTCGATTTCTCGCCCTCTCAGGTGGTGTTGCCCGGTCAGCCGCTGATTTTGACTACTGTGGTAAATAGCGTGGGTAAGATCGATCGGATTGCGACTAACTTCGATCGATCTAATGGGGTGACAGCGGTCGATCTACCGATTATCTCTAACAATGTTAATGGTCTCAATCAATTACTGTTGGGCAACAATAGCCTCCGGCAAAGGATTACCTTTACGGATCCGGGTCGTTACGTGCTCACGGCCCAGGCCACGGATATTGGTGGCGTGGTGGGCACCCAAAGCCAGGTAGTGAAGGTCTTGGATCCAAATGACCGAGAGGCTCCACAGTTAGGATTCTGGAATCTTCAGGATGGCGACAAGCTGATTTCGGCTCAGGATATCATGGGTCGCATCAGTGATGTCAATCTGGATAATTGGAAGCTAGAGATTGCGCCGAATGGCAGCGATAACTATCGGGAGATCGCCAGCGGCCATGGAGTTGATGAGTGGCAGTTATTGACGCAGCTCGATCCAGGTAGGATCGCAAGTGGTTTCTACCGGTTGCGGCTGAGTGCTACGGATATTGGTCAGCGTTCGGCGGCGACAGAAGTGCTGGTAGAGATTAATGGTGTGGCCACAGCTTTCCAACGGCAGGAAACCGATGCGATCGCTCAGCTCGATGGTATAAATGCACCATTGCAGCGCACTTATCACGATGGGACTGGTCTCTGGCAGTTTGGTGCAGCGGGTCTTGCTCCCAGTTGGCAGATCGATCGGACTACTCCACTTACGGAGGGTGATCGGGTCTACTTGACCGTACCGACGGGCGAGCGCTTTGCCTTTAAATTCCAGCCCATTGCTAAGCCGGAGACTAACTTTACTATCTATCAACCGGCCTGGGTTTCCGAGAGCGGCTATCAGTTGATTACTCGTGGGCAGTTAATCAAGGCGGTGAATGGTTTCTATGAGCTAACTGGTCGGCCATATAACCCGGCGGATCCGGCGGGGACTAAGGCGGGTGAATATGCTTATCAGTTACGTAGTAGTGATGGCTATCTTTACAAATACAATCCGGCTGGTGATCTACGCCAGTTAGTGCAGCCCGATGGTCGATCGCTGATTTTTGGTGCTAATACCATCACTAATCTGCAAACAGGCAAGACGATCCAGATCGATCGGGATCGTCTGGGCAATTGGACTGGGGTGCAGTTGCCCGATGGTCAATCTCTGGAATATCGCTATGATGGTCGGGGCCAACTGGTGCAGTTCCAGAATGGTGAAAGACTCAGCCGCTATGCCTATGATGCCCAAGGCCATCTCTCGGCGGTGGTGGAAGGTGATCGGACTGGTATTGCTCTGGATCATGGTAAACCAACACCTTTGGCTGGTGACTTGGGAGCGTTGGCAAATCTCGGTGCTCCGCAAGTGGTGGACTTTGGGGCTGGCGGAGTGCAACGGAACTATACCTTTACAGTGCAGGAACAGGAGTTATCAGCCACCTTCCCTCGTCAAGTTTTGGTGGGAGTTGAACTCAATGGTCGCCAGTCGATCGATGGTTTACAGCCCTTTCCGGTGGTGGGGAATCTGGCGATCTATGCCATCGAGCAAGCGGCAACTTACCGCTTACGCTTGGATGGTACTGGCGTTCAATCGCTCCAAGTCCGCCTGATTGGCGATGTGAATCTGGATGGTCGGGTGGATGCGTTGGATAACCAGCTTTTCCAACAGCAAGCTACGGCAGCGGATGTGGATGGCAATGGGGCAATTAATATGGCTGATGCCCAGTTGATTGCAGCTAACTATGGCTTTGTGGCTCAGGCTGGATTTGGGCTTGGTGGCACCAATCTGAACAATCCGGCGGTGACTAAGTCTGCCTACACGCCAGATCCAAAGTCGATCGAGCCGCCGGTAGTTACACCCAGGGGTGTTTGGCTCTTCGACCTGCCAGGATCGTTGCCGGTGGGTCTCCAGAATGGTGACTTCGCCAGTACAGCTAATTGGCAGACTCAAGGAGATGTGGTAGTTGCTAACAATCGAGCTACTTTGGGCGAAGGCGACCAGCGGGTTGCTCGCATTGGTCAGGCATTTACGGTGCCCCAGGGTGCAGAAACGCTGAAGTTTACATTGACGACTAATTGGGGTGCAACGCCCTTTGGTCAGCCGGGAGAGGCTGTGGAGCTATCGCTGCAAGGAGTTGATGGTTCTCCTGGCGGAGACGCGTCGCGAACGACAGGCTCACCAACAGGTCGTTCCCTATTGGCTACGGCGCTGGAGGACAGCAGTGCTTTCTTGAATCTCCAAGCCGATGGTCGGGTGTTCTTTAGCACAGCGGTGCGGTTGTCGGGCACTAGTGGTGACTTAATTCAGGGCAATACTCATACTTTCTTGGTGGATGTCAGTGGTTTGACGGCTAATGCTCCGGCGGTGCTGAGTCTGGATTTCTTGGGTAATGGGGCGGCTGATGGTCGTGTGGTATTGAGTGATGTGCAGCTATTTGTCCATGAGGCTCCTCGGGCCAATAATGATGTTTATGAGTCCTATCAAGGGGTTGCTCTGCCGATCGGGCCTTTGGCCAATGATGCTAGCTCCCTAGGGACGATTTTGGATGTGCGATCGCTCTCGATCACCAATGCTCCGCGCTTCGGTTCGGTCTCTGTGAATAACGATGGTTCCCTCATCTACACACCTAACCTCGGTTTTGTGGGGGTCGATGTTCTAACCTATACAATCGCCGATCTACAAGGATTGGTCAGCAATACGGCCATGGCTACTTTCAAGGTTTCTAAGCCTCGGGTGCTAGTCCAGGATATTGTGGTGCCGACGGTGATTCTGCCGGGAGTGGCGGCAAATTTTGCGGCGGAGGCGATCTCCCAAACCAAGACAGCGATTACCTATAGCTGGAATTTTGGCGATGGCTCGCAGCAAATCGGTCAGAATGTCAACCATATCTTTAAGACGGTGGGTGTTTATAATGCTTCGCTGACTGCGACGGATGAAAAGGGGATCAGGGCGATTCGGAATTATGTGTTGGTTGTGGATAACCAAGCACCGGTAATTGCTGGGCTGGAGACAGCAGCAACAGTTGTGGCTGGTCAGTCTAATGTGTTTCGAGCTACAACACAAGATACGGACGAGCTGGTCTATCGCTGGAACTTTGGCGATGGTACTCCTTTTATCTACGATGCTGCTCCCGAGCATGTTTATCAACAGGCTGGTGACTTTACGATCTCTCTCCAAGTAATGGATACCAGTGGTGTGTTCGCTAATTACACTCAACGAGTAGCGGTGGATGTTGGAGCTGTTGATGATCATCTGGCTCCGACGATCATTGCCGATTGGCAAGGTCAGTCTTTTGGTCTAGATAGCCGCCTCAAGGGTCGTGTCGATGGCACTGGTAGCAAGATTGCACTGGCGACTTATCAGTTTGCTGGTGGTGAGGTGCGATCGCTGACCTTCAATGGCAATGGTGATTTCGAGCTGCTGCCAAATTGGGCCAATGTGCTAACGGGGGCGACTTCTGTATTGATCTCTCTCCGGGATGCTGCTGGTCTCACGGCAACTCAGAAATACGATATCAATGTGACCGTTGACCATACTCCTCCAGTGATCAGTTTTGCTCTGGCTCAGGATACTGGCGTTGCTGGCGACAACATCACCAATCAGCTCTCTATTAATGGCAGAGTAGCTAGTGCGAGCGGTCTAACCTCACTCAAGGCAAGTCTGCAAGGGACTTTCCGTCGGGCTGTGGATGTGACGGTGGATGCTGCCGGTCAATTCAGTCTGAGTGCTGCGGATCTAGCAGCGCTCAATGGTGGTGCTCTGCCGGATGGTGCTTACAGTATCTACTTCCAAGCTACGGATCGTCTGGGCAACACCACGACTACGGCCCCCCTGCGTGCTCAGCTTGACAGTGTTAGCTTTGCTCCGACAAATCTCCAATCCATAGGCAATGGCAACATCGTTGGTAATGGTGCGGCGGGCGACACGGTCGAAGTCCTGCTCGGTGATACAGTACTAGCTCGATCGATCATCGCTGCTAACGGTGTCTGGCAAATAGCGGCTCCGGCCTTAGGTGACGGTACAAAGGTGCTGACGGCTCGATCGATCGACTTAGCTGGTAACGTTAGCGCGAATTCTCTGCCTCTGACGCTGTCTATCGATGCTACTGGCCCACAGTTCCAGTTGTCTCAGCCCTTGGCGGCGGTGGTGACTAATGACCAAGCTCGGGTGGTAGGTACGGTGCAGGATGCTTTGGGCTTGGTGCGATTGGCTACTTATAGCCTGAATAATCAACGAGAAGTAAATCTGCGCCCCAACAGTCGTGGTGAATTTAATCTGAATCTTGACCTGCGCACTTTCCTAGAGGGTGATGTGACGCTTCAGCTCAAGGCGATCGATAGCAGTGGCAACCAAACCACTCAAAGCTATGTCGTCAAAGTGGCTCGACCACCGATTATCTCGGTGGTTCTGACCAAGGATACTGGCGTTAGCGACAAGGATGGAATTACTAGCTCTATTGGGGTTTCTGGCAAGATTCTGCGCTTGAAGGCCGAGCAAGCGGTGTTCTTGGTCCTGACTAATGGTCAGGAGTTGAATATTTCCGATGCAGTGAAGGCTGACGGTAGCTTCCAAATTGGAGCCGACAAGTTACCGGCAGATTTGGCTGATGGGTCTTATCAGTGGTTTGTCCGAGCGCGGGATGCCCAGGGTGTGGTCTTGAGTTCTCAGGCTTTGGTGTTTGTGCTCGATCGCCTCAAGCCTACCTTCACTCTGGATGCTTTGACGACCAAGGTCAGTGCCACAGCCCATGTGGTGGGCAGGGCAAATGAAGGCAGCGGCACTTTCCAATTCCGGGTGGATGCCTCGGCTTCGCTCGGCACCAGTGGCGGTGACTGGTCGAAGCAGTTTGGGGTGAATACTAGTGGTGGTTTCGATCGCGCTCTGGAACCCAATGGTCTTTTCTTCGGTAAGCACAATGTAGATGTTAAGGTCAGCGATGCTGCTGGTAATGTTGGCGATGTTCAATCTTTCTCGATCGATGTGACTGATGGAGTCAGAACTACGACAGCAGAAAATCCGGGTTGGGGCTACCAAACTGTTGATGGCTTTATGCTGATCGAAGGTGGCAGTTTGGCGACTCAGGCGACTACTACGGTGGCGGTGGGTTCGCTCTATGGCAAGCGCACGGTGGACTTTGATTTGGTGACCAATTGGGATAATACTAAGTCCGGTGACCGAATTAATGTGTATTTAGCAAGTATCGATAATCCGCAACAAACTCTGTTGAATAATGGGGGCGATGGTGCGCCGGTCTTTAGTATTACGGAGAATGGCACGGAGTCGATTCCGGGGATTGTGACCTATAAGGATGGCCGGGTCAGTATTGATGTGAGCAGTTTGATTGATATCAGTCGGGCTACTTTGGTCATTCAGATGATCAATGGTGATGGTGATGAAGGTTCGCGGGTACGTTTTGGTGGTGTAGAGGAGAACTACCGGGCTGGGGCTACGCCTACTCCTTACCGACCGACACAAGTCCAAAGGATTGGGGCTGGCAAGGCGGTATCCGATCTATCGGTCTACAAGTCTGTCTCAGCTACAGTGAAAATCACTGGGGTGACTTTTGATATGGATAGCGGTAAGTATTATGCCGATCTGCAAATTATCAATGGTACTGACCACACGCTTTCTCGTCAGTCTTTAGTCCGGGTCGATAATCTACCCTTTGGAGTCTCCGTTGCTAATGCTTCTGGTTTGGATAGCAGTGGTTCTTCTTATCTGAACTTCAATAAGGCGATTCCTTTGGATGGTCTGTTGGCTGGGGCTAGCAGTGGTATCGTGCGGGTCTTGATCGAGAATCCCAAGCTCTTGCCTTTTGCTCTGGCTGGCTCGGTGCTAGAAGGCCCCGTGGCTCCACCTCCTGTCTTTAACAAGTTCGGTGACTTGGCAGTGACCGTGGGCGATCGGCTGTCTATGCCGCTCTTGGATAAGAACACGGAACCGGGTACTGTGATCGTCTCGATCCTGTCCGATAAACCTTTACCTACGGGCGGTCTCAACGCTTCTAATGAATTGGTCTTTGCCCCCGCCCCGGAAGAGGCTGGTGCCTATGAATTCACTTTGGTGGCTCGGCTGGGCGCGCTG
>JANMHS010000088.1:0-1587 GCA_031375385.1 Synechococcales cyanobacterium OTE_70_metabat_200 | reverse complement strand
AACTAGATGGCTGTGTGTGCAGGTACACAGGATAATCTTGTTTTTCTAGTTTTCGCATAATACTTGAAAGCAAAGCTCTGCCGATGCCTTGTCCTTCGCATTCTTTGAGGACTTTGAACCATTGAATCGTATTAAATTCATCATACGCTTGCCAACTCAAGCAGGTGGCGATGGGTTTACCTTGCAGATCGCAGACGAACAACGTTTTAGCAAAAAATAATTCCTCTTTTCCACCATAAGTCACTCTAAAGTAATCGGACATAAATCCATCATATTCTTTTGCCAAAACTAGTTAAATCTGGCGAACTTGCCATCTAATTGAGTGTGATACCTACTTGCAGTGCCGCTACCCTACAGCCATTGCAATCACAACTAAAATTTTTCCCAGCAAGTTGTTGTTGTCGCGCAAGTAAAGCTTGGTGGGCAGATTTCGGGTCGATAACAGGTGCTGCTACTGGTTGGATCTTCCAGGCTTTAAGTGCC
Source organism: Synechococcales cyanobacterium OTE_70_metabat_200 (assembly GCA_031375385.1). Lineage (GTDB taxonomy): Bacteria > Cyanobacteriota > Cyanobacteriia > Cyanobacteriales > Chamaesiphonaceae > JAAFHZ01. The sequence continues at coordinate 1,104 of JANMHS010000088.1, read as the reverse complement.
TCTGGCTGCGGTTGCGGTTGGGAAGGATTAGCTTGAGCGAGATAAGTGGCTCCGATCGCTCCAGCCACAGGTAGCCATAGTAAGTTAAATAGTTTCATCTTAAATATTTTTCAGCGATTCGATCGCTATTATAAATCTGTCCGAGCGGCTTCTAGCATTTTGCATTTTACGGCAAATGGAAATTGTAAGGATTCCCAGTTGTGATTACCTGAACGTGCATTCATGTGTTAGGATATTAAGATAACTCAAAAGAGAACCACCATGTCTACTGTTACCCAAATGAAATGTGCTTGTAACTCCTGCCTGTGTATCGTTTCGCTCTCAGACGCGATCGTCAAAGACGGCAAACATTACTGTGGCGATGCTTGTGCTAACGGTCATCCCGCCGGACAAGGTTGCGGACACACAGGATGTGGATGCAGCAAATAAATGTCAGATCGATCTACCGAACCAGTGACAATTGAAGATGGGGAAGATCTTTGTTGTGAAGCTCCCCATCCCACTCACTCTGACGATGCAAATTCCCCACCCACCGAAATGCTCTCGGTGGAGAAGGCACAGCGTCTGTCAGAGTTTTTAGGCTTTTTAGCCGATCCCAATCGGTTGCGAATTCTCTCGATCCTCGCAGCGAAGGAAATGTGCGTTGGCGATTTGGCGGCGATGTTGGAGATGAACGAATCGGCGGTATCCCATCAGTTAAGAATGCTCAGGGCAAACCGATCGGTCAATTTTCGCAAGCAGGGGCGGCACGTATTCTACAGCCTGCAAGATCGTCAGATGCTCGACTTTTATCGATCGGCTATAGAGCAGATCGATACAACAATCTAGAAGTTAGTGACAGTTTGGCACTCAGCTCCTCTAGCTAGCTGCGTCGATGCAAGCCGAAGCCGTTGTTATTACAGAATATAACTTTTGGGGCGATTCGATCGGATCGCCCTTACGACTTCGATCGCAGCTAAAAGGTAAAAGTAGTCCGCACCGCACCAACTGACTGCCTGACACATCTTTAATGGAGGGGCAAAAGTAGGTTTTACAAGTGATAGTAACGATCCGATCGAACCAGATTGAGTCGTAGAAATCTAGTTGAGCCTTCTTGGAGGCAAA